>NZ_FNPM01000049.1:0-1024 GCF_900107295.1 Variovorax sp. YR266
CGCGGCTACCTGAACCGCCCCGGCCTGAGCGCCGAGCGATTCATCGCCAACCCCCTGGGTGCCCCCGGCAGCCGCATGTACCGCACCGGCGACCTCGCACGATGGCGCGCAGACGGCGTGCTCGACTTCCTCGGACGCGCCGACCAGCAGGTCAAGATCCGAGGCTTTCGCATCGAGCCCGGCGAGATCGAGGCCGCACTCGCACGCCTGCCCCTGGTCGCACAGGCCGCCGTCATCGCCCGCGAGGACTCTCCCGGCCACAAGCAGCTCGTGGGCTATGTGGTGCCAGAGGCCACCGACTCGGCCGCCGAGGCCCTCATCGACACCGCCGCGCTGCGCCGCAGCCTCTCGCAGTCCCTGCCCGACTACATGGTCCCCGCGGCCATCGTGGTCCTGCAAGCTCTGCCGCTGACCCCCAACGGCAAGCTCGACCGCAAGGCACTGCCCGCGCCGGACTTCACCCCGCGATCCATCCGCGCACCACGCACCCCCCAGGAGGAGATCCTCGCGGCCCTCTTCGCAGAGATCCTGCACCTGCCCCAGGTCGGCATCGACGACAACTTCTTCGACCTCGGCGGCCACTCCCTGCTGGCCACCAAGCTCATCAGCCGCGCGCGCTCCACCCTCAACGTCGAGCTGGCCATCCGCGCGCTCTTCGAGGCGCCCACCATCGCGCAACTCACGCGCGCCCTGGGCAACGCACAAGTTGCCCGGATGTCCCTGCGCGCCATGCCCAGGCCTGCACAAGTCCCTCTGTCCTTCGCGCAGCAGCGCCTGTGGTTCCTGTACCGCCTGGACGGGCCCAGCGCCACCTACAACATCCCCCTGGCACTGCGCCTGGCCGGCCCCCTCGATGGCGAGGCCCTGGCACAGGCCCTGTGCGATGTCGCCGCGCGCCACGAGAGCCTGCGCACCATCTTCCCCGACACGGACGATGTGGCACAGCAGGCGGTTCTTCCTGAGGAAGACGCGCGACCGGTGCTGCAGGTGCTCGACGTGTCCGAGGCCACGCTGGCCCAGCAGC
>NZ_FNPM01000048.1:0-1043 GCF_900107295.1 Variovorax sp. YR266
GCTCGCGGCGTGGGACCCGAGCGCTTCGTCGCCCTTGCGCTGCCTCGATCCCTGGAGCTCGTCGTCAGCCTGCTGGCCATCCTCAAGGCCGGCGCTGCCTACCTGCCCCTGGACGTGGACTACCCCAGGGACCGTCTGGCCTTCATGCTCGAGGACGCAGCTCCGGTCTGCATGATCAGCGACTCCGCCACCGCCGACCTCCTGCCTGCGGGCGTGCCCACCCTGCTGCTGGATGCACAGGCGGTGAGCCAGGCCATCGCCGCACGCTCTCGCGCCAACCCCACCGACGCCCAGCGCACCCGGCCCCTGGCCCCTTCCAACCCCGCCTACGTCATCTACACCTCGGGGTCCACAGGCAAGCCCAAGGGCGTCGTCATGTCCGTCGCGCCGCTATCGAACCTGTTCTCCTGGCATGCGGGCACAGACCAGTCCTCGGGCACATCCACCGTCGCGCAATTCACGTCGCTGAGCTTCGACGTCTCCGCCCAGGAAATCCTCTCGACGCTGTGCACCGGCAAGACGCTGGCCATTCCCACGAACGAGATTCGAAGCAACACGTCGGATTTCCTGAAGTGGTGCAAGCGGAGCGGCGTGACCGACTTCTTTATTCCGAACATCGTGCTCGATCTTCTGTGCGAATCGGAATCCGAAGACGGTTTGAGCGATTCGCTCCAGGTGTTCCAGGCTGGCGAAGCGCTGCAACTGAGCGCATCGGTCGCCAAGTCGTTTGCACGCTTTCCTCAGCGACGGCTGCACAACCACTACGGCCCGACCGAGACCCATGTCGTGACGGCGTACAGCCTTCCCGACGCAGTGAGCGAATGGCCTGAGGTGCCACCCATCGGCCGCCCGATCTGGAACACGCAGGTGTACGTGCTCGATGCGCAGCTGCAGCCCGTGCCCGCGGGCGTGGCCGGCGAGCTCTACATCGCAGGCGCCGGCCTGGCGCGCGGCTACCTGAACCGCCCCGGCCTGAGCGCCGAGCGATTCATCGCCAACCCCCTGGGTGCCCCCGGCAGCCGCATGTACCGCACCGGCGACCT
>NZ_FNPM01000047.1:0-1375 GCF_900107295.1 Variovorax sp. YR266
CTGCGCGCGTGGCTGTTCCGTCTCGACCCCCAGCAGCATGTCCTGCTGCTGCTGTGCCACCACATCGCCAGCGACGGCTGGTCGATCGCACCGCTGGCGCGCGATCTGTCCACCGCCTATGCCGCACGCTGCCAGGGCAAGGCCCCTGCATGGACTGCGCTGCCGGTGCAGTACGCCGACTACACCCTCTGGCAGCGCGAACTGCTGGGTGACGAGACTGACGCACACAGCACCTCAGCGCGCCAGCTGGCCTACTGGCAGCACACCCTGGCCGGGCTGCCCGAGCAACTGGAGCTGCCCACCGACAGGCCACGCCCCGCCGTCTCCAGCTACCGCGGACAGAGCATGGCGTTCACGGTCCCCGCCGAGGTGCACCAGGGTCTGCTCACCCTCGCCAGGGACGGGCAGGCCAGCCTGTTCATGGTGCTGCAGGCCGCACTCGCGGCGCTGTTCACCCGCATGGGCGCGGGCACCGACATCGCACTGGGCAGTCCCATTGCCGGGCGCACCGACGAGGCCCTGGACGATCTCGTGGGCTTCTTCGTCAACACGCTCGTGCTGCGCACCGACACCTCGGGCAACCCCGGCTTCCGCGAGTTGCTCGCGCGCGTGCGCAACACCGACCTGAGCGCCTATGCGCACCAGGACCTGCCCTTCGAGCGGCTGGTGGAGGTGCTCAACCCCACGCGCTCGATGATGCGCCATCCGCTGTTCCAGGTGGCCCTGGTGCTGCAGAACAACGCCCGCGCCAGCTTCGCGCTGCCGGATCTGGTGGCCACGGGCGAGCCTGTGCGCAACCACACGGCCAAGTTCGACCTGTCCTTCGCCCTGTGGGAGCAGCGCGACAAGGACGGCTCGGCGCAGGGCATTGCCGCCCGGGTGGAGTTCGCCACCGACCTGTTCGATCTGGCCACCGTGGAGCAGCTCGTGCTGCGCCTGCAGCGGGTGCTGCAGGCCGTGGTCGCCGACCCCTCCCAGCCCATCGGACGCATCGAGATCCTCGCGCCCGAGGAGCGCCAGCAGATCCTGCTCGGATGGAACGACACCGCGCACCCCGTGGCCGAGTCGACCCTGCCCGCGCTCTTCGAGCAGCAGGCCGCCCGCACCCCAGAGGCCATCGCCCTCGTCTTCGAGGACCAGCGCCTGAGCTACGCCGAGCTCAACGCACGCGCCAACCAGATCGCTCACCACCTCATCGCTCGCGGCGTGGGACCCGAGCGCTTCGTCGCCCTTGCGCTGCCTCGATCCCTGGAGCTCGTCGTCAGCCTGCTGGCCATCCTCAAGGCCGGCGCTGCCTACCTGCCCCTGGACGTGGACTACCCCAGGGACCGTCTGGCCTTCATGCTCGAGGACGCAGCTCCGGTCTGCATGATCA
>NZ_FNPM01000020.1:0-97309 GCF_900107295.1 Variovorax sp. YR266
GACGATGCCCACGCTCTTGCCGGCCTGCACCTCGAAGCTCACGCCGTTGAGCGCCTTGACGGTGGGCGGCGGGCCGAAGAGCTTTTCGCGCGGCAGCGCGTAATGGCGGTAGAGGTTGTTCACGGCCAGCAGGGGCTGGCCGGCGGTGGTGGGCTTGCTCATGCGGTGGCCGCCTTGGCATTCAACGCGGCGATTTCGCCCAGCCGCAGGCAGCGCACCGTGTGGTCGTTCGGCAGCATCGTGGCTTGGGGGCGCGTGCTCTGGCACAGGTCGATGGTGTGGGCGCAGCGGCCGGCAAAGGCGCAGCCCCGGGGCATGTCGACCAGCTCGGGTACGCTGCCGCGAATGGTCGGCAAGCGGCCGGCGCGCACTGCGCCGATGGCGGGCCGCGCAGCGAACAAGCCGCGCGTGTAGGGATGTGCACGGCCGGCAAAGACCGTGTCGGTCGGGCCGCTCTCCACTGCGCTGCCGCCGTACATCACGAGCATGCGCTGCACGCTGTTGGCGATCACGCCGAGGTCGTGCGAGATCAGGATCAGCGCCATGCCCATTTCCTTGACCAGGCCCTGGATCAGGTCGAGCACCTGTTTCTGGATGGTCACGTCGAGCGCCGTGGTGGGCTCATCGGCAATCAGCAGGTCGGGCCCGCAGGCGAGCGCCATGGCGATGCCGATGCGCTGACGCTGCCCGCCGGAGAACTGGTGCGGATAGGCATCAAGGCGCGAGGCCGCATCGGGAATGCCCACGCGGTCGAGCAGGCTCAGTGCTTCCTTGCGCGCCTGCGCCTTCGTCAGCCCGCGATGCAGTTGCAGCGGCTCGCCGACCTGGCGCGCGATGGTGTGCACCGGATTCAGCGCCGTCATCGGTTCCTGGAAGATCATGCCGATGCGGTTGCCGCGGATCTGGCACATCTGCTTTTCGGGCAGGCCGACGAGCTCCTGCCCGTCGAGCTTGATGCTGCCCGCGACCTTGGCGCTGGACGGCAGCAGGCCCATGAGCGACATCACGGTGATCGACTTGCCGCAGCCCGATTCGCCGACGATGCCCAGCGTTTCGCCGCGCTCCAGCGAGAACGAAATGCCGCGCACGGCCTGCGCCGGACCGCGCTGGGTCTGCAGGCCAATCTGGAGGTTGTTGACTTCGAGGAGGGGCATGGCGCTTACCGGGCTCTGGCGAGGCGGGGGTCGAGCAGGTCGCGCAGCCCGTCGCCAAGGAGGTTCAGCCCGAGCACTGCGAGGGCGATCGCCATGCCGGGGAAGACGGCCAGCAGCGGCTGCTGGAACATGAGGGTCTGCGCCTCGCTGAGCATGCGACCCCACGAGGGTTGCGGCGGTTGCGTGCCCAGGCCGAGGTAGGAGAGGGCGGCTTCGGCCAGGATGGCGATGGCGAAGCGGATCGTGATCTGCACGATCAGCACGGCCGAGATGTTGGGCAGCACGTGCTGCATCGTGATTGCGAACGGGCCCTTGCCGCAGGCGCGTGCGGCGGCGACGTACTCGCGCGACCAGATCGCGTTGGCAGAAGCGCGCGTGATGCGCGCGAAGGTCGGAATGTTGTAGATGCCGATGGCCACGATGGCATTCACGATGCCCGCGCCGAACACGGCGGTCATCATGATGGCCGACAGGATCGCAGGGAAGGCCAGCGTGAAGTCCGACAGCCGCATCACCGCTTCTTCGACCCAGCCGCGTTTTGCAGCCGCGAGCAGGCCCAAGGCGGTGCCGACCACCAGGCCGATACCGACTGCGATCACGCCGACGAGGATGGACGCGCGCGCACCGACCAGCAGCAACGAAGCCACGTCGCGGCCGAACGCATCGGTGCCGAGCCAGTGCGAGGCCGAAGGGGCCTGCATCTTGTTCGGCATGTCCATCGCATAGGGCGACCAAGGCGTCCACACGAAGGACACGAGGGCGGCCAGGAGCAGCAGGGCGGCAAGCACGCCGCCGATGACGAAGCTTCGGTGCTTCAGTGCGCGCTGCCAGAAGCCGGGGACCTTGAGCGCAGCAGCGCCTGGACTTGGAATAGCAAGGGTGCTCATATGTCGCTGGCCTTGATGCGCGGGTCGATCACGGCATACAGCACGTCGACCACGAAATTCACGATGACCACCATGGCCGCGAGCAGCATCACGCAGTTGCGCACCACGATCAGGTCGCGGTTGCTGATGGCCTGGAAGATCAGGCGGCCCAGGCCCGGCAGGTAGAACACGTTCTCCACCACGATGGTGCCGGCCAGCAGCTCGGAGAACTGCATGCCCATCACGGTGATGACGGGGATCATGGCGTTGCGCAGCACGTGGGTCCACAGCACCGCGCGCTGCGAGACACCCTTGGCTCGGGCGGTGCGCACGAAGTCTTCGCGCATCACTTCGAGCACGGCCGAGCGCGTGATGCGCGCGAGGATCGCGGCTTGAACGACGGCAAGAGACAGTGCCGGCAGCAGCAGCGACTTGATGCCCGAGAAGATGCCTTCGCCCCATCCCTCGAAGCCGCCAGCGGAGAACCACTGCAGCTGCACCGAGAACACGAGGATCAGCAGGATGGCGAACCAGAAATTCGGGATCGCGATGCCGACCTGGGCCATGCCCATCAGGCCGACGTCGCCGAGCTTGTTGTGGCGCGCAGCGGCCGTAACGCCGACGAGCAGCGCAATCACGACGGTGAGGGCCATCGCCAGCATGGCGAGCGGCACGGTGAGCGCGAGGCGCTCCAGGATCAGGTCGAGCACCGGCGAGCTGTAGGCGTAGCTGTCGCCGAGGTTGCCGGTGAGCAGGCCGCCGATCCAGTGCCAGTAGCGTGTCCATGCGGGCAAGTCGAGGCCCAGCTTGGTTGCCAGCGCTGCGACGGCTTCAGGAGAGGCATCCGGTCCCATCAGCATCTGCGCTGCATTGCCCGGAAGAATCTCCAGCACCAGGAACACGATGATGGATGCGCCCACCAGGGTGCCGATGAGCGTCAGTGTGCGTTTCAGCAGGAACAGGCCCATTTCAGTGACTCCGCTCTGCGTTGTGTCGTTGGGTGTTCTTGTTCAGGGCGAGTGCGAATGGCACCGGGTGCTCCCCTCCGCGAATGTCCCCCGCCTTCGGCTCCTCCTTTATTTCGCTGCGGGGAGCACCCGGTGCCATTCGCACATGAGCGCTGCCGTTGTGCCGGAGGTTTAAGCGCTGCGCTGAACGATCACGTCGATGGGGTGCCTTGCGCAGCGAAATAAAGGAGGAGGCCGAAGGCCGGGGGACATTCGCGGAGCAAGGTACCCCGTCGGCGTGATCGCGCCCTGAACAAGAGCAAGATTTCATGCCGAGATACAGCTCGCAATCGCACGGCCCACATCAACGGTGTTTGCAGTACCACCCATGTCGCGAGTACGCGGACCTTCGCTCAGCACAGTCTCGATGGCCGAGATCACCGCAGCCGAAGCCTCTGCGTACACGGGGTCGTTGTTGCCCAGATGGTCGAGCATCAGCGCGGCCGACCAGATCTGGCCGATCGGATTGGCGATGCCCTTGCCCGCGATGTCGGGCGCCGAGCCGTGCACCGGTTCGAACAGCGACGGGAATTTGCGCTCGGGGTTCAGGTTGGCCGAGGGCGCGATGCCGATGGTGCCGGTGCAGGCCGGGCCCAGGTCGGAGAGGATGTCTCCGAACAGGTTGGAAGCCACCACCACGTCGAACCAGTCGGGGTGCTGCACGAAATGCGCGCACAGGATGTCGATGTGGTACTTGCTCGTCGCCACGTCGGGGTAGCGCGTGGCGATCTCGGCCAGGCGCTCGTCCCAATAGGGCATGGTGATCGAGATGCCGTTCGATTTGGTGGCGGCCACCAGGTTCTTGCGCTTGCGGCGATTGGCGAGCTGGAACGCGTAGTCGATGATGCGGTCCACGCCGGTGCGGGTGAACACGGCCTCCTGGATTGCCATCTCGCGCGGCGTGCCTTCGAACAGGCGCCCACCCACCGAGGTGTACTCGCCCTCGGTGTTCTCGCGCACCACCAGAAAGTCGATGTCACCGGGCTTGCGGTGCGCCAGCGGGCCAGGCACGCCGGGCATCAGGCGCACAGGGCGCAGGTTGACGTACTGGTCAAAGTCACGGCGGATCTTGATGAGCAGGCCCCACACGGCGATGTGATCGGGCACCTTGTCGGGCGCACCCACCGCACCGAAATAGATCGCGTCGTGGCCCTGGATCTTGTCGGCCCAGTCGGCCGGCATCATCAGGCCGGTGCGCACATAGTGGTCGGAGCCCCAGTCGAAGTGGTCGTACGAGAAATCGATGCCGAAGCGGCGACCGACCGCATCGAGTACGCGCAACCCTTCGGGCATGACCTCGACGCCGATGCCGTCTCCGGGAATGACGGCAATCCTGTGCTTTTTCTGCATTGACTCAACCTGTTCCAAGTTCGTTTCGTTCGGTGCACCAGCGCTCGTGACGCGGGGCTTGCCAAAAAATTCTAGAAGCGAGAACCGGGCCTGAAGAGGGGGTTGGCACTCAAATGGCATTGACAAAATCAGAAGGCAAAGCGGAATGCCTTCGCAGGGGATTCCGAGAATTTCTTGTCATTAAATTGACTTTGACTTCAGAAAATTAGAAGGCGACAAGCATCCGCGACCGACCGCTTGCCGGCTCCGACAACCGGTTCATGAAGGTTTTCTGAAGCCCTCGGCGCGGGCGTGCCGGATACTCCACGCGCTTGCGATGCGCTCCGCAGAGACCGCCGCCTGGAGGACCATGAATCTTTTGCCTGTCGCCATGACGGCGCTTGCCCGGCGCTGGAAACGGTGGTTGCAGCCCTCGCTGCTGCGGCGCCTGCTGCTGGCGCAGATCGCAGTGGTCGTGCTGCTGTGGGGCGCCATCCTGGCGCTGTTCCTGTACGACTCCAACCGCGTGACGGATCTGGTGCGCTACGACAAGATCTTCGATAGCGTCATCACGATTGCGCAGAACCTCGCGGCCGACCCCGCCCGTCAGCAGGAGGCCCTGAAGGCCTTCGACATGGCGCTGCTCGAAACCTCGGGTGACTTCAGTTCGGAGACGGACAAGGCGCCCGTCATGCAGGTGTGGCAGCGGGGGCGGCTCATCTTCAACTCCACAGCTGCCGCGCCGGTCATGCACACGGCAGTGCCGGGTCGGGTGGAGAGCGTGCGCGTCGGCGAGCGCGTGTGGCGCGCGCGCATGATGACTTCGCCATCGCTCGACACCCGCGTGCTGCTGGCCGAGCCGAAAGTCCTGCGTTTCAGCTTCACCGTCGACCACCGCAGCTACTACCTGCTGCCGCTGGCCATCAGCCTGCCGTTTCTCGTCTTTCCGGCGTGGCTGTCGGTGCTGTTCGCGCTGCGGCCCTGGCGGCAGGTAACGCAAGAGACTGCCGAGCGTGGCCCGGCCGACCTGACGCCGCTGAGCTTCGAACCGCGGCACAAGGAGCTGCAGCCGCTGGTGCGCAGCATCAACGGCCTGCTGCGCAGCGTGCGCGACCGGGCCTCGCGCGAGCGCGTGCTGATCGCCGATGCAGCGAATGAACTGCGCACGCCGCTCGATGCGATGCGCGTGAATGTCGAAGCGCTGAAGGAACAGACCGCCGACGCGGGCCAGCGCGAACTCATGATCAACCTGCTGCGCAGCAACGACCGCGCCGCGCGGCTGGTGGGCCAGCTGCAGCAGTTGATGCGCAGCGACGAGATGCCGCAGGACGCGGTGCCCATGCGGCTCGCGTTCGATGCGCTGGTGCAGGAACGCATCCCGTTTGTGGAGGACCTTGCACGCGTGCGCGGCATCGGGCTGGACTTCGTGTCCGAAGGCGCGGTGCTGGTGTTCGGCGAACGCGAGAGCCTGATCTCGATGGTGAGCAATCTCATCGAGAACGCCATCAAGTACAGCCCGGATGGCGGCACTGTCACCGTGCGCGTTGCGTGCGAACCGGAATCGTCGAAGGCCGTGCTGCGCGTGACGGACCAGGGGCCGGGCATTCCGCCGGAGCTGCGCGAGCGCGTGTTCGACCGCTTCTTTCGCAACCCGGACCAGACGCAGTCGGGCAGCGGACTGGGGTTGGCGATCGTTCGTTCGGTGCTGAACAAGCATGGCGGCCGGATCGAACTGGCAGCCGGTGAAGACGGGAGCGGCCTGCTCGCGACCGTGTGGCTTCCGTTGTCGACGGGCTGACAGGGCCTTGCGTCCCCCGTACCATGGCCCGATGCGAACACTCCAACTCCCCACCGGCGGCGAGATGCCGGTCCTCGGTCTCGGCACCTGGCGCATGGGCGAAAACGCGGGGCATCGCGCGGCTGAAGTGAAGGCGGTGCGCGAGGCCATCGCGCTCGGCTACCGCCTCATCGACACCGCCGAGATGTACGGCGAAGGCGGTGCCGAAACCGTCCTGGGCCAGGCCATCGGCGAGGCCTTGCGTGCGGGCGACGTGCGGCGTGAAGAGCTCTTCGTCGTTAGCAAGGTCTACCCGCACAACGCCAGCAGGCGCGGCACGCGCGATGCCTGCGAGCGCAGCCTGAAGCGGCTGGGGCTCGACGCCATCGATCTCTACCTGCTGCACTGGCGCGGCAGCCATCCGCTGAGCGAGACGGTCGCGGCAATGCATTCGCTGGTGGCAGACGGGCGCATAGCCCACTGGGGCGTGAGCAACTTCGACACCGACGATATGGAAGAGCTGGCGCAGGCCGTGGGCGATGGCCCGGAGTGCGCGGCCAATCAGGTTTACTTGTCGCTCGGCGAGCGCGGCCCGGAGTTCAGCCTGCTGCCCTGGCTGCGCGAACATGGCATGCCGCTGATGGCCTACAGCCCGATCGACCAGGGCGCGCTGGCCGAAGACGACGGGCTGGGCGAATTGGCCGAGCGGCTCGGCGTGACGGCCGCGCAACTGGCGCTGGCTGCGGTGATCGCGCGGCCCGGCGTGGCGGCGATTCCGAAGGCGGTGCGCAGCGCGCACCTGAAGGAGAACCTGGCGGCAGCGGAGTTGAAGCTCGATGCGGCAACTCTCGAGGAACTCGACCAGCTGCACCCACCGCCGCGGCGCAAGGGGCCGCTGGCGATGATCTAGCAAAGGCTCAGTGGGCTTCGGCCTGCTTGGCCGCAGCAATCACGGCCTGCTCGTCGTGCTTTGCACCATTGAGGAACAGGTTCAGCAGCACAGCCGCAATCGACGCCAGCAAGATGCCCGACTCGATCAGCGAGTGAATGGCATGCGGCATCCACTGCTTGAAGTTGGGCGCGATCAGCGGAATCATGCCGATGCCGATCGACACCGCGACGATCATCGCGTTGTGGCGGTTGGTCTTGAAGTCCACGCCCGACAAAATGCGAATGCCGGTGGCCGCCACCATGCCGAACATCACGAGGCCCGCACCGCCGAGCACCACCGTGGGCAGCGACTCGACCAGCGCGGCCATCTTCGGCAGCAGGCCCAGCACGATCAGGATCGCGCCGCCGGCCACGCACACATAGCGGCTCTTGATGCCGGTGACGGCCACGAGGCCCACGTTCTGCGAGAAGCTGGTGTACGGAAAGGTGTTGAAGATGCCGCCGATCAGCGTGCCCAGGCCGTCGGTGCGCAGGCCGCGGGCCAGGTCCTTCTGGCTGATCTTGCGGTCGGTCATTTCACCGAGCGCGAGGAACATGCCGGTCGATTCGATCATCACCACGATCATGATGAGGGTCATCGTCAAGATCAGGATCGGGTCGAACTGCGGCATGCCGAAGTGAAAGGGCAGCACGATGTCGACCCACGCGGCCTTGCCCACTTTCTCGTAAGTCATGAGCCCGGTGATCGAGGCCACCACGGCGCCGATCACGATGCCGAGCAGCACCGAGATGTTGGCGATGAAGCCCTTGGCGTACTTCACGATCAGCAGGATCGACACCAGCACCAGCGCGGCCACGCCGAAGCCCGAAAGGTCTGCGTACTTGGGGTTGGGCACCGTGGGCATGATCGCGAAGCCCTTGGGCACGGCGGGAATGGAGCTGCCGGGCGAAGTCACCTCGGCCAGCCACTTCGCATAGACCGGGTCGACCAGCGCGGGCGCCGTCGGGCCCACGGGGTTGCCGAAGATCCAGTTGATGCCTACGCGCATCAGGCTGATGCCGATGACCGCGATGATGGTGCCGGTGACCACTGGCGGAAAGAAGCGCAGCATTCGGCTCACCAGCGGCGCGATCAGTATCGACACCACACCCGCGCCGATGATGGCGCCGAACAGCAGCTGCGCGCCGTTCTGGCCGGGGTTGGCATTGGCGATGGCGACCATCGGCGCGACCGACGCGAAAGTCACGCCCATCATCACCGGCAGCTTGATGCCGAAGAACTGCGTGGCGCCCAGCGCCTGGATCAGCGTGGCGATGCCGCAGCAGAAGAGGTCGGCCGAGATCAGCAGCGCGACCTCGTCGGGCGTGAGCTTGAGCGCGCGTCCGACGATCAGCGGCACCGCGACGGCGCCCGCATACATCACCAGCACGTGCTGCAGGCCGAGGGCCGCGAGCTTGCCCGAAGGCAGGCGCTGGTCCACGGGATGGACTGTTGAGAGAGAACTGTCGGCCGTCATCGTTGGGCTCCTGCTGCGGCGAGAAGGAAGGTGGGCGACACGGCTTGGCATGCGCACACCCCGTTGTGTACGCCAAACTGTATACAACTTATGCAACAATCCAGACTCTGGAAAACCCGCATCCGCGCAGGGGCCTCGCCGAACGGTCAAGGCCGCAAGACTGTCGCTGGCCGCCGGGACCATCGACGCATAAAAATCCCTGCGCTATGCGCGCGGCCGGGCCTCGCGCACAGTGAGGCCCGAGGCCGCCTGCTTGGCATCGTGCTTCGCAATGGCCGCTTCGCTCGCCACATCCTCGGCATGGCTGAACATTCCCGGCGGAATGCGCACCGCGCCGATGGACAGCGTGGAGAAGGGCGTGAACCGGACCACGCCATGCCGGTCCTCGCCGTCGATGCCACCGGACTGTCTTTCCGCTTCGTCGTAGAGGCCGGGCGCCTGCCGGTTGAAGTCGTCGATCAGCGCGGTGCAGCGCCGGTGCCAGTCAGGGCTCTGGAACAGCACCAGAAAATCGTCGCCGCCGATGTGACCGACGAAGTCGCGATGGGCGTCTGCATGCTGCGTCGCCAGTCGCGCGAGCAGCAAAATCATTTCGTCGCCGCGCCAGTAGCCGTAGTGGTCGTTGAACACCTTGAAGTTGTTCAGGTCGGCATAGCAGGCAGCAAAGTCGGCGCCGCTGTCGAGCAGGCGCGCGATGTGGATGTTGATGGGGATGTTGCCCGGCAACGAGGTCAGCGGATTGGCGTGCCGCGCGGCCTCGATGCGCGCCTCGGTCACGGCGCGCACGAGCTGGTCGCCCGTGCCCAGGCCAACGTAGCGCTTCTTCTCCGTGACGATGAAACCTTCGCTCAGGTAGCGCTGGTCTTCAGACATCAGGATGCCGAGGAGGCTCTCGACGTTCTCCTCGCGCTCCACGATGCGCGGGGTGCTGCTGCCGTAGGCTAGGCAGGGGCGGCGGCCATGGACCTCGCGGAAGTACATCCGCGCGTAGTCGTTCATGAACGACTGCCGGTTGATCAGCGAGACAGGGGTGCCCTTGTCGACCACGGCGAGCGCATGCAGCTCGGGGTGCTTCTGGAAGATTGCGGAGACCTCATCGATCGGCGTCTGCGGGCTGAGCGCGGGCGCCTGGATGACCGACAGGCTGCGCAGCACGTTGGGCTGCGACGGTTGCGACGCGTGCGGCATCACGGCGATGCGGGTGTCGCGGATGGTGGCCGCCATGGGCTCGGGCAGCGCCGGCTGCAGCGCCGGCGCCGGCCGGCCGAACAGGTAGCCCTGGCCGTGGGCAATGCCGAGGTCGCGCAGCACGTGCAGGTCTTTCGCGTCTTCCACGCCCTCGGCAATGAGCTCGGTGCCCAGCGCGTTGCCGAAGCCGACGATGGCGCGCACCAGCGCCACGCTCTGCGGGCTGTTGGCGATGCCCTGGGTGAGCAGCTTGTCGATCTTCACGAAGTCTGGCTGCAGGTCTTTCCAGCGCCGCAGGTTGGAATGGCCTTCGCCGAAGTCGTCGAGCGCAACACGTGCGCCCAGCGCATGCAGCGTCTCGACCGCACGCCCAAGCGCCTCAGGGCTGCCGGTGGCCCGCTGCTCGGTGAGCTCCACGGTCACGTCGCGGGCGCTGACGTTGTGGTGCGCGAGCATGCGTTCGAGCCAGCACGCCGTGCCCGCGCCGCCCATGGCCGCGACCAGCGCGTCGGCGCTCATGTTCACGAACAGCCGGCCCGCATCGGGCAGGCGGCCCCACTGGGCGAGGATGACTTCCACGCACAGCAGCTCGAACTCGGTCAGCCGCGACTCGGCCGTGGCAAGTGCAAGCAGCGCCTGCGGGCTGTGGAGCGGGGTGCCGGTCGGTCCGCGAATGAGGGCTTCATGGCCGAAGACCGTGCCCTTGCGCAGATCCACGATGGGCTGGAAGAAGGGCGAGATCGCAGGAGGCGAGGCAGGGGTGGCGTTGGGCCGGGTTTGCCGGGGCATGCTGTGGAAGTTGTTCGTCGGCGGCGCTTGCGCACGGGAAAAACGCGTAAGCCATTCGGGCTACAGCATGACGCAGTTGTGTGACAGCCGCACCGGCCCTGCCGGCCGTGTGGGGTCAGGCGAGCAGCGCCTTGACCAGGTCGAGCTGGCGGTCGGGCTTTTCGGTGCCGAGTTCGAGGCTGGACTCGATGCGCTCCAGGTGGTCGATCATGCTCGTCACGGCTGCCTCCACGTCGCCCTTGCGGCACAGGCGCAGGAAATCGGCGTGCTCGTCCGACGAGCAATGGGGGTCGTTCGACGAGTGGTAGAGCATCGCAATCAGCGAGCTGCGCGCGACCAGTTCACGCACCAGCTCGGCCAGCGTGCGGTTGCCGGTGGCCTCGGCCAGCGCCACGTGGAAGTCGCCCAGCAGCTTCTCGCGCACAGTGCCCGTGGTAGTGGTCTGGCGCAGTGCGGTGCGCTCGAACTTGATGTGCTGCTCCAGCACCTGGTAGTCGCGCGGCCGCGCGGCGGCGATGAACAGGCGCACCACTTCGCTTTCGAGGATGCGGCGCACCGCGAACACCTCGCGGGCCTCTTCCACCGAGGGCTGGCAGACGAAGGCGCCCTTGTCGGGAATCATCTCGATGAGCTTGTCCTTCGACAGCATCAGCAGCGCGGCGCGCACCTTGGTGCGGCTTACCGAATACACCCGGCCCAGCGCTTCTTCGCGCAGCCAAGTGCCGGGCGGCAGGCGCTTCTCGACGATCGCGGTGGCGATGTCGTTGGCGATGCTTTCGATGGAGCTGTTCTTGTCGGCTGCAGCCACGCCGTTCTCGTCCGGAACGGCGGTGGCAGGGGAAGCGGAGGGTTTGGAACTGGCGCGGGGCATGCGCGGATTGTGGCCTAGCGCGGGAGAGTGAAGCCCTCGAGTGCACCAATGATGGGCTTGGGCAGGGGCTTTGCCAGCTCTCCGTGCTTGCTGGTGCGCAGCTTCAGGGCAACGAGCGATTCGATCAGCTTGGTGCCCGCGGCCACGCCATCGATCACGGGCACGCCGAGCACCTGCTCGATGTGCGCGCACAGGTCGGTCATGCCGGCACAGCCGAGCACGATGCAGTCGGAGCCGTCTTCTTCGAGCGCGCGCCGGCATTCGTCGACGATGCGTTCCCGCGCACCCGAGCCCGGCTCTTCCAGTTCGAGCACGGGCAGCTCGCAGGCGCGCACGTTGGCGCAGAAGCGCTCCATGCCGTAAATCTCGGCCAGGTGCCAGGCCTGGCCCATGGTGCGGCCCAGGGTGGTCACCACGCTGAAGCGGCTGCCGATCATGCTGGCCAGGTGCATGGCGGCCTCGGCGATGCCCACCACCGGGCCGCGTGCCAGCTCGCGCGCGGCCTTCAGGCCCGGGTCGCCGAAGCAGGCGATCACGTAGCCGTCGATCCCGTCGCGCTCGCCCGAAGCGATCTCCTGCAGCAAGCCCGGCACGGCCAGCGCTTCGTCGTAGTGGCTTTCGATGGAGACCGGCCCCATGGCCGGGCTCACGGCCACGATCTCGGTGCCGGCATGCGCCACTGCGCGGGCGCAGGCACCGATCTTCTCGGTCATGCTCCAGGTGGTGTTGGGATTGATGATCTTGATGCGCACGGCGCGGTCCCTTTCTTTCTCTTTCAGTTCAAGTCTTGCTGTTGCGGTTCAGCAGGGCATAGAGGACGAAGCCCAGGCCCATGCCGATGAACCAAGCATAGTTGGCGCCACCGCGCAGCGCAGGCACCATCACGCACAGGATCGGTACGAGGGCCGACGGCACCAGCGCCTGGATCGCCTTCGGGTTGTAGCCGCCGCTGTACCAGTATTCGCCCTTGGGGCTCATGGTGTAGAGCGCGTCCACGTCGATGCGCTGCTTGCGCACGATGTAGTAGTCGGCAATCAGGATGCCGAACAGCGGGCCGATGAACGAACCCAGCACGTCGAGCGTGTAGTGAATGACCTCGGGGCTGTTGTAGAGGTTCCACGGCGTGAGAAACACCGAGCCCACCGCGGCGATCATGCCGCCCGTGCGCCAGCTGATGTGCTGCGGCGCCACGTTCGAGAAGTCGAAGGCCGGCGAGACGAAGTTGGCCACGATGTTGATGCCGATGGTGGCGATCATGAAGGTCAGAGCGCCCAGCACCACGGCGGTGGTGCTGTCGATCTTGCCCACGGTGTGCACCGGATCGGTGATGAGTTCACCAAACACGGGCAGCGTGGCGGCGGTGGTGATGACGGTCAGCAGCGAGAAGAACACGAAGTTCACCGGCAGGCCCCAGAAGTTGCCCTTCTTCACCGCATCGAAGCTCTTGCCGTAGCGCGAGAAATCGCCGAAGTTGAGCATCGGGCCGCTGAAGTAGCTCACCACCAGCGCAATGGCCGAGAGCATCACGGGCAGCGCGTCCCAGCCCTGGAACTTGATGCCGCCCAGGTTCAGGTCGATGTTGCTCCAGCCGGCCTTCCACACCAGCCAGCCGCAGAGCACGGCCATCACCACGTACACCGCCGGGCCGGCCCAGTCGATGAACTTGCGGATGGCGTCCATGCCGCGCCAGAACACGAAGGCCTGCAGCACCCACATGACCATGAACGCGACCCAGCCAAGCGCCGAGAGGCCGACGAAGCCGTACTGCGCGACATCGGCATACGGCGCGAGGCCCGGGGCCATGTGCAGCGCCAGCACCATGAACGCCGCCGACGCGAGATACGTCTGCACGCCGTACCAGGCCACCGCGATCAACCCGCGGATGATGGCCGGAATGTTCGCGCCCAGCACGCCGAAGGGCGCGCGGCACACCACGGGGTAGGGCACGCCCGTCACCTGGCTGGGCTTGGCTACCAGGTTGCAGAAGAACTGCACGATCACGATGCCCACCAGCAGCGACACCAGCACCTGCCAGCTCGACAGGCCCAGCGCGAACAGGCTGCCGGCCGTGATGTAGCCGCCCACGCTGTGCACGTCGGACATCCAGAAGGCAAAGATGTTGTATTGGCCCCAGGTCTGCTTCTTCAGCGGAGCGAGGTCTTCGTTGGTCAGGCGCGGGTGGTAGCCGGGCTTGATGAGGGCGTTCGATTCCGCGTGCGGCGCAATGCCTGCTTCGCTTGCCCCCGCGGGGGCCTGGCTGACGACTGTGCTCATGGTCTTTCCTCGTGCGAGTGGGGTGGATTGAGTGCTTGCTTTTCGGATGCGTTATTTGTATACAAAAAATGCACTCAATCAAGACCATTCGGGGAATCATATATCCGTAGATTCCCTGATGCGCTGCCGACGTTGCGGGGTGAACCCCGTGGCGTGCGTAGCGCGCCGCTATGCTGCGGCAAACATTTGGAGGTGGAGATGCAAAGAGAAAACTGGGGGCGTGCCGCCCGGTGCATGGCGGTGCTGCTTTGCTGTGCCGCGTTGGGAGGCTGTGGTCTCTATTCCGTCAACCGCGAGGCGAAGCTGTACCGCGCCGAGATGGCCGAGGAGATGAGGCGTGAGGTGGAAGAGTGCCGCAATGGCTCCTCACCGGAAAAGCGGCACGTTCTGGACCATCGCTACCGGGATACCGACGCGTCCGACTGCTACAGCGCGGTGATCTCCGCTGCCAGCCGCTCGCTCGAGGGAGCGAGGGTCGATAGGATTCAGAAACCGACGATAGGCAGTTCGCCGTCCGCCGTTGCAATACGCAAGCCGTGGACGCCCCAGGAAGTGGCCCAGGCAACCTCCGCGGCCGAAGTGCTCGGCCAGATGGCGTGGCCTGCAGTGCTGAGCAAAGTGGTCTACCGACGGTATGCGCCTGAGGCAAGCCGGGGCGACTGCGCGTACAGGCCGGATCTGCATCCGCTGGAGCGGCTGAAGAGGGTCCCGTCCGCCGGTGCCGGCAAATGGGAGTCATGGGAGCACTCGGGGGTCGGCTGCAAAGCCGTGGGAGGCCTGTACTACGAGACCTTCGTTTATCGCCTGCCCGACGGGCCGATCACACAAGCGTTCATTGTCTTTCGCGGTACGGAGAACTACAGCGGCCAGTTGTTGCCCGATTGGGAAGCGAATCTGGCGATGGCGCTGAATCTCGAACCACAGCAGTTCGTGCAGGTCCGGATCGGATTGAAAGAGATCGTCAGAAAATTGAAGAAAGACGCCCCGAATGTCGAGATCTACACAGCCGGGCATTCCTTGGGGGGCAGCATGGCGCAACTGGCCGCATACATGAGTGAGGACGTGAAGATCGCCTACGCCTTCAACACGTCGCCGGTGAGCGGCTGGACGTGGTTGCGCAAGCAGCAGAGCGAAAACCCGGGAGAAGTCGTGATGCCGAGAAAGGATCCCCCGATCATCAGGGTCATGCAGGACGATGAGGCTCTGGGGTTCATCCGGGTGTTCTCCAACGCGGCGAACTCGACAGTGCGCCGTACAGGCCGCACCGACGTGGCGCTGGATTTCCCTTCGAGCCGCGACGTGCTGAAAATCTCCAAGGTGTCGGGGCGTCTGAGCGCTGGCGTGGCCCTGCACTCCATTACTTTGCTCGCGTGCAACTTGACGGCTCGCGTCGCGAATGGAGCTCCCGGTGCATTTGGCTTCACGAAGGAGCAGGCTGAAGCGGTTATCAGCGAGCGAGATGGAGCCTATTCGGTAACGGGCGCCGAAAGGACAGAAGGCCTATGCCAGGTGGTTGACCGTGGCGCGAATTGCACGGTGAACTGGACCGGCGCAGGTTGGCCGACAAACTGCAGGTCGGACCAGGCGCCCTCGCTCAGCCCGTCGCCATGAGGTTTTCACATCCCGACGGTCGCGCGGATTGCATCGGGGGAGCCGGCCGTTTCTGTCGCTCTCGATCTCATTGACTGATCGAAATCCGTGTGGCTCAGAGAAAAAATATATCGCTTTCAGTTGTGAGACGCGCTGCTTAGAGTCCCGTCCATCCCCCACTTTCGATGGCAAGAACCATGAGCAACACAACCACCCGCATCCCCTTTCATCTCGCGTTTCCGGTGCGCGACATCGCCGAGGCACGCGCGTTCTACGGCGACCTGCTGGGATGCCCCGAAGGCCGCAGCGCGCCCGAATGGGTCGACTTCGATTTCTACGGCCATCAGATCGTGGCGCACCTGGCACCAGACGAATGCGGCCACCACCAGAGCAGTTCGGTCGACGGTCACGACGTGCCGGTGCGTCACTTCGGCGCGATCGTTCCCATGGACCAATGGCAGGCCATGGCCGACAAGCTCATCGCCCGCCAGACCAAGTTCGTCATCGAGCCCTATATCCGGTTCAAGGGCGAGCCCGGCGAGCAGGCGACGATGTTCTTCCTGGACCCTTCCGGGAACGCCATCGAGATGAAGTCGTTCGCGGACCTGAGCTCGCTTTTCGCCCGCTGAACGGGCAATGGCCCATGGGTCGCGGGGGCGCTGGCGCCATGTGCGTGCGCGCCTTTAAGATGCGCTCGCCCGCCGCGGTCGCCGACCGCGCGTTGACGCAACAGAGTCGCGCCCATGCTCCAACTTCTCTCCGATCCCCAGGTCTGGATCGCCTTCGCCACCCTGACCGCGCTTGAGCTGGTGCTCGGGATCGACAACATCATCTTCATCTCGATCCTGGTCGACAAGCTGCCGCTGGCCCAGCGCGAATTCGCACGGCGCATCGGCCTTTTCATGGCCATGTTCATGCGCATCGGCCTGCTGCTGGTGCTGGCATGGATCGTCGGGCTGGTGAAGCCGCTCTTCGTGGTGTTCGGCCAGGAGATCTCGGGCCGCGACCTGATCCTGATCCTGGGCGGGCTGTTCCTGATCTGGAAGAGCACGAGCGAGGTTCACCAGTCGCTGGAAGGCGAACATGAGCACAAGCAGAGCACGGCCAAGGCGACCTTCGCCTCGGTGATCCTGCAGATCATGCTCATCGACCTGGTGTTCTCGCTCGATTCGATCATCACCGCGGTCGGCATGGTGGACGACGTGCGCGTCATGATCGCAGCGGTGATCGCCTCGGTGCTGCTCATGATGCTGTTCGCCGGGCCGATCGGCCGCTTCGTCTCCAACCATCCCACCATCAAGATGCTGGCGCTGTCCTTCCTGGTGGTAGTGGGTGTCGTGCTGGTTGCCGAAGGCTTCGAGCATCACGTGCCCAAGGGGTATGTGTACTTCGCAATGGCTTTCTCACTGAGCGTGGAAATGCTCAACATCCGCATGCGCAAGAAGTCGGCGAAGCCCGTGGTGCTGAATCCACCCCACATACCGGGCGATTGAGGGGCTGAGCCGGTCAAGTCGGCACTACGCCGAACGTCGGCGAGTCGGTGCCGTCGCGTCGACCGCATCGCGCAGGCATTGGGCGAAGTGCGCCACCACGGGCGGACTGGCCCGGGGCTTGCGATGAAGCAGCCCGATCTCGCGATGGAAAGTGAACTCGCCCAGCGGGACGATGCGCACCCCCGCAGGCATCGGAAGATGCGCCTCGACCAGCGGCACAAGCGCCACGCCCAGGCCCCTGGAGGCCAGATGAATCAACCCGGGGATCTCGTCGATCTCGATGGCGTCGTTGACCGCAAGGCCTTCCCGGCGAAGAAACGCCTCGACCATCCGCCCTCCGAACGAAGCCCTGTCGTAGCGAAGGAACGGCTGTTCCTGGATCAGCGCCCGCCAGTTCTTGGTTGCAGGCAAGGCCTTGGGCACGACCAGCACAAAGGGCTCCTGCACCAACGCCTGCCACGTCAGGTCGGGAGGCATTCCGAAGGGCGGGCGGATGATCACGGCCGCATCGATCTTGCCGGCGTCCAGGTCGTCCATCAGGCGCATCGAGACGCCGGGCGACACATGGACGCGCACAAGGGGGAATGATTTGCGCAGCTGCTCGAGCGCACGCGCGAGCAGCGTAGGCTGCGCCGAGGCAATCGAGCCGATGCGAAGGAGCCCCCGGGTGGCATCGTCGTGAGGAAGTTCGCCGAGCTTGGCGAACAGGGCGCAGATTTCTTCCGCCCGCGGCAAGGTCGTCTGCCCCGCGACGTTCAAGGTGGCCGATCGGCCCGTCCGGTCGAAGAGCTCGAAGCCCAGGGCCTCTTCGAGCCGTTTCATCTGGCTGCTCACTGCCGATTGCGTGAGGCCGATGCGGTCGCCGGCTGCCGCGAAGGTGCCGAGCTTGCACACCGCAATGAAGGTCTTGAGTTCGTTGATCACGCCTGGAGCATCGCAAACATCGATGCTCGGGTCAATCGAGCTTCAACAGAAGTGATGGAAGTCTGGCCGTCCAACGGGCATGGGCTATTCTTCGCACCCTTCCAAGCAGGTATCCGCCTCGCACCGATCGATGCCTTCCATCAAATTCCGCTCGCGGCTCTCGCTGGCCTTTGCAGCGCTCGTTGCGCTGGTCTGCGTGCAGGCAGCCTTCATCTACCTGGGCTCCGAGCGCGTCACCTTCTATGCGCAGCACAGCCGGCTGGCAAGCGACATCCAGTCCGACCTGCTGGAGCTGTCCGCCAACAAGCAGCGGCTGCGAGTCTGGGCCTCGCAGCGGCTGATGAATGGCGACGCACCCATCGAGTCGCGCGACCGCTGGCTGGCCGGCATGCGCTCCAGCGCAGCCAGCCTGCGGGACCTGACACAGCGCGACCTGGCCTGGTGGACCACCGTGACCTCGGCGCGGGGCACACAGGTGCCCGAAGCGGTGACCCAGCTGGCGGCCAGCATCGACCTGCTCGATGCCAACATCGCCGCGGTCCAGGATCGCCTGCTGCAGCTCACGCCACTGCAGCCGGGAGCGGAGTTTTCATCGGTGTGGCAGCAGATCAACCAGGTGTTCGACGTGACGCGCGGGCGCGACCTGCGCGAACTCGTCAACGGCGCAATCGAGCGCCAGAAGCAGGCGGTGCCGGCCGCGCGCCTGGCCACCGAGCACGCCATCGAGGTGCTGCGCCTGCAGGCCATCGGCCTCGCTGTGTTGACCCTGGCAGCGGCGGTGCTGCTCGCCATTCGCCTGAACCGGCGGCTGCAGGCACCCATCGCCAGCCTGCTGACCGGCACGCAGGCCTTGCAGGCGGGCCAGATGGACCATCGCATGGCAGTCGGCTCGGGTGACGAATTCGGCCAGGTGGCCGAGAACTTCAACGCCATGGCCGCCGAACTGCAGCAGCGCCGAAGCGATGCCGAAGCTGCGCGGCACAAGCTCGAAGAAGCAGTGGATGCGCGCACGGCCGAGTTGCAGACCGCGCACGTCACGCTGCAGAACATCGACCAGCGCCGCCGCCAGTTGTTTGCCGACCTGAGCCACGAGCTGCGCACGCCGGCCACCGCCATCCGCGGCGAGGCCGAGATTGCGCTGCGCGGCACCGACAAGCCACTGGCCGAATACAAGGAAACGCTGTCGCGCATCGTCGGCGGCGTGGAGCAGCTCGCGCGGGTGATCGACGACCTGATGCTGATCGCGCGCGCCGAGGCCGATCAGCTCGTCATGCGGCAGGACCAGGTGGACCTCGGCCTGCTGGTCGGCGATGCCGCCGAGCAGGCCGAGGCGCTGGGTGCGCTGCACGGCGTTGGGGTTCGCCTCGATGCCTCGCACGACGCACAGCCAGGGCTGCTCTACGTGCATGCCGATGCCGACCGGCTGCGCCAGGCCTTGGTGATCGTGCTCGACAACGCGGTGCGCTATTCGCGCTCGGGCGGCGAGGTCCGCATCGGCTGGCGTGAAGTCGACGGATGCGCGGAGATCGCAGTGCGCGACAAGGGCATCGGCATCGATGCCGACGAGCTGCCCACGGTGTTCCAGCGCTTCACGCGCGGCCAGCGCGCGCGGGCTCATCGGGTCGACGGCACCGGCATCGGCCTGTCGATTGCGCAGGCCATCGTTGTCGCGCACGAAGGCCGCATCGACATAGACAGCGAACCGTTCGTGGGCACGACGGTTCGCATCCGGCTGCCGCGCTTTGATGGCGCAGCCAGCCCCACAACGCCGGAGGCCGCATGAACAACATCCTCGTGGTCGAAGACGATCCGCGCGTGGCCGACTTTCTGCAGCGCGGCCTGCGCGCCGAAGGTTATGGCGTGCAGCTGGCGCGCACTGGCACCGAGGGCCTGGCATTGGCGCGCGGCGGAGAGCCGGCGCTGCTCATCCTCGACCTGATGCTGCCCGGCATCAGCGGCCTGGAGCTCTGCCAGACGATGCGCGCCGAAGGCCATCATGTGCCGGTGCTGATGCTCACGGCCATGAGCTCGCTGGAGGACAAGGTCAACGGCCTGCGGCTGGGCGCGGACGACTATCTGACCAAGCCCTTCGCCTTCGAGGAGCTGCTCGCGCGCATCGAGGCGCTGCTGCGGCGCGGACGCGAACAGCGCGTGAAAGCGAGCAGCCTGCAGGTGGCCGACCTCGTGCTGGACCGCGAACGCATGCAGGTCACGCGGGCCGGACAGCCGATTGCGCTGACGGCGAAGGAGCTGGCCTTCCTGGAGCTGCTGATGAGCGCGCCCGGCCGCGTCTACAGCCGCGAGCGCATCCTCTCGAACGTTTGGGGCACCAACGAGGACCCGCTGACCAACGTGGTCGACGTCTACGTGCGCCGCCTCAGGGCCAAGATCGACGAGGGCCACCCGCTCGCGCTGCTCAAGACCGTGCGCGGCTTCGGCTACCGGCTCGACGCGCAGGAGGCCTGAACAACTGGACGCCCGGGCGCGCGTTCATCCGTTGTTCATCTGCGCTTCAACCCGCGTTCATGGCCCGCCACGGGTCGTGTTCATCTCTGCGCCAGAGACTTGATTCCTGCCTCGCGAATGCGGTGCAGCGCCGGCAGACACCGGTGCTTCAACACTTTCACAACAAGGAATCTCCGTGAAGAAAAGTCTCGTCACCAGTGCCGCCCTCGGCGTTCTTTCTCTCACTCTCGCCACCGGTGCGCTGGCCCAGGGTGCGGGCGCCGTTGCCTGCGCGCCGACCAATGAAGCGCAGATCGGCGCGCTGTTCGACCGCTGGAACAACTCGCTGCGCACGCTGGACCCCGACAAGGTGGTCGCCAACTACGCACCCGACGGCGTGCTGCTGGCGACCGTGTCGAACCAGCCGCGCACCAACCCGGCGGAGATCCGCGACTACTTCGTCAAGTTCCTCAAGAGCGAGCCGCAAGGCACGATCGACAAGCGCATCGTCAAGATCGGCTGCAACGTGGCGCAGGACGTCGGCACCTACACCTTCCGCTTCAAGGATGGCGGCACGGTGCATGCCCGCTACACCTATGTCTACGAATGGGTGAACGGGCAGTGGCTGATCGCGCATCACCACTCGTCGGCGATGCCGGAGGCGCGCGCCGCGAAGAACTGATCGATGCGGGCGGGCTCCGGCTCGCTCGCTACAGCGCCGCGACCTTCACGAACACCGGGTTCGAGTAGAACCACAGGTCGCTGTAGTTGCGCACGTTGATCGCATTGAAGCGCGCCACGTTGTCGGTGCCGGTGGTCTGCGCATCGGGCAGCGGCTCACCGGCGGCGGTTTCGTTGGGCACGTCGGTGCCCAGGTTGGTGCCTCGCAGGCGGAAGTACTGGTTGTTGCCGGCCTTCACCGTGTAGCTCACCGAGAAGTAGCCGTCGGCATCGAGCTTCCAGTCGTTGCGGGTGAAGCGCTTGAGCACGCGCGTCGACGGGTTGGTGTCGCGCGCATAGCCCGGCGTGCCCGCCAGCTCGGGCCCGGTCACGTCGCCGCCGATCAGGTCGATGTGGTCGACCACCGGCTTCACGTTGGCGAAGTTGCCGCTGCCGAGCTGGTATTCGAAGTTGTTGCGCTCGGGGCTCTTGAAGCGGATGGTGATCTTCAGGTCTTCACCGGCCTTGGCCGTCACGTCCGAACCCATCTCACCAGCACCTTTGGCGCTTTGCACCTTGAAGTCGAGCGCGTCGATCAGGCCGCCGTTCACAGCGAAGAGCTTGCCTGAGCGCAGGGCCGAGAGCAGCGACTTCGGATCCTTGACGTCGCCCCACAGGTGGTTCCTGGCGTATTCGCCCGGCGCGTAGCCGCTGCTGTACTGGCCTTGCGAGGTGGTGAAGTGGTAGTCGGAGTCGGCCACGTTCCAGATGTGGCGGCCTTCGGACAGCAGCGCGTCCCAGGTGCCGCCGAGCTTGGCGACGAGGTAGTCGACGCCGCCGTAGGTGCGCGAGGGCAGGTTGGCCGGAATGTAGGCGCTGTTGTAGCCGCCGCGGTCGGGCTCCATCTGGTTGCCGACCATGCCTTCGAGCGAGAACACGATGTTCGGCGCGAGGTCGTTCATCTCGCGCAGCTGGGCGATCGTGTACTTGCCGGGGTTGCGCGAAGGATGGTTGATCTGCAGGTAGCTGGTGTCGGGGTAGTTCTTCTTGAGCCAGGCGATAGCGGCGAGCGTCTCGGCGTGCGTGTCGTAGTTGACGCCGGCCTTCGGGCCCCAGGCGGTGACGTCGCCGGCCGGGAAGAGTGCGGCGGCCCGGTTGGTGAAGAGGTATTCGAACTGGCTCGCGGCCTTGAGCGCGGCATCCGACATTGGGTTGTCGGTCAGGATGCCGACGTTGCCGTGGTCGTGCGAGGGCATGTCCCATTCGAAGGACGCGAAGATCGTCTTGTCGGCATATTTGCCGCCGGCCTGCAGCGCCTTGATGCGCGGCACCTGGTACTTGGCCATGCCTTCCGAGAACGGAATCTGCGCCGGCAGCTTGGTGCCGTTGTTGTCGTAGGAGGACAGGCGCAGGTGGTCGGACAGCGCCGCCCAGTCGAGCCCGAACTGGTCGAAGGCCTTGGCCAGCACCTGGTCGAGCGTGGAAATCTGCTGCGTGTCGTCCGACTGGATCGTGTGGATGTGGAGGTCGCCCACGGTCCAGCGGCCTGGCGGCACCGACGGGCCTGGATCGGCTGCGGGAGCGGGAGCGGGAGCGGGCGCGACGGCCGCCGGGGTGCTGGGCGCCACGGGGAAGAAGGCCGGGCCGCTGGAGTCTCCGCCGCCGCAGCCGGCCAGCATGAGCGTGCCGATGGCGAGGGTGGAGAACAGCGTGCGGCGGAACGGGAGGGGCGTCGAGAGGGCGGTCGGAAGAATGAACATGGCGGTCTGAAAAAAATGACGCGCACCTGAAGTGCGCGTGTCGAAGGAAGTCGCCGAGTCTCGAATGGCGCGATGACGCTTCGATGAAAGCAGAACGAAAGTTCGTTGTTTTCGCGCCAGCAACCGGGCCGCCGGAGGGCTTGCCCTCTATAAACTGTGCCCCTTCCATGATCCCCAGCGCGCCCGTCCCCCTGCCCACCGCATCCATCGACGATGAAGTGCTGTCGCGCATGGTGCGCACCGATCAGCTCGTGACGGTGCGCCGCAGCGTTCTCTCGGCCATTCCGATCAGCGTGGTGCTGAGCTTCACCGCGGCGCTGGTCGCCCTCAATGCCGGCCGCGCGTTCGAAGGGATGAGCTGGCTGCTGCTGTCGCTCATGGTGAACGGGATGCGCAGCTACATCTGCCGCTGGCCGTTCGCGCCTTCGCCCGGTGCCGAGCCCGGCAGTGATGTCCTGACCTCGCCAAATGGTCGTCCGGTCGAATGGCACTTGCGCATTGCTGCGGTCCTGGCTGCGGTGTCGGGCTGTGTGTGGGCCCTCATTCCGTTTCTGTGCGACGGCTACTCATCGCCGCAAGCGGTGTTCTATCTCACGGTGGTGTGCGGCATCTGCGCGGGGGCCGTCACCTATGGCATTGCCTATGCGCTCGTGCCCATCAGCTTCATCACGCCGGCGCTGCTGTCGGTGGTCGGTTGCCTTGTCTATGCAGGCGGCTTCGACAATCTGAGCCTGGCGGCGATGGTGCTGCTGTACCTCGCGGCACTGGTGCGCGGTGCGCTGCACAGCGACAGGACCTTCCGCGAAGGAAGCCGCCTGCGCAACGAAGCCACCGCCATGGCCGCGCAACTGCGGCTGGTGCACGCGCTGTCGCTGGACGCCACGCAGCAGCTGGCCTTCCGGGCCTCGCACGATTCGCTCACAGGCCTGCTCAACCGCGAAGGCTTCACCGAGGCGGCGACGCTGCACATCGCCGCACCTGGTGGCCGCCAGCACGGCCTGCTGCTGCTGGACCTCGACGGCTTCAAGGCGGTGAACGATGCCTTCGGCCACAAGGTCGGCGACCGCGTGCTGCAGGACGTGGCCCGCTGGCTGCAGCGGGAGACCGCCGACATGCAGGCCGTGCTCGGCCGCTGGGGCGGCGACGAGTTCGCGGTGCTCTACAGCCTGCAGGACGAGCGGCAGGCGCCCACGGCGATTGCGCAGGCGCTGATCCGTTCGATCTCATTCGCCACTGCGCACTACGGCGGCCATCTGGGCGTGAGCATCGGCATCTCAGTCTCGGGCGAGGCCGAGATTGCCGACATGATCAGCTTTGCCGACGAGGCCGTCTACGAGGCCAAGCGCACCGGGCGCAACCGCTACCAGGTCTTCGACAAGGCGCTCAACCAGCGGCTTGCCACGCGCCGGGACGTGGAGCGCGACCTGCTCCATGCCATCGAGGCGCGCGACATCGGCGTGTGGTACCAGCCGATCATGAACAGCGACGGCCGGGAAGTTCACAGCCTCGAGGCATTGATGCGCTGGAACCATCCGCGCCATGGCCACATTGCCCCTGAAGAGGTGATCTACGCGGCAGCGAGCACCGGCGTGGCCGAGCCGCTGCTGCGGCATCTGGTCGACGAGGTCTGCCTGGGCATGCGCCAGCTGGAGGCCGTAGGCTCCAGCCTGGCCGCCGTGCCGGTTGCCATCAATGTCTCGCCGCGCGAGATGGCGCAGCTGGCGGTCGACGACATCGTGCTCGGCATGCTGAAGGCGCGCG
The DNA here is from genome assembly GCF_900107295.1 of Variovorax sp. YR266. Classification (NCBI taxonomy): domain Bacteria; kingdom Pseudomonadati; phylum Pseudomonadota; class Betaproteobacteria; order Burkholderiales; family Comamonadaceae; genus Variovorax; species Variovorax sp. YR266. Next base: position 24,297 of record NZ_FNPM01000020.1, read on the forward strand.
GCGTGGCACCGCGCCGGCTGCAGATCGAGATCACGGAAGAGGTGGCGCTCGACACCCATGCCACGCGCAGCCGGCTGAGCGCGCTGTCGGCCGCGGGCGTGGCAATCGTGGTCGACGACTTCGGCGTGGGTTATTCGTCGCTGGCGTCGCTGCGCAGCGAGTACGTGCGGCAGGTGAAGATCGACCGCAGTTTCATTCTCGACCTGTCGTCCTCGCCGGGCAACGTGGTGCTGGTGGACGCCATCGTCCAGCTCGGCCGCTCGCTGAACATCCAGGTGGTTGCCGAAGGCGTGGAAACGCAGGACGAGCTCGATGCCCTGCACGCGATAGGTTGTCGGCTGGTGCAGGGCTATCACCTGGCGCGGCCCGCGCCGCTGCCCGATGTGATGGCGTGGGCCGCGGCGCGCTCGTTGCCCACGGCCGTCAAGGTCATCTGAGCCGGATCAGGATCAGGCCAGCAGGTCGCTGAGCGTGCGCGCGATCACCTTGGTGGCGCGGCGCAGGTCTTCGAGCACCACGCGCTCGTCGCTGCGCTTGGCGTGCGATTCGAGCACCGTGCGCGGGCCGGCGCCGTAGATCACGCCGGGAATGCCGGCTTCGACGTACAGGCGCACGTCGGTGTACAGCGGCGTGCCCATGGCCTTGATGGGCTCGCCGAACAGTTCGCCGCCGTGCTTCTGGATCGCATCGACCAGCGGCTTGTTGCCGGCCAGCGGCTTCATCGAATTGGCGAGCAGCAGGCGCTTGATCTCGACCGTGATGCCCGCGCTCTCGGCGGCGGCATCGGCAATCACCTTGCGGATGGCGGCTTCGACTTCGACCGGGTTCTCTTCGGGGATCATGCGGCGGTCGAGCTTGAACACGACCTTGCCGGGGACCACGTTGGTGTTGGTGCCGCCCTCGATACGGCCGACGTTGAGGTACGGGTGCGTGATGCCCTCGACCTTCGACGTGACCTGCTGGTAGAGCGTGTTCTGCGCATACAGCGCGTTGAGGATCTTCACGGCGCCTTGCAGCGCGTCGATGCCGGTGGCCGGCACGGCGGCGTGGGCCATCTTGCCGTGCACCGTCACTTCCATCTGCAGGCAGCCGTTGTGCGCGGTGACCACTTCGTAGCTGAAGCCGGCCGCGATCATCAGGTCGGGCTTGGTCAGGCCCTTGTCGAGCAGCCAGCCCGGGCCGAGGATGCCGCCGAATTCTTCGTCGTAGGTGAAGTGCAGCTCGACGCTACCCTTGGTCGGCTTGGCCACCGCTTCGAGCGCACGCAGCGCGAAGGTGAAGCTTGCGAAGTCGCTCTTGCTGACTGCTGCTGCACGGCCGTAGAGACTGCCGTCAGCGATCTCGCCGCCGTACGGGTCGTGTGTCCAGCCTTCGCCGGGGGGCACCACGTCGCCGTGGGCGTTCAGCGCCACGGTGCGGCCTTCGTTGCCGTACTTGCGGCGCACGATCAGGTTGGTGATCGATTCGAGGCCGTAGTCCTTCACTTCCTGCGCGGGCACGGCGTGCTTTTCGGCGTCGAGGCCGAAGTCTTTCAGCAGCTCGGCGGTGCGCTCGGCGTGCGGCGCGTTGTTGCCCGGTGGCGTGTCTGTGGGCACCTGCACGAGTTGCTGCAGGAATTGCACTTCCTCGTCGAAGTGGGCGTCGATCCAGGCGTCGAGCTTGGCGTAGTCGGTCATGGTTGTTCTTCTGTGAATCAGTGGGCTTGTTCGGCGGTGAGGTTTTCCAGAAGCAGCTGGAAGGCCTGCACTGCGAGCTGGATGTCGTCGTTGGTGCTCGATTCGAGCGGGTTGTGGCTGATGCCCGAGTTGATGCCGCGCACGAACAGCATGGCCTGCGGCATCACCTCGTGCAGCTTCATCGCGTCGTGGCCGGCGCCGCTGGGCATGCGAAAGAGCGGAATGCCCAGCGTATCGACGGCCTTTTCCCAACGCTGCTGCCAGGCGGGTGCGCTGGGCGCGGCGGCGGCGCGCATCGTCTCTTCGAGCTCGTAGCGCACGCCGCGGCGCTCGCAGATGTCCTTCAGTGCGTTGACCACGTCGGTGGCCAGCGCGTCGCGCTGCGCGTTGTTGGGCGCGCGCAGGTCGAGGCTGAACTTGCAGCGGCCCGGCACCACGTTGATGGAACCGCTGGGCACTTCGAGCATGCCGACGGTGCCGACCGAGTCGCCGTCTTTGGCGGCGCGCTGCTCGGTGTAGAGGATCAGCTCGGCCACGGCGGCCGCGGCGTCGCGGCGGCGGTCCATGGGCGTGGTGCCGGCGTGGCTGGCCATGCCGATCACTTCGCCCACGTAGCGCACGCTGCCGTTGATGGAGGTGACGATGCCCAGCGGCAGGTCGAGCTCGGTGAGCACCGGGCCTTGCTCGATGTGCACTTCGACGAAGCCGAGGTAGCGCGCCGGGTCGCGCTGGATCTTCGGGATGTCTTCTTCCTTCAGGCCCGCATGCTGCATGGCCTCGCGCATGGTGATGCCGTCGGCATCCTTCTGGTCGAGCCAGCGCTGGTCGAAGTGGCCGATGAGCGCGCCCGACCCGAGGAAGGTCGCCTTGTAGCGCTGGCCTTCCTCTTCGGCGAAGCCCACCACCTCGAAGGCGAAGGGCAGGCGCTTGTTCTGCCGCTTGAGTTCGCGCACGCAGGCCATCGGCACGAAGATGCCCAGGCGGCCGTCGTACTTGCCGCCGTTGCGCACGGTGTCGTAGTGCGAGCCGGTGAGCAGGGTCTTGGCGCCGGGCGTCGAGCCTTCATAGCGGCCCACCACGTTGCCGACCGCGTCGATGTGCACCGAGTCGAAGCCCACGTCGCGCATCAGCGCGCTGATCTGCGCGGCGCAGGCGCGGTGCGCATCGGTCAGGTAGGTGACGGTGAGCTGGCCTTTCTCGGCATAGCCCGGGTCGGTGTGCACCGAGAGCTGTTCCTGCCAGTCCCACACATCGTTGCCGAGCGTGACGTCGGCAGCGAACTTGTCGTCGAGGCGAATCTCCGCAATGCGATGGATGTTGCGCAGCGCCTCGCCGAGTTCGAAGTCGGGGTGGTTGTAGAGCCGGCGCGCGAAGGTGTCGATGATCTCGCGCTTGGCCAGCCCCGTGCCGCGCGGGCCGCGCACCGCGAGGATGAACGGAAAGCCGAACTTCGCGTTGTAGTCGGCGTTGAGCTGCTGGATCTTTGCGAACTCCTCGGGCGTGCAGTCGGTCAGGCCGGCCTTGCTCTGCTCGTTGGTCGATTCGGCCGTCAGCGTCTTGCTGACCATGGCCTTGCCGGCGAGTTCGGGGTGGGCGCGGATCAGGCCGATCTGCTCGTCGGCCGACGAAGCGGCCAGCGCCTGCACCAGCGCATGCTTGAGGTGCGCGAGCGAGCGGAACGGGCGAGCGGCCAGCGCGCGCTGAGCGATCCAGGGCGAGTGCTCGTAGATGCCGTCGAGCAGCGCGACGGCTGCGGCCGGCACCGCGGCGTTGAGTTGGGCGATGGTGAGGCTCATGATGCGGCTCCGGCTTCAAAGGGGTGCGCCTGCTTCCAGTGGCGCGCGATGTCGATGCGCCGGCAGACCCACACGCGGTCGTGTTGTGCGATGTGATCGAGAAAACGCTGCAGTGCCGTGATGCGGCCCGGCCGCCCGAGCAGGCGGCAGTGCATGCCGATGCTCATCATCTTCGGGCTGTTGTCGCCGTTCGGGTCGCCTTCGGCATACAGCGCGTCGAAGGTGTCCTTCATGTACTGGAAGAACGGGTCGGCGTGCGAATAGCCCTGCGGCAGCGCGAAGCGCATGTCGTTGCAATCGAGCGTGTAGGGCACGATGAGCTGCGGCACCACGGTGCCGTCGGTCTTTTGCACCTTCATCCAGAAGGGCAGGTCGTCGCCGTAGTAGTCGCTGTCGTATTCGAAGCCGCCGTAGTCGGCCACGAGGCGGCGCGTGCGCGGGCTGTCGCGGCCGGTGTACCAGCCCAGGGCGCGTTCGCCGGTGAGCTTTTCAATGGCTTCCATGCCCAGGCGCATGTGTTCGCGCTCGGTGGCTTCGTCGAGGTTCTGGTAGTGGATCCAGCGCCAGCCGTGGCAGGCGATCTCGTGTCCCAGTTCCTTGAAGGCGGCGGTCAGCTCGGGGTAGCGCTCAAGCGCCATGCCCACGCCGAACACGGTCAGCGGCAGGCCGCGTTTTTCGAACTCGCGCAGGATGCGCCACACGCCGGCACGCGAGCCGTACTCGTAGATGCCTTCCATGCTGATGTGCCGGTCGGGAAAGCTCGCCGGGTTGAACATCTCGGAGAGGAACTGCTCGGAGCCCGCATCGCCGTGCAGCGTGGCGTTCTCGCCGCCTTCTTCGTAGTTGAGGACGAATTGCACCGCGACACGCGCACCGCCCGGCCATTGGGCGTGGGGCGGGTTGCGGCCGTAGCCGACGAGGTCGCGCGGGTAGGGCAGGGTGGTGTCGTAGACGGTCATGGTTTGGATCAGGACAGCGCGAGGGAGATGTCGTTGGTGGGCACCTTGCGGTCGAACGTGAGATTGGCCTCGACGTGCTCCAGGTGTTCGGTCATGAGGCGCACGGCGCGCTCTTCGTCGCGCGCGGCCAGCGCCTTCACGATGTCGGCGTGCTCGTCGTTGGAGTGCTCGGCCGCGCTGGCGCTCTGGTACATCAGCGTGATGAGGGCGCAGCGCGAGATGAGTTCGCCGAGGATCTGCGCCAGCACCTGGTTGCCCATGAGCTCGGCCATGCGCACGTGGAAGTCGCCGAGCAGTTCGGTGCGGCCCGAGATGTCTTCGCCCGACACGGCTGATTTTTCGAGCGCAACGTGCTCCTTCAGCGCCTTGATCTTGGCGGGCGTGACGGTGCGCACGAACTCGCGCGTCATCTCGGCTTCGAGCATGCGGCGCACGGCGAACACCTGCTTGGCCTCGTCGACGGCCGGTGCGGCCACGAAGGCGCCGCGTGCGGGCTCGAGCCGTATGAGCTTGTTCTGCGACAGCTGGAACAGCGCCTGTCGCACCAGCGTGCGCGAGACGCCGAAATGATCGGCCAGCTTCTGCTCGGCCAGCTTGGTGCCGGGCTGAAGCCGGTGCTCGACGATGGCCTTCGTGAGGGCATCGACGATCGAACGGGTGGTGGAGGACTCCATGTTTTTCATGATAGACCCAAAGCCGGTAACTGTATACACTTTTGTCCACCGGAATTTCCCGCACCCATTTCAAGGAGCGCCCCATGGGCCTGAGCACTCACGTACTGGACACGATGCATGGCGGTCCCGCAGCCGGCATGGAGGTCGCGCTGTTCACCACCGACGGCGACGCCGCGACGCTGGTGAAGCGCTTCACGCTGAATTCGGACGGCCGCAGCGACGGCCCGCTGTACGACAACAACTCGCTGAAGGCCGGCACCTACCGGCTGGTGTTCGACGTGGCGGGTTACTTCAAGGCTCGCGGCGTCAAGCTGCCTGAGCCGAACTTCCTGAACAAGGTGTCGCTGGATTTCGGCGTGGCGCACACCGACCAGCACTATCACGTGCCCCTGCTCGTCAGTCCGTGGAGCTACTCCACGTACCGGGGCTCCTGAGGTCAGTCGCCTTGTTGCTGGCCTTCTGTCAGGGTGTCGAGCTGGAAGCGCCCGCTCTTGTCCCACAGCCAGGTGTCGGTCCACGTGACCGCTCCGAGGCGCGTGGCGGCGGGGAAGGGCGCGGCCTGCAGCACGGCACGCTCGATCTCGGCGATCACTTCGGGCGCATGCTGGGGCGCGCGCAACCAGTGCATCGACACCACCTTGCCACCCGCATCCAGGTTCACCTGCAGCGTACCGACCGCATAGAGCATCGGCGGCAATTGCCCGCCGTAGATGCGCGAGCGGTTGATCTCGTAGATGTGGCGCGCCGCATCGCGGCGGTAGTCGCGCGCCGTGGCGGCGTTCGATGCACGAGGCACCCGGCCGGATGCGTTGGAAGGGGAGGCGCTGCTCAACTGGCCGGGCACGGCGCCAGGACTGCCGCAGCCGGCCAGCCAGAGGGCGGAAAGAACGGAAGCAGCAAGTGCAAGGCGGCGGGGCGTAAGCTGGCGATTCATCGCCGGGTTTATACCGTGAGTCTTCACGGGCCAGGCAACCGAAGGTATCGACAACGATGAGCGGTGCGGTCGATCAACTGCTGGCACGTCTTCGCCACGAAGACGCGGTGCTGGTGCGCGTCGAATCGACGCAGGGCTCGGCGCCGCGCGAGGCCGGCACCTGGATGGCGGTGTGGGCCGATGCGCTCACGGCCACCATCGGCGGTGGGCAGCTCGAATTCCAGGCCACGAAGGAAGCACGCGAAATGCTGGCTGGCTCGCGCAAGCCCTTCGATGGCATCCAGCGATACCCGCTGGGCCCGAGCCTGGGGCAATGCTGCGGCGGCGTGATGTTCCTGTCGTACGAGCGCATCACCGCCGCTGATGCGCCAAGGCTGCAGCGCGAACTGGTCGCGCAACTCAAGCCCGTGGCGCTGTTCGGCGGCGGCCACGTGGGCGCCGCACTGGCAAGGCTGCTGGCTGCGCTGCCCTTCGCGGTGCGCTGGATCGACAGCCGCGACGGCGTGTTTCCCGACGAATTGCCCGCACAGATCGACACCGAACATTCAGAACCCGTGCAGGACGCCGTGGCCGCGCTGGTGCCGGGCAGCCGCGTGCTCATCATGAGCTTCAGCCATGCTGAAGACCTGGACATCGTCATCGCCTGCCTGAAGCGCCTGCGCGAGCGCAACGACTTGCCCTATGTCGGCCTGATCGGCAGCAAGACCAAGTGGGCCACTTTCAGCCATCGGCTCGAGGCGCGTGGCTTTACCGCCGACGAACTGGCCCGCATCACCTGCCCGATCGGCGTGCCCGGCATCACGGGCAAGGAGCCCGAGGTGATCGCCGTGGCGGTGGCGGCACAGTTGTTGCAATCGCTGGGCTGAACAGGGTTTTCCCGGCGGCCACGCCCTAAAAAACAACCCCGTCCCTTGCCAAAACTGTATACACTTTCGGTCCACAACAAGCCGCAGCGGAGCGAGGCCCATTTTTTCATGGAGCCTGCGTTCGCGGCACTTTCTCTGCTTACAGCGCCCGCGGTGGTGAGCAGGCTGAAACCCCTCCTTGGTGCCCCCACGCGCCAATCGGGTTGAGAGAGAAGCATATGGAAAGTTATTACCTCGACTGGGCCAACCTGCTGCTGCGCTGGGTCCACGTCATCACCGCCATCGCCTGGATCGGCGCCTCCTTCTACTTCGTGATGCTGGACAACAGCCTCGAGAAGCCGCAGGACCAGGAATCGCTCGACAAGGGCGTGGGCGGCGAGCAATGGGCCGTGCACGGCGGCGGCTTCTACAACATGCAGAAGTACGCGCTGGCGCCCAAGAAGCTGCCGGACCACCTGCACTGGTCGTACTGGGAGAGTTATTCGACCTGGATCACGGGTTTCACGCTCTTCACCATGTCGTACCTGTGGAACGCGAGCACGTACCTCATCGACAAGTCGAAGATGGACTGGCAGCCCGGCGCCGCCATTGCCGTGGCGCTGGCCTTCTTCGTGGTGTTCTGGATGGTGTACGACGGCATCTGTCAGATCTTCGGCCGGCGCAAGCACGGCGACACCATCGTCGGCGTGCTGATCGCCATCTTCATCGCCTTCGCGACCTGGCTGGCCTGCCAGTGGTTCGCGGGCCGCGCGGCCTTCTTGCTGGTGGGCGCCATGATGGCCACGACCATGAGCGGCAACGTGTTCTTCTGGATCATTCCCGGCCAGCGCAAGAACGTGGCGGCGCTGCGCGAAGGCAAGCCGGTGGACCCGGTGCACGGCCAGCGCGGCAAGCAGCGCAGCGTGCACAACACCTACTTCACGCTGCCGGTGCTGTTCGCGATGCTGAGCAACCACTACAGCTTTACGTACACGCACAAGTACAACTGGATCGTGTTGCTGCTGATCATGCTCGGCGGCGCGGCCATTCGCCAGTTCTTCGTGGTGCGGCACCGCTTCAAGCTGGGCAATGCGGGCAACCCGCTGCCCTATGCGCTGGTCGGCATCGTGGTGCTGGGCCTGACCATCGTCTGGATGAAGCCTGAACCCGTGGCGGCCCCCGCGGTGGCTGCCGCTGCGCCTGCCGTTCCGTTCAAGGACGTGCAGAAGGTGCTCGAACAGCGCTGCTTCATGTGCCACGGCGCGGCCGTTCAGATGAAGAACGTGCGCGTCGATTCGCCGGAGCAAGTGGCCGCGCATTCGCAGGCGATCTACCAGCAGGTGGTGGTCACGAAGATCATGCCGATGAACAACGCTACGGGTATCACTGACGAAGAGCGGGCCCTCATCAGCCGCTGGTTCCAGGCTGGCGCAAAGACCAACTAGACAGACAGAAGTTGACCGGCGGCAAGAGGGCGGGTCACGGTCCGCAGCACAATCGCCGGATTGGAGACAAAGCAGCAATGACCGCATCGAACCCCGCCTTCGGCCCCGCTCCCGATCCGCGCGAAGCCCCGCGCGCCTTCCTCGAACATCTCTACCGTGTGGCGGTGGACCGCGCGCTGCCGCTGTCCACGCTGGGCGCCCATCTGCCGCCGCCGCCCAAGGGCCGTACGCTGGTGCTGGGCGCAGGCAAGGCCGGCGGCTCGATGGTGCAGGCGCTCGAGGCCCTGTGGCCGGCCGATGCGCCGCTGTCGGGGTTGGTCGTCACGCGTTACGACCACATTCCGCCGCGGCCCGAAGGCGTCCCGCAGCGCATCGAGATCGTCGAGGCCGCACACCCCGTGCCCGACGCAGCAGGCCAGCAGGCCGCCGAGCGCATCCTCGCGCTGACGCAGGGCCTCACGGCCGACGACCTTGTGCTGTGCCTGATCTCGGGTGGCGGTTCATCGCTGCTGGTGCTGCCGGCCGAAGGCCTGACGCTGGCCGACAAGCAGCGCATCAACAAGCAACTGCTCGAAAGCGGCGCAGGCATCGGCGAGATGAACTGCGTGCGCAAGCACCTGTCGCGCATCAAGGGTGGCCGGCTGGCGGCAGCATGTGCACCGGCCCGCGTGGTGACGCTGACGATCAGCGACGTGCCAGGCGACGACGCAGCCGTCATCGCCAGCGGCCCGACGGTGCCCGACGCCACCACCTGCGCCGATGCGCTCGCCATCCTCGACCGCTATGGCATCGAAGTGCCGGCGCCGGTGCGCGCGCAACTCGAAAGCGGTGAACTCGAAACGCCCAAGCCACACGACGCCGTGTTCAAGGGCCACGAGACGCACATGATCGCCACGCCGCAGCAGTCGCTCGAAGCGGCGGCCAAGGCTGCGCGCGAGGCCGGCATCGAGGCGCACATCCTCAGCGACGAAATGGAAGGCGAATCGCGCGAAGTCGGCAAGGTGCACGCTGCGCTCGCGCGCGCCGTGGCGCACCGCGGCGAGCCGTTCGCGCGGCCCTGCGTGATTCTTTCGGGCGGCGAGACCACGGTGACGATCCGCCCACGCCAGCCGGGCCAGGCCAAAGGCCGCGGCGGGCGGGCCGGCGAGTTCTGCATGGGGCTGGCCGGTGCGCTCATGGGCCAGCCACAGGTGTGGGCGCTGGCCGCCGACACCGACGGCATCGACGGTGTGGAAGACAACGCTGGCGCCTTCGTCACGCCCGACACGCTGGCGCGCGCCACCGCTGCCGGGAAGAAGCTGTCGGACCATCTCGATCGCAATGACGCCTACGGCTACTTCGACGCCATCGGCGACCTGTTCGTGACCGGCCCGACCCACACCAACGTCAACGACTTCCGCGCGCTGCTGGTGCTGTAAGGAGCTTTACTCCTTCAGCACCATGTCGATGCACATCACCGCCGCCACGATCAGCAGGCGGCGGGCATCGTTGGCCGGCACGCCCGGGTCGATCGACAGCATGTAGTTGTCGGCGGTGGTGAAGAGCTCCTTGCCCAGCCCCGCCCATTTCTTGGACACGGCAGCGAACTCGGTGCTGCCCTGCACGAAGCGGAAATCCCAGCTGGTCCACTTGCCCTTGAGCGTGCAGGCGACCCGCTCCTGTGCGTCGAGCACGTCGAACTTGCCGCCGATGGAAAAGAGCTTCTGCTTGAACGAACCGACGACCTGGTCGTTGCCGTCGAGCACCTGCACCTTAGACAGGAAGATGGACACGCCGCGCTTGATCGACAGCACCTTCTGCCCTTCGGGTGTCGACACCACCACGTCGAATGGCGTGAAGCGCTTGTAGTCGGTGAAGCGCAGCAGCTTGCTGAAGAAGCCGAGGTTCGGCTCACGGCACTCCAGAATTTTCTGTTGCGAATTCGGGTCGAAGATGTCGTAGTTGTTGGCGGCCTTGAAGATGCCGACGTGTTCCTTGATGAAAAACAGGTTGTTGCGCAGCGCTGCGTGCATGGATTTCCCTCGTCCTCTGTGTGTTTGTGTGACGGGGATTATGTTCGGCGCGCATGACGACCCCGTTCCTCGCCCGTGACCGCCGGCGGGCGGGGTTTGTGAACTCGGGTTAATCTATGCCCCCGGCGGCCTGTGGCTGCCGTTGAAGTCGGCGCATCCTTTCGGGTGCAGAGCCGCACAGCACCTCCAGAATTCCCCATTCTTCTTTTCATCATCCAGTCCCCGAAGGAAAGTTCGCCATGACCGCCACCTACACCGACACCCGCCTGCTGATCGACAACGAATGGGTCGACGCCACCGGCGGCAAGACGCTGGACGTCGTGAACCCCGCCACCGGCAAGGCCATCGGCAAGGTGGCTCACGCCAGCATCGCCGACCTCGACCGCGCCCTGGCCGCCGCACAACGCGGTTTCGAGACCTGGCGCAATACCCCCGCGAACGAGCGCGCCGCCGTCATGCGCCGCGCCGCCGGCCTGATCCGCGAACGCGCCCCCGAAATCGCCAAGCTCCTGACGCAAGAGCAGGGCAAGCCGCTGGCCGAAGCCAAGGGCGAAACGCTGGCTGCCGCTGACATCATCGAATGGTTCGCCGACGAAGGCCGCCGCGTCTACGGCCGCATCGTGCCCTCGCGCAACCTGGCCGCACAGCAACTCGTGCTGAAGGAGCCGCTGGGCCCCGTCGCCGCGTTCACGCCGTGGAACTTCCCGATCAACCAGATCGTGCGCAAGCTCGGCGCTGCGCTGGCCACCGGCTGCTCGTTCCTGGTGAAGGCCCCTGAAGAAACCCCGGCATCGCCCGCTGCGCTGCTGCAGGCTTTTGTCGACGCAGGCATTCCGCCCGGCACCGTGGGCCTGGTGTTCGGCAACCCCGCTGAAATCTCGAACTACCTGATCGCCCACCCGATCATCCGCAAGGTCACCTTCACCGGCTCGACCCCGGTCGGCAAGCAACTCGCCGCGCTGGCCGGTTCGCACATGAAGCGCGTGACGATGGAACTGGGCGGTCACGCCCCGGTGATCGTGGCCGAAGACGCCGACGTGGCGCTGGCCGTCAAGGCTGCGGGCGCAGCCAAGTTCCGCAATGCGGGCCAGGTCTGCATCTCGCCGACCCGCTTCCTGGTGCACAACAGCCTGCGCGAAGAATTCGCCCGCACGCTGGTCAAGTACACCGAAGGCCTGAAGCTCGGCGACGGCCTCGCCGAAGGCACGACCATCGGCCCGCTCGCCAACGCGCGTCGCCTCACCGCAATGGCCCATGTGCTGGAAGACGCGCGCAAGAAGGGCGCCACCGTGGCGGCCGGCGGCGAACGCATCGGCGACACGGGCAACTTTTTCGCCCCCACCGTGCTGACCGACGTGCCGCTGGACGCCGACGTGTTCAACAACGAACCCTTCGGCCCCATCGCTGCCATCCGCGGCTTCGACAAGCTCGAAGAAGCGATCGCCGAAGCCAACCGCCTGCCCTTCGGCCTGGCGGGCTATGCCTTCACCAAGTCGATCAAGAACGCGCACCTGCTGAGCCAGAAGCTCGAACTGGGCATGCTGTGGATCAACCAGCCCGCCACGCCGTCGCCCGAAATGCCGTTCGGCGGTGTGAAGGATTCGGGCTACGGTTCGGAAGGCGGCCCTGAAGCGCTCGAGGCCTACCTGAACACCAAGGCCGTTTCGATCCTGGGCGTTTGATCGGCGCTTAGTCTTCGGCGGAGGCGTTCCAGAACGCCTGCTGCACGCCGTCGAGCGTTTCGAGTTCGGCAACCACCTGGTCGAGTTCCAGCGGCTCGACTGCGGTGGCGTACAGTGTCGCCTCGATTTCCGTGTCGGCCGGCCCGAAGGCGTGCTGGTCGACATCGCGCACAGGGTAGTTCGCCGCTTCCAGGAGCAGCAGCAACTGGTCCATTACCTCGGGCCGCGCCGCGCGCGAGCAGATCACGCGCACTGCATAGGTCGCCTCGCTCGATTCTTCGCTGATCGGGCGACGGTTGATCCGATTGACCACCGGCCGCAGCAGCGTGTTGCTGGCCAGCACGAACAGCGCGGCGATCATCGCCTCGCCCAGCAGATCGGCGCCCGCGCAGGCGCCTACCGCCGCCGACCCCCACAGCGTGGCCGCCGTGTTCAGGCCCGTGATGTTGGCGCCTTCCTTCATGATCGCGCCCGCGCCCAGGAACCCGATGCCCGAGACCACGTAGGCCACCACGTGCACGGCCCCGTCCTGGCCATGCAGCCGATTGGCCATGTCGACGAACACCGCCGCACCCACGGCCACCAGCGTGTTGGTGCGCAGGCCCGCGGTGCGCTGCCGTATCTGCCGCTCGAGGCCGATCAGCGAGCCGAGGACGAACGCGGCCGCGACGCTGATGAAAGTGTCGAGCAGCGAGAGCAGGTTGATGTTCTGGATGGCTTGCATCGAAAGGTTCCTTGTTGTTGTGATGTCGATGTTCAATCGGCCGGCGGCGTCATGCCGGTATGCCGCTGGATGTGTTCACGCCAGTTGCGCTTCTCGATACGCCTCACATTCGGAACGTCCGCAAGGTGCGTCAGATACGTCGCCAGCAGCGGCAACTCCGCATCGCTCCTGTCGCCCACGAACTCGCGCACCGTCACCAGATTGCCGTAGCTCCTCGCGTACTTCGATGGCGTGTCGTCGACGGCGATGATCGATTCGAGTGGATAGCCCTTGGACTTCAATTTCTGCAGGTTCTTGATGCTCTGGTACTCACCCGTCGTCCAGTCTCGCGTTGTCGTGCAGCGTGCGCTCGACCAGACAAACTCCAGCGTGCCGCTCGGGAAGATACGCTCGACGATTTGCAATGCGTAGCTTTCGCCCGATGCAGTCCAGACACCGACCTTGAACTGCGCGAGCACGTTGCTCACGAAGTCGGCAAGGTGCGGTCGCAAGTGCACGCGATAAGGACCAACGCGAAAATCTTCGTCGTGGCCGAGTGCGTTCTCCGTGGCGTGAACCAGCGTTTCGTCGAGATCCAGCACCAGAAGTTTGCGGATCTTGGGTGTCATGTGCATGTCGGGTTGCGTCACATTGGGAGACAAAGCATATTCGACCGTTGTGCGCTGTTTCGGGGGGGGCGAGCACCCTGTCGATGTGATCAATCAGAGTCGTGGTTGATCGGCCAGCACGACAGTCGCACGCGTCCCGAACAGTCCCTTCAGCACAGGCACATCACTGCCACCCATACCGCCGCGCATACCACCCCTTCACCGCCTGCGTCAGCACTGCATAGCCGACCAGCATGGCGACAAGCCAGGGGAAGTACATCAACGGCAGCGCCTGCAGCTTGAAGTAGTGCGCCAGCGGCCCCATCGGCAGCCAGATGCCCACCGCCGCAATCGCCGCACCCATGATCAGCAGCGGCCATGCCGCGCGGCTCTGAAGGAAAGGAATCTTGCGCGTGCGGATCAGATGCACGATCAGCGTCTGCGACAGCAGGCCCTCGACGAACCATCCCGACTGGAACAGCGTCTGGTGGCCCACCGTGTTGGCCGCGAAGACGAACCACATCACCGCGAACGTGAGGATGTCGAACACCGAACTCAGCGGGCCGAAGAACACCATGAAACGGCCCAGGTCCGCCGGGTTCCAGCGCTGCGGGCTCTTCAGGAACTCCTCGTCCACGTTGTCGAACGGAATCGCGATCTGCGACACGTCGTACAGCAGGTTCTGCACCAGCAGGTGCAGCGGCAGCATCGGCAGGAACGGAAGGAACGCGCTCGCCACCAGCACCGAGAACACATTGCCGAAGTTCGAACTGGCAGTGAGCTTGATGTACTTGAGCATGTTCGCAAAAGTGCGGCGCCCCTGAATCACGCCTTGCTCCAGCACCATCAGGCTCTTCTCCAGCAGGATGATGTCGGCCGACTCCTTGGCCACGTCCACCGCGCCATCCACCGAGATGCCGATGTCCGCGGCGCGCAGCGCGGGCGCGTCGTTGATGCCGTCGCCCATGAAGCCCACCACATGGCCATTGGTATGCAGCGCGTGCACGATGCGCTCCTTGTGGGCAGGCGTGAGCTTGGCGAACACCTGGTGCGCTTCGACCACCAGGCGCAGGTCGGCATCGGCCATGTCCTCGATCTCTCGGCCGAGCACGATGCGGCCGACTTCCAGTCCCACGTCGGCGCAGACCTTGCGCGTGACCAGTTCGTTGTCGCCCGTCAGCACCTTCACGGCCACGCCGTGCTCGGCCAGCGCGCGCAATGCGGGCGCGGTGGATTCCTTCGGAGGGTCCAGGAAGGCGACGTAGCCCAGCAGCGTGAGCCCTGACTCATCGGCCACGCCGTAGGCCGGCTTCCGTGCCTCGGTCTTCAGCGAACGGCTGGCCACGGCCACCACACGCAGGCCCTGGGCATTGAGCTCCGATGCCACGCGATGGATGCGCGCCAACACCTCCGCATCGAGCGCCAGCACTTCAGCGCCACGCTCGACCGAGGTGCATACCGACAGAATCTCTTCCAGCGCGCCCTTGCAGATCAGCAGGTGCTCGCTGTCGCCATTGGCCACCACCACCGACATGCGCCGGCGCGAGAAATCGAAGGGCACTTCGTCGATCTTGCGATAGGCCGTCTGCAGACGCGTTTCGAGTTGCAGCTCGGCATGGCTCAGCACGGCTTTGTCGAGCAGGTTCTTCAGACCCGTCTGGTGAAAGCTGTTGAGGTAGGCCAGCTGCAACACGTGGTCCGAGCCTTCGCCCCAGGCGTTGGTGTGGCGCTCGAGCACGATGCGGTCCTGCGTCAGGGTGCCGGTCTTGTCGGTGCACAGCACGTCCATGGCGCCGAAGTTGTGGATGGCCTCGAGCCGCTTCACGATCACCTTCTGGCGCGACATCACGACCGCGCCCTTGGCCAGCGTGGCCGTCACGATCATCGGCAGCATCTCGGGCGTGAGGCCGACCGCGATAGACAGCGCGAACAGCGCCGCCTCCCACCAGTCGCCCTTGGCAACGCCATTGATCACCAGCACCAGCGGCGCCATCACCAGCATGAAGCGGATCAGCACCCAGCTCACGCGGTTGATGCCTGCCTGGAACGCGCTGGTGCCGCGATCGGTGGCTGTCACGCGTTGCGCCAGCGCACCGAAGAATGTGCGATCGCCCGTGTGCACGATGAGCGCGGTAGCGGTGCCGCTGATCACGTTGGTGCCCATGAAGAGCAGGTTCTCGCGTTCGAGCACGCCCGCCGCGTGGTCGCCGCGGTCGACGACGAATTTTTCCACCGGCATGGCCTCGCCCGTCAGCGCGGACTGGCTGATGAACAGGTCCTTGGCGGTGAGCAGTCGGCAATCGGCCGGGATCATGTCGCCGGCCGACAGCGCGATCACCTCGCCCGGCACCAGGTCGCGCATCGGCACTTCGACGCGCACCGTACCGGCGTGCGTGGTGTCGAAGCCCTCGTCGCCAGCGGCACCCGCCTTGTAGCCCGGCGCAGGCCGCAGCACGGTGGAGGTGTTGCTCACCATGGCCTTGAGCCGGTCGGCCGCCTTGTTGGAGCGCGACTCCTGTAGGAAGCGCAGCACCGTCGACAGCACCACCATGCTGCCGATCACGAGCGTGGCCTTCATGTCCTCGGTGACATAGGAGACCAGCGCCAGCACCGTCAGCAGCAGGTTGAACGGATTGCGGTAGCACTGCCACAGGTGCTTCCACCAGGGCAGCGGCTGCTCGTGGCGAACCTCGTTGCTGCCGAGGCGCTTGCGCAGCACTTGCGCATGGCCTTCGCTGAGGCCGCGCGGCGAACTGTTGAGCTTGAGCAGCATCTCGCCGGCATCGGTGCGCGAGGCGGCGCCCAGTGCCTTCGCGATGTCGGGCGGCATGCGGACGGAGGAGCCGGTGTCGACGGGCTTCGAGCCCAGCAGCGTCTGCCAGCGCTCGAAGTGATGCAGCATGTGGCGGCTGCGCAGGAAGCTTTCGAAGAAAGACTTCAGGACGTTTTTCATGGGGTTCTCCTTCGGGGCGGCCGCCGCCCGCCCAGGGAGAACCTCCGGGCCTCAATCAGCCAGGAGCAACCCTTTGCGAAGCGCGGCGACGGGCCGCGTTGTTGTTGGTGCAATCGATCGAAGCGAAGGGGGCGCGCTACGGCGCAAATGAGAGGCTGGGTCCATCGTGTGCTCCCGGGTTGCTTGCAGGTTGAAAGAAGGGCTCGGAGCGCGGCTCAGCGGCGAGGCGCGCAGGCCGGCTGGAGCACCAGGAAGCTGCGGATGCGGCGCGTTGTCCAGAGCGCCGCGGCCTGGTCGAGCGAGGCATCCACGACGGGCGCGGCGTCAACTGCCGCAGGGTCGCGGACAGGCGCGTGCGCCGACGGGCGAACGCGCTGCTGCTGTTCGTGCGGCTGACGACGAAGATGAAAGTGACGCATGACAAGGCTCCTTCGCAGTGAAGGGCCTCGTGCACGGACGCACGCAAGCTGACTGAAAAAGTCAGCGACGAAACGACGGGAATCGGAAGGAAGGGAACCGCTTGCCGATGAGGCAAGAGGGCCACGCTGTGTGCACACCTGCACGCAGCGCGGGAGAAGCCTGCGCTAGAGAGCCGGGTGTGTCACGCCTGCCGAGGCACGCGTCTTGTCACTGATCCAACTGGCACTGTCCACGCACGGGGCTCCGAAATGAAGATGCAGGATTGTTGCACTGCGGCACGAACAGCGTCAACCCTTTTGGCCATGTCCCTCGATGCCAGCATGGTAGTTATCGCCTCACTGTTGCGGTTACGTCTCGCTTGTGCGGGCACCTGAGACGGTCGTGCAAACTGCGCGCCCTCACTTCACAGAATACCCGCGCTGACTTCATGCTGAATTCACTTCGCTTGAGCACACTGGCTTCGACAGCAGACGGCGCTGGTAGAGGCGAGGGAGGAATAAAACCGCTCAGGGAAGTGCCTCGATGCCGACTGCTGTCACCTTTCACGGTCTGCAGGACCATCAGACCAGATCGCTCGGGCGTGAAAAAGCCCGCTCGAAGCGGGCTTTGGGAATGTGGTCGTGAACTCTTACGCGGTCCACGCTACGGCAAATTCTTTTGCATGAAGTCATTATTGTTTTTCTCGTCGTAGTGACTTCGACGCGCTGGTGTGAGATTCAGCTTGCCTGGCCAGGCAGTGCTCAGGATCATTGAGCGAGGCCGCATTGTAGCCTCTCTGCCGCATCCATCAGCCCGCGAAATCATCCAGCCGTTGTCGCATATGAAGAAACTGGCAATTCTGTTTATTTGCACCGGCAACATCTGCCGCTCCCCCACAGCCCACGTCCTGTTGATGCACAAGGCCCGCGCAGTGGGTTTCCACGTCGAAGTCGACAGTGCAGCCGTCTCCGACGAAGAGCGCGGCAATCCGCCCGATCCACGCTCCGTGGCCGAGGCCAAACGCCGCGGCATCGAGATGCACGCCCATTCCGCGCGGCAGGTCCGCAAGGCCGACTTCGAACGTTTCGACCTGATCATCGGCATGACTGCCCAGCACTGCGCCGCGCTGCGCAGGCTTGCCCCCGCAGGCACGGCCCACAAGGTGCACCTGTTCACCGAATTCGCCGAGGGCGTCGAAGGCGATGTGCCCGATCCCTGGTATGGCGGGCAACAGGCTTTTGTCGAAGTCTTCGACCTGATCGATCTTGGCGTCGATGGCCTGCTGACGAGGCTGGCCGCGCTTGCTACCAGCGCACCCGCACACCCAGCGACGCGTTGATCGAGCTCTTCAAGCGCGCCGCGCCGCCCGAGGCCCACAGCTTGCCCAGCTCCCCGTAGAGCGAGGCGCGCTCGCCGAGAGCGAGCGTCACGCCACCGGCCACTTCGGTGCTGGTCGAGCCCGTTTCGCTGCGGATGGCCGTGCCGCCGCCGAAGTTCAGGAACTGCGTCACGTCGGCACCGCCGGAGGCGTGGAACACGTTGATGCGCCCATATGGCTGCAGCGTCCCCGCGCCGGTGGCGATCTCGCCCTTGATGCGCACGCCTGCGCGCACGATGAGGCCGTCATGCGGGTCCTGTGTCACCGCGGCGCCGGAGATGCCCGTGTCGTCCATGCGCAGGCGCTGGTGAATGAGCTGCAGCTGCGGTTCCACGATCCAGCCGCTGCCGATGCCGAAGGCCTTGCCCACCTCGATGGAGGCCAGCAGGCTCTTGCCCTTGCCCGAGCTGCCGAAGGTCGCGAACGGCTGCACGTTGTAGCGGTGCTGGCCGGCCTGCAGCACGGCATCGGCGTACCAGCCCTCGTCGCCGTGCCAGGTGGCGTAGGCGCCGAGGTAGCGGCTGCGCAGGTCGTTGGAACCCACGTCCAGCCCCTGGATGCCGCGCGCGAAGCCGTTCACGCGGATATTGCCTTCGAGCTGGCCGACGTAGACGCCCACGTTCCAGCGGGTGTCGGCCCACAGGTCGGTACCGGCCTGGAAGCCGTGGAGGCGACCCTTGCTCTGCGCGTTCGCAGTGCCGCGCTGGCTCGCGTCGATGTCGGCGCTGATCAGGCGGCCCCAGGCGCGGCGACCGCGAGCGCTGGCGCCGTCGGAGGCGAGCCGCGTGTCGTCGCCGCCGCGCAGGTGCAGGTTGCCCAGCATCTCGAGGTTGCCTTGGCGCAGCTGTTGCGCCAGCGCGGCATACAGCGGCACTTCGATGCGGTAGGTAGGCAACCCGCCGATCCCGCCCGGCCCGCCCGGTGCTCCAGGAAGGCCGCCGGTGGTGGAGCGCAGGTACCAGTTCTCGCCGCTGCCGCTGGCATCCGCCGGGTACAGCCGGTACTCGTAGGCGCCAGCGTCCACGTGGCCGCCGGCCAGCGAGAAGGCGTCCCTGGTGGTCTGTGCGGTGGTGGTCGCGCCGTTCAGGGCGCTGATCACCTCGATGCCGTTGCCGGTCGTCAGCGCGCCCAGTCCGCCGAGGTTGATGATCTGCACCGTGGTGCGCCCGCTCGCGGTTGCGCCGGTGCCGTCGAGCACCAGGCGGTCCGAGGGGCCGGTGGCATTGAGCACCGCGCCCAGTTGCAGGATGCCGTTGTTGCCCGTGTAGGGCCCGGTGACGGTGAGCGTGGTGCCCGGCGCGGCGCCGGCCAGCGAGACCGTGCCGCTGTTGGCCAGCGCGGCCACCGTCTGGCTGAAGCCGGCCAGGTCGAGCGTCGCACCCGCGGACACGCTGGTGGCCGAGGCAGCGCTCAACGCATTGGCCGCGCCTGCGCGCAGCGTGCCCGCGTCCACCTGCGTTGCACCGGTGTAGGTGTTGGCGGTGCCGGCCAGCGTCAGCGTGCCGCTGCCCTCCTTGACGAGCGCGCCGCCGCCGCTGACGGCGCCCGTGAGCGTGCCGTTGAAGGCACCGGTGTCGACCACCGCGCCACCGCCGCCGGCGGCGAGCGTCACGTTGTTGGCGACCGTCAGGCCATCGGCCGCAAGACCGAGCGTGGTGCCGCCAGACATCGCAAGCGCGCCCGTGCCCAGTGCCGCATTGGCGCCCACGTCGATGCGGCCCTGTGTGAGCGATGTGCCGCCCGCATAGCTGTTCGCGCCGGTCAGCGTGAAGGTGCCCGTGCCTTGCTTGACCAGGTCGCCGCTGCCGCTGAGCGTGCCGCCGAAGGTGGTGCTGGTGTTGTCGCCGCCGGTCGTGAGCGTTGCGCTGCCGAGCTGGAGTTCGCCGCCGGCCGTGCCGCCGCCGGACAGCGAGCCGATGGTCTGGTTGAAACCGTTCAGGTCCAGCGTTGCGCCCGCCGTGTTGGCCAGTGCGATCGGCGCGGTGGGATTCAGCAGGTCCGGCGCGCCGAAGCGCAGCGTGCCGGCCGCGACGGTGGTGGCGCCCGTGAGGGTGCTGGTGCCTGCGAGCGTCAGCGTGCCTGCGCCCGACTTGACCAGGCCGCCGCTGCCGCCGAGCGCGCCGCTGGCGGTGAAGTCCAGACCCGGATCGACGATCTCGATGCCGCCGCCCGCCGCGCCGATGTCCAGGTTGCGCGCGGTACCGGTGAACGCGGTGCCCGTCACCTGCAGGCGCCCGCCGTCCAGCGTCACATTGCCGGCGGCCGCGCCGAGGTTCACATCGGCGGAAACGGACAGCGTGCCGCCCTGCACCGCGGTGCCGCCGGTGTAGGTGTTGGTGCCGCCGAGAACCAGCGTGCCGTCGCCGGTCTTGGCGATGCCGGCCGTGCCCGCGACCGTGTTGTTCAGCGTGGCGGTGAAGCCGGTCGAGCCCGCGCCGCCGTCGCCGACGCGGATCTCCGCCTTCGCGCCGCCCCCCGCGCCCAGCAGCGTCAGCGTGTCGCCGGTCAGCGTGTAGCCGTTGCTCGCGAACTGCAGGCCGGTGGCCTGCACCGCGCCGCCGGTGTTGTCCACCGTCACTGTGCCCGGCGCGCCGGTGAAGATCGCGAAGCCCGGCTGCGGCTGCATCGGCAGCGAGATGTTGCCCACCGCATCGGTCCACACCGGCGAGGTGGTCGACCAAGTGCCGGTGCCGCCGCCCGACTGCGTCGGACTGGCCAGGCCATTGGCATTCCAGAAGTCCAGCGTCATGCCCGTGCTGTTGACGAGCGTGAAGCGCTTGTCGGCGCTGAGGTTCTGCAGGACCACCGTGGCGCCGCCGGGCACACCGCCCAGCGTCAGCGTGCCGCCGCCCGTGAGCGCGCCGCCGTAGTCCACGAGCCGGTACACACCGGGGCCGAAGCCGCCGGTGTCCGTCACGTTGATGGTGGTGTTGCCCGCGATGAGGAGGTTGCCGCCCACGCTCACGCTGTCGCTCTGGCCGGGCGTGGCGAAGTTGGCGCCGGGCGTGCCGAACTGATAGTCGAACACGCTGCCGTTGGCAAGCGACAGGCTGCCGCCGATGGTGAGCATGCCCATCGCGCCGGGGGTGCCCGGTGCCAGCACGGCAGTGTTGTTGAGCGTGACATCGCCACCGATGCGGCCATTGCCCGACAGCGTGGAGCCGTTCTGCATCGTGACCGCGCCGCTCCCGGTGGCGCTGCCGGTCGCGTTGCCCACCTGCAGCGTGCCGCTGGCGACCACGGTCGGCCCCGAGTAGGTGTTGGCGTTGTTCAGCGCCAGCGTGCCGGTGCTGCCCATCGAGATTCCCCCGGCGCCGCTGACCGTGCCGCCGAGCGTGATGTTCCTGGCGCCCGCGACACCCAGGTTGTCGTTGAGCACGACGTCGTTCGCCAGCGCCACGTCGGTGCTGGCGCTGAGCATCGCGGTGCTGGCCACCGTCAGCGCGCCGGTACCCAGGGCTGTGTTGTTGCCGACGCTGAGCGTGCCCGCCTGCAGGGTGACGCCGCCGCCGAAATTGTTGGCGTTGTTGAGTGCCAGCGTGCCGGTGCCGTTCTTGATGAGCGAGCCGGCACCGCTCACCGTGCCGTCGAGCGTGAGGTCTGCTGCACCGCCCACGGTGAGCCCCGCGCCTGCTCCGAGCGTGACGGCGTTGGTCAGCGCGAGTGCACCGCCCGTGCTCGACAGCGTGGCGTTGCCCGTCACGCCGAGCGTGCCGGTGCCCAGCGAGGTGCTGGTGCCCAGCGCGAGTTGGCCGCCGGCCAGCGTCACGCCGCCGCCGAAGTTGTTGGCGCCCCCCAGCGTGACGGCGGCAGTGCCGTTGACCGCGAGCGCGCCCGCACCGCCGATGACGCCGCCCAGCGTGAGCGCATTCGCGCCACTCAGGCCCAGCGTGGCGCCGCCGTTGAGCGTGACGTTGTTGCCCAGGGTAATGCCGGGTATGCCTGCGTTCAGGTTCGCGCTGCCGCTGACACCGAGCCCACCCGTGCCCAGCGCGAGGTTGTTGCCCACGCTGAGCGTGCCGCTGGCCAGGTTGACGCCGCCCAGAAGGCCGACGTTGGCGCCATTGAGGCCCAGCGTCGCCGTGCCGTTGTAGCCCAGCGCGCCGATGCCCGACACCAGCCCGCCGAGGGCGATGTTGTTGGCGCCGCCCACTGTCAGACCCGCGTTGAGAACGACCGCGTTGCCCACGCTCACGTTCGCACTCGCATCGAGCGTGGCGGCGCCGTTGACCGTCAGCGCGCCCAGGCCCAGCGACGTGTTCGTGCCGATGCCCAGGCCGCCGGCCTGCAGGTTCACGCCGCCGGAGAAAGTGCTCGCGCCGCCCAGCGAGAGCTTGGCGGCACCGGTCTTGATGAGGCCGCCGAGGCCGCCGAGGCCGCCGTTGAGCGCCAGGTCGCTGCCGCTGCCGATGGTCAGGCCGGCATTGAGGTTGAAGTTGTTGGCAAGGCTCACGGCCGCGCCGGCCGTGAGCGAGCCGGCACCGCTGACCGTGACCGCCCCCGTGCCCAGCGCGAGGTTGTTGCCGACGGTGAGCGCGCCGCCGCCCAGGTTGAAGCCGCCGGCGAAGTTGTTCGCGCCGTTGAGCGTGAGTCCCGGCGCACCGGCCAGGCTCATGCCGCCCGCGCCACTGATCGTGCCGTTGAGCGTCAGCGCACCGCCTCCGCCACCCGCGCCGAAGTTCAGTGTGTTGTTGAGCACGACAGCGTTGCCGATCGTCACGCCGGCCACACCGGTCAGCGAACCGGCGCCATTGACGGTCAGCGCGCCCGAGCCGAGCGCGGAACTGTTGCCGAGGTCGATCGAGCCGGCCTGCAGCACGGTGCCGCCGCCGTAGTTGTTGCTGCCCGTCAGCGCCAGGGCGCCGCTGTCGAGCGTCAGGCTGCCGGCACCGGCAATGTTGCCGCCCAGAGTCAGGGCGCCCGCGCCGTTGAGCGACAGGGCGCCATTGAGCTGCACCGGGTTGGTGAGCGTGCCCGTGAAAGCGGTGTTCAGCGTGGCCGGACCACCGACCAGGAACAGGCCGGTGCCGAGCGAGCTGGCTGAGCCCAGCGTCAGCCCGCCCGCATTGAGCGCCAGCCCGCCGCTGAAGTTGTTGCTGCCGGACAGCGTCAGGGTGCCGGCCCCGTTCTTGATCAGCCCGCCCGCGCCGCTGATCGTGCCGCCGAGCGTCAGGCCGTTGGCGCCCTGCACGATCAGGCCGCCTGTCAGGTTGACGTTCTGCGCCAGCGCCAGGCCCGGAAGCGACGCCTCGATGGCGCCGCCGTTGGCCGTCAGCGCCCCGGTGCCGAAGGCCAGCGGGTTGTCGAAGACCGAGAGACCGCCGTTGAGCGTGGTGGCGCCGCTCACCACCGCGCCGGTGAGCGTCCACGTCCCGCTGTTGACGGTCAGGTTCTCGAAGTTGAGGTACTGCAGGCCCGAGATGTTGCCGGTGCCGCCCGTGCCGGAGCCGGGTCCGGCGATGGTGTTCTGCAGCACGAGCGTGTCGCTTCCGCCGACGCCCGCATCGACCGTGCCCGTGGCGGCGAATGTGAGCAGGCCCGGTGGGAGGGTGAGCGTGGGAATGGCCACGGCAGGCAGCGGTATCAGTGGATTGCCGATCGACGACCCGGTCACCGCCACGAAGGTGTCGTTGCTGACTGTGGTGCCCAGCGAGACGCTGCCGTTGATGGTGCCCGCGTTGACGAAGGTGTTGCCGCCAGCGGTGGGGCTCTCGAAAGCCACGCGGCCCGTGATCGTTCCGGTGTTCGTGAAGTTGACGTTGCCGCCGCCGTAGACGGCGACCGCGATCGAGTTGACCGGATCGAAAGCGCCCAGCACGCTCACGCCGATCGAGCCGCTGTTGTTGAACGTCGTGGTTCCGGCGTTGGCGATGACCGCCGCCGTGCCGAGCAGGCCGAAGGTGCCGTCGAAGGTGCCTTCGAGCAAGCCCGAGTTGTTCACCGTGACGTTGCTGCTGGTGGGCGCGATCAGGTTGCCGATGGTCAGGGCCCGCGCGAGCACGAGGGACCCCGCCGCATTCGCATCGATGGCACCCAGGTTGTTGAGCGTGATGTTGTTGCCCCCAAGGGCCATCGCGGTGCCGCCGGGCAGCGTGCTCATGATGCCGCCCGCCTGCACCGTCACGGCGAGGCCGTTCGCGTTGCTGAGAAAACTGTTCGGGTTCGGCGGCAGCGTGATCGGCACGCCGGTGCAACTCACCGTGTCGTTGTCGATGGGGGCTGCGGGTGTGCATGCCGCCGCCGCTTCGCCGCTGTGAAACTGCAGCGCCGCCAGCACCGCGAGGGCAGGGAGCACGCTGTGGCATACAGCACCGGTGCTGCCTCTTGTCCTTCCTGAACCACTGCGCTTCGTCAGTTCCGATGCGACCCGGAACTCCCCCGACCGATGATCAAAGATGACACGGTAGACATGGTTCACGGCTCGCCTCCAGCCTTGTAATGGCTGCGATTATTTGTATCGAGGCGTGTGAAATGAAAGGGTACTGAAAGGCTTCACGGAGCGCGAAGCCGCGGCGAATGAGGTCCAAGGAATTAATCGGTGTCGCTGGCCGGCGCTACGCGCAGAGTGCGCGAATGTCCGGCGGAATCGGCACCGCGCGGATGCCGCCGCCCTCGCGTTTCGCGGCAAAGATCCGCACCTCTTCGCATTCGAGGATCAGGTCTTCGTCGCGCGTCACGCGGTAGGTCTGCACGAAACTCTTGTCGCGCCACTCGGTGATGCGCACCGCAATCCGCAGCGTGTCCCCATAGCTCGCGGCCTTCACGAAGCGCGTGTGCGTGTCGACCAGCGGCGTGCCGATCACGCCCAGCGTCTCGGCTGTTTCCTCCCAGCGCGGCACGCCGCACTCGGCAAAGAAGTGCCGGGAGGCCGCATCGATCCAGCGGAAGAAATTGGGAAACCAGACGATGCCGGCGGGGTCGCAATCGCCGAATTCGACGCGTGCGGTGTAGACGATTTCTTTGATGCTGCTCATCAGCCCATTCTCGTTGGCAGCCACAGGGCAATGATGGGGAAGGCGATCAGGATCACCAGCCGCACGATGTCGGTCACGATGAACGGCAGCACGCCCTTGAAGATGGTGGTGAAGCTCACGTCCTTCACCACGCTCTTGATGACGAACACGTTCATCCCCACCGGTGGATGGATGAGCCCCAGCTCCACCGTCATCACGATGATCACGCCGAACCAGATGGGGTCGAAGCCCAGGTGCACGATCACCGGGTAGATGATGGGCACGGTCAGGATGATCATCGCCATCGCATCCATCAGGCAGCCCAGCACCAGGTACATCAGCATGATGAGCGCGAGCACGCCGTAGCGGCCGATGCCCAGGCCGGTGAGAAATTCGGTGAGCTTCTGCGGGCTTTGCGTGATGGTGAGGAAGTAGCCGAACAGCAGCGCGCCGATCAGCACCGTGAACACCGCCGCGGCCGTGCGCGTGGCCGACAGCAGTGCCTCGCGGATCTTCGGGCCGTCGAGCTTGCGCCGCACCAGCCCGAGGATGAACGCGCCGCTCGCGCCCACGCCGCCCGCCTCTGTCGGCGTGAAGAAGCCGCCGTAGAGCCCACCGATCACGAACACGAACAGCACCAGCGGCGCCCACACGTTCTTCAAATCCTTCAGGCGCTCCGACCATGGCTTGATCTCGCCGCCGGGCAGCCAGTCGGGCCGCAGTTTCACGATGATCGCGATGGTCAGCACGTACATGGCCATCGCGAGGATGCCGGGCACGATGCCCGCCATGAAGAGCTTGCCGATGTCCTGCTGCGTGAGGATGGCGTACACCGCCAGCACGGTCGAGGGCGGCAATATCGCGCCCAGCGTGCCGCCCGCGGCAATCACGCCGGTGGAAAACGACTGCGGATAGTTGAAGCGCCGCATCTCCGGATACGCCACCGCCGAGAACGTGGCGGCCGTGGCTACCGACGAGCCGCAGATTGCCGCGAAGCCGCCGCACGCCACCACGGTGGCCACGCCGAGCCCGCCGCGCAGGTGGCCGATCATCGAGTTCGCGGCCTTGAAGAGTTCACGGCTCACGCCCGACACCGACACCAGCGCGCCCATCAGCATGAACATCGGGATCACGCCGAAGGTGTAGTCGGTCACGGTGCGCATGGAGGTCTGGCCCACCAGCTTCAGCGCGGGACCGGGCCCGACGAGGTAGCTGTAGCCCACCACGCCGACCAGCCCCATCGCCATGCCGACCGGCACGCGCAACAACATCAACACGAAGAGGGCGACGAAGCCCAGGATGGCAACTGCATCGGGGCTCATTCATCAGCCTTCTGTTCGGGGTGGATTTCTTCGAGCTGCTCGGGGTGGAAGATCAGCCTGTAGGTGCGGATGGCGATCAGCAGCACCGCGCACACGTCGCCGGCCCAGGCTACCGCGTAGAAGGGCCAGGTCGGAATGTTGAGGTCGTAGGTCTGCACGTTGTCGACGTAGGTGCCGCGCACCTTGTCGAACAGCATGGCGGTCTGCACCGCCACCACGAACAGCAGCACCAGCGTGGCGAACACGTCGATCACGCGCTTCATGCGCGGGCCCGCCGCCGTCCACACGAGGTCGACCGTGATGTGGCCGCCGCGGTAGCTGGTGGCCGCAATGCCCCAGAAGATCAGGATGCCCAGCAGCATGCGGCCGAAATCGTATGCATCGGGGATCGAGGTGTCGAAGAACTTGCGCAGCACCACGGCCACGAAGATGTTGAGCGCGACGATCCCCACGAAGATGGCGGCAAGCCATTCGATCGTGTTGATCGCGCGGTCCATATAGCTGGCGGACCGTGTAGCCATCGCTCAGAGCGCCGATTTGTATTTGACGAGGCTGGCCTTCAGTGCATCCATGATGGCCTTCGGGTCTTCACCCACCTTCTTCACGCTCTCGGCCCACTGCGCCTCCGAAGGCGCTGCCGCCTTGCGCCATGCGTCGAGCTGCTCGGGCGTGAGCTTGTAGATCTCATGCCCCGACAGCGCCGCCATCTTGGCGTGCCCCGCAAACTCGAAGTCGGCCCACGGGCCGGCCACCTTCTGCGCCCATTCGCTGGTGCAGTGATCGTCGATCACCTTCTTCTGCGCGGTGGACATGGCGTCGTGCTTGCCCTTGTTCATCACCCACACGAAGGGCGTGACGTAGAGCGGTGCGTCCATGTGGTACTTCACCACCTTGTCGATGCCGAACAGGCCGATCGATCCCCACGGGAAGGTGATGGCGTCGGCCACGCCGCGCTCCAGCATGTCGCGCGACTCGGGCGCCGAGGCCTGCACGTTGGTGCCGCCCAGCGACGTGATGAGCTGGCCCACGGTGCTGGTGGCCGGGCGCACCTTCATGCCCTTGACGTCGGTGGGCACCGTGATCTTCTTGCGCGAGTGGAAGGTGCCCGGGTCATGCACGAACGCGAAGCAGTACTTCACGTCCTTCATTTCCTTGGCCGCGTAGTTGCGATACCAGGCGTCGATGGCAGCCGAGCCCTCCTTGCCGTTGGCGAACAGGAAGGGCAGCGACGCGCCCGCCATCACCGGGAAGCGCCCCGGTTGGTATCCGGGGTTCACGTACGAGAAGTCGGCGATGCCGTCGCGCGCCATGTCGTAGTGGTCGAAGGCCTTGCCGAGCTGTTCCGACGGAAACAGGATGGCGGTGATGGTGCCGCCCGATTCCTTCTTGATGTCGTCGGCCCAGGCCTGCAGCGCGGGGTTGAGCGGGTGCTGCGCGGGCACCCAGCTCGACAGCTTGAGCTGCACGGGCTTGTCCTGCGCCTGCACGGCGGGCGTGCCCGCGACGAGCGCGGCGCAGGCTGCGAGCAGGGCAAGGGGCTGGATGCGGCGAGCGACGCGTTGCGGGCGTGGTTTGCCGAGGCGGCGGGGGCGGTGCGTGGTTTGCATGGTCTCCTTCGTTATGGGTAGCGTGTGAAATCGTCGAGTCCGGTGAGCCTAGGCAGGCGCGCGTGCGGGGTAAATGGAGGGTTTCCCGCGCGTGCTTTCCGGAGGTCGTTGTGGGGAGCCGTTCTGTTCGTCGAGCGAACGCGGTGTGGGCCGGTCGACATGGCGTGGCCCGAGCTCGCGTGCATGCGCGGCGCCGAGCAGCGTCATCGTGCGTTCGGTCTCCTGCGCGAGCAGTTGCAGCACCGACAGTGCGCCTCGCTCGCCGTCGCAGGCCAGTCCGTAGACGGGTGCGCGGCCGACGAGGACCGCACGCGCGCCCAGTGCGAGCGCCTTCACAACGTCGCTCCCGCGCCGGATGCCTCCATCCATGAGCACGGGGATGCGCCCGCCGACCGCATCGGCGATGGCGGGCAGCGCCGCGATGCTGGCCGGTGCCGCATCGAGTTGGCGTCCGCCGTGGTTCGAGACCACGATGCCGTCCGCGCCATGCCGCACCGCGCGCCGCGCGTCTTCCGCGCCGAGCAGGCCCTTCACGAGCAGCGGGCCGTCCCAGAGCTTGCGCAGCCACGCGAGGCTTTCCCATGTCAGCGTGCGGTCCATGGTGCGCGAGAGCAGCGCGGCCTGCGTCTGCGCTGAGACCGGTGCGTCGTCGTCATCTGGCAGCAGATTCGCGAACTGCGGCATGCCACCGCGCGCCAGGCGCAGCAGCCATGCGGGGTGCCGCGCCATGTCGAACACCGTGCCGGGCGTGAGGCGCATCGGCACGCGGAAGCCATGCCGCAGGTCGCGTTCGCGCAAGCCGCCGACGGGTACATCCACCGTGAGTACCAGCGCCTCGAAATTGGCTGCGCGCGCGCGGCGCACGATGCGCTCGGCGATGGCGCGCTCGCCCATCACATAGAGCTGCATCCACAGCGTGGCGTCGGGGGCGGCGGTGCGCACGTCCTCGATGCGGGTGTTCGATGCGGTCGAGAGAATGAAGGGCACGCGCGCGGCCTGCGCGGCGCTGGCCAGCAGGGCATCGGCGCGCGGGCGCACGAGGCCGGCCAGCCCGATGGGCGCGACCGCGAAAGGCGCACGCCAGCGTCGGTCGAAGAGTTCGATGCCGATGTCCATCGCGTGCGTGTCGCGCAGGCACTCCGGAATCAGCGGCAATGCTTCGAGCGCATCGCGGTTGCGTCGCAGGCAGCGTTCGTCCTCCGCGCCGCCGTCGACATAGTCGAACACCAGGCGCGGCAGCACGCGCCGTGCGCGGCGGCGGTAGTCCTCGACGTTGAGCAGCTGCGTCATCGTGGGCGCCTTCCGTCTCAGGCGCCGCCGGTCGGCTTGCGCTTCATCCAGCGGATGGGCTGGGCCTTGATGGGGCGTGCGGGCGCGCCATGTTCGACCAGCGCGGCATCGAGCGCCTTGCCCGCGTCGTCAGCCAGTGCGGCCGTGCGCGCGGCGGCCACGGCCAGCGCGCGATCGGCCGGCGCCACGCCGGGCTGTGCGGCGAGGTGGTCGGTCACGTGCAGCAGGTTGTCCTTGCCGCGTTCGTTGGTGCTGCCGTAGCCCTTGATGAGCCGCCCGCACAGCGCGAGTTCGTGGCCCAGCGTCCAGGCTTCGCGCGTGCCGGCTTCCACGGCGGCGAGCCAGCGTTCGATGAGCGCCTGTTCTTCGGCGAAGCGGCTGCCGCGGCGGCGCAGCCAGCGCAGCGAGGCCAGCAGCCGCAGCGAGGCCATGCCGAACACCGAATGACTGCCCACCTTCAGCGGCAGCGCCCACGGCACGAGGCCGCGCGCCTGCCGGCCCCGGTCCCATGCCGTCACGCGGCGCGAGAGCGAAGGAGGCAGCAGCGCCGCGAACTCGGCGGCACCTGGCTTGAAGTGGTCGTAGACCTTCACGATGTCTTCATCGCCGGCCCGCACCTCCTGCCGCACCCGCTGTGCGCGGCTCGCGCGGCCCTTGAGCGCGGCCACGCGCACGATGTCGTCGAAGGCCATCCACAGCGCGAGCCAGCGCGCGGCCTCGCGGGTGATGGCAAAGCCATGTGCACCGGCCGGATCGGCGGCGCGCTCTGCGTCCAGCACGCGGCCCAGGCGCTCGGCGTAGAGCGCGGCGTAGGCGCTGTCCTGATAGTCGAGCACGCGGGCGTGGCCGAGCGTGAGCATGTCGTGCACGGCCGGCGGAAAGCGCCGCGCGAGGTCGGCGGGCAGGGCGCTGGCTGGCGGTGGTGCGTCGCTCGTGTCTCCGGCCAGCACGCTGCTGACGAAGGCGGCCTGTGCGCGCGGGGCGCTCACCGCGTCGAAGGCTGCCGCGAAGCCCCGCAGGCTGGCGGCGGCCATCTTGCCGAGCTTGTCCGGCGCGCTCGTGTCGCCGCCGCGCACAACGTGCTCGTACGCCTCGCGCGGGAACGGAAGCAGCCCGCTGCCCGCGATGGCGCCGAGCATCACTGCGCTGACCACCGTGCCGCTGTCGCGCGCGATGGCGTTCATGTCGAACACATGGTGCTCGCGGCTGAAGGCCTTCACCACGTCGAGAAGTCGTTGCGCGTCGGCGCGGCCGTCGCCGGGCTCCATGCGCTCGGCCGTCGTGAAGATGCGCGCCGACGAACTGATGACCAGCGTGCGCAGCGGCGCGCTCATGCCGTTGCCGATCTGCCGCGCGGTTTCCAGCAGCTCCGACGAGACGATCGCGTCGAGCGCGCCCGGCACCGGGCTCAGGCTGAACACGGGGCGCTTGCCGCCGAGCTGCGCGAGCGGCACCGGGAACACTTCGAGGTAGTAGGTGGTGGCGCCCGTGCGCTGTGCCACGCCGGGAATCGACGTGCTCTGCGCCGCGTAGCCGGCGTGGCGTGCGATGTCGACCAGCCATTCGGTCAGCACGCCGCCGCCTTCGCCGCCGAGGGCGCAGACGAGCAGGGTGAGGGGGCGGTTCTGTTCCATGCCTTCGCTCCTCACGCCGGTTGCAGCGCGCGAACCACCGCACCGCGCAGCCCGTGCAGCAGTCGCTCATGCCACTTCGGGTTCTGCACCACCTCGGCCCGGTAGAAGCTCGGGCACAGCGTGGCCGCATGCGCATTCGCGCCGCACAGCCCGCAGCCCACGCAGCCGTCGATCACGGTGGCAACTGGGTCCACCTTCAGCGGATCGGGGTTGTCCTTGAGCGTGAGCGTCGGGCAGCCCGACAGGCGGATGCAGGCGTGGTCGCCGTTGCACACGTCCTCGTCGACGCCGTACTTCACGCGCACCACGCGCTCGCCTTTCTTCAGCAAGCCGGCAATCCACGGCTTGATGCGGCGCTGGCGCTCCAGCTGGCATTCGCCCTCGGCGATCACCACCTTCAGGCCGTTGAAATCGCTGGTGAGCGCCTCGGTCAGCGTCTTGCGCATGCGCTCCACGTCGTAGGTGGTGACGGTGCGCATCCACTTCACGCCCAGGCCCTTGAGCGTGTCTTCGATGGTCTGGTTCTTGTCGACCAGGCTCTGCTGCTTGTCGACGGCGCGCTCCTTGATCTCGTCGTCGGGCGTCGAGATGATGTCCTGCGTGCCGGTGGCCGAGGTGTAGCCGTTCTTGAAGATCAGCAGCACCGCGTCGTCACCGTTGAACAGCGCGCTCTGCACGCCCGTGAGCAGTCCGTTGTGCCAGAAGCCGCCGTCGCCCATGATCGACAGCGTGCGGCGGTTCATCATCGGCGCCACGCCCGCGCGGCTCGCCAGGCTCATGCCGTAGCCCAGGATCGAGTGGCCCATCGAGAAGGGCTCGAAGGTGCCGAAGGCATGGCAGCCGATGTCGGCCGCGATGTGCACCGGGCCGGTCTGCTGCTGCGCGAGCTTCAGCGCCGAGAACACGGGTCGTTCGGGGCAGCCGATGCAGAAGCTCGGCGGCCGGTTGGGCAGCGGCGCGCTCAGGCTGCGCGCAACGGCTTCGCGGCGCTCGCGGTTGCCGGCCAGCCAGGCCTGCGCCGAAGACGAGGCTTCGCTTGCCTCGATGTACTTCGCGGCAAAGGTGCCGATGCCGCCCGAGAGCACCTCGACGCCGTACTCGCCCGCCGACGGCAGCATGTCCTTGCCATGCAGCGGCGTCTGGATGTCGCGCCGGCGCAGCAGCGTGGCAATGTCCTGCTCGATGTACTCGGGCTGGCCTTCTTCCACCACAAGCACCGCGCGCTTGCCTACGCAGAAGTCGGCGACCTGTTCAGGTACCAGCGGGTAGGTGACGTTGAGCACGAGGATCGGGATGTCCGTCTCGCCGAAGGCATCGGCCAGCCCCTGCTGTTGCAGGCTGCGGATCAGTGCGTTGTAGAGCCCGCCCTGCACAACGATGCCAAGGTCGGCGTGGCGCCGGCCCGGTATCAGCTCGTTGAGGCCGTGTTCGACGATGTAGCGCCGCGCCGCCGGAATGCGCTCGTCGCCCTTGAGCTTCTCGTGCCGGAAGGTGACTGGCGGATGCGCGAGCCGCATGTAGTCGAAGCCCGCCGGCTCCGTCATCAGCGCGCGGGTCGAAATGGCGGGCGCCATGTTGTCCTTGCATTCGAAGCTGCCGCGCACGTGGCAGGTGCGGATGCGCAGCTCCATCAGGCAGGGCATGTTCGAGCTTTCGGAGAGGCGGAAGCCTTCTTCCACCATGCGCACCATCACGCCGAGGTCGGGCCGCGGGTCGAGCAGGCACATGCTCGACTTGAGCGCGTAGGCATGCGTGCGCTCCTGGATCACGCTGGCGCCTTCGCCGTAGTCCTCGCCCACCACGATCAGCACGCCGCCGGTTACGCCCGGCGAGGACAGGTTCGACAGCGCATCGGCCGCCACGTTGGTGCCGACGATGGACTTCCACGTGACCGCGCCGCGCAGCGGGTAGTGAATGGACGCGCCGAGCATTGCCGCGGCCGAGGCCTCGTTGGAGCAGGCCTCCACGTGCACGCCCAGTTCGTCCATGTAGGCCTTGCCCTGGACCATCACGTCGAGCAGGTGCGACACCGGTGCGCCCTGGTAGCCGCCGACGTAGGCCACGCCCGATTGCAGCAGGCCCTTGGTGATCGCGAGGATGCCCTCGCCGTGAAAGGTGTCGCCTGCGCCGAGGCGCAGCATTTCCACTTCCTTGCTGAATGAGACTTCCAAGAGATTCGGCTCCGATGTTCGTTGGGGGGAGGGTTCGGGGTGCGCAGTGCCGGCACCGTGCATCCGCCGGTGCTGCACGCCGGAAGAGGGCGTTTATTTGGGAGGCGGCTTTGGCGCCGCGCCGGGAAAGCGCGCCACGTAGTAGGCGAGGGTGTCCAGGTCTTCCGGCGGAACGCGGCCCACCGCTTCGCCCATGGCCTGCGTGTAGCCCGGGCGCTTGCCGGTGCGGAAGCCTTGCAGGGACAGTTGCAGATAGTCCTCGTGCTGCTGTGCGATGCGCGGCACCTGCTGGCCGCCGCTCAGGTCGGCGCCGTGGCAGAGCAGGCAGCGATGTTCCTGCGCCAGCGCCTGGCCGCGCGCCATGCGCGCCGCGTCGGCCGGCGCGGCAGGCGGCGGGGGAGGCACCGCGGGCAGGGTGGCGATGAAATCGGAGAAGCCGCGCAGGTCTTCGTCCTTCATGGTCTTGGCCACCGCCGTCATCGCGGGGTTGTCGCGCCGGCCTTCACGGAAGAGATACAGCTGCGTGATCGCATAGAACGAATGCTGCCCCGCGAGCACCGGCGTGCCTGCCATGTCGCTGCGGCCGTTGGCGCCGTGGCATGAAGCGCAGAGCTCGGCGTAGCGCTGGGCGTAGCCGCCCTTTGCCGCCTGCGTGCCCTGTGCACCGGCCGACGATGCTGCCGCTGCCATGATCGTTGCCGCCATCGCGTGTCGAAAGAGAAGGCCCGCTGGTGTCATCGGCCGCCGTAGCTGATGCGGTAGATCGCGCCGGCGTGGTCGTCGCTCACGAGCATCGAGCCGTCCTTCAGCACCAGGAAGTCCACCGGCCGGCCGAGGTAGGTGTTGTTCTCGACGAAGCCGGTCATGAAGGGTTCGACCTTCGCGCCGCCTTTGCCGTCCGGCCAGGCGACCGCGATGTCGGCGTACTTGACGGTGCGGTTCCACGGGCCGTGGCGTGCGATGAACATGGCGTCGCGGTACTTGGCCGGGAACATCTTTCCCTTGTAGAAGGTGAGGCCCAGCGCTGCGGCGTGCGGGCCGAGCAACGCGGCGGGCTTCACGTAGTCGTTGCAGCTCTTGCCCCAGCCGAATTCGGAGTCGGCGATGTTGCCCTGGTGGCAGTACGGGTAGCCGAAGTGCTGGTCGGGCTTGGTCACCACGTTCAGCTCGTCGTTCGGCAGGTCTTCGCTGAGCCAGTCGCGGCCGTTGTCGGTGAACCAGAGATTGCCGGTCTTGGGATCGAAGTCGAAGCCCACGGTGTTGCGCACGCCGCGCGCCACGGTCTCGATGCTGCTGCCGTCGGGGTTCATGCGGAAGATGCGCGCGTGCGCGTCGTCGGGCTCGCACAGGTTGCAGGGCGCGCCGACCGCGTAGTAGAGCTTGTCGTCGTGCATGCGCAGGTAGCGCCAGCTGTGGTCCTGCCCGCCGGGCAGCTTGTCGTTGAGCACCACGGGCGTGCCGGGGTTGTCCAGCTTGTCCTCGATGCTGTCGTAGCGAACGATCTGCTTGTGGGTCGCGAGGTAGAGCGCTCCTTTGTAGAACTCGATGCCGGTGGCGAACTCGGTCTTGTCGATGATGGTCCTGGGCTTGCGGTCGCCCTTCTCGGGGATCGCGTAGACCTTGTTGCCCACGAAGAGCGTGCTCACGAACACCGTGCCCTTGGCGCCCTGGCGCAGCTCGCGCGCGTCGAGTACGCCCGAGGCCCAGGTCTCGACCTTGAAGCCGGGCGGCAGCTTGAACTTGGCCGTGGGCAACTGGTCGGCCGCGGTCGGAATCGGGAAGGAGGGCACCGGCGCCATGCGCGTAGCGGCTTCGTTCTTCGGCCTGCCCTTGGCCCAGCCCGGCTCTTCGGTGGGCGGCTGCTGGGCCCATGCGGTAACGGCTGTGCAGAGAAGGGCGGCGAGCGCCGCATGCGCGCGGAACGCGCCGAATGCACGAATCGGGGCCATGTCTTGTCTCCTTCTTGTCGTGGGGCTGTCCGGTCGCGGGGGCGATCCGGACAGCGCCCGCCAGTGTGCGTGGCGCTGCTGCAGCGTTCAATAAAATAATCGAGCTAAGTAATATGAATAGCATGCATATGGAAACGCTCGACCTCAACCTGCTGCGGCTGTTCGACGCGGTCTACCGCGAGCGCAACGTGAGCCGCGCCGCCGAATCGCTGGGCCTCACGCAGCCGGCAGCCAGCCACGGCCTGGGCCGCCTGCGGCTGCTGCTTGCCGATGCGCTCTTCACCCGCGCCCCCGGCGGCGTGGCGCCAACGCCGCGCGCCGACCGGCTGGCGGTGGCCGTGCAGGCGGCGCTGAGCGTGCTGGAAGAGGCGCTGCACGAGTCCGACCACTTCGAGCCGCTGGTGTCGCGCAAGACCTTCCGCATTCACATGAGCGATATCGGCGAAGGGCGCTTCCTGCCGGCGCTGATGGCGCGACTGCGCGAGTTGTCGCCGGGGGTGAGGGTCGAGACCATGCCGCTGGCGCCGGGAGACATTGCCACCGGCCTCGACGGCGGCAAGGTCGATTTCGCCTTCGGCTTCCTGCCGCGCGTGAAGGACACCCAGAGTACGCAGCTGCTGAAGGACCGCTACATCGTGCTGCTGCGAAAGGATCATCCCTTCGTGAAGCGGCGGCGCAGCGGGCAGGCGTTGCTCGAAGCCTTGCAAGAGCTCGAGTACGTGGCAGTGCGCACGCATGCCGACACCCTGCGCATCCTGCAGCTGCTGAACCTCGAAGACCGGCTGCGGCTGACTACCGAGCACTTCATGGTGCTGCCGGCGATCGTGCGTGCTACCGATCTGGCGGTGGTGATGCCGCGCAACATTGCGCGCGGCTTTGCGCAGGAGGGGGGCTACGCCATCGTCGAGCCGCCGTTTCCGCTGCGCGACTTCACGGTGTCGCTGCACTGGAGCAAGCGCTTCGAGGCCGATCCGGGGAACCGGTGGCTCAGGCAGGTCATCGTCGAGCTGTTCTCGGAGAAGCCGTGAATTCGTGAGTTGGCGCGCGGTTATTCTTGGGTGGCCGCCGCCTCTGCGCCTCCCGTTGCCCTGATTGCTTTCGAATGTTCGTTTTGCTTCCCCTTTCCCCCGCACTCTGAAGACGCAGCCGGTGCAAGAAGTTCTTTCCCAGGCCGGCCCCGTGCTGGTCTTCATGGCCTGCGTGGCGCTCGCCACCTATGCGCAGAACCTGACCGGTTTTGCATTCAGCCTCATCCTGCTCGGGCTGGTGTCGGTGTTCCATATCGCCAGCGTGAGCGACACCGCCAACGCCGCCACGGTGCTGAGCCTGATCAATGCGTGGACGTATTTCCGCGCCCGGCCCGGCGTGGTGCCCTGGCAGCTGATGAAGCCGGCGCTCAATGGCAGCACGGTAGGCGTGATCGTGGGCCTGATGCTGCTCACATGGCTCAGTGGCGGGGCGGTCAACTGGCTGCGCGGGCTGCTGGGCGTGTCGATCCTGGGCTGCGCCGTGCTTCTGGTGCTGCAGGGCAAGCCGCTGCCGGTGGTGTCGGGGCGCACGAGCTTTGCCGTCATCGGCGGGTTGTCGGGCGTGCTGGGCGGGCTGTTCTCGAGTTCGGGGCCGCCCATCGTCTTCCATATGTACCGCCAGCCGCTGGACCGCGAGCTGGTGCGCCGCGCGCTGCTGCTGATGTTCGCGTTCAACTCGCTCGTGCGGCTGGTGATCGTGGTGCCGACAGGGCATTTCTCGTGGCATGCGGCGCTGCTCGCCGGGTGCGCGATGCCTGTGGTCTACGGGGTGACGCGTGTGCACCACCGGTTGCCGAACAAGCTGCGGCCGCGTACGCTGAAGTGGCTGGTCGGCGGCTTGCTCGCGGCGGCGGGCTCGACGCTGATCGCCTCCGCGTGGGTGGCCATCGCGCACGGCTGACCACCGCCCGGGCCACGGCACTGCCCGGTGTGTGGCCCGGTAATTGCAGCGCATGCGCAAGGGTTTCCCCGTACGTGGCATACCGACCCCCACATACGCGTTATGGGCCCCTCCGTATGCACGACGCCGAACAAGCCGCTAACGTCCATGACTGACCCACGACGGGTCCCCCACGAGCCCAAAAGCATGAGCACCGACAGCAGCAGTAGCAGCCAGATTCACCCGATCCGCTTTTTCCATCGCGGAAAGATCGTCGACGTCACCGGCGTCCACCCGACCCGTTCCGTGCTCGACTGGCTGCGCGAGGACGCCCGCTGCACCGGCACCAAGGAAGGCTGCAACGAAGGCGACTGCGGCGCCTGCACCGTCGTCATCGGCGAACTCGCCACCGACCCGAACGCCCCGGGCGCTGTTGGCGGCCTGAACCTGCAGACCGTCAACGCCTGCATCCAGTTTCTTCCCACGCTGCACGGCAAGGCACTGTTCACGGTCGAAGACCTCAAGGGCCAGTGCAAGACCGAAAAAACCGCAGACAAGAAGCACCCCGTACACACCCTGCACCCCGTTCAACAAGCCATGGTCGACTGCCACGGCTCCCAGTGCGGCTTCTGCACGCCCGGCTTCGTGATGTCGCTGTGGGCCACCTACGAGCACCACCAGACCGAAGGCACGCAGCCCACCCGCCAGCAGCTGGCCGACGACCTCTCCGGCAACCTGTGCCGCTGCACCGGCTACCGGCCGATCCTCGATGCCGGCCAGCGCATGTTCGACCTGCCTTCGGTTCGCCTCGACACCCAGCCCGTGGTCGCAGCGCTCACCGCCCTGCAGAACGATGGCCTGGACCTGAACTACGCCGCCCCGCTGGGCGCCCGCATCGACCACTTCCACGCCCCCAAGACCCTGGCCCAGCTTGCCGCGCTGCGCGAACAGAAGCCGCGCGCCCAGCTGCTGGCCGGTTCGACCGACGTCGGCCTCTGGGTCAACAAGCAGTTCCGCGACCTGGGCGACATCATCTACGTGGGCGACGTGGCCGAAATGAAGACGATCGAAGATCGCCCGAACAATGCAGGTGGCGAGCTCTACATCGGCGCGGGCGCCTCGCTCGAATCCGCCTTCGCCGCACTGGTCGAGCGCGTGCCCAGCCTGGCCGAGGTGTGGCTGCGCTTCGCCTCGCCGCCGATCCGCCACGCAGGCACCATGGGCGGCAACGTGGCCAACGGCTCGCCCATCGGCGATTCGCCACCCGTGCTGATGGCGCTCGACGCACAGATCGAACTGCGCCGCGGCGATGTGGTGCGCCGCATGCCGCTGCCCGAGTTCTATCTGGACTACATGAAGAACCAGCTGCAGCCCGGCGAATTCGTCCAGGGGCTGGCCGTTCCGCATGCCGCGCTGCGCCGCCAGATTCGCGCCTACAAGATCAGCAAGCGCTTCGATTGCGACATCTCGGCGCTGTGCGCGGGCTTTGCCATCGAGCTCGAAGCCGGCAGCAACACGGTGAAGGCCGTGCGCCTGGCCTTCGGCGGCATGGCCGCCACCGTCAAGCGCGCCGCGAACGCCGAGGCCGCACTGGTCGGCAAGCCGTGGACGCAGGCCAGCGTGGCCACCGCCAGGCTCGCGCTGGCACAAGACTTCAAACCGCTGTCGGACATGCGCGCATCGGCCGACTACCGGCTGCAGGTGGCGCAAAACCTCATTCAGCGCCTCTGGCTCGAAACCCGCGCCGAAGACGCCCTGTCGCTGGAAGAAACCAGCGTCTGGAGCGTGATGCCCCACGCGACCCCGGCCACTGCCGCAGGAGTCTGACCATGAACAAGCCCATCGACGCCCGCCTGCTGCAGCCCTCCGAGGCCTTTGCCGACTACCTGACCAACACCGCCGCCCGCATCGACGTGGGCGCCGAAGCGCTGGCGCACGAGCGCGGCATGCGCGTGGGCATCAGCCGGCCGCACGAATCGGCGCACCTGCACGTGGCCGGCGAAGCGACCTACATCGACGACATTCCCGAGCTCACCGGCACGCTGCATTGCGCGCTGGGCCTGTCGCCGGTCGCCAATGGCCGCGTCACGGCGCTGTCGCTCGACGCCATTCGCGCCATGCCGGGCGTGGTCGCCGTCATCACGGCCGACGACATTCCGGGCACCAACGACTGCGGCTCGATCATTCACGACGACCCGATCCTGCTGCCCGTGAACGACGGCGGCGAGATCCGCTACCTCGGCCAGCCCGTCTTCGCCGTGATCGCCGAAACACGCGCCGACGCGCGCCGCGCCGCCGCAAAGGCCAAGGACGCGCTGACCATCGAGGCCCAGCCGCCCGTGCTCACGCCGCAGGCCGCGCACGAACGCGGCCAGTACGTGGTGCCGCCGATGCACATCGTGCGCAGCGGCGGTGCCGCCAATGAAGGCGACGAGGCCGCAGTGCGCACCGCCATCGCCAACGCGCCGCATCGCCACAAGGCCACGCTCGACGTGGGCGGGCAGGAACAGTTCTATCTCGAAGGCCAGATCAGCTACGCCATTCCGAAGGAAGGCGGCGCGCTGCACATCCATTGCTCCACGCAGCACCCGAGCGAGATGCAGCACCTGGTGGCGCATGCGATGCACCTGCAGTCGAACGAAGTGCATGTGGAATGCCGGCGCATGGGCGGCGGCTTTGGCGGCAAGGAGTCGCAGTCGGCACTGTTCGCCTGCGTGGCGGCCATCTCGGCGCGGCAGCTGCAGCGCCCCGTGAAGCTGCGGCTCGACCGCGACGACGACTTCATGGTCACGGGCCGGCGTCACTGCTTCTGGTACGAATACGAAGTCGGCTACGACGACGAAGGCCGCATCCTCGGCGCAGAGATCACGATGGTCTCGCGCGCCGGCCACTCGGCCGACCTGTCGGGCCCGGTGATGACGCGCGCGCTGTGCCACTTCGACAACGCCTACTGGCTGCCCAACGTGGCCATGCACGGCTTCTCGGGCAAGACGAACACGCAGAGCAACACGGCCTTCCGCGGCTTCGGCGGTCCGCAGGGCGCGATCGCCATCGAGAACATCATGGACTCGGTGGCCCGTGAGCTGAAGCGCGACCCGCTCGACGTGCGGCGCGTCAACTTCTACGGCAAGGCGGAGAACAACGTCACGCCGTATCGCCAGACCGTCACCGACAACATCGTCCACGAACTCGTGGCCGAGCTGGAAGCCAGCAGCGACTACCGCGCGCGGCGCGAAGACATCGCGGCCTTCAACAAGAAGAGCACGGTGCTCAAGCGCGGCCTGGCACTGGCACCGCTGAAGTTCGGCATCTCGTTCAACGTGAAGCACTTCAACCAGGCCGGCGCGCTGGTGCACGTGTACACCGACGGCTCGATCCTCGTGAACCACGGCGGAACCGAGATGGGGCAGGGCCTCAACACCAAGGTGGCGCAGGTGGTGGCGCACGAGCTGGGCGTGAGCTTCGAGCGCGTGCGCGTCACGGCGACCGACACGACCAAGGTGGCCAACACCTCGGCCACTGCCGCGTCGACCGGCGCCGACCTGAATGGCAAGGCCGCGCAGGACGCAGCCCGCCAGATTCGCGAGCGCCTGGCCGAGAGCGCGTCCGAGCGCCATGGTGGCAAGGCCAGTGAAGTGCGCTTTGCCAACGACAAGGTCGAGGTCAACGGCCGCACGCTGGCTTTCAGCACCGTGGTGGGCGAGGCGTATCTCGACCGCAAGCAGCTGTGGTCCGACGGCTTCTACGCCACGCCCGGCCTGAGCTGGGACAAGGACAAGATGCAGGGCCGCCCGTTCTACTACTACGCCTACGGCGCGGCGGTGAGCGAGGTGATCGTCGACACGCTCACCGGCGAGTGGAAGCTGCTGCGCGCCGACATCCTGCACGACGCGGGCAAGTCGCTGAATCCGGCGGTGGACATCGGCCAGGTCGAAGGTGCCTTCATCCAGGGCATGGGCTGGCTCACCACTGAAGAGCTGGTGTGGCACCCGCAAAGCGGCAAGCTCACCACGCACGCGCCCAGCACCTACAAGATTC
This sequence comes from Variovorax sp. YR266, assembly GCF_900107295.1. Classification (NCBI taxonomy): domain Bacteria; kingdom Pseudomonadati; phylum Pseudomonadota; class Betaproteobacteria; order Burkholderiales; family Comamonadaceae; genus Variovorax; species Variovorax sp. YR266. Next base: position 65,233 of record NZ_FNPM01000020.1, read on the forward strand.
CGACCGCCAACGACTGCCCGCCCGTGTTCAACGTGCGCCTGTTCGAAGGCCAGAATTTCGAAGACTCCATTCACCGCAGCAAGGCCGTGGGCGAACCGCCGCTGCTGCTGCCGTTCTCGGTGTTCTTCGCGATCCGCGATGCGGTGTCGGCGGCCGGTGGGCACAGGGTCGATCCGCCGCTGAAGGCGCCGGCCACCAGCGAGTCGATCCTCCGAGCCATCACCGCCGTGCAGGCGGTGGAACCCGCATCGGCCGAATGACAGCGGGCCGTGCTCGCACGGTCCGAGCTTCACTTCCACACCCGGTTTCGCCAAATGCTGCGCTGTATAACTGTTCGCACAGACAAGAAAGGTGTGAACAGCCATGAGAGACCAGGCGCTTTTCGACAAGATCGATCTTCATTTGATCCGGGTGCTTCACACCGTGCTGACCGACCGCAGCGTCTCGCGCGCAGCCATCCGCCTGGGCATGTACCAGCCGGCCGTCTCGGCCGCGCTGAAGCGCCTGCGCGAGCTGTCGGGCGATCCGCTGCTGGTGCGCTCGGGCTCGGGCATGGTGCCCACCGACGCGGGGCTGCGCATGATCGAGCCGGCTGCGAGCATTCTTCGCGCGGCCGAGATGCTGTTCTCGGATGCGCGGGGCTTCGAGCCGCAGTCGGCGGCCACCACCTTCCGCATCGCGGCCAGCGACTACATGGACCCGCTGTTCCTGCCCATGCTGGTGGCGCAGGTCAAGCGCGACGCGCCGCTGTGCCAGATCGAGATCCACGCGCTCTCGCCCGACTCGGACTACCACGGGCACCTGGCGCTCGGCCAGGTCGATCTGGTGATCGGCAACTGGCTCAAGCCGCCGGAAGACCTGCACATGGCGCGGCTCTTCGGCGACGAGGTGGTGTCGCTGGTCAACAAGGACCATCCGGCGGTGCGCCGCGGCTGGGATCTGGAGACATGGCTTGCGGCCGAGCACATCGCGCCCACGCCCATGCACCCGGGCGGGCGCGGCATCATCGACCAGATGCTCGACGAGCTGGGTCGGCAGCGCAACATCACGGCGCGCTGCGCGCACTTCAGCCTCATTCCGGACATGGTGGCTTCGAGCCTGCTGGTGCTGACCACCGGGCGCCAGTACTGCGAGCGTTTTGCGTCGCGGCTGCCGCTGAAGATTCTCGATTGTCCCGTGGCGCTGCCGCGCCTCATGTACTACCAGCTCTGGCACGAACGCACCCATTCGTCGAGCTCTGCGCGCTGGCTGCGCGAATGCATCAAGGACGTGGCGGCTTCGCTGCGGCCTCCGGCTTCCGCCATACCCGGTGTATCTGGCGCCGCGGCGCGCCCGCCTGCCGCCCCTGAAACCCCGGATCCCTGAGAAAACCCCGTTCGCGCCGGCGTCGTGAGCGGGGGAACGATGAAAACCGCCACTACAACAGCTGGAGACAAGCGAAATGAGTACGTTGGAACAGGCGCCGAAAGGCGCCGAGCCCCGCATCCCGGGGCATGTCGAGTCCGCGCGTCCGCGTGCGGCTGTGGGCAGCGCAAGCGGCTCGGGCCTGCTTGAACGCATGTTCAAGCTCAGTGCGCACAACACCACCGTGCGCACCGAGGTCATCGCGGGGCTCACCACCTTCCTGACGATGGCCTACATCATCTTCGTGAACCCGTCGATCCTCGGGGACGCGGGCATGCCGAAGGGCGCGGTCTTCGTCGCCACCTGCCTGATTGCCGCGCTGGGCACGCTCATCATGGGCCTGTACGCCAACTACCCGATTGCCATGGCGCCGGGCATGGGCCTGAACGCCTACTTCGCCTACGTGGTGGTGCTGGGCATGGGCTACACGTGGCAGGTTGCGCTGGGCGCGGTGTTCATCTCGGGCTGCCTGTTCCTGATCGTCACGGTCACGGGGCTGCGGGAGCTTTTCATACAGGGCATACCGCAGTCGTTGCGAACTGCGATCACCGTGGGCATCGGCATGTTCCTGGCGCTCATCGCGCTGAAGAGCGCCGGCGTGGTGGCAGCATCGCCCGCCACTTTCGTCACGCTGGGCGACCTGCACTCGGCACCGGTGGTGCTGGCGACGCTGGGCTTTCTCATCATCGTGGCGCTCGACAAGCTCAAGGTGCGCGGCGCGATCCTGATCGGCATCGTCACGGTGACGGTGCTGTCGTTCTTCTTCGGCGGCAACAAGTTCCATGGCGTGTTCGATGCGCCGCCGTCCATCGCGCCCACCTTCATGCAGCTCGACATCCTGGGCGCGCTCAAGGGCGGCATCCTGAACGTGGTGCTGGTGTTCTTCCTGGTCGAGATGTTCGACGCCACCGGCACGCTGATGGGCGTGGCCAAGCGCGCCGGCCTGCTGGTGCCGGGCAAGATGGAGCGCATGAACAAGGCGCTGCTGGCCGACAGTGGCGCGATCTTCGCCGGCTCGCTGCTCGGCACCTCGAGCACCACGGCTTATGTGGAAAGCGCGGCGGGCGTGCAAGCGGGTGGGCGCACCGGCCTCACGGCCGTGGTGGTGGCGCTGCTGTTCCTGGCCTGCCTGATGATCTCGCCGCTGGCGGGCTCGGTGCCGGCCTATGCCACCGCGCCGGCGCTGCTCTTCGTGGGCTGCCTGATGCTGCGCGACCTGGTCGAGCTCGACTGGGAAGACACCACCGAGGTGATCCCCGCCGCGGTGACCGCGCTGACGATGCCCTTCACCTACTCGATCGCCAACGGCCTGGCCTTCGGCTTCATCACGTACGCCGTGCTGAAGCTCTGCACCGGCCGGGCACGGGAAGTGCATGCGATGGTCTGGGTCATCGCCGCCGTGTTCCTGTTCAAGTTCGCCTATATCGGCGGACACTGATGCAATGAGCTGAGCGAAGCGCCGTCGGGCGCCGATGGTCGCGGGAGCACGCTATTAAACTGATAGCTGTTCCCGCTTTGTTGCAGTTGAACGAGACAAATCCACGAAACCCGGCATGACAACCCCCAGACTCCAGCTCGCGAACATCACCAAGCGGTATCCCGCGGTGGTGGCGAACAGCGACATCTCCCTGGCCGTGCAGCCCGGCGAAATCCACGCCGTGCTCGGCGAGAACGGCGCCGGCAAGTCGACCCTGATGAAGATCATCTACGGGTCGGTCAAGCCCGACGAGGGCACCGTGATGTTCGACGGCCACGTCGTCAACCTGCGCAACCCGCAGCAGGCGAGGGCGCTGGGCATCAGCATGGTGTTTCAGCACTTCAGCCTGTTCGACACGCTCACCGTGGCCGAGAACGTCTGGCTGGGGCTCGACAAGTCGCTGCAACTGGCCGAGGTTGCGCGCAGCATCACCGCCAAGGCGAGCGAGTACGGGCTCGACATCGACCCATCGCGGCCGGTGCACACGCTGTCGGTGGGCGAGATGCAGCGGGTGGAGATCATCCGCGCGCTGCTCACCAACCCCAAGCTGCTGATCCTCGATGAGCCGACCTCGGTGCTCACGCCGCAGGCAGTCATCAAGCTCTTCCATGTGCTGAACAAGCTGGCCTCCGAGGGCTGCAGCATCCTCTACATCAGCCACAAGCTGCACGAGATCCAGGAGCTGTGCAGCGCCTGCACCGTGCTGCGCGGCGGCAAGGTGACGGGGGTGTGCAATCCGCAGAACGAGAGCACGCAGTCGCTGTCGCGGCTGATGATCGGCAGCGAGCCGCCGCCGTTGCAGCACCGGCCGGTGCATGCGGGCGCAGTGGCGCTGCGCGTCGACGGGCTGTCGCTGGCGCGCGAAGACCAGTTCGGCATGGACCTCGAGGGCCTCTCGTTCGAGGTTCGCGCGGGCGAGGTCGTCGGTATTGCAGGCGTCTCGGGCAACGGCCAGCGCGAACTGCTCTACACGCTCTCGGGCGAGGACGTGCGCGCCGAGGCTTCGATGGTCCGGGTGTTCGACAAGCCGGCCGGCCGGCTGCGCCCGCGCTCGCGTCGTGCGCTCGGCCTGCACTTCGTGCCCGAAGAGCGGCTGGGCCGCGGCGCGGTGCCCACGCTGGGGCTCGCGCACAACCTGCTGCTCACGCGCAGCGATGCGGTGGGCCGGGGCGGGTGGATCCGCACCGGCGCGCTCGAGCGCCAGGCCAAGGCCATCATCGAGCGCTTCAAGGTCAAGGCCGGCGGACCGCGCGCAGCGGCGCGTTCGCTCTCGGGCGGCAATCTGCAGAAGTTCATCGTCGGGCGCGAGATCGACGCCAACCCGAAGCTCTTCATCGTCTCGCAGCCGACCTGGGGCGTGGACGTGGGCGCGGCTGCGCTGATCCATGCGGAGATCCTTGCGCTGCGTGACGCCGGCTGTGCCGTGCTGGTCATCAGCGAGGAGCTCGACGAGCTGTTCAACATCTGCGACCGGCTGCACGTGATCGCCAAGGGGCGGCTGTCGCCCTCCATCGACCGCGCGGCCGCCACGCTGCCGCAGATCGGCGAATGGATGAGCGGGCTGTGGCAACCCAGCGCCGGCCAGAAGGCGGAGGCCGCCCATGCTTAAGCTCGAACCCCGCCCGGAGCTGTCGCGCTTCTGGAGCTACGCCTCGCCGATCCTGGCGCTGTTGATCACCGTGCTGATCGGCGTGGCGCTGTTCGCCGCACTCGGCAAGGACCCGGTCAAGGGCCTGCTGGTGTTCTTCTATGAACCCATCAAGAGCGGCTACGCCATCGGCGAGCTGATGGTGAAGGCGACACCGCTGCTCATCATCGCGCTGGGGCTGGCCGTGTGCTTCCGCTCGAACGTGTGGAACATCGGCGCCGAAGGGCAGTTCGTGTTCGGTGCCATTGCGGCAGGCGGCGTGGCGCTGCTGGCCGACAAGACCACGGGGCAGTGGATCGTGGTGGCCATTTTGCTGGCCGGCATCCTTGGCGGCATGGTGTGGGCGGGCATCGTCGCGTTCCTGCGCGACAAGTACAACGCCAACGAAATCCTGGTGAGCCTGATGCTGGTCTACGTGGCCACGCTGCTGCTGGGCTACATGGTCTATGGGCCATGGAAGGATCCGAACGGCTACAACTTCCCGCAGACCAAGACTTTCGAGGCAGTCACGCAGATTCCGCGCTTGTTCAAGGGCTCGCGCGTGAGCATCGGACTGGTCATCGCGCTGGTGGGAGCGGGGGCGCTGTGGGTGTTCCTGTTTCGCACGCGGGCGGGCTTCGCGCAGCAGGTCGGCGGGCTGGCACCGGCGGCCTCGCGTTATGCGGGCTTCTCGGCGCGGCGCGCGGTGTGGATTGCGCTGCTGACTTCGGGCGGCGCGGCCGGCCTGGCCGGTGCGCTCGAAGTGGCCGGGCCGCTCGGCCAGCTCACACCCTATGTGCCGGCGGGCTACGGCTTCGCGGCCATCATCGTGGCCTTCGTCGGGCGGCTGCATCCGGTGGGCATGATCTTCTCGGCCATCCTGATGAGCATGTTCTATATCGGCGGCGAGCTTGCGCAGTCGCGGCTGGGCCTGCCCAAGTCGCTGACCGGTGTGTTCCAGGGGCTGCTGCTGTTCACGCTGCTGGCTTGCGACACGCTCATTGCGTACCGCATCCGGCGCAAGGCGGCCGCGAAGGCCGCCACCATGACCACCGCCTCGCTGCAAGCGAGCACGCCGATCACCGCACCCGTCGCGCGTGCCACCGAAGGGAGCCACTGAACATGGAAAGCTACGCACTCCTGCTCGGCTCCACGCTGAGCGCGGGCACCGTGCTCGCCATCGCGGCGCTGGGCCTGCTCATCAACGAGAAGGCCGGCATCGTCAACCTCGGCGCCGAGGGAATGATGCTGTGCGCAGCGATCGCCGGCTTTGCCACGGTCGTCACCACGCACAACCCCTGGCTCGGCTTCCTGGCCGGCATGGCGGCGGGCGCCTTGCTCGCAGCCTTCTTCGGCGTGCTGGTGATCTGGCTCAACACCAACCAGTACGCAACGGGCCTGGCGCTGAGCCTGTTCGGCGTCGGCTTCTCTGCCTTTGCCGGCATCAACTTCGTGCAGGCCAAGCTGCCGGAAAGCACGTCGTACGCGATCCCCGTGTTGAGCGACATTCCGCTTGTTGGCCCCGCATTGTTCCGCCATCACCCGATGGTGTATTTGGCGGTGGTGCTGACCCTGGCGTTGATCTGGTTCCTGTACCGCACGCGTGCCGGCCTGGTGCTGCGCTCGGTCGGCGAATCGCCCGAGTCGGCGCATGCGCTGGGCTACCCGGTGCGGCGCATCCGCTTCATGGCGGTGATTGCGGGCGGCTCGCTGTGCGGGCTCGCGGGCGCGTATCTGTCGACCGTGTATACGCCGCTGTGGGTCGAGGGCATGGTGGCCGGCCGCGGCTGGATCGCGCTGGCGCTCACCACCTTCGCCACCTGGCGGCCGGTTCGCGTGCTGCTGGGTGCGTATCTTTTCGGCGGCGTGTCGATGCTGGGCTTTCATTTGCAGAGCAGTGGCGTCGACGTGCCCTCGCAGTTCCTCAGCATGCTGCAGTACATCGCGCCCATCGTGGTGCTGGCGCTGATCTCGCGCAACCCGGCCTTCATCCGCGCCAACATGCCGGCTTCCATCGGGAAACCGTTCTACCCCGGCTCATAATCGCGTTTCGTTTTCCGCCAACCTGTCCTTTTGAGGATTTCCGACAATGAATGATCTGAACAAGCGCTCCCTGCTCAAGCTGGCCGCTCTCACTGCGGTCGCTTCGGCGGCCCTGATCGGCTGCGGCAAGAAAGAAGAAGCGGCAGCACCGGCCGCGGCGCCCGCGCCGGCCCCGGCACCTGCTGCGGCCGCTCCGGCTCCGGCAGCGCCGCTGAACATCGCATTCGCCTATGTCGGACCGGTGGGCGACGGCGGCTGGACCTTCGCGCACGACAACGCCCGCAAGGCGCTCGAGAAGGAATTCGGCGACAAGATCAAGACCACCTTCGTCGAAAGCGTGCCCGAGGGCGCCGACGCAGAGCGTGTGTTCCGCGACATGGTCGGCCAGGGCAACAAGCTGATCTTCGGCACCACCTTCGGCTACATGGAGCCCATGCTCAAGGTCGCGGCCGACAGCAAGGAAGTGAAGTTCGAGCACGCCACCGGCTACAAGACCTCGGACAACATGCGTACCTACGACAGCCGCACGTACGAGGGCGCGTACATGGCAGGCGTCATTGCCGGCGCCATGACCAAGAGCAACACGCTGGGCGTGGTCGGCTCGGTGCCGATTCCCGAAGTGCTGCGCAACATCAACAGCTTCACGCTGGGCGCGCAGTCGGTCAACCCGAAGATCACGACCAAGGTCGTGTGGGTGAACGAGTGGTTCAGCCCGCCCAAGGAAACCGAAGCCGCAACCGCCCTCATCAACGGCGGCGCCGACGTGCTGTTCCAGAACACCGACTCGCCTGCCGTGCTCAAGACCGCACAGGAAAAGGGCAAGCGCGCCTTCGGCTGGGATTCGGACATGACCGCCTACGGTCCCAAGGCCCACCTGGCCTCGGCCACCATCAACTGGGCCCCGTACTACATCAAGGCCACCCAGGAAGCGCTGGACGGCAAGTGGGCCACCGGCCAGAGCTGGTGGGGCGTGAAGGAAGGCGCCATCGACCTCGTGTCGATCGCCGAAGACGTGCCGGCCGAAACCAAGGCCAAGGTCGAGGCCGTGAAGAAGGGCCTGAAGGACGGCAGCTTCGTGATCTGGAAGGGCCCGATCCTCGGCCAGGACGGCAAGGAAGTGGTCGCCAAGGACGCAGTGGCCGACGACAAGTTCCTGTCGGGCGTGAACTTCTACGTCAAGGGCGTCGAAGGCAAGGTGCCGGGCGGCGACAAGAAATAAGCTCGCCCCCAGGCTTCGCGCACTTCGTGTCGCTACGCCAACCCCCTACCGGGGGCGACACCTGAGGCCCGGCGGAGCCGGTTCCTCGGTGTCCGCGAATCGGCCACGTTCGCGAGCGAGGGCGCTTATACATTCAAAAGTTCTAACCTCCCGCGCGTTGCGCGGGTTTTCTTTTTTGGGGCGACCCAGTTGAAAAGTCCTCGCGTCCGCTACAGTAACAATTAGTGTCTAATTCGCGTTCCTGCCGCAGCGCAGATCGCGGCCGCAGCACGCTCCGGAGGACTCTCAACGATCCATCACGACGAGACTGAAATGCAGGATGCCGTCACCAACCCCACGCACGCAGTGTCGCAATCACCATTGCCGAATCCGTTGGAGATTCCGGGCTATGAGTTGCTTGAGGAGCTAGGCGCCGGCGGCTATGGCACCGTGTATCGCGCGCTGCAGAAGAACACGGGCACCGTGGTCGCAATCAAGGTCGTGAAGCTGCAGGTCGGCAGCCAGCGCGTTGCACGTTTTCACCGCGAGACGAAGCTCTGCGCCTCGCTGCACCACCCGCACATTGTCCAGTTGCTCGACAAGGGCGAGCAGGGCCCATGCGTCTATGGCGTCTTCGAGTACGTGCCGGGCGAAACGCTCACCAGCCTGATCCGGCGTAAGGGCGCGCTGACGGCCACCGAAACCGCTCACCTGATGGCGGAAGTGCTGGACGCACTGGACTGCGCACACAGCGCAGGCATCGTGCACCGCGACCTGAAGCCCGACAACGTGATGGTCACGTTCACCGGCGCCGTCCCGCATGCGAAGGTGCTCGACTTCGGCATCAGCACCGTCATTCCCTCGAACAGGGGCGCCGAGTTCCCCACGCTCACGATGACTGACGAGTCACTGGGCACGCCGGCCTACAGCGCGCCCGAGCAGCTGCGCGGCGAGCCGCCCGGCGTCAAGTCCGATATCTATGCCTGGGGGCTGATGTTCATCGAGTGCCTGACGGGCGTGCCCGCTATTCGAGGCGCATCGGCGGCAGAAATTCTTCACCAGCAACTGAGCCCGCAAGAGGTGCCTCTGCCGGCGGAAATCGCCAGCCATCCGGTGGCCTCCGTGTTGCGCCAGGCATTGAGGAAAAAGGCGGCCGACCGCAGCGATTCAGCAGCCACGCTGCTGGCCGAACTCGGGCGCCTGCGGCTTGACGACCTGGTGGGCGTGCTGCGATCGGCGAAGCAGGCGCAAGACGAAGCTCTCAGCCACACCGTGGCTACCACGCGCGGCTTTTCCGAAAAGCGGCAGCTCACCGTGCTGTGCTGCAGCGTCTCCGTCTGGCCGGACACCGGCGCGGACGAAGAGGGCATCGACGACGCCTTGCCCTCCGACATCGAAAACCTGGAGCTGCTGCAGCGCAACGAGCTCACCCTGTTCGCGGAAACCGCCACGCGGCGCGGCGGATTGCTGGCGGGCACGCTGGGCGACCGGATGATCGTGCTGTTCGGCTATCCGCACGCCAGCGACACCGATGCGCGGCAGGCCGGCATGACGGCGCTGGAGCTGATCGACCTGAGCCGCGAGCGCTCGGCTGCCATCGAGCAGGCGCACGGCGTGCACCTGGGCATTCGCATGGGCATGCACACCGGCATGGCAGTGGTGGCCGCCGGAGAAATCCCGTCGGGCCATGCCGTCAACGTCGCGGTGCGGCTCGAGGGCGTGGCCGATACCGGCACGCTGCTGGCAAGCGAAAGCAGCTACCGGCTGCTGGGCCGCCATGCGCGCTTCGACAAGGCCGGCAACGTGACCCTGCCGGGGCAGTCCGGCGGCATTCAGACCTACCGCCTGGGCGGCGAACAGCAGGCGCCCGCGCCGCATGGATCCGTGGAGCAGGCACTGCACAACGCGTGCATCGGACGCGAGCCCGAACTGCAACAGCTGCGCGCCGCATGGGCGCAGGCCCGGCAAGGCCACGGCGGCGCGGTGTGGGTCCGCGGCGAGCCCGGCATCGGCAAGTCGTGCCTTGCCGACGTGCTGCGCGAGCAGGTGGCGCGGGAAGGCTGGCAGACCGTCAGCGCGCAGTGCCAGCCCGAGAACCAGAACAACGCGCTGACGCCGTTCCTGACGCTGCTGCGCCAGCGCCTCGAAGCCGCGCCGGACGCAACCACGCCCGACGCCCGGCGCGAGCGGCTGCGCGAGGCCCTGCAGGCCGCCGGCTGCGACGCCGAAGCGGTACTGCCGATCTTCTGCGCGTGGCTGTCTCTCCCACTGGGCGATCGCGCACCCAGCCAGGTGTCTCCCGCGATGCAGAAGGGATTGCTGCTGCAGTCGACCGCACAGTGGCTGCTGCACATGGCCGAGGCGGCGCCGCTGCTGCTCCTGCTCGAAGACGTGCACTGGGCCGACCCCACGAGCATCGAGTTCGTCGAGCAGCTGGTTGCCCAATTGCCGCAGCAGCGCGTGCTGCTGGTGCTGACCGCTCGGCCCGAATGGGTGAAGCCGCCGGCGCTGCAGGCCGAGTGCATCGAGGTGCGTCGGCTCGAAGACGCGCAGGCTGCCGAACTGGCCCGGCAGGCGCTGGCGCCGAGGGTCGCCGCGCAGCAGGTGATCGACAACGTGGTCGCGCGCACCGACGGCGTGCCGCTGTTCATCCAGGAAATGGCGCGCATGCTGCTCGACGCCTACCTGGTGGAACAGGAGGGCGTCTGGGTCTTCAAGGACACGGCGCAGCCGGCCGCCATTCCGGTCACGCTGCGCGACTCTCTGGTCAGCCGCTTCGACCGGCTGGGCTCCGTCAAGGGCCTGCTGCAGCTGGCAGCCACCATCGGGCGGCAGTTCGATGCCGAATTGCTGTGCGCCTGTTCGGGCAAGTCTCCCGAAGCGATGGACAAGGACATGGCCGTGCTGCTCGACGCGGGGCTCGTGGCCCCGGCCGGGCCGCCGGGCGCCTTCATCTTCCGCCACGCGCTGATCCGCGACACCGCCTACGAATGCATGCTCGACGCGCAGCGCCGGCAACAGCACCGCAACGTCGCGCAGACGCTGCTGAGCAGCCAGCCTCAGCGCGTGGCCAGCGAGCCGGGCAGCGTGGCCCAGCACTGGGCCGATGCGGGCGAGCATGCGGAGGCCGTCGCGCTGGCCGTGCGGCAGCTGCTCATTACCCAGCACCGCTCGCTGAACGACGAAACCATTGCCTATGCCCAGCACATCGACGGCTGGATGGCGCACCTGGACAGCGCCGCGCAGCGCGAGGCGCGGCTCGACGTGAACAGCTACGTCACGCAGGCCATGATGAACAAGTACGGCTGGGCGCATGCGCAGGTGGTGGACCGCATCGCCCTGTCGCAAGAGCTGCTCTCCGACGACGTGGCGCGCGAGAAGCAGGTGCAGCACCTGTGGACGCTGATCACCTTCCACCACGTCGCGAGCAATCGCGCCGAGGTGCAGCAGCTGAGCAACCGGCTGCTCGACCACGCCACCCAGCAGCAGGACGAGGGCGTGTTCGTCGCGGCGCAAACGTACCTCGGGCTCGCGCACTATTCCGATGGCTATTTCGAGCGCGCCGAGCAGTCGCTGACGGACGGCATCGAGCGCTACAGCCCCGAGGGGCATGCGCACCATGCCGCCTACTTCGGCTTCGACACCCGCGTGTGGGCGACCACGGGGCGCGCACTCGTGCGCTGGTTCGCGGGCCACGACGCGGCCGCGCGCGCCGACGCCACCAATGCCGTGCGCTGGGCTCGCGAGATGTCGCACATTCCGTCGCTGAGCATGGCCCTGCTGTACCAGAGCCTTGGCCATCAGGGCCGCAACGACAAGGCGCGGGCGCTGGTGAGCACGGGCGAGCTGCTCGGCATCACCGAGCGCTATGGCCTGCCGGCATTCCAGGGCTACGCGGCAATCATCCGCTGCTGGGCCACCGGCGACGTCGACAACATCGCGCAGGCCGACGGCTGGGTGCAGGCGCTGTGGGGCATGGGCTGCCGCTATTGCCAGACCTACTACCGCGCCTTCGCCGCCGACACGCTGGCCGCCAATGGCCGCTGGGGCGAGGCGCTGGAGCGGATCGACGAGTGCCTGCGCCTGGCGGACGAGCTCAAGGAAGGGCTCTACAGGTCCGAGCTCCATCTGCAGAAGGCCCGTTACCTGCAGGCCTCGGGCGGCGAACACGACGCAGTGGCCGAGTGCTTCTCGCAGGCCGCCAACGTCGCGCGCGAGGGTGCGAAGTACAGAACCGAATACGAAGCCCTGGCGGCGTTGCAGGCACTGGCACCCGCCGGGCACAACGTGGCTGGACGCCTCAAGGAGCTGGCCGACCTGCGGCCGGAACTGTCGTCGCGCATGCCCGTGCATGCGCCTGTTTCTCGAACCATGTCTTGAACCAAGGATGAAGTCACCATGACCTTTCAAAGCCAAGCTGCCGACCCTTTGCTCGAATTCCGCCTTGCCTACCTGCGCGGCATTGCCAAATCGTGGCAAGACGACGCCTATCGCGCAAAGCTGCTCGGCGCGTCGGACATCCAGCAGATGCTGCACGACGACTTCGGCCTGCCGACGCAGTGGCCGCTGCTCGACATCTCGCTCTTCCAGGACCCCAATCCGGACATGCGCGCCGCATGGAAGCCGATGCTGACGTCCGGCTGGGTCGGCCCTGACGATTCCTTTGTCATCGTGCTGCCGCAGGCACCGTCGTCGCAGCCTACGGAGGCCCTGGCCGCTTACTACCAGCTGTTCCCGGACTTCATGGGCCCTGCTGCCGCCTTCGAAACGCCGACCGGCCTCATTGGTGGCGCGCTGCCCACCGGCCTCGGCATTCCTGGCGGCGGCGACGGTTCGTTGCTGGCGTTCGGTGGCGTGGTGCTGCGTGCGGTCGCCCTCGCATGGCAATCGCCGGAGTTCCTCTTCGACCTGACGCGCGACCCCGACGCCGACAAGGCGCCCGTGCTGAGCCAATGGCTGGGCTACAACAACCCGTTCAACTTCAAGATCCTGTTCACGACCAACTCCGCCTTCACATGGGACGCAGCGAAGGGCGAATGGAACCTGAAGGGCGCCAACGGCTCGCTGATCAAGAACGGCATCCGTCTCAACTACCCGACTGCTCCGGTGGAAGTGGAGCTGCGGCCGATCGCGCTCACCTCGTACAACAACACGGGCCCGGCCTATCCCTTCACCTGCTGAGTCCGCTGCCGAACAGGGGCAGGCCACGAGCGCGCTGCAAGGCGCCTCGGCCACGCTCCTGCTGACGCTGGCCGCGCGTGCCGACTCCGGCAGCGTGGCCGATGCGTCGGTGTTTTCCGATCCCGAGGCGCGGCGCATCGCGGCGTCGCTGCCTTTCGATCTGTCGGCTTACGCGAAGGACGCGGCATTCGTCAGGAGCGTTGTCCTGCGTGCCGCACTGTTCGACCGCTATGCGGCCGAGTTCCTCGCGGCCCACCCTGCCGGCCTGTGCATCACGCTCGGCGCGGGGCTTTGCACCCGGCGCAGCCGCCTCGGGGCCGCCGTGACGGCGAATTCCCGCTGGCTGAACATCGATCTGCCTGAAGCCATCAGCCTGCGGGCGCAGCACGTCGCGCGTCATGAGGGCGAGAGCGACCTCGCATGCTCGGTGCTCGACGACGCGTGGTTCGACGCCGCCGACCTGCCCGGCGAGCGGCCCGTGCTCGCGATGCTGGAGGGTGTCTGCCCCTATCTTCCGCAGGCGCCGCTGGAGGCGCTTCTGCGCCGGTTGGCCGGCCGCTTCGAACACACCGCCACGCCATGTGTCGTCGTGCTCGACCACGTGCATCCGGTGTTCGCGCGCATGCCCATGGAGGTGGGCGGCATGCGGTTGCCGGTGGTGTCGGGCTTCGAGGATGGCGCCCGCATCGCAGGCCTGCATCCGGCGATGCGAGTGCTGTCCGAAGACCATATCTACGCGCAATTCTCGGAACAGCATCGGCTGTTCGAGGCGGCGTTCCGGGCCACGACGGGGGCCTGGCCCTATGCCGTCGTGCGCCTCGCGCTGGGCCTGAAAGACGATGAGTAGCGCTGCGGCGGCGCCGGATTTCTTCGGCGAGGTTTTCCGTTGGCACGACAAGTACCTGCCGCCGGTGGTGCTGCAGGACCGCCTGCTGCTGCCCAGCGAGAACGACCTGTCGGTGCTCGGCTCGCCGGGAGTCATGGCCGTCGAGCGCGTGCTGCGCGAGGGCGTCAGCCTCGCCACCTATTGCCGCACCGAAGGCGCGGCCGCACTGCTCGCGCAGATGCTGCATGCGCTCGAGGCGTTGACGCGCCAGGGGCTCGTGCGACCCGTTGCGATGGACGGCGGCGAGCCGTACCTCGTGCCCGATTTTTCTGCGGTGCATGTGCGCACGGCCCTCTCCGACCATGTGGATGTCATCGCGCTGTCGAACGCGGTGAGCGGCGACGCGGCAAGCGGCTGGGCGCAGGCGTTCGCCGACACCGGCCTCACCCTCGTTTTTTGCGACGACTACCTCGACCCCCGGCTCGGCACCATCGATGCGCAGCAGCGCGCCTCGGGTCGTCCCTGGCTGCTGGTCAAGCCCACCGGCGAACAGGCCATGGCCGGCCCATTCTTCAGGCCGGGCGCGGCGACGGCCGGCCCCTGCTGGCATTGCCTCGCGCACCGCTGGCTGAGGAACCGGCCGGCGCGTGCATGGTGGCAGGCGCGGCATGGCACCCCGGGCAGCGGCCTGCCGGTGCGGGCAGGTGACCGGCTAGTCGCCGAGCGCCTCGGCCAGTTGCTGCTCATAGCGCAGCAGATCGCCACGCATGCGGACGCACAGGTGCGGACGCTGGATTCGCCGCAGCTGCATTCCGTCGCCGCCCGCCCCCAGTGCCCGCATTGCGGAACGCCGGGGCTCGTGGTGCAGCGGCAGCGCGAGCGCATCGTGCTGGAGTCTGGCCCGCCCATCGCCCGGCGCGATGGCGGCTGGCGCACGGTGCCGGCCTCGGTCACGGTGGCGCGGCTGGCGCCACACGTCAGCCCGCTGTGCGGCGTGATCGCGCAGATCGCGCCGCTGAACGCCGAGTCGGAGGGCGCGCTGACCGTCTATCGCAGCGAAATTTTCAGGACGCCGCCGCCCGGCGACGATCTTTTGCCCGGCGTGCTGACCCAGATCTGCCTCGGCAAGGGCATGTCGATGGACCAGTCCCGCGCCAGCGCGCTGTGCGAGGCGGTCGAGCGCTATGCCGCCTTCCATCAGGGCGACGAAGCCTCGGTCGTGGCCTTCGCCGCCGACCTCGATGCGCGCTGCATCCAGCCGCAGGCGCTGGCGCTCTTCAGCGACCGGCAGCGCGAGCGATTCGACACGGCGCAGAAGCCTCCGCATGCCGTGGCGTCGTCCGTGTCGTCCGGGCCCGCATGGTGGACGCCTGCCTGGTCGCTCACGGCCGATGAGCGCTGCTACCTGCCGCTGGCCTTCTGCTTTGCCCATGCGCCGGCGCAAAGCCAGTGCCACGTCAGCTGGACATCGAACGGCTGCGCCGCCGGGAACACGCGCGAGGAAGCCATCCTGCAGGGCTTTCTCGAACTGGTGGAGCGCGATGCCGCCGCCATCTGGTGGTACGGCGAAGTTCCCAGGCCGGCCATCGACCTCGGCGGCCTGTCCGACGAAATCCGCCAGCGCGTCGAGCGCACCTGCGGCCCGCAATGGGAGCGCTGGGTGCTCGACATCACCCACGATTTCGGCATTCCGGTAGCGGTTGCCATCGGCCGGCATCTGCAAACGGGCGCGTGGGCCATCGGCTTCGGCTGCAGCCCCGACCGTGCGCTGGCCTGCGAGCGTGCGCTCACCGAAATGAGCCAGTTGATCGCGGCCGGCAAGACCTTCGCGATGCAGCGTGCCGCCGGGGAAGCCAGGGAAGAAGGCCCGCCGCGCTTTCTCATGCCGTCGGGCGCGGGCAACGTAGTGCCGGCGCCAGCCGCGCGCACGGACATCGCAGAGGAGATCCGGCGCTGCGTTGCCATTGCCGCTGCGCTCGGCCTGGAAACCATCGTCCTGGACCACACGCGCCCCGACATTCCCCTGCACACTGTGAAGGTGGTCGTGCCGGGGCTGTGCCACATCTGGCCGGAGCTGGGCAATCCGCGCCTGTACCGCGTTCCAGTCGCCATGGGATGGCGCGACACTCCGGTGTGCGAAAGCGACCTGAATCCGCAGGCGCTGTACGTCTGATACGGTCCGATTTCAAGAGAAGGAGAAAAGGGAAAGCCGATGGCCATTTTCAGGAACAAGCTCGACGAGCGCGCCATCATGCTGCGACCCGTGCACGCCTTCGGCCGCCGCGCCTCGGCGTGCCAGACGGTGCTGAAGGCAGCGGACGTGTCGCAGGTCCATGCGATGGTGCGATGGAACAGGCACACATGGGAAATCGTCGACCAGAGCCGCAACGGCACCACCGTGAACGGCGAGCGGCTGCCCAGCGGCCGATGGACTGCCTTGCCCGTGGGCGCCGAAGTCCGCATGGGCGTGGGCGATGAAACGGCCTGGACCGTGGTCGACCTGGCACCGCCGGTCACCTGCCTTTTCCCTGTCGATGGAGGCGTTGCCCCGCTGGCGCTGGGCCTGCGCGAGAACCTGCTGCCGGACGAGCACCAGCCCGAAGTGAACGTGTATTTCCAGGACGGCAGATGGATGCTCGAGCACATCGACGGCATCGAGCCCCTGAGCGACGGTGCCATGGTCCGCACCGCGGTTCGCACGTGGGAGTTCGTGCTGTGCGACGACCTGGCGTTCACTTCCGAGAACCCGATCACGCCGTCGGCGCCGGGCTCGGCATCGGCGGATGTCGCGCTGCACTTCAACGTCAGCCAGAACGAGGAGCACACGAGCCTGAGCCTGGTGGCGGAAGGCAAGTCGGTATCGCTCGGCGAACGCATCCATCACTACACCCTCGTCACGCTCGCGCGCGTGCGCCAGAAAGACGCGCAAAGAGGAATCGCGCCGCAGAGCCAGGGCTGGATCGGGCTGGACGAACTGTCGCGCATGCTGGGCGTGGAGCCCTCTTACGTGAACATCCAGATCTTTCGCGCCAAGCACCAGATCCTCAATGCATTGCCGCCCCATCTGGCCGAGCCGCCGCTGGTCGAGCGGCGTCGCGGGACCGTGCGGCTGGGCAACTATCCCTTCGAGATCCAGGGCGGTGCACAACCTGTGTAATCGTCTGTAATTCCATTCGATCCCTGCGCTCCCTAGAGTGACGTCAAGTTCGGTGCCGCCGTCGCGGCATGAACTGGCTGATCAACCACTTCCGGGAAGTTGTCATGGGAATGATCTATTCCGTCACGGTCAACAACCATGCGAGCCATTCGGCTTATTTCATGGTGTTCCAGAACGACCCGACGCAATGGGCGCCGAATGCCCTGTCGCTGGCCTGGTTCGCCAGGTTCTCGAACCCGAGCCCGACTTCGCGCGTCAAGTTCCAGTGGAGCATCGACACCGGCTTCTCCTGGGCCGAAACGGGCGAGCTGCAGCCCGGCATCCAGTTCATCGCCACTGAAACCTACGACCCCAGCGGCCTGAACAACAAGATCACGCTGGACTACAACGGCGCCTACCGGTTCGTGAACCCCACCCAGGGGCCCGACCAATCCCGCTTCTATCTCGCCGAATCGCCCAACATCCCGATCAGGTCCGCGGCCGCTGTGGGCGTGACCATGGGGGGCAGCACGGTGTATGCGGCGCAGGCGCGCCCCAACCAGAGCCTGGCCTTCTCGCCGCGGCCCAAGTACTTCATCGCCTACGGTGACTACGAGGAAGGCGGCGTGATCGACGTCAGCACGGTCAACAACCCGCTGGAGCTGCCATTCCCGGCAGGCGTCTACGCGTTGACCACCACGCTGAACGCGGACGGTACCTGGGACCAGCCGGAGAGCCTGGCCCATTCCAACGCGAGCCGCCTGCGACTGCTCGCGGCCTGAAATTCCAAGCCTGTCACACAACGTGCGCCTCCGCCGAGGATGACGACCATGAGAAAGCCACGCCATGTTGCAATACCCCATGCCGCTGAGGCAGCCATCACCGCTGAAGTTCCGGAGTCCGGCGATGCACTCGCAAACCGCCGTTGAAAGAGTCGCCATGCGGCGCGTGTTCCTGGTGCCCCCAGGTGCCCGCCCGGAGGATCCCGGCGTCGACTGCCTGCCCATGGACGAAGAGGTCTGGGAGCGCGGCTACACGCTCGTGATCGACGAAGTCAAGCGCGGCCTGCTGCAGGACTTCTGGAAGAACTACTACGGCGCCTCCGCCGAAATGGCGATGTCCGGCGACCGGCTGATGGAGTTCCGCAAGGACATCATGGCGATCACGCCGGACTGCCTGTGCGAGCCGACCGTGTTCCGCTTTCTCGTGCAGCTGACCCGCATGTGCGTGCGGGCGTACAGCGTGCAGGGCAGCCTGCAGGTCGTCGCCGACTGACCGGGATTGACTAGGATTGCGCCGCCTGGAGCTGCGCCGCCATCTTCTGGTGAATGAGGTTCACCGCCTTCAGGGGGCGCAGCATCACCTTGAACTCGGTGATCCTGCCTGCGTCGTTCCACTTCATCATGTCGACGCCGTTGATCTGGATGCCGTCCAGCTCCAGCGCGAATTCGAGCACGGCGTCGTTCGCGGACCGGAGCTCGCGCACATAGCGGAAGCTCTCGTTGAAGAAGACCTGGAACGCCGCGGCCAGGTACTTCTGCGTGATGGCTTTCCCGACCTGGGGCTTGTGCACCACCGGCGAGTGGAAGACGGCCTCGTCGTCCAGCAGGGCGTCGAGCCCCGCCACGTCGCGTTCCTTGACGAGCCGGTGCCAGGTGGCGAGGGTGTCGATGGCCATGGTTCTCCTGAGGCTGTGAGTGAAGATGCCCGGCATTTGACGCACCCGCGTGCGACATGGCAAGGCTTCCCCCGCGCCTTGGCGACTCGGCTCCCTCAGACGGCAGACGCCGCGGCAGCCCTCGTACCGCGACGGTCGAAGACCGGCGGCGTCTTGACGATCGAAGTCAGCGCGGGTTCGGCCATGCGCAACGAGGCCAGGTCCGGCCGCGGGCGGCGCAGCTGCGCGTGGGCCGAGAAGGCTTCTTCCATCGCCCGCGCTGCGCCCAGCACCTGGTGGTCGGCGCGAAAGCCGCCCACCACCTGCAGCCCGAAGGGCATGCCCGCATGGTCGAGTCCGCAGGGCAGCGAAATGGCCGGGTGCGTGGTCAGCGTGACCACGTAGGTCAGCGCCAGCCAGCGGTAATAGTTGGCCTGCTGCTCTCCGTTGATGTGGCCGGCATACAGCTGCGTCCACGGAAAGGGCGACACCGGCGTGGTGGGCGACAGCACCAGGTCGTAGTCGGCGAAGGTCGTCTGAAAGCGCTTGATGAGCCGCGTCTGCTCGGCCTGCGCCCAGGCGCTGTCGAGCAGGCTCATGCGAGCGCCCATCTCGTAGTTCGCGCGCGGGTTGGGTCCCAGGCTGGCGGGGTCGCGCTCGTAGGCCGCCTGCATGCCCGCCACGAAGGCCTCGGCACGCAGCACGTCGAAGCAGCGGTGCGCCTCGCCCATGTCGAACTCGACCTTGTCGCAGCGGCGGAACAGGTGCCGCATGGCTTCGATCTTCTGCCGGAAGGTGGCGCGGATGCCGTCGTCCACTGCGCAGGTGCCGAAGTCTTCGGTCCACGCCACGCGCAGGCCGGCCAGGTCGACCTGCGCGGGCGCCAGAAAAGACATCGGGTCGAGCGGATAGCTCAGCGGGTCGCCCGCGTGCATGCCGGCGGATGCCGCCATCTGCAGGCAGGCGTCTTCCACCGTCCGGCCCATGGGGCCGACGACCGAAATGGGCGTCCAGCCCAATGGCTTGCGCACGCTGGGCACGATGCCCGGCGACGGCCGGAAGCCCACCACGCCGCACTTGGCCGCCGGAATGCGGAGCGACCCGCCGGTGTCGGAGCCGGTGCACACGGGCAGCATGTCGCAGGCCAGCGCAGCCGCCGAGCCGCCCGAGGAGCCGCCGGCATTCAGGTTCGGATTGAAGGGGTTGCCCGTGGCGCCCCACACGTCGTTGCGCGAGTTGGCGCCCGCGCCCATCTCGGGCACGTTGGTCTTGCCCGCCACGATGGCGCCCGCGCGGCGCAGGCGGGCGACCAGCTCGATGTCTTCCGTGGGCACATGGTCGCGGTAGATCGCCGAGCCCCAGGTCGTGAGCAGGCCTTCGGTGGGCTCCAGGTCTTTCACGCCCAGCGGAAGGCCGTGCAGCAGGCCGAGCGAGTCGCCGCGCATCACGGCGCTTTCGGCCACCATGGCTTCGTTGCGCGCTCGCTCGAAACAGGTTGCGGTCACCGCGTTGACGAAGGGGTTCACGCGCTCGATGCGCGAGATGCATGCTTCAAGGAGCTCGACGGGCGAGATGGCCTTGCTGCCGATGAGGCGGCGCAGTTCGACGGCGGATTTTTCGACGAGCTCAGTGCTGGTGTCGCGGGAAGTGTTGTTCGTCGGGTTCATCAGTCGGCTGTGATGTTTGCGCGAGCCGCAACGGCACGCATCAAGGGCAGTTCGCGGTTGATCAGCTCACTCGACGCGGTACTGCTGCTGAACGCCGGCTCCAGCCCCTGGCCCAGCAGCTTGGTACGCGTTTCGGGGTCGGCGATGGTCGCGGCCAGCGCCTTCTCAAGCTTGGCCTTCACGTCGGCGGGCACGCCCTTCGGGACGGCGATCATCAGCCACGAGTCCATGTCGACGCTGGCATAACCGCTCTCGGCGAAGGTGGGCACATCGGGCAGCAGGGCGGAGCGCTTCGCAGTCGTCAGCGCAATGGCCTTGATCTTTCCGCTCTTGAGCTGCGGGATCGCCGCGCTCACCGTGTCGATGCTGAACGGAATCTGGCCTCCCATCAGGTCGGTCATTGCGGGCGCGCTGCCCTTGTAGGGGATGTGCGTCATCTTCAGGCCAGTGGCATGCAGCATGGTTTCGCCGGCGAACTGCGCGGTGGTGCCGGTGCCGAAGGAGCCGTACGAATACTTGCCCGGCGAGGCCTTCACGTAATCGACGAACTGCTTCACCGTCTGCACAGGCACCTCGCTGTTCGCCAGCAGGATCAGCGCGACGCGACCCGCGATGCCGATGGGGTCGAAGCTCTTCACCGGGTCGTAGGGCAGGGTGGCGCGGATCGCGGGGTTGACGGTGAACGTCGAGCCCGAGCTGATCAGCAGCGTGTAGCCATCGGGCGCGGCCTTCGACACATAGCTTGCGCCGACCACCGTGCCGGCGCCCGCGCGGTTCTCGATGATGACGGGCTGGCCGAGCTCCTTGCCCAGACGTTGCGCGATCACGCGCCCGTTGACGTCCGTCGCCCCACCCGGCGGGAACGGAATGACCAGCGTGATCGGGCGCGAGGGAAAGTCCGCCGCCGCGGCGGCGGGCGCGGTCAGCGGCAGGGCGCCAAGTGCGAGGCCACATACCAGTGCCATGCGCGCCATGAGCGGGAGACGGTTCATCGGGAACTCCTGGATTTCGACGGGGATTTCGATGGGGATCGGGAGAGGGCGGGTTCATCCTAGGAGCGTCATGCCGGTGTCACAAGCGCAATGTTTAGAATTCTGCGTTGCCGAATCGGCAATCAACGAAATCCGTTTCGGGCCACGCCACAGGAGAAATTCATGCAGCTTCGTGCCTTGCAGGAGACCGCGGTGCGCTACTTTCTCGAGGTCGTGAAAACCGGCTCCGTGAAGGAGGCAGCGCTCAAGCTCAACGTGGCGCCCTCGGCGGTGAGCCGGCAGGTGGCGCGGCTGGAGCGCGAACTCGACACCCTGCTGTTCGAGCGCCATGCGCGCGGCATGGTGCCCAATGCCGCGGGCGAGCTGCTGGCGGCACACGCCAAGCGGGCGCAACAAGACATCGAGCGGGTCACGAACGACATCGCCGGCCTGCGCGGCCTGCGCAGCGGCCATGTGCGCGTGGCGAGCACCGAGGGCTTTGCCTTCGACTTCATTCCCAGACTGATCGCGGACTTCCGCCGCAAGCACGAGGGCATCCGCTTTCACCTGGAGGTCTGCTCGCCCACCGATATTTCGAGCCAGGTGCGCGACGGCGAGGCCGACGTAGGCATCACCCTGAGCGCTGCGCCCGAGCCCGGCATCGAGATCCAGCTGCGGTACCCCAGCCCCATCCTCGCCGTGATGGCCAGGGACCACCCATTGGCGCAGCAACGGCAGCTGTCGCTGCGCCAGGTGGTCGCGTATCCGCTGGGGCTGCCGCAGGAAGACAGCTCCATACGCCGCCTGCTCGACGCAAGCTGCGCCCGGCAGGGGCTGCGCTATTCACAGGCCATGTCCAGCAACCACGCGAATGCGCTGCTGAGCTTTGCAGCGGCCGGCGGCGGCAGCATCGCCTTCTACGGCCCGCTGTCGATACGCACGCTGCTGCAGAGCAAGGCGCTGGTCGCCCTCCCCGTGAAAGACCGCGAAATGAACGAGCGGCACCTGGAAATAGAGACCATGGCGGGCCGCTCGCTGCCCGATGCCGCGAAAGCCTTCGTGCGGCATCTGGTGGAGGCCGTCAAGGCCAGCGGATAGGCCCTGGGGTTGCGCCGCCTTCAGCGGGCGTCAGGCTGGTTTCAGCTATCCGCGCCGTTCGAGCGCAGCCTTGATGAGCGAGGGGTAAGGCGGCCGCGATTGCGGCGTGGCTGCAAAGCGCTGGCCGGCGATGTCGATTTCGTACTCGCCGTGCATTGCCTCTTCCCTCGTCAGTGGCTCGGCGCTGCGTACGTAGCCCATCACCACATCCGCTCCAGTACCGCGCTGTAAGCCGTGGAGGTCAGCTCGCCGACGGCCTTGCCGTTGCGCAGGATCGGTTCGCCGCCCCATGCGAAGGCCTGCGGGTCGTCCAGCGTGAACATCATCAGACGCTTGGAGAGCCGTTCGGGTGTGATCTTCGCGAGCGCGGCCTGTCCGATGAAGGCAACCGGCTTGTCCAGCTGGACCGCGAATTCCAGGCCCGCCTCGAACGGGTTTTCGTCCGGACCAAGTTCGAGACCGAAGGCCCGGCGCCCGGCCTCGATGCGCAAGGCGTCGATCGTGTAGTAGCCGCCGTCGCGAAGGCCCAGGTCGGTGCCCGCGTCGAACAGCGTGTCGTACACATGCACCGCCATCTCAGTCGGGATGTACAGCTCCCATCCCGGACCGCCGACGTACGAGACCTTGGCCGCGAGTGCGCGCGCGTAGCCGACATCGATCTCGATCACTGCCGATTGCGGAAACGCCTCCTTGCCCAGGTCCTGCGGCGTGACCCGGGACAGCAGCTGCTGCGCCTTCGGGCCGGTCACCGTGAGGGTGCAGTAGCTGGAGGTCACGTCCGTCACCGTCACATGCTCGTGCGCATGCATGTGGCGCCTGATGTGGCCGATGTCGCGGCAGGGCTGAGCGGAGCCGGTGATGATCAGGAAGCAGTCTGCCGCCAGCCGCATCACCGTGAGGTCGCTCTCGAAGCCGCCGCGTTCGTTGAGCAGCGCGGTGTAGACCATGCTTGCAGGCCGGATCGCCACATCGTTGGCGCACAGGCGCTGCAGCAGCAGCTCGGCGTCGCGGCCCTGCACCATGAGCTTGCCGAACGAGGTCTGGTCGAAGACAACCACGTCTCGCCGCACCGCCATCTGCTCTTCGATGCAGGCATCCAGCCAGTCGGGGCGGCCGAAGCCGTAGCGGGCGTGCGCCTCGTGCCCCGGCAATGCGAACCAGCTCGCGCGCTCCCATCCCAGCTTGCTGCCGAAGGCGGCGCCCTTGGCCTTGAGCCGGTCGTACAGCGGCGAGCGGCGCAGCGGTCGTCCGGACTCCAGCTCGTGGCGCGGCCAGCGCATTGCGTAGTGCAGCCCGAGCGCTTCCACCGTGCGGTCCTTCAGCCAGCGCTTGTTGCTGTTGAAGGGCGCGAAGCGGCGGATGTCCACGTCGAGCAGATCGGCCGGCGCGGCGCCGCCGACGATCCATTCGGCGATCAGCTTGCCCGCGCCGCCCGCGTTGGCGATGCCGGCCGAGTTGAAGCCGGCGGCCACGAAATAGCCGCGCACTTCGGGCGCTTCACCGAGGATGAAGTTGCCGTCCGGCGTGAAGCTCTCGGGGCCGTTCAGGAACAGCTTGATCTCGGTGGTCTCCAGCGTCGGCGTGCGGTGCACCGCTTCGTCGAGCAGGATCTGGAACTGGTCCATGTCGTCCGGCAGCAGCTGGAACTCGAACTTCGGCGGGATGCCGTCCATGCCCCAGGGCTTGGCCACCGGCTCGAAGCCGCCCATCACCAGGCCGCCGACTTCTTCCTTGTAGTAGATGTAGCCGTCGGGGTCGCGCAGCACCGGCAGGTCCCGGTGGACGCCTTCGATCTCCTTGGTGACCAGGTAGAAGTGCTCGGCCGAATGCAGCGGAATGTTGACGCCCGAGATCTTGCCCAGCTCGCGCGCCCATTGGCCGGCGCAGTTGAGAAAGCTCTCGCAGCGCACCGTGCCCTGGCTGGTCTCGACGCCGACGATGCGGCCGTTCTCGATGATCGTGCCGGTGATCTGCACGCCCTCGAAAATTTTCGCGCCGCGGTTGCGCGCGCCCTTGGCCAGCGATTGCGTGAGGTCGGTCGGGTTCGCCTTGCCGTCGCCGGGCAGCCAGACTGCGCCCACGAGATCGTCGATGCGCATCAGCGGCCACAACTCCAGCGCTTCGGCCGGCGTGATGAACTCGGCCTCGATGCCGAAGCTGTGGGCCGTGGCGATGGTCCGTCGCAGAAGCGTCATGCGCTCGGGCGTTCGGGCGACCGTGATGCTGCCGCACCGTTTCCAGCCGGTGGCCAGGCCCGTCTCGGCTTCGAGCGAGGCATACAGGTCGATGCCGTAGCGGCTCATCTTCGTCATGCTGCGGTTCGCGCGCAGCTGGCCGACCAGCCCGGCGGCATGCCAGGTCGTGCCGCAGGTGAGCTGGCCTTGTTCGAGCACGATCACGTCGGTGCAGCCGAGCTGGGTGAGGTGGTAGGCCGCGCTGCAGCCGGCAATGCCGCCGCCCGCAATGACGACCTGCGCATGGGAGGGAAGTGGCGTCGCCATGATGTGTCGGAGGACTCGTTGGTTGAGGGAGGGTTACTTGAAGACCACCGTCTTGTTGCGATGGACCAGGATCCGGTCTTCCAGGTGGAGGCGCACGCTGCGCGACAGCACGCTCTTTTCGATGTCCTTGCCGAGCCGCACCATCTCCTCGATCGAGTTGCCGTGGTCGATGTCGATCACGCCCTGGTCGATGATCGGGCCGGCGTCGAGCTCGGCCGTCACGTAGTGGCTGGTTGCGCCGGTCATCTTCACGCCGCGCTCGAAGGCCTGGTGGTAGGGCTTGCCGCCGACGAAGGCCGGCAGGAAGCTGTGGTGGATATTGATGATGCGGTTGCGCAGGCGCTGGGTCATGTCGTCCGACAGCACCTGCATGTAGCGCGCGAGCACCATGAAGTCGCCGCTGAACTCGCGGAACAGCCGCTCCACTTCGGCGTAGGCCTGCGTCTTGGTGTCGGGCGTCACCGGCACGTGGAAGAACGGGATGCCGTGCCACTCGACGAAGGATCGCAGGTCGTTGTGATTGGAGATCACGCACGGAATTTCGCAGTGCAAGTCCTTGTTGCGCCAGCGGTGCAGCAGGTCGTTCAGGCAGTGGTCGAGCTTGCTCACCAGCACCAGCATGCGTTTCTTCACCGAGCTGTCGGAAACGCTCCACTCCATGTCGAACTGCTTGGCGACCGGCGCGAAGCGTTCGCGCAGTTCGTCCAGGTAGAAGGGCAGCGTGTCGGCCTGGATCTCCACCCGCATGTAGAAGCGGTTGTGCAGCGCGTCACCGTGCTGTGCGGCCTGGGTGATCAGGCCGCCGTGGCTTGCGATGAAGCTGCCCACGCCCGCCACGATGCCCGTGCGGTCCGGGCAGGTGAGGGTGAGGATGTAGCGGCGTGGTGTTTCGTCGCCCATTGCCATGCCTTCAGGCGGCAACGGGTGCGGTGACGCGCCTGATGCCCATGGCCTTGAGCGTCTCGCCGATGGCGGCCACGGCGCCCGGAATGCCCGCCTCGCCGAAGTGGCCCATGCAGCCGACGCGGAAGGTCTCCACCTGCGTGAGCTTGCCGGGGTAGAGGATGTAGCCGCGCTTCTTCACCTCCTGGTAGAAGGTCTTGAAGTCGTAGTTGGCATCGTCGGGCGCGTGGAAGGTGACGATGATCGGCGCCTGGATGGCGGACTCCAGGAAGCTGCGGATGCCCAGCGAAGCCAGGCCTTCGATCAGCGCCTTGCAGTTGCGCGCATAGCGCCCGCCGCGCGCCGCAAGGCCGCCTTCCTCGATGTACTGCGCGATGGCGGTGTCGAGCGCGGCGACCACGTGCGTAGGCGGCGTGAAGCGCCACTGCGTGGTCTTCTCCATGTACACCCACTGGTCGTACAGGTCCATGCTCAGCGAGTGGCAGTTGCCTTCGCACTTCTCGAGCGTGCTGCGCTTGATGACGACGAAACCCATGCCCGGCACGCCTTCGAGGCATTTGCCCGAAGCGGCGACGACAGCATCGAAGGGCGTCTTGCGCGCATCGATCTCCAGCGCGCCGAAGGAGCTCATGGCGTCGATGATCAGCCCGCGGCCGTGCCTGGCGACGACCACCGCGATCTCGTGCAGGGGGTTGAGCACGCCGGCGCCGGTTTCGCAGTGCACCACCGCGACGTGGGTGATGCCTGGGTCGGCCGCGAGCGCCCGGTCAACGTCGGCCGGCGAGACCTGCTTTTCTTCCGTGTAGTCGATGGTGGTCAGCTTGCGGCCGAGCACCTTGCAGATCTTGGCGAGCCGCTGGCAGTACGCGCCATTGCTCGGCACCAGCACGTGGCCGTCGCGCGGCACGACGGTGCCGATGGCAGCTTCCACCGAGAAGGTTCCGCTGCCCTGCAGCGGAACGCACTCGTGCGTGCCGGTGCCGTGCACGATCTCCAGCACATGCTTGCGGATGCGTGCGGTGATCTGGTTGAAGTCGGCGTCCCACGATCCCCAGTCGCGCAGCATCGCCTGCCGCGTGCGGTCCGAAGTGGTCAGGGGGCCGGGCGTGAGAAGAATGGGGTAGGGGGCTTGACTCATGATGTCTCCAGGCAGGGAAAGAAATGAGAGGAAGGGGAAGACAGAGGGGCCGCCGTTCAACCGCGGCTCAGGTTGCGCCAGGCCTGCGTGCGCGACAGCAGCACGCGCGTCAGCAGCGAGTAGGCGATGCACACGATGGTCGAGGTGACGACGATCAGGCTGGCCAGCGCCGCGGCCGGGCCGATGTCGCCGGCGTCGTCCAGATGCATGATCGCGACCGAGGCCAGAATGGTCTCCGGCGTGTAGAGAAAGATGGCGCACGACAGGCTGGCCATCGACACCACGAAGAAGTAGCGCCCGATGTCCAGGATCGCCGGCAGGCACACCGGCACCGTCACGCGCAGGAAGGTCTTGAAGAACGGCACCTTGAGCGAGGCCGACACGGCTTCGAACTCGTTGTCGATCTGCTTGAGCGCCGTCACGGCCGTGAGATGGCTCGAGGTGTAGTAGTGCACCACCATCGAGATGATCAGGATCGCCATCGTCTGGTAGAGAAAGTTCAGCGGGTTGGCCGGATGGTTGAAGAACATCACGTAGCCCAGCCCGAGCACAAGGCCCGGCACCGCCATCGACAGCACCGCCATCAGATGCATGCCCTTGCGCATCAGGCCGAGGTTGCGCGTCTTCTCGATCAGGTAGGCGCCCACGAAGACGATCAGCGAGCCGGCCACGGCGGTGGCCATGGCAACGATCAGGCTGTTGCCGTAGGCCGCGGCCATGTCGCTTTCGACCAGCACGAAGTGGTAGTGCTTGAGCGTGAGCGAAAGGTCGTAGGGCCACAGCGAGATCAGCGAGGTGTAGATCGCCATGCCGATGGTGGCCAGCAGCAGCCCGCACACGACCGCGCAGAACAGCATCAGCAGCGGATCGGCGAGCTTGCGGCGCTTGGGGCTGTAGGGCACCGAGCGGGCCGTGAGCTGCGCCTTCAGCTTGCGCCGCACCACGTAGTCGATCACGAAGGAAATGATCGAGGGAAGCAACAGCAGCATGCCCACCACCGCGCCGATGGAGAAGTTGTGCTGCCCGACCACCTGCTTGAACACATCGACCGACAGCACGTTGAAGTTGCCGCCGATCACCTTGGGCGCGCCGAAGTCGCTCACCACGTAGGTGAAGACCACGGTCGCCGCGCTGATGAGGCCGTACTTGCACGAGGGTAGCGTGATGGTCATGAACTGGCGCGACGGCCGCGTGCGCAGCGCGGTGGCCGCCTCGTACAGCCGGCCGTCGGCGAGCGACAGTGCGGTGACCAGGATCATCAGCGCATGCGGAAAGGTGTTGTAGACCTCGGCCAGGATGATGCCGGGCGCACCGTAGATCGACGCGCCGCCCAGCAGGAACTTGAGAGCCCCCTGGTTGCCGAACCACTGCACGAAGGAAATGGCCGAGAGCAGCGAGGGCGCCAGCAGCGGAATCAGCGCGATGAGGCGGAACACCGCCTTCAGCGGCGCCGGCATGCAGCTGCGCGTGAGCGCGTAGGCAAAGACGAAGGCGGTGGGCACCGAGATCATCACCACCGCCGCCGAGACCCACACCGAGTTCCACGCCGCGCGCAGCAGGCTCGGCGTCTGGAAGTAGGTGATGAAGTGGGCGAGGCCGACGAAGCGGCCGTCCTTGTCCTGCACCGCGTGGGCCAGGATGGTCGCCAGTGGTGCGATCAGGAACACGAAGAGCATCGCCATCACCACGAACAGGATGACCCGGGCAATGGTCTCGTCGCGGCTCCAGCGCATGGCCGGTCGCGCGGCGAACGAAGGGCGAGGGTGTGCCAGCGTGTTCATGGCTTCGGGCTGCGTGCGGAGAAGGCGCGGATGCGGTTGGCGCGCAGCGCGATGTCGATGGTGTTGCCTTCGCGGATGTCGAGGTCGTGCAGCTGGTTGAGCGAGAAGTGCAGGCCGAGCGTTTGTCCGTGCAGCGCATCGGCCGTCACTTCGGCGATGCACAGGCCGCCGAGGAATTCGACCTTGGTGACCAGCGCCTGCAGGCGGTTGGCCGTGTCGTCGCCCAGGTGCTCGACCGCACGGTCTTCGGGGCGCAGGTAGAGGTTGACGGCTTCGCCGGGCTCGAAGGCGCCGTCGCAGGCATCGCACTGCAGTTCCATGTCGCCCACCTTGAAGCGATGGTTGCCCAGCGCCACCGCGCGCAGCACGTTGACCTTGCCGACGAAATCGGCCACGAAGGGCGTGGCCGGCTGTTCGTAGACTTCCATCGGCGTGCCGACCTGCTCGATCACGCCGTGGTTCATGACCACGATGCGGTCGGCCATCGACAGCGCCTCTTCCTGGTCATGCGTGACCATGATGGTCGTGATGCCGACCTGCTTCTGCAGCCGGCGGATTTCGCCGCGCAGGCGAATGCGCTCCAGCGCATCGAGCGCCGACAGCGGCTCATCGAGCAGCAGCAGGCCGGGGCGCGTGGCGAGCGCGCGGGCCAGTGCCACGCGTTGCTGCTGGCCGCCCGAAAGCTGGCTCGGGTATTTGTTGCCCGAGGTCGGCAGGCCGACGAGCTTCAGCAGCTCTTCGACTCGCACCTTGATCTCACCCCGTTTGGCGCGGCTGTTGACCAGCCCGTAGCCGATGTTCTCGGCAATCGACAGGTTGGGAAAGAGCGCATACGACTGGAAGACGATGCCGTAGTCGCGCCGGTCCGGCGGCAGCCACGAGACGTCCTTGCCGTTCTGCAGGATCTGCCCGGCGGTCTGCGTTTCCAGCCCCGCGATGATGCGCAGCAGCGTGGTCTTGCCGCAGCCCGAGGGGCCCAGAAAACACAGCATCTCGCCCGGGTTCACGCGCAGGTGCACGTCGCGCAGCGCGCTGAAGGATTCGAAGTCCTTGCGAACGCCGACGATCTCGAGCGCTGCAGGAGCGCTAGCAGGCACCGGGCTGGCAATGAACTTGGTGTCGGTCATATCCATTTTTCGCACTCGTCGTTGGCGCACGCCACAGAAATGGGCGTCGCGGGTTGGGATAAGAGCTGCAGGCCTGTCGAGCCGATTCGTGGGACACCGCGGAACCGGCTTTGCCGGGCCGCAGGTGTCGCCCCGGGTAGGGGGTTGGCGAAGCGACACGAAGTGCGCGCAGCCTGGGGGCGAGCCTTATTTCGGTTCAGCCTTGCCTTCGTAGCGCTTGCTCCATTCCGCCAGGATGCGCTCGCGGTTCTTCGCTGCCCAGTTGATGTCGTTCTTGGCGAGCAGCTTTTCGTAGTTGTCCGGAATGCCTTCGAGCTTCGAGGCCACGCCGGGGTAGGCCACTACCGCCCACCATGTGGAGGTGATCTGGTTGGCCTCCTTGCTGGCCATCCAGTCGGCGAAGCGCTTGGCCTGTTCCGTCTTCTTGCTCGTCTTCATGATGCTGGTGGCCTCGATGTCCCAGCCCAGGCCTTCCTTCGGGAAGATCAGGTCGACCGGCGCGCCCGACTTCTTGACCTGGTGCGCGCGGAACTCGAACGAGATGCCGATGGGGAACTCACCCGCGCCGGCCTGCTTGCAGGGCTTGGAGCCCGAGTGCACGTACTGCGCGATGTTCTGGTGCAGCGCGTCCATGTACTTCCAGCCTTCGGCGTCGCCCATGTTCTGCAGCCATGACGACACGTCGAGATAACCGGTGCCGCTGGAGGCCGGGTGCGGCATCGAGATGGTGCCCTTGTAGACGGGCTTGGCCAGGTCCTTCCAGCTCTCGGGCTTGGGCAGGCCGAGCTTCTGGGCCTCGACGCGGTTGAAGCAGATGGTTGCGGCCCAGACGTCCATGCCGACCCAGGCCGGCGGGCGGGCGCTGTCGGAGTAGGCGGGGTTCAGGTCCTTGAAGCCCTTGGGCTCGTAGGGCAGGAGCATGCCTTCCTGCTGCAGCAGCGCGAGGCTGCTGGCGGCCAGGCCGGCCACCACGTCGGCCTGCGGGTTGGCTTTTTCGGCCAGCAGCTTGGCGGTGACGATGCCGGTGGAGTCGCGCACCCACTTCACTTCGATGTCGGGGTTGGCTTTTTCGAAGGCGTCCTTGTAGAGCTTCATGGCGTCGGTCTCGAGCGCCGTGTAGACCAGGAGCGGAGTCTTCTGCGCCCAGGCGGCGCCGCCGGCCATGAGGCCTAGCGCCGCAACGCACAGGGCCGCCGTGAGACGGCGCGTGCTTTGTTTCATCGTCATCTGTTTCTCCTGAAGTGGCTTGCTGTCACAGGGGGTGAGTGAGTGGCGGGCTCCGGCGCGTGGCGTTCCAAGGTCCGGTGAACGCAATGTAGATTGCTGATTGAAGACTGTCAATAAAAAATTGTTGACAGTTTTCAATCCTCGGGGAAAATACGCCCCATGGTCACCACCAATCACTCCGCCGCCCTCGCGTTTCTCCAGTCCAGCTCGCTGCCGATGCTGATGCAGGAAGAAATCGAGCGTTTGATCATGACCGGCGAGCTCCCCGTGGGCAGCCGCATCAACGAGAGCGAACTCTCGCAGCGCTTCAATACCAGCCGCGGCCCTATCCGCGAGGCGTTGCGTGCGCTGGAAGAGGCCGGCCTCGTGCGCAACGAAAAGAACCGTGGCGTCTTCGTGCGCGAGATCGCATTCGAGGAAGCCGACGAAATCTACGAACTGCGCGAGGCCCTGGAAGAAATCATCGGCCGGCGCGTGGCGCTCGCCATCAAGCCCGACGCGGTCGAGCGCCTGCGCGCCATGCTCGATGCAATGCGCTCGGCAGCCCAGGCGCAGGACGTGGAGCAGTACGCGCAGCTCAACCTGCAGTTCCACGAGATCCTGCTCGACACGGCCGGTAGCAAGAAGCTCACCGAAACCTACAAGCGCCTGGTCAAGGAGCTGCACCTTTTCAGAATGCGTGCGCTCGACAGCGGCGGCGGCCTGCGCGTGTCGGCCGACGAGCACCGCGACATCGTCGACGCCATTGCCAGCGGCGACCCCGACACGGCAGGGCGCGCGCTGCGCCAGCACGTCGCGGGCAGCCGCGCGCGCATGCACAAGGCCTTCGGCCGCGCCGATTCCGACGCGGCGACCGCATCGAACAACCCACCCCAAAAGGAAGTCTGAAATGACACCGGAGACACTCGAAGTCAATGCCCGCAGCTACCGCTGGATGAGCCGCCCCGTCGTGGTGGTGTGCGTCGATGGCTGCGAGCCTGCGTACCTGGATGCCGCCATCGCAGCCGGCGTAGCCCCCTGCATCGAGCGCATGCGCAAGACCGGAGCAGACCTGCTGGCCGACTGCGTGGTGCCCTCCTTCACCAACCCGAACAACCTGTCCATCGTCACCGGCG
>NZ_FNPM01000015.1:0-157830 GCF_900107295.1 Variovorax sp. YR266
ACAGCGGCAAGTTCGCCTGGCCCAAGAACATCGACGGAACGCTGGCACTGAGCCGGCCGCAGTTCGATGCGCTGGTACTGGGACTGCCCTGGCAGCTCGTCGGTGAGGCCGGTGCCCTCGAGCATGAGGAGGTGCTTCGACACGTCGACGTTCTGAGCGGCGGTCAGGCCGTCGGCGGAAGCCTCGATGGACTTGGCGAAGTTCTCTACCCGATGGGCAAACTGATTCCGCGTAGTCGCGACGGTCTCAAGGCTCCGAGATTCAAGCGCGGAACGAAGGGCAATCGTCAGCACCGTCGCAGGCACGCTAGCGCCTTCACAATCTCCACCGTGAACGTCAGCCCGTCCATTGGCTCCTCACCGAGCTCCGGGCCTCAAGCTCCGTCGTCAGGAGCGAGCCCAGCCTCACCTACGGGCAACAGGTCGGTCCGCTTCCCGAGGTACATCGGCTTTTCCGGCCCACGGTACTTCGGAAGCCAACGCTTGTCCTCCTTCGCGGTCGGATGGTTGTACTCAGTGGAGGAGAAGAGAAGCTGCGCGTCGTTCGCCTCGCACATCTTCTCGAGCTCTGTCAGGTACCTTGCCAAGTCAGCCGTGTGGAGCTCGTCTTGCTTCGGCGTATCCAAAATCAGGAAGCGGAACGGACGAGTTTTGTCAGCGAGGTAGGCCTCCAACAGCGCTGCGTGAATAGCGAGGACTAGCCGACTCGTGGTACTGCTGGTGCCGCCGCTGCCAATGGTCTCCAGCGTTTCTCCCCCAAAGGTGAACCGCAGATTTAAGTCGATGTCTACGTTCCTTGACACGCTGGTGGTGTCCAGCATGTCCATCCATTTCACGGTCAGCTCGCGCAGTTTCCGTCGAAGGTCGTTGAACGCGTGGTCAGCCCTTCCTGTGTTCGTTAGCCCTTCGATACGGTCCTGAATGCGGTCTCGTTCTTGCTCCAGTGCGAACAGTTTCAAGCGCTCGTTCTTCAAGCCCGAGATTCGGGCCAGTTCGCCCTGAACGCCGACAAGTTGCTTGGTCAAAGTCTGTACAGCCGTCACCAGTTGGTCGACGCCAGAAGCGCTCGGCGACTCTAGGTTGTCGACGAGCGTCTGGCGCTCCGCACCCAGTTCCTCAAGGCGTTCCTCCAACTGCTCAGCACGAATCTCGGCGCGCTGGCTGTTCCGTTCAAGGTCCTTGATTTGATCCTTCAGATACAGCAGGTTCTTTCCATACGACTCGGCGCTTCCGAGGAACAGTCCGCAGTTCGGGGCGCGGCAAATTTCCTGGAAAGACTTGAAGACGCCGAGAGCCTCTTCGTTCAAGCCGAGAGTCTTGACTTCGCCATCAATCTCCGCACGGATGGTCTCGATGCCTGCAACCCGATTCTGCAGTTCGAAGAGCTCCAGCTGGCGCGCCCGGATTTGCACGTCCTTCTGACGCAGCAATTCCGTCAGTGTCGAGCTCGCGGTGCCCTTGGCGTCCACCGATACGCGAAGTCCGTCGATCTGCTGCGTCAGATTCTCAGAGCTCCGCTGCAGCGCTTCCTGATTTGCATCGCTGTTGTCCACACCGCGGCTCTGGTACTCAAGCACACGCTGCGCAGCGACGATCTTGCGGGTTTGCGCCTCCAAAGCACCTTTCTCTTCGATGAGCGACTTCTTGACTTCGAACGAGTGCTTGGGGTTCAGGCCGAACGCGAACCGCACCATCTCCGCAAATTGATCCGTGATGAACGAGCTAGGGGCGCGGTAGGCAGCCGAGTACCCGTGGCCTTGGATCAAGTAGAAGAGCGGCAGCAAGGTCGCGATGTAGGGCTTCGTTTCCTCCCCTTTTGTTGACACCAGCCGCGGTGGCTTCAGTCCGAGCAGTTGGAAAAGCGCGACCGAGAAAGAAGCCTCGGAATGGTGCTCAGTTTGCTCACCATCGAAGTCAATAGTGGCATAGAAGAGCCCGTTCTTCGCCTCAAGGGCACGCCGGATTGTGAGCTGCTTCTCGTCCGCTTCGGCATGCAAGACGACGGCTTTGCACTTCTCGAGGATTTCCGCCCTGAAGTTGTTGGGAAACCCCAGCGCGGAAGCAAGCATACGCACGACAGGCGACTTCCCACTGCCGTTCGCCGCAAAGAGCATCGTGGTGCGGTGCCCAAACTCCAGGAGCGGACTTTCCCAACCTCCTTCACCCAGCGGCTCGACCTGCAGTGACTTCAGCCTCAATTCACTTCTCCCCTGACTCGAGCTTCGTCCCTGATGTACTGGTAGCTAAGCTCGATTGTTTTCATGGAGTGAGCCAGAAGACTCTCCCCTACCACGGCCCCGCTATAGACCTTCTTGCCCAAGTCGGTAGCAGAGATTTCGCGCGTCATCTTGTCGATGGTGACCTGACCGGTTGCCTCCAGGAACGTCAAGGCCTTGATGGTCCTGATACGCAGGTTGCCGGACCAACCAATGTCCTGCGATGACCCCTTGAAGCCGGCCACGGTCCGCTCCAAGCACTCTCCAACCAACTGACCAATTTCGGGCAGCTCCGGCTTTGACCGACCCTTCGAGATTGCCAAGATGGTCATTGCAAGCAAGGGCAGCTGGAACAGAGCTTCGTTGTCGAGCGTGTGCATCGGCGAAGGCCCTTCGCCAGAAAGGTTCAACTTGAGACCAAGGCGCTTGGCTTCGCTGAAGAACTCGGTGGAGCTCATCGCGTCGCCCTCCTAACGATAGTGGCGCAGAAGCCGCCGAATACTAAGTCCGTGTCTAGCGCCAAAAACTTCTTGCCAATGGGCGAGTCCAAAATCTCTTGGACGAAGTTCTCGAGGTCCGCCAAGACACCGCCGCCAAGGAGCCACGCCTTGCACCTCCTGTCGATTTCGTCGAGTAAGAGGTTGAAGGTGAAGTCCGGGAATGTGTGCCGCGCGCTTCTGAACCACACATCCCAGGAAACCTTCGCTCGCGAGGCCGCCTCGATCATGGACTCAGTGGCGCCAGCCTCCTTCAGCTTCCGCTGAAGGACTGACGCGGCCTTGATTGCCGCGGAATCTCCCCCTTGCAGCAGCGTCTGGTACACCTGAGTGGAGATGCTCAGAACCTGAAGCAGGTCCTCAAGACCGACTCCAGTCGCCAAGTCAATGTCAGCCTTGGACAGCCCGCTGATCGGAGCACAGGACCTCTCCTCAACAAGTGTCACTAGGCTCCTGGCGATCCGCTCAACCTCGTGTTGGTGCAACTCAATCTCGGAGTGCTTCCAGATGGCGTTATGCGCGGCAATGCCGAAGGCTTCGAGGGTGTCGCCGATGTACTGCACGCCAGGTAGCAACGTGAGCTTCTGTCGAGCAGCTTCAAGCTGTTCAGGCGATAGCGGTTGGTCGGGGGAAACGATGGCTGCAAACTTCTCGATGAGTTGGCGCGTGTACTTCTTACTGGACGTGCCAGCAGCGAGGTCTGCGACGAGGTTATGAACCTCGTCTTTGAAGTGCACATTGCTGAGGACCGTAACCTCCCGGCATTGGTCGCCGAACTCCACAGTGTGAACGAAGAGCTTGCCAGCGATGCTGCTTCGAATCGCCTCCAGCTTTTCAGCCGTGTCGAGTTCGCCCGTCTTCTTCAGAGCAAAGACCCCATCAATGTCCCATTGCTGGTTGGCCCTGCCTTTAGTCTTGACCTGAAAGAAGTGGTACTCGACTACGCCAGCAACGGTCCTGCGCACGACGAAATCGTCGTGATAGTCGCAGTAGACGCGATCGACTTCTTTGCCGCTCAGAATTTCGAGCGCCGCGAATGCCGCAGCTTGAAACTGCATCCGGAACCGCACCATGGTGTCTCGACCAACAGTTTCGCGCGGCACCTTCTCATGGATGATGTCCATGGTTCTTATCTTGCTCCCCCCAGATTGTTTGCACACGTTTTGTATCAGATTTACGTGCGAACGCCCACTACCTGTATTCCCCCTCCGATGGAGGATGCGGCATAAGGCAGCACTAGATCCAACTGAAATCGAGGTGATCGAAGCGGGGCGGCGGCAGACAGTGATGGAGTCACGCATACTGTATGAATATACAGTTAAATACTCTTTCGACCGCAACGAATCACGACGCCCTCTTCTTCGATCGAATCGAGCGCACCTCCTTAGTCAGATGTAGAAATCCGGAATCTGAACTGTGTAGCCGGCCAGATCAGAAGTTGAAAGACCGATGCCTGACAGATGGTTGTTTAAAGGTAGATTGAACCGCGAGGTGCCATAAATCTGACATTGGTAAGGTTCGGCTGTCAGTCTGAAGCCGACTTAGTCACTTTCCCCGGTACTCCAGTGCCCCATCGGTAATCTTGATCACGCCCGCCGCCACGAGCGCGGACATCACACCAACGACCTTTTCGGGTGCAGGCTCGCGGCCAAAACGCGATTGAATTCTCTTCTCGAGTGCATTCAAGGTTTTGGGCTTTCCCGCTTCAACAAAGTCCCTGAGTATCTCGGAGCAAATCTGATCGACGGATTTTGATTTCCTACTCCTTGGCGCAAGAGGAATGGGGTCGATCGCTTTGGCTGCCGGAGGGCTCGACGCTGTCGGGGGTGGCAACAAAGGCTTCTGTCGAACCGATGCAGCTTTGACTTCGACAGGTGCCAGCCCCAAGGCCTCCACACGCTCGACCTGCCGGCCCTTCGATCGGGCATGCACGATCGCAGGGTCGTAATCTCCATCGGCCGCAACGATCACGAAACGCGCCCCGGGCTCATGCCGACCGACCAGATAGCCCAAATAGAGAACAAGGTGGAAATCGAGCGAGTTCTTGCCGGGCTTGGAGATGTCGACAAGGGAGACCCGGTCGCCCAGCTCCATGTACTGCGCGAGCAGGCCGATCTCGTGTTCACCGTAGAAGATCCAAGCCTCACCATTCTCCCCCATCCAAGACGCAACGCTTTCCGGCGCAGGATGCCGATTCTGCAGATCGATCAGCAGATAGGTTTTGCTCACTGCCGGATGGCGTTGGCGATCATGAGCCGCGACGTGGCACGCGTGGCACCGACGTAGAACAACCGCATCTCCTCCAACGCGTCGTCGTCCTTGGCAAGAACCTCGAGGCCCGCCACAGCCTGGCGCGCCCCCATCACAGCTACCACCGGAAATTCCAACCCTTTGCTCGCATGAAGGGTCATCACCCTGATGGTGTCTGCCCCGGGGTCGAAATCGTGCGGGACCTTGCGCACCTTGTGCGGCAATCGACGACGGTCCAGGGCCCGGGCGCACTCATCCATCAGCGCCCTGCTTCGGCATAGCACCGCCATGTCGCCCCAGGCGTGCCCTTCGTTGTGCGCGCTGGCCATGAGCTCCGCGATCCGATCGGCCTGCGCCCGGGCGCTTGGCAGGTCGATGACGATCGGCTCCGGCCCGTCGCGGCCGCAACTCACGGGCTGGACGAGCGGCACGCCGTCATCATCTTTTTCCTGAGGCCGCAGAAGCTCGGTGGCCATCGCACTCGCCGTCTGCAGGATCTGCCGGGTGTTGCGGTAGTTGATCCTGAGGATCGTCGTGCGGCCCTGCGCCTGCACCCCCACGCTCTTGAAGCTGAAGGGCTTGCCTCGCCACTTGTCGTAGATGCTCTGAGCGTCGTCGTACAGCAGCAGCAAGCTGTTGGTCGTGGGGTCGACCATCTGGGTGACCAGCTTGAGCCACTCGGGCGCAAAGTCGTGTCCCTCGTCGACCAGGACCGCCAGGTACTGCCCTGACGGAATCATTCGGCGGTCAACACCGTCGATGACGTTGTTCACCATCTGCTCCATCTTCGCGCCCACGGCAAGGTCGTTGGACGGCAACGGCTGACCGAACGCCACCAGCTGGTCCCGGCACCATTTGTGGAAGTGGCGGACATGGACGCGGTCAGCCAATGCCTTGGCCTGCATCGACGCCTGCAGCTTGACCGCCAGTGGCTCGTTGTAGCAAAGGACGAGCACGGGCTTGTGCAGGTCGGTCGCGGCCTTGGCCAGGTACTCGGCGCGGTAGCCCAGGATCATGGTCTTGCCGGACCCTGCGACGCCGTGGATGACCCGATGGCCGTCGCCCAGACTGCGTGCCAGCTGTTCCTGCTGCAAATCCATCACGCGCAGGAAGTCGGGGATGGTCGCCTTGTCGTCTGCATCGTCGAAGAGCGCACCTTGCTCGGGGACGCGCACCTCGGGAAACAGGTTCCAGCGCACCCGGTCGATCTGGGGCAGCGACAGCGCGCCGCGCATCAGCTGCGGAAACATGTCCCAGAGCCGGCTCTGGAAACTCTCAGGCTCGGCGTCCTCCAGCATTTCGTCGGAGCAGACCACGCGGTTCGACTCGATCGCGTTCCCCAGGCCGGCGGCGTCAAATTGCTTGCGCGTGATCCGCGTGAAGACAACGCCATAGCTCCATGGGAAGGTGAGCATGCCTTGCCATTTGCCCTCATGCTGGATCAGCTGCGCGTCGCGCTTGAGGGCGTCGACCACCTGCAGCGTTTGATGCCGGGCTTGCTCGATCGGATTGGGGACGCTCTTGGGAACACCGTCAGGCGCGATCAGCCAGTCGCCGCGACTGGCTTTCTGAATGGTGTCCAGACGCCAATCCTTGGTTTCGAGGATCAGCAAGCCGCGGCGTGGGTGCAGCACGACGAAGTCGGGGTGGCACTGCTTGGGACCGATCGGAACGTCGAACCACAGCAGGTAGTCTTCGTCGAGCTTCTGCTGCAGCCGTTCCGCCAGGCGACGCTCGCCGGACGTCATCCGCGCAACGCAAGTGCTCAACGCGGGAATCAAGACAGCAATGGAAGATGCAATCGCCTGGATCGGCCGAATAAGTGGAGGACTACAACCTAACGCAGCAAGCAGATACCGTCAATTACGCGGACTGATCGCCCGGCTTCTCTAGACACTTCTGAGCCGTTGGACATGGCGTTGCTCAAACTCTATGGGCGACAGGTGCCAGCGGTGTTTTGACGACGCATGACTGAATCTCGCACCTTGCTGCTTCGCAGCAATCCTCTATGTTCATCGTCATGGACTTCAGTCGAAAGCAATCTCGCTAAAAAAGAGATCTCCGTAGTCAAGCCGAACGGAATGACTTGTCTCATCAAATGAAACTCTGTTTTCGCCTGCTGCGATCTTGACTGCCTTGTCGGTAGCGGCCTCTCGCAAGTCTTTCCCCGCGAGGGAAAGATCTTGCACAACGCTGCTGCGAAATCCTCGACGAACTTTTAGGCGCGTGGCCACATCACCCGAATCTAGTTCTATCGGAGGCAGGTCGAAGCGCATTTCTTGCTCGATAAAGTCGCCGATCTGGCGCTGGGGAGCCGACCTGAACTCTGTATTAATTTCCTCTTGCCAGCCGCGCATGCGGTCTTCGACCTTCCTTGAAAGACTTTTTCGCTCGGCCGCGCTAAGCAACTCCACCTCTGGACTGCGCGCATCCAGCCCTTCGGGCCAAGCGATCTCGAACGCCGCTTGTGTGAAGCCACTGAGGTTCAGCGCACGAGCTAGACTCAACCGCACCAACACTTGGTTCGCTCTGCTGACATCCTTCTCTCGAATCTCGGTCAGTGGTTCATCCTCCGGGTCCTTGACGATCAACTGCGAGTGAGCATCGTCGCCTTCACCAGCAAGGGCGACTCCGATAACCAGACGCTCGCCTCGAATAGCCGGCGCAATTCGAACCCCGAGTTTTTGTTGCCGCCCCGTGTCCATCGCTCTGTCCAGATATCCACGTCCGCTTTGCGTTCCCTTGCACTCCAGAACGTGGAATCTTCCCTGCATGTCCTCAAGGATGAAGTCCGGGCACTTACCAGTACCCGTCTTTGGTAGCCGACCAGTTCTCGTTCGACTCACGCCCATGTTGATGACGAAACGACGCCCGTCAACGATTTCCTTTACTCCACCGAGTTTTCCAACAAGCCACTCAGTCGAAATCGCGACTCCGAAGTCATCGCTCAGGATGCCTTTCTGATGCGGGTCCAGTTCCATGAAAGGCGTTCGGATTCGAAGATCTCGTGCCGCTGCGCAGGCTGTGAAATAGCGGATACATGCCCAATAGCGCTCCGGGGACCCGGGCGATAAGCCATTCGGCGTCGTTATGGATCCCAACATGAGCAACGCGCGACCGATGTCCACGGTTTGCACCACAGGAGCACCGCGCGCCCACCTAGGAAGCGGCCTCCTGCCCCAAGTCGCCTCATCGATTGCGACATGAATTCGTCTCTTGAACATGGCTTTTCCCCATCATCCCCATTGAAACGAGGATGCCACAACAAGCGACAGACGGATTCCTGCGCACGTCTCTCATCGAAAGGCACATCAACTTTGCAGTCGAAGTGACTGATTTGCGAGAGCGCCTCGTCCTGTGGAACGCTGTTGCATCGAACAGCAGCGCGTCCCCTCCCTCACCTCGACCGCCTTCGCGCCATAGCTGCAGGGGGACCTCGCCGGACAGGAAGCAACCTGCATAGACTATGCGGCAGGAGAATCGACCGCTCGCGGTGCGCCTCGGTGCCGGCTGGGTACTGATTTGCACGAACGCGACTGAACGCAGTTTCCAAGGATCTTGAAATGGCCTTCATCGCAAAACTATTGGGCCTTCTCGGCAGTCCGGCAAAGCCGACACCCGCAGCACCCGTTTCGACCCGACCCAGTGCGACGCGTCGTACGCGGACTTCGATGCTGCGCGATGATTGGCTCACCCTGACCCAGCCTGACTTCTTCGGACGGGCGCATCGCTCACCCAACAAGCGTTGGATTGTCGGCTGCAACGATTCCGACGGTGCGGGCAGGGGTGGGCACAGGGAGGGCGGGAACGGCAGGGTCGTTCTGGTCGATCATCCAGCGGACAGGGTCATGCACGAGCTGACCTGCTTCGCCCGGCCGATGGATGCGGCCGTCTCGGACACGGGCAGCTACATCGTCCAGGATGCGGGCTTCGGCTCGGCTCTGATGGGCGATGTCATTGCGATCGATACGGACGGGCGCGAACGGTATCGCCGGCGCTATAGCGCCAACATCTTCAACATCGGCCTTTCGAGGTGCGGAAGGTATGCAGCCGTCCAAACGGCGAATGCCCCAAGCGACGATGGGAATCTGCTGGAAGTCCTCGACCTTGATCTCGGCTGTGCGGTGTTCTCCGTGCAGCCGGCCACCGGCTGGGCCGACAAGTACTCGTTCCATGTGGACTCGGACGGCCGCCTGCAAGCACTCAGCGTCGAGCACAACGGCCTCGGTCGCTTCAGCTATTCCGCTGCCGGCGAATTCCGGGATGCAAAAGCCTTTCAAGTGACACGTCTCGACAAGGGCGACTACGCCACGAAGCTGATGGCCGCGCGTGACCTGATCCAGGGGGACGCGAGCCCAGACAATGCGGCGAAAGCATTGGCCACCGCCGATGCGGCGCTCGCGGAAGGTGCAAAGGATCAACCCGACTGGGGGGCTATTGCGCACCGCGTTCGCGGTGAGTCTTACGAGGCACTTGGGCAATTACCGCAGGCGCTGGCCGCCTTCGAGCACGCCTTGTCGCTGAACCCGAAGGTCGGCATTCAGAAGCGGGCGACCGCGCTGCGCAAAAAGCTAGGCACCGGCTGATCCGCTCGTTCCTCCGGCGCCCAGCGCAAACGCTCTCGGCCGCATTCCGCGGTGGACAGGCGGCAATGGAAGCGACTTACGCCCATCGGCCAGCCGAACCGTCTCGCGCCAGTGGACGTTCGAGGTACCCTGCCCACACGCCGATGCGAGGTGCCTTGCACGATCGGGCGCGTCAAGAACCGGCGCCCCCGACATCCCCAACGTACCGGCTCTTCGCTCAACGTCCCAGAAATCTCGAATGGAAAATCTCTTGACTGTGATGACGAACTTCTACCAGAGGATCCGACCGTACATTCCCTGGGGACTTTCGCTCAAGCTGGTGTTGAGCGCAGTTGTAGGCGTTCTAGGGGGTGCCGGACTGCTCGGCTTCGCGAGCGAGTTCGCAACATACAACTACGCGATCTACTATGGCTTTCGCCCTCCGCTGGAGGGCATCCCCTACCTCAAAGCGGCCGTCACGTTTGGAAGTCTGTTCCTGCTGCTGACGGGCGCCGTTGTCTTCGCAACCTGGATCTTCTTGACCCAGCTCTACGCTTGGTGGCTCGAGCTCATTTTCAATCTTGTGGACCGCACAGTCGGTCGGGCGCTTCGCAAGAAGACACTCATTCGGGACAGCAGTTTCAAGACCTTTCTTCAACGCCACCGAGCTCGATCGTGGTGGCAGCTGCTGCTCTACTCGTTCTCGGTGGCGGTCTGCGGATACATCACCATCGTGATCACGCTGCCCTGGATGCATCGCCTTCTGCCCACGCCTGCTTCGGTCATCCACGCCATCGCGTCAGCCCTCAGTTTTTTGGTGTTCGTAGTTCTTGTTGCAATCTGGAAGCGCCGGGGCTTTTGGTGGGTAGCGAGCGTGGTAACAGCGCTGTACTTCTCGGCATGGCTCGTCCTGCTGTTCTCTCCTCATGCGTATGCATCCTTCCTGCGACTCGTCAGCTATGGCGGCGGCATCTCCATCACCGTGCAGGTCAAGAATGAGACGAGTGCATCACGCACCTCGGCCGCGACGACCGACGAACTCCGCTCGCGCGAATACCTCTTGATACTGCGCACCACGGAAGCCTTGATTCTGTTCGACAAGGGAAACACCACCTTTGTTGAGATCCCGCGGGAGCAGCTCGAGAAGATCACCAGTGCACCGGGCGGCGTGCGGGCGATGCGCTGGCCAAACCCTCTCCAAAGATCCGACTGAACCGGGCTGCGGGATGCGAACCTCGGGGGCCTCTGTTTGTCTGCATCGAGGCCATGGATGATGTTGCTTGAGAACGTCTACGGCCATCCCCGGTGGATGAGATTTTGCAGAAATGTCATATCCGGCGGAGGTGCATCACGGACGCATGCATCAGCGCACAATCCCGCTCACTTCGGGTTGGCTGAAGCGGCACCGCTACGTTCCCGGTCGAACAGCGCTTTGACCATTTGCGCCACCTCCGCGCTAGGCGTCGCCGCAAGATTATGTTTGTCGTAGATGCGTCCCGGTGGGGCAGCAATCGTAGTGAGCGTGTCCGTGCACAGCTTGGCCACCGGTGAATCGGCGCCAGCTTGTTGAGTGATATCCGCCATCTGCTTGTGAAAGCCTTGGAATGACGCGGCCACCGCGGCCTTGTACCCATAGTCCTCTTCGAGGCGCTTGGCGAGTGATGACTCGCGACTGGAGTACAGTGCCAGCCAAACGAGAGCACCCGCTATCGGTAGCCGTGCAAGCCAAAGTCGGAACAGCTCATCGTACGAAAGTGGCATGGCAGAGCGGTAGACGCTCCAGAGCCCGGTTAGTGCGATGAGAACCAGGGTCGTGAGCGCACCTACAAATACCCATTGCCACTGAGTTCCGGGTTTCAAGAATGTTTGCCTCCGATCATTGAACGCGGTTGCGAGACCAGCGCTGGTCGCACCAGGCAGCAAGGCGTCTATGCTGGCTATGCGTTCTTGCATCTGCTTCTGGAATTGCTCGAGCTTCGTCTCGTACGCAATGACCTTCTGCTCGATACGTTCGGCGTTGCTTGCGAATTTTTGCAGCCGGTCGAGGATCTCATTGATCTTCTCAACCTCCCCGTCAACGGCTTCTTTGTCGGCCTCGATCTCAGCACGCAGCGCCTTAGTTGTCGATTGGTGCTC
Source organism: Variovorax sp. YR266 (assembly GCF_900107295.1). Classification (NCBI taxonomy): domain Bacteria; kingdom Pseudomonadati; phylum Pseudomonadota; class Betaproteobacteria; order Burkholderiales; family Comamonadaceae; genus Variovorax; species Variovorax sp. YR266. The sequence goes on from NZ_FNPM01000015.1 coordinate 11,664, forward strand.
TGAAACAGACTCCGCGTTGGACTCAGCGTTCTCTGCATTCGCCTGAATCTCATTGAGCTTCTGCGTCGCCTGCGTGTGAAGCCTGTCGAGATTTGCGCGAACTTTGTCGGCGTGCACCTGAGCCTGCTCGATATGCTCGGACTTTGCAGCAATCACCGCTTGAAGGTCTTCGACTTGCGTCTTCGCGGTCAGAATTTCAACGACATGGCTCCGCGCGGTCTCGGCCTTCGACTGGATGTCTGAAAGCCCGGCTGCGGCGTTCTTGGTCGCCTCCGCCACTTCTTCGGCCTGGGCGGTGGCCTGAGCGGCGATATCTCCCACACCTGCAAGACACTTTTGAGCCTCCTCCAGTTGAAGATTCAAGCTGCTCAATCCGGTCTTGGCCTCTACGAGGATCGCATCAATCGAGTTTTCTTCCATGTCCGTCCTTCGTTGTGAGGTCGCACCGTGGATTTCCCCGCGCGTTTGACCTGCTTTCTCATCAAATGGCTGACCCACCTACCGCAGGCGGGCGCTCTGAGGCATGGCAGGGCCAAGCGTCAGCGGAAACATGGGTTGCGTCTGCGTGGAAACCAACACTCAGGGCTTCGGCGTGCCGCGACACACTGGCAGTGCCCTGAAAGCCTGCTCGCCGGTTTGGGGATCGAGCACAGCGGCCACAACGCCATCCAGGCCCTGCAGGTCGTCCACGCGACGCACCACCGCGTCGAACTTCTCGCGGGCCATGGTTCCGCGCGCGTGCATGTCGTCGACGAAGTCGCAGAACGTCACCCAGTGGCGGTTCTCGCCAACCAGCAGCATCGGGGCGGAGGAGAGCTGTTTGTTGCGCAGCGTGTCCAGCGCCTGGAACAGCTCCCAGCCCGTGCCCGAACCGCCTGGGGCGACGACGATCACTTTCGAGTGCGAGAGCAGCGCGGTTTCGCGTGCGACATCGCTCGTAAAAATCAGCCCGTCGGTGACGAGCAGCTTGCCATCGGTGCGCTTTTGAAAGGCGGCGTGGTAGTCGTGCTGCGGACCGTCGTAGTAGGTCGTGTAGCCGATGCTCGCCCCACCCGCATCCACGGCGCCTTCGTTGGCCGCACGCATCAGACCCGGGCCGGCGCCGGTCAGGATCGGGTAGTCCGTCCCCCTGGCGGCCGTCCACTTCTTTGCGAACTCGTAGATGCCCGCGTACAGGCGATCGTTGGCCGCTGCCAGCTGCGGGTCGGGCAGCGCGCTCTTGCTACCGATGGCGGAACTGCCGAAGACGCCCACGAAGCCCTTGGGATACTTCGTTCCGCGGAACAGCGCCGCACAGTAGAAGTCCTGCGCGTAGCTGGCCGGCGGAAGCATGTCCTCCGGCCCGACGTAAGGGCCGATGTAGAAGGCCGGATAGTCCTCGGCACTCGGGCACGCATCGGGCGCATGGAGGGCCAGGTTCAGCATCGACGCAAGCCGCACCGATGCCTTTTGCAGCTGCGTGCGCGTCACCGGCCAGAACGCCTCCTGGTACTGCGCTTCCCAGCCCGCCCAGGTCACGGTCGGAACGCCGATGTACGCCAGCGGCGCGAGCGCGTGGGACTCGTTGGCCCATTCAGCGATGGTGCCCTCCAGCACTGTGGATCGGGGCCGCCAGGCGGCACGCTGCTGCGGCGTGATCTGCGCGTTCATCTCCTGTGCGGCATTGCCGACGGCCACGTGGTCGTACGAGAAATTGGGGCCGAGCTTCCAGCCATACTGCTTCTCGATGATGCCGCCGTCCCAGACAGCGTGCAGGTTCGTGGCCTGGCCGAAGTAACTCGCGCCGACGCCATTGCCGCCGCGATCGCCATTGTCCGCCGCATGCATCGGCTGGTGGATGTCGCCCACCAGGTGCACCAGGTATTTCAGCGCGATCAGCCGTTCGGGGTCGCCCTTGCCGCGGTCGCCAAGCACGCGCACGTTCTCCACGATCTTGGCCACCACGCAGGTCGCTTCGGGCACGCGTCGCATGTCCTTGTCGTAGTGGCAGTCGCGCTGCTCGTCATACGCCGCTGCAGCGAGCGGAATATCGACAAAGTGGAACGGACCGGTCTGCGGGTTCTTGCTACGAAAATCATCCGCCCAGGACGCGATGTCGTCCAGGCCCTTGACGTTCTCCAGCGCGAGCAGGCGCCGAATTTCCGCCTTGGCGGCCGGCTGCAGGTTCGCCTCCGCCATGAAGGCGACGAGGCCGTGGCCCTGCGGCCCCCATGCGTGCGCCGTGCCCGCGACGGCCAGCGCCACCGCAGCCGAAGCGAATTTCTTCATCGCGTTCATTCTTGTCCTCCTCGCCATGTTGGCGTTCCTCCGAGTCCAGGGGGACACTCCTTGGCGCAGCCAACGCGCAGCGAATGCGCGTCCGCACCTGCCGAAGGAACATCCGCTCAAGTCATACCCGACGCAGATGGAAGCGGGGAACCTCCATCGTGAGCGCCCAGCCGCTCCCCTCCTGACTCGTTTGGCCTGACTGCTTTCCGCAGCCCCAGCGTCAGACGAGTGTGGCCTTTGTTGCACCACGGCCACTCATCAGTTCAACCAGAATTTGAGTTCACGCGCCGCCGACTTGAGCTTGCGCCCCATCCAGGCATCGGTTTCCGCCAGATAGCCCGTGAGCGACTTTGCGTCCTTCTTGTCCTGCCTCTCGCCGAGCAGGGCCCGCCAGCGATAGTGGTCGTAGACGCCCATGATGTGCGCCGCGTAGCTGGCCGCCAGTTCCTTGTTGCCGCGCACGATGGCAAAGTTCTCGTCGTTCGCGGTGCTGGCGTTGCCGGAGAAGTTGTGGCTGCCCGTGATGACCACCGGGTTGGTGAACGGATCGATCACGATCACCTTGGAATGCACGATCGCGAAGCCGATGACCCCGCCCTGCTTGGTCAGGAACTCCTTGCGTGCCACGGTGGCGGCCCAGTTGGCGAAGGCATTGGTGCCACGAGGTTGCACCACGTCGAGGGTCATGGGCGGCTTCGCAACATCGGCCTGGACATCGACCTTCACTGCACTCTCATCGTCAGCCGCATCGGCCGGGAGCGTACTGACAACGCCGCGCACATAGAGCGCCGGTTTTGCCTTGGCGAGATCTCGGATGGTCTTGAGCACGCCACTTCCGCCAGGCTGGAACATCAGGAACAGCACGCCGTCCTTGGCGCCACTGACAGCGGCGTCGAGTGCTTGAAGATCGACCTTCCCCTTGGTGCGGCTGAACCAGATCTCCGCCGACGACTTGTTTGTCTTGACCGGCTTGGCCGCGCTGTTGCTGTCGATCAGGTCCTTCGGGAACGTGCTGCCGGCATCGCGCAATCGCTCCCATTGGTCGAAATACTCCTGAGCAAAACCGCGATGCGTCACCAGCAGCCCGTTGTTGGTCTGGGTGCACAGCCCGGTGCTCGTCCAGTTCGTGCTGCCGGTCCAGGCAGATTCCGGTTTGCCGCTCTTGTTGCGAACCACCAGGAATTTGTTGTGGCCCAGAGCGCCCGGCGCTATGAAGCGATCATGCACCGCGACGCCGGCCGCGTTGAGGGCGTTGCGGGCATCCTCGTTCTCGTCGCGTTGCCGCGCTTCGCTCGTGGTTTCGGTCTTCTTTTTGGTGATGGACCCATTCGCCAGCACAACATTGGCGTTGGCACCCAGGGCGCAGAGTGCTTTCACCAATTCATCATCGGCCAACTCGTACAGCGCCCCGTAGACCTGTTTGCCGTGCTTCTTCGCATCCGCCAGCAGTGCCAGCATTTCCGTGCGCAAGGCGCCTGAGAGGAACTTGCGAATGGGCAGTTCATGCTCACCCAGACTGTCTTTGAAGGCCTTCAGGGCCTCTTTGCGTGTTGCCAGGCCTTTGGCAACGCGCAGCCTTTCCAGGTACCGGGCCATGAACTGGGAAATGACCAGCCCACGATTGAAGAAGGCGGCGTAGCCGTCCTGCGTACCGCCGGCGAGCGTCGCCCACGGCGTCCAGGCACTGCGTTCTGCAGCAAGCCGCTTGAGCTGGTTTCCGTCCTTCACCATCGGGGTGACGCGGTACCGTACCGTGTCGCCGAGATTGACCTCGTGGTCCGTCCACCACAGGCGTTGGAAAGGCCATTCCTCTGACGATCGGTGCTCGCCCGCCTTGGGCTTGTCGCCCTTGAATCCCATCCTGTTTCCGAGCACGTCGGGTTTGACCGTACCGTCGGCCAACTTGCGCTCCCGGTCGATCACGAAGCCAAGGCAATCCGAAACCGGCGCCGCAACGCTCCAGAACAGCAGGGCATCGTCGCAGTTGACGAGCAAGTTGGTCTTCACCGGCATAGCAGTTCCCCTTGTTGCGCCGCCCGAGATCAGCGGTCCTAGCGATACCTGTCTAGAAGCACCCGCAACCGCTCTCTGGCCGGTGCCTTCAGACGCTCTGAACCTGCAAGCTCGCTGGATTTGGCAAGGAGACTGGTCCTGGCCTCGGCTTGGGACATCTTGTAGAACTCCACGAGTTGCCGTGCATTGTCCGAAACTGCAGGAGGGGTGGACGTGGAAAGGCTCGCAGGAATCATCTTCCCAGACCCAGGCAGAACAGTTGAGAGCTTGGGCTGGAATGCAGACAGCATTGCGAGTTGCACGCCTATCGTCTCGACGTACTCCTCCTGGTACCACTTGCCCTGGCTTTTCTCATAGGCCGCCTCGTACCGCTGAAGCATCGGTGCCAGTGTAGTCAGGATCTCGTTGCTGATCTTCTCATTGCCAACCCCGTGAGAAAGCCCATAGAACACCATCGCTGCGTTGTCCGCATTCAGCGCCGTATCAACACTCCTGCCGCCTTCGTCGCGCAGCCACAAAGGTTCATCGGGATAGGCGATCTGTCGCTTTTCGGCGGCACGCAGGGCCAGCAGATACTGATTCAGCAGACTCGAACTCTGGACCGCCGGGTAAGGCAAGGCAGGTAGCGTCGCCCGCCCACAAGCAGTCGTCATCACGAAGGCGCAGAGCGCAAGCACGAACCGGAGTCGGAAGAACAGCTTCATTCGATCAGTGTGATCTTTTGTTACTTAGGTCACATCCCATATTCCGGCGATGCCAGGACGGTGCAAACCCCTAGCTCACAGCAGGCCCGCGCACGTTGGCTTGGTGAGGCATCCAGTTGACCTCATAAGCGGGCGACCGATTGCAGTCCAAGCTGACGAACACCATCAGCATCATGATGGACACAGAAACGCTGCCCGATCAGGAATTGGGCGCACGAGCAACGGAATGGCGCCGACGCGCACTACGGGGCGATCTGCATGCCCGCGGCATTGCTCATCAACTGGAAGCGGAACTGCGGCGGCGCGCACGTGCGCATCATCCTGACGATGACGCCCTGGACCTGCACCTCCTCGAAGACCGACAGGGGCAGCGAGGCTGCAGGAGCAGCACATCTCCGGAGATCCGCAGTCAAGACAATTCGTATACCAGCCGCAGAACGCACGCCAACCCAAGCACAACGGGCAACCCGACCTCAAGCAAGAGCCATCGGGTACTTTGGCTTTTCAGAAGCAGGCGATAAGCACCGTCGAACTTCTCAAGCGCAGCGGGTGGCGTTGGACTCTCGAGAGCGGCTTTCGCCAGTTCCAGATCGGCGCGGAAAGATTGAATTTCCTTGAAGTTCTTGTTAAGTCTCACGATGACGTCGGCGGTGAGACTGTTGGCGTCCTGAATCTTGACCATCGAATAGTAGTTTTCAAGATCGGCAATAACTTTATCCAGCCTCGTTCGCGAGGCTTGGTCGGGGCGCCGGCTGGCAATCGTTGTCCACCAGTTGTGCAGTGAGGATTGCCGCGGATCGTCGACAAGGTCGATTCGTCACTGCGGAAAGAGCTTCTGTGGCCATACAAGGCGCCAGAGCCTGTAAGACGAATGCGCCAGCTTTGGAATGCGTCGAACATCAACCAGAGGAAGTGCACGAGAATGTAGCCATTGATCGCCAGCAGACCGATTTTCAACTTCTGCGTCGACAGCTTCTCGAGAGTGAGTCCAATAAATGATTGGCTCTCTGCCGCATGCACACCAAAGAATAAGATTGCAATCGTGACAGTGGACGCAATCATCAAGTTCTGACGAATCTTGGCGACATAGTCAGTCGTCTCCAAAACCACTGGTTTGGAAAGCACTTCGCGAACGGCGTTTCGTCGCTCCTGAGCACGTTTTTCTACTGGATCTTGTCCATCCATTGGGTGTCCTCCGCGACCCGGGAGCCGGCTGAGAGAGATGCCGCATTATTGCTGCCGCCTCACCTCAGCACCGACCGGCTTCGACCAACGCATGAGTTCGAGCAGTTCTTGTCGCATAGCGGGCCAGAGATCATCACGGCCACCCCTTGCTCGGAAAAAGAAGTACTGATTTGCGTCCCCACACCATGGGCCCTACCTCCCGGTCGGTCCCTGCCGATCACCGCCCGAAAAATCTCCGAACAATCGACGACGGCCCCCACAACCCCGTCGGCAGCGGCTGGCGCTCAACCCGCTTCTTGCCCTGTGCAAACGCACCGGAATCCTCGTCCGTTTGTGCAACGTGGTCGATGCGCGTCCGTATCCCATGAATCGGGTAGGCCGCTCAACTGGTTTCTTCAATGGAACGCAGATACGATCTTCATGGCGTTGATTCCAGGGAAGGAGAATTCCTGGCCCATGGTCCGGCGTGCCAAGAAGACCGGCACAAGCAGCGCGATGCCATGACCTGTCGCACCATGATGGCTTGGCGTTCCGTCACAGACCGCGGCCGGTGCATCTTGTTGGCCCTGATGACCGGAGTGCATGCAGACCAAGGCGCCCGTCGAAGGAGGTAAAAAAAACGTGATCAAAAGACTCGCGATCATCGGCGCAGGACCGAAAGGCGCAGCCATCGTCTCGAAGGCTGCTGCGCTTCGTGCTGCGGGGCATCACCGCACGCCTCCGGACATTGATCTCTACGAGCCCAGCCTGGTGGGTGCCGCGTGGCGAGGGACCATTGGATATACGGACGGCGAGCAGCCCCTTTGCACCCTGTCAGAGCGAGATCTCGGCTTTCCATACGACACCACGACCTATGGCCCTCGCGTCGCCCAGGCGATGCTCAGCGACTTCTCTTGGCAGTCCTTCGCCATCGGCGCATCGGGACGGGCACGGTACTGCGACTGGGTCGTCAACGGCCGTAATCCGCCGCGACATCGGGAGTTTGCGGACTACTTGACGGAGGCAGTCTCAAAAGCCGTCCACCATGGCGCTGCGAATTTGGTTGCCAACGAAGTAAGGTCTGTGGACTACATCAGTCCCGGGGGATTCTGGCGAGTTGAGTCCACAGATCCATACGGTGCGATCACCACCACCGATTACGACGGCGTGGTGATCACCGGCAGCGGCCGACCGCAGGCGGCCCTGCCGGGAGCCAACGCACGCGTCATTGACGGCCGCGCGTTCTGGAAATCGATACCGCAGATGCAACAGCTGCTGTCCGGCGACCCTGACCCCTGCGTCCTGATCATCGGGGCAGGCGGCACAGCTGCCGCGATCGCATATTGGTTCATTCGCAAAGGCCTGACAACCCTGCCGATCACGATCGTCGGCCGCGAGGCGACCCTTTTCTCGCGACACGACGGCCCATTCGAAGACCGCCTTTTCACCGACGACGTGGCCTGGCAGGCATTGGCGCCACACGTCCGTGAAGCCTTTCTGTCTCGCACCACGGCAGCCGTAGTCTGGGACTACGTGCTTCGAAATCTGGTCTCCGACAACATCACCTACGAATCCTATTCGGCGCGTGGATACCGCAACGCTGGCTCAGGCGGTCCCGGCCAGCCGGACCTGCTCAAACTCGAAATGGACGCGCCGCCCGACCCTGCAGTGGCGCAGGCGCTCGCCCTCCTTCCAGTGCTCGGACTGCCGGCGCTGCCTCCCTTTGTTGCCCCCCCCGCCGCGCCGCTGACGACTCGCCCAGGCACGGTCATCGTCGATGCCCGGGGCTTTGACCGATGGGGTTTCGCGGATGAATTCTTTGCGGCCTCGGGTCTACGGCCCTGCTTTGATGCAGGACGAAGGCAACAGATCCTGGGGTCGATCGGACATGATCTCAGCGTGCGCGGGCCGCTCATGAACGGCGCGCCATTTCCAGAGGGACTGCACGTGCCTGGGCTAGGAACTCTTCAGGGCCCAGCGGCGACGAACCTCATGGGGCTGGGCTGGCTGGCTGACCGTGTTCTCTCCAGGTACTGCTGAGTGCAAGCGGCAGAGGTGCACGCTGCCTCGTTGATCCCGACTTGACAGATTTATCATATCGACGTATATATGTACATATATCCGAGCACCTTCAAGGAGCACGACATGGCTGACAACGCCGACACGATGGTTCTTCGATCATTCCATTTGCCTCAGCGCATGGACGATCAACTGCGGGGACTGGCCTTCTCTCTGCGATGCGCCAAAGCAGATGTGCTGCGATTCTTCATTGATCAAGGCCTCAAAAATCTAGCCGACCAGCATGGGTCAGACTGGATGTCTTGGGACGCAGATGTCTTAAGGACCGTCGCGAAAGATATAGAGGCCGGCGGGGCTGCGGAGTCCGTCAAGGAAGGCATCCGCCGTGACATTGCCCGGATGAGCGATGCACCCATGTTTGCCGAGACCGCGCGGCGGCGCTGAAAGACTTCAACGGAATACGTCGCTGTTCGAAGTCCAGGCGCACTTTGCGACGCGCGACGGCGTGAAGTTTCCCGTCCTCGTTTTTTCGGGCGGCATGCGGACTGCGGTTGCATCCGAGTCGCTGCTCGGCCGCCAGACATCCCCTTTGGCCAAAGAAAACAAGGTGTCTGTGCGCACCCTCCATGCCGGCAGCGCGCCAAGTTCGGCGAAGGCGAGTTGGAGGGATTGGACTCGCCTGATGAAAACGGACAACGGGTATTGAGAACCGAGAAGCTGACGTCGGTCGCTTCATCCGCACACATCCGGATAGCGCCGTGGATTTTCATGCTTATTCGACTCACTTTTCCATCGGGCGCCGATCCCCTTTGCGCACCGATTGCACGCAACCGCAGGCGTGCGCCCTGAAGCATGGGCCGGTCAGGCCCCCCGCGGAAACTGGGGTTATGCCCGCGCGAAAATCAACAGGCAACCACGTATTGGACGAGCGGCATCGACGAGTTGCTTCCACACAGCCGGCAGCTCAGACCAGAGGCAGCTTGGCGCTGCGGGTGCCGGGGGCTTCTCCAAAGCGGTCGTTTGCTTCCTGATCGACAGTTCGGAATAGATCGACGCAACAGGGGGCGTCGTCCACATGCGTAGTTCAGCCCAGCGACGGAATCGCTCGCAGGACGTCGCTGAAGACGCTAAACTGCAACTTGAACGCTTCTGGGCTGTAGTACTGGTAATGGCCTGCGGTCCCTGATACAGCCAGTCAGGGTTGGCGCTTGAGCGCCCCTGCCTGCTGCCGCCGAGATCTCATCGGGGCTGGATCGCCCGCCTGATCCGATCCGCGTACGTCGTCAGTGTCGGCACCATTGCCACGACCTCCTCCAGTGTGCGCCTGCTCTTCGGCGCAGAAATCGTGAGCGCCGCCACGACCTGGCCCTCTGTGTTCTGTATGGCCACCGCGGCACCGACGACCCCGACGATGTACTCGGACTCGTTGGCCGCATAGCCCTGGTTCTTCACTTTCCGAAGACGCTCGAGAAGCACCCTGGGCTCGGTGACGGTCTTGGGTGTCAGCGGCTCCCAGGGGCCGGAGGCCATGAACTTGGCGAGTTCGTCCGGCGGCAGCGCTGCCAGGAAGACCTGTCCGCTGGACGTGCAGTGCAACGGTGCCTTCTGCCCGGCCTGGAACTGGAGCGTAAGCGGAGACTGCCCCATGACGCTCGCGATGTACTCGACCTCGCCGGAGGACATCAACGCCAGACCGCAGGTCTCCCCGGTCTTCTGCGCAACAGCCGTCAACAGCGCCTGTATCGGCGCGTAGACGATGGTGGAGCTCAGGATCGACGTCGCCAGTCCGACCAGCTTGGGCGCGACGGCGTATTTACCCTTGACCGGCATCTTCTGGAGAAACTGCAGCTCCTCCAGCGTGGCGATCATGCGATGTGCCGTCGGCCGGGGCAGGTCGAGGAGATAGACGATGTCGGCGGCGGAGATCATGCCCATCTTCGCCGCCAGGTTGAGGACCGCGAACAGCCGCTCGACAGGCGTCCCCACAACGGCCGTCGAAGTTTTCTTCGCCTTCTTGGTCACGGTGCTCATGGCCGCATTATTCCGGTGTCTATCTGCGGCCCGGGACTGCATAGCGATTCTTCAGGATGGCCACGAGCTGTGATGTCAGCGAGGAAAGCACCATGTAGATCACGGCGACCGCCAGGTACATCTCGACCAGGCGACCGTCACGCTGGGCGATCTTCGAGGCGGCTCCCAGCAGATCGGTGACCGACAGCACGTAGACCAGCGACGTGTCCTGGAACAGGATGATCGTCTGCGTGAGCAGGATCGGGCTGACCACACGCAGCACCTGCGGCAAGATGATCAGCCGGTAGCTCTGCCAGGTCGACATCCCCAGCGCCTTGCATGCGCCGTACTGCCCCTTTGCCATCGACTTGAACCCCGCGCGGATGATCTCGGCGTAGTAGGCGGCTTCGAACAGCGTGAACGTCACGAAGGCCGTCCACACAGGTCCGATCTGCACCGGTCGCGAAGCTCCGGTCATCCACATCAGCACGAGCGGCATCAGGAAGAAGAACCAGAAGAGCACCATGATCAGGGGCACCGAGCGGATCAGCGTGATGTACGCGCTCGCGATCTGCGACGCCACCGGAACTTCCAGGTGCCTCACAAGCGCGAGCCCGATGCCGAGCACCAGGCCGCCGGCAAAGCCGACCGCGGTGAGCTGCAGGGAGAACACCAGTCCGTTGAGCAGGAACGGCCAGGCCTGCGCGATCACGGAAAAGTCGAAGTGGTTCATGGCTTCGCCGCCTCCTTTCGCGTCGGAAAGAAGCGGCGTCTCGTGATCGTGGGCTCCGTGCCGGGCGTGCGAAGGCGCTTTTCCAGGCCATGCATGACCGCGTAGACGGAGAGCGCAAGCAGCAGATAGAGGATGGTTGCCGCGCCGAAGGCCTGGAACGTCTTGAAGGTGAATTCGTTGATCTGCCGGGCCTGGGCCGTGAGCTCAAGAAGCCCGATGGTCAGCGCCACCGACGTGTTCTTGAAGATGCCCATCACCTCGCTGGTCAGCGTCGGCATGATGATGCGCAGCGCCTGCGGCAGCAGGATGGTGCGATACAGCTCCAGTTCGCTCATGCCCAGGGCCCTGGCGGCCGAGCGCTGGCCGTAGGGCAATGCTTCGATCCCCGCCTTGACCTGCTCTGCCACGCGAGCACCGGTGTAGAGCGAAAGCGCAATCAATGCGGGGAAGAAAGCTCCCCAGGGCGGCACCATCTTCTTCATCGCATTGCCGAGGTCGGGTGGCAGCAGTTCCGGCAGTACGAAGTACCAGAGGAACATCTGGACGATGATGGGAATGTTGCGGAAGACCTCGACGTAGAGCCGCGCAGCCAGCGCGATCGCCCGACTGGAAGATGTCCGGCCACAGCCGACCAGCACCCCCAGGACGAAGGCAACACACCAGCCCGCCAGCGCCAGGGCGACCGTCCAGGCCAGGCCACTGAGCAACCAGGCGAGGTACAGCTCCTCGCCGTCCTGGACTGTCTCGAAAAGAACGTCGAACACATCGAGCTCCAGTCAGTTTCAGATGGTGCTGCTTCAGTCGATCCGGTCGCTGGGGACCTTGACGCGTTCCTTCAGCTTCTCTGTCATGGGAAAGGCCAGGCTCACGTTGCGCGGCGGGATCGGCGACTCGAACCACTTCCTGTAGAGCTTGTCGTACTCACCGCTCTTCATGAGGCCGCCGATCACGCCGTCGACGAGGGCCTTGAACGCCGGATCGTCCTTGCGCAGCATCAAGCCGTAGTAGATATTGTCGAAGCCACCGGGCACGAGGGCAAACGACGCAGGGTTGCGCGAGTTCGCCTTCTCGCCCGCCAGCAGGATGTCGTCCTCGAGCCAGGCCACGGCACGGTTGCTGTCCAGCGTGAGCATCGACTCGCCATGGTCCTTGGCCGCAATCGTCATCAGTGCCATCTTCTGCTCTTCGTTGAACTTGCGTGCGAAGCCTACGGCGTTGGAGCCTTGCGTGACCACGATGGTCTTGCCCTTGAGGTCCGCCGAACTCTTCACGCCGGAGTCCACGCGCACCAGCCAGAGCGGCTGGCTGACGAAGGTGGCGACGGAAAAGGCGACCTGCTTCTGCCGCGCGGCGTTGTTCGCGGTGCCGCCGCACTCGATGTCGACCGTGCCATTGACGACCAGCGGGATGCGGTTCGACGAGTTGACCGCCACCTGCTTGACTTCCAGCTTGGGCATGTTCAGCTGCTGCTTCACCTTGTCCACGATGGCCGCGCACAGGTCCATCGAGATGCCGACGGGCTTCTGCTGGCTGTCCAGGAACGAAAACGGCACTGACGACTCGCGGTAGCCGAGCGTGATCGCTCCGGTTTCCTTGATCTTCTGCAGCGTATCTCCGCCGGTCTGGGCGAAGCTGGACATGCTCGCGGCCAGCAGGCATGCGGCTGCGATGGTGAGAAACGACGACTTCGGGTTCATGAAGATTCTCCTGCGGTCAATAAGAAAAAACGGATGGCAATCAGTCGACCTGGGTTGCCGCACTCGGGTGAGCGGTGCGGCTCAGGCGCTGCTGGATCAGCGATACGACCTGGTCGACGTCCTCGGAGGTGTTGAAGAGCCCGAAGGAGATGCGGATGCCGCCGCGCTCGGGCGATACGCGAACCTGGTTCTGCGTGAAGTAGTCCAGCCACTCGGCGACCGGCAGGTCCAGCACGTAGATGTGCGCACGGCCGGCACGGGCTCGTGGACCGACGAGGCGCACGCCAAGCCTTTCAAGCTGTGCGATCAAGCGGTCGCCCAGCTCGAGCACATGCGCTTCGATGCGTTCGACACCGGTCTTGCGGATGAGGTCGATCGAGCTGGACAAGGCATGCAGATCGGGAAGGTTGTAGTTGCCGAACTCGAAGCGCCCGGCATCCTTGCGCGGCGCCAGATCGTCAGGCCGCGCGATGTAGTCTTCGGGAGGATTCGCCAGGCTGCTCATCGCCAGGTACGCTGGTTGCAGCTCATCAAGGCCGGCCTTCACGTAGAGGATGCCCAGACCCTGCGGCACGAGCAGACCCTTGTGACAGCCGGCGGCCAGCACGGACACGCCCAGCGCCCTGACATCGACCGGAAGCACGCCAATTGACTGCATCACGTCGACGACCAGGTAGATGCCCTTTTGCGCGCACAGCCGGCCGATGCCGGCGATGTCGTGCCGCTGGCCCGCATGGAAGGTCACGTGCGACAACGAGATGACCTTGGTCCTGGCGTCGATGAAGGGCTCGAAGGTCTCCGCCGTCGCGACCTCGTCGTCCGCCACCTTCACGAAGCGCACCTGCACGCCCTTGCGCTTCAGGTTGAGCCAGGCATACGCATTGTTCGGATGGTCGCCCTCGAGCATCAGAACCGTGTCTCCGCTTGCGAGCGGAACGGCATTGGCGGCGATGTTGAGACCCTCGGAGGTGTTCTTCGTGAAGGCGATCTCGCTGGGCGATGCGTTCAGCAGTGCCGCGACATCCTCCCGGGCACGCTCGACGCGGCGCATCCACACCGGCTTCGGGCCGGCCATTTCGTTGCCTTCCGCGAGAAATTCGGAAAGCGCCTGGCGCACGCAGGTCGCCATGGGTGTCTGGTGCGCGGAGTCCAGGTAAAGCATCCGCTTGGTGACCGGAAACTCCTGGCGGACGGAATCAATCTCGAGAATGGCGGACATGGTTTCCTCAGTTCAACAATCGTTGCCCCGAAGTGGGGCGGCTGGTGCACGGAACGCATGACCACCGTGTGACGTGAATCGATGCGACGGTGTCATCCTAGGAGTGCATTCGAGCCGCCACGTCTCGATATTCGGCCATTCCGGAGGCCGGGCTTACGAGGAAAAACACGGGTAGATCGCTCCAGAAGTTGCGTCCGGATTTCGAGACAGAATTTCGTCTCGAGCCGCATCAAACAGGCTCTTTCAAGCACCGTTCGCATGGTTTTGGTGGCCCTGAGCGTGAGGCCCAAACCCCGAGATAGCGTCTCCAGCGGGATCAGCCTCCTGCACCATGCCGGGGCAACGTGCGCCCGGGAATCGCTTGCGCGTTTTTTTGCGTTGCACTTTTCGGACACGCATGCGGTCCACGCGCCGCACGGGCAGACACGATGAAGCAGGCAGCTTGCAGGCGCCTGCTCATCGAGCAGCTGCGTATCGAAATCCGAGCGCACCCGTTCGATGCAGCGACATACCATCCGCCGCCACGAAATGGACGTACGTCGCCGCACGTCCCGGCGATCGAACCTCGAGGAACCTTGACCCCATGAAAACCAAAGCCGCAGTCGCCTGGAAATCCGCAGCCCCGCTCACCATCGAAACCGTGGACCTCGAAGGCCCGAAATTCGGCGAAGTGCTGGTCGAGATCAAGGCCACCGGCATCTGCCACACCGACTACTACACCCTCTCGGGCGCCGACCCCGAAGGCATCTTCCCGGCGATCCTCGGCCATGAAGGCGCGGGCATCGTGGTCGACGTCGGCCCCGGCGTCACCACGCTCAAGAAGGGCGACCACGTCATTCCGCTGTACACGCCCGAATGCCGCCAATGCAAGTTCTGCCTGAGCCGCAAGACCAACCTGTGCCAGCTGATCCGCGGCACGCAGGGCAAGGGCCTGATGCCCGATGCCACCTCGCGCTTCAGCCTCGACGGCAAGCCGATCTTTCACTACATGGGCACCTCGACCTTCAGCAACTACACGGTCGCCCCTGAAATCTCGCTCGCAAAGATCCGCGAGGACGCCCCCTTCGACAAGGTCTGCTACATCGGCTGCGGCGTCACCACCGGCATCGGCGCGGTGATCTTCACGGCCAAGGTGGAGGCCGGCGCGAACGTGGTGGTGTTCGGCCTCGGCGGCATCGGCCTGAACGTCATTCAAGGCGCCAAGATGGTGGGCGCCGACAAGATCATCGGCGTGGACCTGAACCCCGAGCGCGAGACCATGGCCCGCAAGTTCGGCATGACGCACTTCATCAACCCGAAGAACACCGAGAACGTCGTCGACGCCATCGTGCAGCTGACCGACGGCGGCGCCGACTACAGCTTCGAGTGCATCGGCAACACCAAGGTGATGCGCCAGGCGCTGGAGTGCACGCACAAGGGCTGGGGCCGCAGCATCATCATCGGCGTGGCCGAGGCGGGCGCGGAGATCAGCACGCGGCCGTTCCAGCTGGTCACGGGCCGCAAGTGGGAAGGCTCGGCCTTCGGTGGTGCGCGCGGTCGTACCGACGTGCCGAAGATCGTCGACTGGTACATGGAAGGCAAGATCAACATCGACGACCTGATCACGCACACCATGCCGCTGGAAGACATCAACAAGGGCTTCGACCTGATGAAGCGCGGCGAGTCGATCCGCGGCGTGGTGCTGTACTGAGCGATGAGTTTCACGCTCGTCTCGGAGCACGTCTGCCATGGCGGCGTTCAGCGCTTCTATGCGCACGCGTCACGCGCCATCGGCCTGCCGATGCGTTTCTCGGTCTTCCTGCCGCAAGCCTGCGCGCTCGAGAAGGTTCCGGCACTGCTCTATCTGGCCGGTCTGACTTGCACCGAAGAGACCTTTCCAGCCAAGGGTGGAGCACAACGCCTGGCTGCGGAACTGGGGAGCGCCCGACACCAGCCCGCGGTGCACCGAGGCGGAGAGCATTCAAGGCGCCCGGGACCACTGGGACTTTGGCGTCGGTGCCGGGTTCTACCTAGATGCCGTGCAGGAGCCCTGGGCAAGACATTGGCGCATGGAAAGCTACCTGATGGCGGAGCTGTTGCCAGCCATCACTGACAGGCTGCCGATCGATGCCGACCGGCTGGGCATCTTCGGCTGTTGGCGCCGACCGGAAACTGAGCCAGTGGGGGTGCGGACGAAAACTTGGACTACCAGGAGGTAGTTCGTGTCTTCCTACGAAGATCGGATTCGAGCCGTTGAGCTCTACATCAAGCTTGGCAAACGCGTCAGACCCACTATCCGTCAGCTGGGTTATCCAACAAAGAATTCTCTGAAGGGCTGGTACAACGAATACCAGCAGAAGCTCGACTTGCCAGCGGGCTATGCGGGCCGACGACCCAAGTTCTCGCATTACTCCCCTGGCGGTCCAATTTCCCGTCCGCCCCTTAACACGTGGAGCTCTGAGCGCGCCACGGCGAACAAGGCCAGCAGGCCGTTGTAGCGCCTCTTCCAAATTTATGAGATTACCTCACAAGTGTTTGCCGATCCTGCCATCTAGTCGCGACGGAATGCGACCACTACATTGGCTGTAAGGCAAAAGCCATCCGTCACGCGCTTGCGCATGACGAATCGGATTCCGGCCGCAGGATAAACATGCATGCAAGAGCGCAAAATTGAAAGAGGCAACCTTGAAGTCTCGACCTCGGCCTGGGTTGCGTAGGCTTGAGCCACGGCGCGGCCCGCCGGGCGGCAATGACGCCGCTCGCGCTGCTTTCCCTGGGCAGTGCCACGGCTCGGAATGCGGCGCGGCTTGGTCAGCGCTACGACAGCCACTGGGTTATGTTTGGCGGTTAGCGAGGACACGGACTCGGCCTCTGGGCTGTTCAACGCCCCTCACCAGTTCGGCGGATCGCTCTCGGGCTGGCGTTGCTGGGTCGCGCTGGCCTGCATCGTCCGGCGCCCGGTGCCCGTCCATGGAGCCTCTTCATCCACCTCGCAAGCAACTGTGAAGCAATGACCACGACGCTCAACGCCAGCAGCAGCCATCACAGCTGGGACGACCACGCCTTCGAATTGCGGCGGGAACCCACAGCCACACGGCCAGTGTTCCTGCGCTTAACCGCCTCGCCCCTGCGGGGCATCCATTTCCAACCAGAAGAACGCCGTTCATGATCACCAACACCCTGGAACAACGCATTCAAGCCCTTGAGGACCGTGCTGCGCTCAGAGATCTCATCGACACCTTTGCCTACTTGGGCGACAAGAAGGACATTGCCACGCAGATGACCTTGTTCACGGAAGACGCGACCGTGGACACCTACTTTGGCGATGAGCTGTTCGCCTCAACGAAGGGGCGCGCGAAGATTCACGAGGTATTCACCGGTTTCATTGCGAACTTCGAAACCCTCTACCACTTCAACGGCCAGCAGACGCCGACCATCTCCGGCGACGCAGCCACAGCCACCTACTACGGATTGGTCGTTCTTATCTCAGACGCCAACGGCCAGAAGACGAGGAACACCAATGGCGTGATCTACCAGGACGAATACATCCGCCGCAACGGCCAGTGGATGATTGCCAAGCGTGTTTCACGTTTCTCTTGGCGCGACTTCGAAGCCATGCAGGCGCAGCCTGCCTGAGTGTGCGGCCTCGAAAGCGCGGTCGCTAACGTGCACGCGCCCTGACCTGCCGCAATCGGTCCCCGCCCCGCAAGGCGCAGCCGTGCCGTCGTGCGAAGATTACCCACCATGGTCATTTGGCCAGGCCGCGGAGCTGATCTTTGGACCCTCATGCCGGTTGCGAACATCGACACCAACCTCGGCGAGTGCCCCATCTGGCATTCCGAGGAGGTTGGATGGCGGTTCCAGGATCGCGATGCATCAGAAGGAGTGCTCCGCTGTCGGCCACGAAGCCGGACTCAAGCCGGAAGCTGGCTTTCAGCGCGTCGCCCAAATCCTCGATGCCTCGAATGCGCTGATGCAAGGCGCTCTGATCGCGTGCCGCGCCCTCGGTGCACCACATCGAGCGCTGCAGCAGCGACGGTCGACATGACCGGTGCACGCTGATCTGAAAGTGCATCCGCATCCAGGCTGCCAACTCGCGCCGCTTGGCAGCCTTCAGAGCTTTTTTCGGACGACCTCCTGCAGGATCTGCTTGTCCAGCGTCAAGCCGGTCACGATGAGGCTCAGTCTTGCAGACTCGTCCTTGAGCTGCTTGAGCTTACGCAGTTCGCTCGCGCCGAAATCCGCGCACTCCTTCCACGTATAGAACGTTGCCTCCGATACGCCGATCTGTCGACACACATCCACTACCGGCATGCCACTTTCGGCCGGCCGCAATGCGCAGGCAATCCGTTTCTCGGCGAATCTCGACATCTTCATCGCTTCTCCTTGCCTCGCTTGGGGCCTGGGGAAGCAACCGTACCTGTAGGTTTGATCTGTGTAGGTCTTTCGGTGGCACGTCAGCCAGGGCGCGGGCGCCTTCAGGCCACTGCACGGCTGTTCGAGCGCGCGTTTTCCTTGCCTCTGCTTCGCTCATTTGAGATGGCATCCTGATGGTCCTTTCCACGAGGGCATCGGACGACCAATACAGCCGGCGATCCGGCAGCAATACAGCAATTCGTAAGAATCCGAACCGTCGATGGACCGGCTTCAACAAGGCACCGTACGATTTATTCAATCCGAAATCTTGGATTAAGGCTACCCCACAACGACTCTCTCGATCCAATAACCGCAATCCATCTTTCGGATGCTTTGCAAAGATTCGGTGTTCATGCAATTGAGGAACTTGTCCCCAGAAACAACATCCGCGAGCTGCGGCCCGGCACATCCGAAGTGGCAATGCTGCAAAGGGAGCAAGAAGGTCAGCAGGACCTAGTTGTTCCACGTATTCGCACTGCCGATCCCGAGCAGCCATCGAGGCTTTTTCGAAAGCGAATTCCCCAATCAATGGACAAGCGCGAAATGAGAAATTGGTCGGCAGTTCCTCTTGATGGCGCAGGCAATCTGAGGAAACCTGCGTCGCTTCTTCGGTCTTGCCGAAGAAAGAGCGTCCCATTTCGCGATCGCCTTGCCGATCAACTTTGTGCGCCCCCGCTCACGTTAGCCGCTTCGGCCCATCTGCTACGTGCAGGCATCAACGGGGTGCTGGCCGGATTTGTATTGGCAACGCTTGCCACTGCCCACAGGAGATGCCATGTCCAGTACCGTCATCCAGTCCACCGGCTCCCCTTCACCTGCTCTTCCCTCCAGCCCTGTTCTGCTCGGCGGCGAGAATCGCTCCGGCACCACGCTGCTCAGCATCCTGCTCGACTCGCACCCCGATCTGGTCGTGGGTCCGGAGATCGATTTCACCGAACCCGTCGACCTCGGCCCGCACATCCTCGCGGCGTGCGACCTGATGGACCTGCACGCCTCGCGTCTCGCCGATGCGACGAAGGACAGCGTGCCCCCCGAGTGGTTCGACGGTGCTCACTTCGTAGTGCAGTGCGAGCGATTCGGTCTCTGCCGTGACGACATACGGAACCTGGTGACCCGCCTGATGGCAGAACGGGGCACCGATCTGTCCGTCCTGGAGGATCGCTGCCTGCTCGTCGATTCCATCGGCGAATTCCGACGTCAACAGACGGGGGCCAGACGATGGGGCCTGAAGCTTCAGCGGAGGATTCAGGACATTGGCACGTATGCCGCAATCTGGCCGCAAGCCCATTTCGTCCACATCATCCGCGACGGCCGCGACCTGGCTGCGTCCCATATCAAGACCGTCCCCGACTGGGGCTATCGGACTGTCGAGCAGGCCGCGCGCGGCTGGCTGGAGGTCCTCACCCGGCCCCGCCAAGCTGCGCCTTGCGGTCGCTATCTGGAAGTGCGGTACGAGGATCTGGTCACCGAGCCCCGCCGGACCATCGAGCGGATGCTGGACTATCTCGGACTGCCATGGAACGAGGCCGTCCTGCACCACGCAGAGCAAAAGCACGCGCTGTTCGACAAACCCTGGGGCCATCCCGCAGCGGAAGCCGCCGGCAAGCCCCTGTACACGGGGCGCAACGGCCGGTATCTGCAGGATCTCACGTCCGAGGAGATCAGGGCATTCGAGCGGATCGCGGGAAAGGAACTGGAGCGCCTCGGCTACGGCCTGTCGACATTGCATGCCGAGAACACGAGATGAGCCGGCAGACGCACGAAGCGCTTCGACTGTCCCGCAGCTTCTACCTGCTACTCACAGGCCAGGTGGTCTCCTTCCTGGGCTCCCAGGTGACGCTCCTGGCCCTTCCTCTGACCGCGATCCAACTACACGGCGCGGGGCCGTTCGAGACTGGGGTATTGCTCGCCTGCGGGCGGGTTCCTTACCTTGTGCTGGGTCTGCCTGCCGGAGTCCTCGTCGACCGGTTCTCGCACCGGATGCTTCTGATGACGGCGAACACCGCGATGGCGCTCGCGCTGGCCACCGTGCCGTTGGCCGCTTCTCTGCACGGACACGTCAGCATGCTCCACCTGTACATCGTCGCCATTCTTGTGGGTGCGGCCACGGTGATCGCCGATGTGGCCTTCCTGGCTTGCGTGCCGACCGTCGCGCGGCATCCTCAGCTTGTACAGGCACAGAGCAGGCTGGAGTTGGGACAGTCAGCGGCAGTGGTGCTTGGCCTGCCGCTCGCAGGCTGGCTGATCGCCACCGTTTCCGCGCCCATGGCGATACTCGCGGACGCAGCGTCGTTCCTGCTGGTGACGGCGCTGCTCCCATGCGTGGCAATGAGGCCCGACGGAGCCTCGCCGGCCACAGGGGGCCGCAATGACCACCAGGGCGTCGTGCGGGGCGGCAGCATCATCGGCCGAGTCTGCTCGGAGGCGGCCGAGGGCGCGTTGTTCGTGCTGCATACGCCTCGACTGCGCGCGGTCACTCTGGCCACCGGCACGCTCGTCTTTTGCTACAGCGCCTACTCCGCGGTCTTCCTGGTGTACCTGACCGAAGCGCTGAGACTGACTGCCGCCGAGATCGGGACAGTCACGGGCATCGCTGCACTCGGAGCTGTCGCAGGCTCGTTGCTCGCCCGTCCGCTTGCACGGGCGCTGGGTCTGGGCCGCGTGCTGGTCGCGGCCCTCCTCGCCAGCGCCGCCGGCGCGGTGCTCACACCGGTGCTTCGGGAGTCGGGATGGCTGGCCGCAGGGCTGTCGCAACTCCTGCTGTGGGCCGGCCAGCAGGTCTACAACGTCCATCAGGTACCGATCCGCTACGCACTGACGCCGCCTGCACTGCACGGGCGGGTGAACGCGAGCATCCGCACAGTCGTCTGGGGACTCGCCTCGCTGGGTGCCCTGCTGGGTGGTGCCTGTGGAATGTGGCTGGATGCCCGGACAACGCTGCTGCTCAGCGGCGCCCCGATCGCGGCAGCCACCGCCTGGATCTATGCGTCCGACCTGTGGGCAGTGCGCACACCGCAGCTCGCGCAAGCGCAAGCCGCACCGGCTTCCGCGCCAACCTTTTCCATTCCTCACAGATAAGACATGCCCCATCATGAAGTTCACTGACATGCCGTCGCTCAGCCTGTCTGCGGGCCGCCTCACCGTCTGGCGAGCCCACGTCCAGGACGGGTCCACGGCTGCATGGGTGGCCGATCGGCGGCGGGCGTCCCACGTCCAGGAAGCACTCATTGCATGCGCAGTCGAGGCGGCCGGTGGAGGCCCCCTGCCGCCGTCCTGGCTGGGTTGCGCCTTCGACCTGCCCGGCGAACTCGATGCGAACGCCTTCGCCGCGGCCCTGCGTGATTGGGCAAATCGCCACGAAACCCTGCGCAGTCACCTTGCTCCTTCGTCCAGCTCCGCTCCGGAGAACGGCCTGCAGCGCATGACACTGCCGGCCGGTGCCGTAAGCATTCGATGCAGTACGGTGGCAGATTTTGCCGACGGCCGGAAACTGGCGCGGCATCTGGAGGCGTTGTTCGACAGCGAGGCCGGGCCCCTCACCTGGCCTGGATACGTCTGTACCACCATCAGCAGCCCGCACGCGACCACGATCTGTCTCGCAGCCGATCACAGCCTGATGGATGGTTACTCGGTTTGCCAGACCGTCTATGAGCTCCAGACCCTGTATGCCGCAGCACTCGCCCTTCGCGATGGCAAGCCTGCCCCGCCCCCTCTTCCCCCCACGGCCAGCTATCTTGATTTCGCGGAGGCCGAACGGACCGCCGCCGATGCACTGACCACCGAGCACGAATTCATCGTCCGATGGCGACAATTCCTTGCCAAGGGGGGCGGTCGCCTGCCGGAGTTTCCTGTACCGGTCAGCGACGCGAGCAACAGCTCCGGCGCCCAGACGGGCGGACGCAGCCAGTTTCTCGACGCATCCGCCACGCGCGACTTCGCTGAAGTCTGCCGCGCGGCCGGAGGCGGCTTCGCATCCGGGCTGCTCGCCTGCTTCGCGAAGGCCAGCCATGAAATCACCGGCTCGGACGAATTTCGCACCATGGTCCCCATCGATACCCAGCCCAGCGCCTGGCAATCGTCCATCGGCTGGTATGTGGGAATGGCCCCGGTCGCCTTTCCCCTGGGCGCAACCGATTCCTTTGCCGAGGCGGTGCGTTCCGCGTTCTGCGGCTTCGACGGGGCCAAGGAGTTGGCCCGCATACCGATGCTGCGGGTGGCGCAGCTTCTGGGCCGCCCCCTGCGCGATCCTTTCATGATCTCGTACATGGACTTTCGCCGTACCCTCGGCGCGCACGACTGGAACCGCTGGCGAGCCATCGCCCTGCGTAGCCGCTGCACCGATCCGGACGAGGTGTGCCTTTGGATCTCGCGAATGCACGAGGGCCTTTTCGTCGACTACCGCCACCCCGCCACCGGCCCGGCGGCCATTGCGGTTTCCCACTACGTGTCCCGTGCGAAGCAGCTCCTGGCCGCCGTAGCGAGCACCGGCTGCTGGGCCGCCACACCCAGACCCAGAGGGGAGGATCATTGTCTGTGACGACCATCAGACATATTTCGGCTGCCTCCTGTGACTACACGGACTTCGACGCGATCGTCGTCGGCTCGGGGCCGTCTGGATCGATCGCCGCACGAACGCTTGCGGAAAGAGGCCATCGCGTGGCGGTCCTGGAATATGGAGGCCTGGTTTCCCCGGGCGCCATGTACGGCCCTCATCAAGCAGCCTACAGCCGGGCATTCACTTCTTCAGACGGCCCCGCCGACGGCAATCCATGGACTGCGTGCGGTGTCGGCGGCGGAATGCAGTTCTACAACGCGATCACATTGAGGTACCGGCAAGCAGATCTGTCGGCCTCCCGATATCTTGCGACTGACATGGAGGTTGACTGGCCCATCACCCTGCAGGACCTCGAACCCTTCTACGCGGAGATCGAGCATCTTCTGGAGGTCAGTGGGTCGAACGGATTTCCATCGTATCCGGCCAGCTCTCGCGGACTCCTGCTATCCAATGCGATGCGGGCGCTCGGAATAAGACCGAAGCGCATTCCACTGGCAATCCGGCCGCCCGGGACCAGCAAGGGATGTATCGTGTGTTCGGCTTGCGATGAACTGGCGTGCCCCACGGAGGCGAAGGCATCCGTGCTGGCCAGGAACATTCTCGACGACTCCGCCTTGCCTGGAACGATCTCGGTTCTGTATGGCTGTTTTGTCAATCGGATCGCGCTGCGCAACGACGCCACGGCGGAAGCCCTTGAGTGCTATGTGCCGCTCTCATCGGAACTGATCCGCATCCCGGTCGGCAAAGTGATCGTCTGCGCGAACGCCGTACAGACAGCCGCATTGATGCTTCGATCGAAGAGCGCGTATGCGCCCAAGGGCATCGGCAACGGATCCGACCTTGTCGGACGGGGTCTCTCATTCAAGATCAGCGGCTACTCGGTCGGCCATATGGAGTCTGCCGGTTGCGACGCCGCTGCCTTGGCCCCGCACTGGGGAACGCATGCGACCGTGTACACGGACGAATTCTACGAGCATGTCGATGTGCCATGCGGATTCGGCGGACTCATCTACGAGGCGAATTTCCCCTCGCCGCATGGGAACGCCGGTCTTGTGCGCCTGCACTACATCGCCGGAGAAGAACCATGGTCACACAACCGCGTCGTGCTTGACGAGGCCGTTGACCCTGACGGCATCCCTCGCATCCGTTTCGAATACGCAAATTCGCAGAACGATTGCGCGCGAATAGGTTTTCTCGCCGACCGCGCGGATGAAATTCTGCGTCACCTCGGCGCGGGCCGAATAGAGCGAGAGCCTTTTGCCCATTCAAAAGGCAGCTCCCACCTGCACGGCACGATGCGCGCCGGGAGCGACCCCGGGACCTCGGTCGTAGACAGCTGCGGACGGATCCATGGATTCACAAACATCCATGTCATGGATGGCTCCGTCATGAATTTCGCAGGGAACAGCAATCCGACTCACACCATCATGGCCAATGCGAGGCGAATGGCCATGTCACTCGATAGAAGGGAAACCTGAATGCTCGATCTTGAAGCCAACGGACATTTGGCCGAATGGGAACGTGAAGCTCGTTCATCCATCGTGTTCCGCTCCGCCATCGGCGCAATGGCGCAGGACGTCAACGGCAAGACCTACATGGACATGACCTCCTGCAGCGGGGCATCACCGTTCGGCAGCAATGACCCCGTATTCAAGGCCAGACTGGCGCACTTGACGGAGCGGGAAGCCGACGTTTTGCCGTCGCCGGTGACCCAGCAGCGCCAGATGCTGGCCCGGAAAATCTCGGTGATGTTCCCGGCCACCCCCAGGGTGTTCTTTCTGAGGACCGGATCTTGTGCAACGGAAGCGGCAGTTCGGGTCGCCCGGCACCGAACAGGCCGGCCAGTCATCCTGACGGCCGGCTTCCATGGATGGCACGACATCTTTCAGCAGCATCCCTGGTCGGCCAATTCGCCGGCCAAGGATCCGCACATCCATGATTTTCAATATGACCTCGATATCCTGGAACAGCAACTGGCCGATAACGAAGGAAAAGTCGCCGGCATTTTCTTCACGCCCGAGCCCTCGGTCTTTCCCTCTGAATTGCTTCAGGAAATCTCCAGGCTGGCAAGGCTGCACGGCGCATTGCTGATCGTCGATGAGGTCCTGTGCGGACTTCGCTACGCCAAGGGCGGCTACTGCCGGAAACACGGTGTGAAAGCCGACCTCATCACGTTGGCCAAGGGGATCGCACAAGGTGTCGGCCTTTCCGCGGTGGTTGGCACCGTGGACGCCATGGCGGGAGCCGACACGGCTTATCTCGGCAACACCTACCTGCGCGAGAACCGGGCTTTTGTGGCTGGCAACCTGACACAGGAAATCTTTGAAGAAGCCGCGATTGTGGCCCGGCTCGCCGAGATCGGCTCAACGCTCAAGAGTCTGTTCCAGACCGCGTTCGAGCGCAGCGAAATACCGGTGCGCGTTCTCGGCAACGACACCATGTTCGACATCGTCCTGCCCACGAAAAGGCATGGAAAGGCCTTCGCTCAGCGATGCCTGCAGCACGGTATCTACACCGGCTACCCGGCAAAGTACATGAGCAACGTGTCAATGCATGCGGCGTTCTTCGAAGCTTTGCGGCCGGCACTTGAGCGAACGCTCGCAGACTACCGCAGAGACGAGGACATGGCGGTCAAGGTCACTGACGCGTCCGTGGCCGAGTACTGCGCCGAGGCGTTCCGTGCGACAGAAAAAGCATGTCTCTCCAGCAAGCATCACTGGGTTGCACAGGAATAGGGCCGTGAAGGATCAAACAACAAGGAACCATCGCCGGCTCGCCCAATGGCTGGGAGATCCCCCGGAAGAAGCCACGACCGAAATTCGGATCGAAGACTACGATCACGTGGCCTTTGATCTGGACGGCGTCCTTGTGGATTCGGAGGCGGTGATCGAAAGCGCACTCCGCCGCTGGGCGCGGGAAGAACAGATGTGTCCGGATCACGTGATTCGGATGTCGGCCTCCCGCCGGGATGTCGACTTGGTGGCATCGGTTGCGTGCGACCTCTCGCCGGAACGCGAAGCAGCCCGTATTGCGAATTTTGAGATCCAGGCGATGGGACTGTTGCAACCAGTCCAGGGCGCCGCGGAGTTCTACGGCTCCATCCCTGACGCGCGGAAATCCATCGTGACCTCTTCGGCCAGGGCTTCTGCGTTTGCCCGCCTCGCGACGGCCGGAATCTCTCGCCCAAGAATCATGATTGCGGCCGAGGACGTGAGTCAGGGAAAACCGCATCCACAGCCCTATGAAATGCTGTTGCGCATGCTGGGCATCTCTGCCCGAAGATGCCTGGTTTTTGAGGACTCCCCAACCGGAATTGAAGCGGCCATCGCTGCGGGATGCGACTGCATCGGTGTCGGCCTCCATGCCAGAGGCCATCGTGGCATCAAAGGCTGGATAGAGAATTTTCGCAAGATCTCCCTTCTAAGCAGCCACGCTGAACGTGCCAGCCAGATCAAATAAAGGCCACCCGATGAAGGTATCAACACAAGGCCGCACACCGCTATTTGATGAGGTGCTGATAGAGGGTTCGGTACTTGAACATTACGTAGCGGAGCAAGAGGATTACCAGGAACTTCTCATTGAGTTGTTTCGTTCATCCAGAGAAATTCGAGCCAAGATTGGCGGCCGTTGTCTTTGGCACATAAATTCCACCGCATTCGGTGGCGGGGTGGCCGAAATGCTTCCTCACCACATATGCATCCTTCGAGAGCTTGGCCTTGATGCGCGCTGGCTCATTTTCAAACCGAAGGAAGAGCAGTTTTTCCAATTCACCAAGGGCATTCACAATTCCCTTCACAACGCCGCCGCGGCGGGCCTGGATGAGCTGCTGCCGTACTACCTTGCGGAATCGAAGCAAGGTGCCAAGGAGCTGGAGAGAATCATCCGGCCCGACGATTTTCTGGTTGTTCATGATCCTCAGCCACTTTGCGCCGCGTCACAGTTCCTGAACTCCCACGCGCACCCAGCCATCTGGCGATGCCACATCGGCTACCCGGGACAGAGCTCCACGGTCGACAACATATGGAGACTTCTAGGGAAACACCTCCATCCATTTCAGCGCATTGTCCTGAGCAACAAGGGATATGCCTTCGACACAAGCCACCCCATAGACATCATCCAGCCATCGATCAGCCCGTTCTCGAGCAAGAACCGCAGCCATGCGGGGCCGCCGGACCGGGCGCTGGAAGATCTGGTCTCGTTCAGCAACTGCGAATCAGGGTCCGGCCCGACACTTCGGGAAATTCTGGGCTTGCGGTATTTCCTTCACGTATCCAGGTGGGATGGACTGAAAGGTATCGACAG
Source organism: Variovorax sp. YR266 (assembly GCF_900107295.1). NCBI lineage: Bacteria > Pseudomonadati > Pseudomonadota > Betaproteobacteria > Burkholderiales > Comamonadaceae > Variovorax > Variovorax sp. YR266. The sequence goes on from NZ_FNPM01000015.1 coordinate 38,743, forward strand.
GATCATTGCCGCCTTCGAACGCTTTATGGGCGCGGCGTTCGACGAGGCATCCGATATGCGCCTGGTGATCGCCGGACCGGATCCCATGGCAGTGGCCGACGATCCCGAGGGACGGGCGTATTTTGAGAAATGCGCGGGCCTGTGCTCCCAGTTGCCCAAGCAGGTGCGCCTGCGCGTGTATCTGGCCTGCATCTCGATGAAAGACAACGACGCAAATGCCGAAATTGTCGGCCGGCTACAGCAGAGCGCGCACGGCGTATTTCAGCTCTCTCGTGAAGAGGGCTTCGGGTTGACGACAACAGAGGCCCTGTTCCGAGGAAAACCGGTCGTGGTGTCGTCCGCCTTTGGCCTGAGAGCGCAAATCGTCGATGGACTGAATGGCGTTGTCCTCGACGAGCCAAGCATCGAGGTCAAAGCGGCGGAGATGATGCATCGCCTTGCGGTCCACTATGGCGATTTCGCGGAGATGGCCAGAACGGCGCGTGAAAACTGTCTGCGCTCCAGTACGCAAATCTCGCAAATTCCGAAATGGTATGCATCGATTCAATCGGCTCTGACAAGTTTTGAACTGCGCAATCCAGTTGATGCACGGTGACGGCGCGCAAGGCGTGTCTATGCCTGCTTGCCGTGCCGGCCACCTATGACCTGAAACAGCAAAAGGAATACCACCATGCTCATCGATGCAATCGACACTGTTCCGTCGTCCCGAGCGATTGGGCCCGAGGACCGCGCGGCGCGTCTGAAGCAAAGCCCCGCATGCTTTTGGCTGACGGGGCTGTCTGGAGCGGGCAAGAGCACCCTTGCCGGCGCGCTGGAACTGCACCTTTGGCAAAGCGGGAAGAATGCCTACGTCGTCGATGCTGACGTCGCGCGGCAAGGATTGAATGCCGATTTGAAATTCAGCCAGGCGGACCGCAGCGAAAACGTACGACGCCTCGGCCACCTCGCGCACAGTATCGTCGACGCCGGATTGATCGCGATTGTCACGGCCATTTCTCCATACTCGAAAGATCGGGCTCTGGTGCGTGCATTGTTCCGGCCACGCCAATTCTTTGAAGTGCATGTGAGCACCGGTCTGGCGACCTGTGTCGCGCGCGATCCCAAGGGGCTGTACGCGCGCGCCCGGCAGGGCCAGCTGACCCAGCTGACTGGCTGGGACGCCCCCTACGAGACGCCGCAATCGCCCGACGTCAGAATCGACACGGCTGAACTTACCGTAGAGGAAGCCGTGCGAAAAATCCTGGAGCTGTCGACTTGCTAGATCAAAGAGCCGAGTTCCAGGATCGCGCCTGGCCGCCAAAGAAACACGGCACCGGCACATCCAGGCAGGCAATGCTCGACCATCGCGTGCTGCGGGCCTATCCGTAAACGTTCAGCGACGCCAGGATGCGCGTGAAGTACGCGTCGGCCAGGCTGGTCGCGGCCTTGGCGTCGCGCGCCTGCAGCGCATCGACGATGGCCGTGAGCTCGCGCAGCGTCTGCTCGCGCACCACGGCGCCCACCGGGCCGTTGAGGTTGGAGCGCCCGTCGTACTGCACCGCGCGCCGGTCGGCCACCACGGCGTCGAACACCTGCATCAGGAAGCGGTTGCGCGTGGCTCGGAAGATCGCCTGGTGCACGCCGTAGATGCCTTCCTTGAACTGCAGCCACTGGTCGGCATCGCGCACCACGGCGAGGTGGTGGCGCATGAGCGCGAAGTCTTCGGCGTCGGCGCGCTGGGCCGACAGCGCCATCATGGCCGGCTCGAACAGCAGCCGGCCTTCGAGGATCTCGGTATAGGTCGGCACGTCGCGGTGGTGCGCGGCCACCGGCAGGTCGGACTCGCTCAGCAGCTGCATCAGCCCTTCGGCCAGGAAGGTGCCGCTGCCGACCTTGCGCTCCAGCAGGCCCTGCGCGCTCATCATGGCCAGCGCGTGACGCACGGTGCTGCGCGAGGTCTTGAACTGCTCCGACAGGTCGCGCTCGTTGGGCAGCTTGTCGCCGGGCTTGAGCACACCGTCGCGGATCGACTGGAGGATGGCGCGGTAGACCTTCGAGGCAGTCGCCTTGTCCTGCGCGGCGATCCGGCCCGAGAGATCCGTGACTTCGATCAGCGGCTGGAGCGGCTGCGGCACGGGCTTTGCATTCATGGTTGGATAGCTCGCCAAAATGGTTGACCAATCTCAATTAACAATCTTAGAATGAATTCATTACGCAGTCACACAAGCCTGATCTGCGTGGTTGTGGATTGGTTGACCAATTCTTCCGAATCCGTTGATTTTCGTCGAAAGGTTGACCGGGCGCCGCCCCCGCGGTGCCACGGTGATGTGTTCTCAATGACCCTGGATTCCAACACGGCACCGTCCGCCACGGGCCTCGGTCCCGAAGAGCGGCTCGCCGCGCTCGGCCTGAAGCTCCCGCCGGCCCCGGCGCCCGTCGCCAACTTCGTGGCCTGGCGCCGCTCCGGTCCCTTGCTGTATCTCTCGGGACAGGGGCCGCTCGAAGCCGACGGGCACCTGCACGTGGGCCGTGTCGGCGAGGAAGTGAGCATCGAGGCGGCCTACGCCCACGCACGCCTGACCGGACTGAACCTGCTGGCCGTGGCCAAGGCCGCGCTGGGCGACCTGAAGCGCGTGCGCAGCGTGGTGAAGCTGCTGGCCTTCGTGAATGCCGCGCCCGGCTTCGCGCACCACCCGAAGGTCATCAACGGCTGCTCGGACCTGTTCGTCGAAGTGTTCGGCGACGAAGTGGGGCGGGGCGCCCGCTCGGCCATCGGCGCGGGCTCGCTGCCGGGCCACCAGACCGTCGAGGTCGAGGCCATCCTCGAAGTGGACTGAGCCATGGCCTACCAGTTCCAGTTCGAGGCACTCGCCCCCTACACCGGGCAGTTGGTGGAAGGCCTGCTGCACACGCTGGGCTACGCCGCCTCGAGCATCGTGCTGGGCATGGCCATCGGCGTGGCGGGCTCGCTGGCGCTGGTCTACGGCAACAAGCCGCTGCGCGGCGCGACGCGGGTGTACGTGGAGTTCTTCCGCAACACGCCAGCGCTGGTACAGCTCTTTCTCATCTACTTCGGCCTGCCCAACCTGGGCATTCGCCTGGAAGCGCCGGTGGCGGGCGTCATCTCGCTGGCGCTGTACTGCGGCGCGTACATGGTCGAGGTGTTCCGCTCGGGGCTGATGTCGGTGCCGCGCGGCCTTTCCGAAGCCGGCGCCGCGCTCGGGCTGCGGCCGCGCCAGGTGCTGGTGCACGTGCTGTTCGTGCCGGCGCTGCGCAACGTGTTTCCGTCGCTGGCGAGCCAGATGGTGCTCACGTTGATCGGCACCAGCCTCATCTCGCAGATCGGCGTGGAAGACATCTTCCATGCCGGCAGCTTCATCGACTCGCGCACCTTCCGCAGCTTCGAGGTCTACGTCGTGATCTGCGCGATGTACTTCGTCGCGGTGCAGGCGTTGCGCGTGCTGCTGGGCTTCGTGCAGCGCCGCCTGTTCGGCAAGGAGCGCTGAGATGCGCGGATTGTCCATTGCCGACCTCTGGCTCATCCTCGGCGCCATCCGCTGGACCGCGGCGCTCGCGCTGACGGCCTTCGTCATCGGCAGCGTCATCGCGCTCGGCGTGGCGGTGGCGCGCACCTCGCGCCTGCCGTGGCTGCGCGTGCTGGCGCGCATCTATGTCGAGCTGGTGCAGGGCACACCATTGCTGGGCGTACTGTTCCTGCTGTACTTCGGCGTGCCGATGCTGCTGGGCATCGAGATCAAGGCCTTCACGGCCGCGGCCGCCGCGTTTTCGCTGTCGGCGGGGGCCTTCCTTGGCGAAATCTGGCGCGGCGCGATCGAGTCGGTGCCCAAGGGCCAGTGGGAGGCAGCCTCTTGCGTCGGCCTGCGCCGTTGGCATGTCATGCGGCACGTGGTGTGGCCCCAGGCCTTTCGCGTGGCGCTGGGGCCCACGGTGAGCTATCTGGTGCAGCTCATCAAGAACACCTCGCTCGCGGCGCTCGTCGGGCTGGTCGAGCTCACGCGTTCGGGCCAGATCGTGGCGGGCTCGACACTGGCGCACCTGCCCGTCTTCTGCGGCGTGGCCCTGTGCTATTTCGCCATCTGCTATCCGCTGGCTCGTCTGGCACTCAACCTGGAAGGACGCATGAATGCCGCTCGTGCTCATTGATTCGGTCGAAAAGCACTTCGGCGACAACCACGTGCTGCGCGGCGTGTCCACCGAGGTCGCCAAGGGCGACATCGTGGCGCTCGTCGGGCGCAGCGGCTCGGGCAAGAGCACGCTGCTGCGCTGCGTGAACGGGCTGGAGACCATCGGCGCGGGCCGCATCGTGGTCGACGGTGTCGATGTGCAGTCGTCCGGCACCGACCTCGCGCTATTGCGCCGCCGCGTGGGCATGGTGTTCCAGAGCTTCAATCTCTTTCCGCACCTGTCGGCCGCGGCCAACGTGACGCTGGCACCCGTGTTGACGAAGAAGATCGCCAAGGGCGAGGCGCGCGAACTCGCCAGGCAGATGCTGGAGCGCGTGGGCCTGGGCCACAAGCTCGACGCCATGCCTTCGCAGCTGTCGGGTGGCCAGCAGCAGCGCGTGGCCATCGCGCGGGCGCTGGCGATGTCGCCGCAACTGATGCTGTTCGACGAGGCCACCTCGGCGCTCGACCCCGAACTGGTCGGCGAAGTGCTGCGCGTGATGGAAGACCTGGCGCGCGACGGCATGACCATGATGGTCGTCACGCACGAGATGGCCTTCGCGCGCCGCGTGGCTTCCGAGGTGCTCTTCATGAACCAGGGTCGCATCTGGGAGCGGGGCACGCCGCAGCAGATGTTCGGCAGCCCGCAGACCCCCGAGTTCCAGCAGTTCGTCCAGTCCGTCGTCTGATCTTTTCTTGATTCTCTTCGTCGTCCCTTTGTCTCTAGGAGCTTCCATGTTCAGAATGAAATCCCTGTTCGCCGCCGCGCTGGTCTGCGCAGCACCCCTGCTCGCGCACGCCGACAAGCTCGCGGACATCAAGGCCAAGGGCACGATCCGCATCGCCACCACCATCGACGCCGCGCCCTGGGGCTTCACCGACGGCGCGGGCAAGCCCACGGGCCTCGACGTGGAGCTGGCCGAGAACGTGGCCAAGGCCATGGGCGTGAAGCTCGAGCTGCAGCAGGTGACGGGCGCCAACCGCATTCCCTACCTGTTGTCGAACAAGGTCGACGTGGTGATCGCCGCGCTGGGCAGCTCGCCCGAGCGCGCCAAGCAGGTCGCCTTCTCGAAGCCGTACGCGGCGGTGTACCTCGGCGTGTATGGCGGCAAGGGCACGCCGAAGTTCGCCAAGGTGGCCGACCTCGCGGGCCAGACGGTGGCGGTGCCCAAGGGCTCCACGCCCGACCTGTCGCTGAGCGAGCTCGCACCCGGCGCCAAGCTGATCCGCCTGGAAGACACCGCCTCGACCATCTCGGCCTTCCTGTCGGGCCAGGCGCCGCTGTTCGCCGAGAACAACTTCATCGCGCAGAAGGTGGCCGACGAGAATCCGGCCAAGGGCATCGAGATGAAGTCGCTGATCCGCATCAGCCCCGCCTACATGGCCGTGCAGCCCGGCGAGACCGCGTTGCTGGCCGAGATGAACAAGATCATCGACGCCAAGTCCACCGACGGCAGCCTCGCCGCGCTGCGCCTGAAGTGGTTCAAGGACGAGCAGAAAGAAGTGAAGTGAGCCAGGCGCGTCCATCCACCGTTTTCACGGACATCGATTGGGCCAAGCCCGGCAAGCAGGTCGGCCATGCGTGGCTGCCGCATTCGGGGCATGACGATGCATGGGGCGCCGTGGCGCTGCCGCTGGCCGTCATCGGCAATGGCGACGGGCCGACGGTGCTGGTCACCGGGGCCATCCACGGCGACGAGTACGAAGGCCCGATCGTCATCAACGAGCTGATCCGCACGCTCGACGCCTCGCAGGTGAAGGGCCGGCTGATCCTGATGCCCGCGGCCAACGCGCCGGCATTGCGCGCGGCTTCGCGCGTAAGCCCGCTCGACAGCAAGAACCTGGCGCGGGTGTTCCCGGGCAACCCCTTCGGCACGCCGACGGAGCAGATCGCAGCGTTCATCCACGACGTGCTGTTTTCGAAGTGCGACGCGTACGTCGACCTGCATGCGGGGGGCAGCTCTCTCTTCATCGAGGAGAGCGCCCAGGTCGTGGTCACGCCCGCGCTGGCGCCGGCAGTGCGCGAGCGTGCCGAGGACATGGCGCGCTGGTTCGGCGCCAAGTTCACCGTCATCACCGACAACATGGGCGACCCGCGCACCAGCTGCGGCGCGGCGGCGCACCTCGGGCTGGCAGCCATCGCCGCGGAAATGGGCGAGAACGGCAGCGTATCGCCCAGGGGCGTGAAGCGCACGCGCGAGTGCCTGTCGCGCGTGCTGGCCCGGCTGGGCGTGGTGCCTGGTGTGCTGCCTGAAGCGCCGCCGCCGAGCCGGCGCGTGCACATCGTGTCCAACGGCGGCAACCTGCTGTCGCCCGGCGACGGCTACTTCGAGCCGCTGCACGAGCTGGGCGACACCGTGAAGGCCGGGGAGGTGGCGGGCTACCTGCACCTGCTGACCGAACCCGCGCTCGCACCGCGCGAAGTGCGCTTCGCCAGGAGCGGCACGGTGTACTCGCAGCGCACCTTCGGCATCGTGAAGCAAGGCAACAACCTGTGTGTGCTGGTCGAAGACGAGGAAGGTGCAGCCGCATGAGCGAGATGAACACGATGCAGCAGCCCATCACCCTCGACGACTACCGCGCGGCGCATGCCCGCGTGAAGCCCTACATCCGGCAGACACCGTTGGTCAACGCGCACCCCTGGATGCCTGGCGGCGCAGCGCAGGTACGCTTCAAGGCCGAGTGCCACCAGGTCACCGGCTCGTTCAAGGCGCGCGGCGCCTTCAATCGCGTACTGAACCTGTCCGATGAGGTGCGCCAGCAGGGCCTGGCGACTGCGTCGGGCGGCAACTTCGGCGCGGCAGTGGCGTACGTCGGCAAGACACTGGGCCTGCCGGCCAACGTGTTCGTGATGAACACCAGCACGCCGATCACGCGCGCGCGCATCGAAAGCCATGGCGCGAAGCTCACGGTGCACGGCGACTTCTGGGACCAGAGCTGGGACGCCGCCGGCGCCAACGTGGCCGAGCACGGCGGGGCGCTGCTGCACCCGTACGCCGACCGGGACGTGGTAATCGGCCAGGGCACGACGGCGCTCGAAATCATCGACGAATGGCCCGAGGTCGAGACGCTGGTTGTCTCCATCGGCGGCGGCGGCCTGCTCGCGGGCATCGCGCAGGCGGCCAAGCTGCTCAAGCCGTCGATCCGCGTGATCGGCGTCGAAGCCGCGGGATGCCCCACGCTGCATACCTGCCGCAAGGAAGGCCGCATCGTGAAGCTGGAGAACGTGAAGACGCGCGTGCCCATCCTTGCGGCGCGCTCGACCGAACCCTTGAACTTCGAGCTGATCGAGAAGTACGTCGACGACATCGTGCTGGTCGACGAAGAGGTCATCGAGGACGCTGCACGCTCCGCCTGGCAGCACGCGGGCCTGGCCATCGAACTCGGCGCGGCCACCGCGCTGGCGGCCGTGAGCCATCGTTGCTTCGCGCGGCGCGACGACGAGAAGATCGCCGTGGTGCTGTGCGGCAGCGGCAGCGACGGGATGCCGCAAGGCTAGGAGTCCGCTAGGCAGACGGTTCTGAACGGGCGAGCGCCGATGGCGGCATCTCGGATCTCGCGCGTTCTGACGCCTTCGTGATTCAAGGCCCGAGGCGCTCGCAGGAGCAGGCGCCGACATGCCCGCCGACGAGAAAGACACCGCCTGCGCGCTCGACGTCATCCGGATGAATGACGCAACGCAAGGCATGAGCCAGGGCGGCCAATGCCGAAGAGGTCCGGCTGTGTTGGCGCATGGTCAGTTTCTTTCTTGGCATATCAAAGCCGATGGTTGAGCCAGGGGAACCGTGGAGGAGTTGGCCTTCACCGAAAGTCCCGATAGCTGTGGACGCAGTTCATTCCGCGCAGTTGGCTCATGCCGCTATTGAGGCACGAGCGCTGGCTGGCCGGCCGCCGCGGTACCCCTGGGTCCGTTCAGCGCACGAAGCGGCCTTCGGGTGTGACGCGCATCATTTCGATGAAGTGTGAACCGGTGGCGCTGCCGGTCGAGAAATCGATGTCCATGCCGGCCAAGCGCAGCTTGAGCGCGCGCAGCGTCGCATGCAGGCGCACGCGCGTCAGGTCGCGACCGGTGCGCCCGATCATCACCAGAGCGTTCAGGGAGCCCTCGAAGCTGCCGTAGCCCACCGGCACCTGTGCTTGTTCCGCTGAGCGGCGATGGTCGCGCGCCGCGGCCTCCACTTCGCCCCAAGGGTAAGGCGTGACCTGCAAGATGGCCAACCCGCCCGCCTGCAGGGGCATCACCTTGGCCGTGACCTCGCCCGAGACGACCGACATGCCATAGAACATCGGTTTGCTGCCGGCGGCACACATGGCCTTGTCATCGACGACCAGGGGACGAAAGCAGTCCGCGCATCCGTGCTCGGCAACCACGCCGACGTGCATGAGTCGTTCCAAGACTTCTTCGAGCACATGGCAACGCAGAAGCTGCGCACGCCCAAAGGCCTGGACTGGGTCCGCTCGTGCTACGGCGCGCTGGGCCAAGTCGACTTGATGGTGAGAGGCAGGCTCTACGCCTGATGCATTGCACGATGTGGGTCGAGGGCATACGAGAGATCGTCTCGGCGCAGGACTCGCATGTGAAGTTCATCCTGACGGACCAGCCGGTGCCGGTCTACAACGCGACGGCGGATCCTACGTCCGTGCAGTGTGCCTATAGGCTGGCGCGCCTGCGCATCCGTCTACGCCCCGTTCAGCGTGTCGGGTGCAGGAATCGGCGACACCCCTTGAGCGTTAGCGGCAACCTCTTGCGCGCGCATGGCGCGAAGATAGCCATCGCGGCGCTGCAGACGCCGCCAGTAAGCCGCCACCGCTGGTGTGAACCGGGTCGCAAGTCCGAGATGCTGGGCCAGAAGCAGCGCGTAGCCCACGGACACGTCCGCAGCTGTGAATCGGTCACCGCACAGATATTCGCGCGCGGCTAGCAATGGCTCGAGCGTGCGCAGCCGGGCCAGGAACCACTTTGCATAGTCGTCTGCAACAGAGGGCTGCCGACGGTCTTCGGGTTCGAACCGAGAGTACCGTAGCACCAGCGTCTGCGGGAAAGTGAGGGTCGCCTCGCCGAAGTGAAGGAGGTTGAGATAGGTGCCGAAGTCCGGTTCTGCGTGATCGATTTGAAGTCGAGTTGGTGCCGCTTTCGCGCAGAGGTACTCGCAGATCGCTGACGACTCGGTCATTCGCGTCGCCCCATCGACCATGAGGGGGACCGTGCCGAGTGGGTTGAGTTCAAGAAACGAACGCTGAAGTACGCGAGGCGGAAACGGCAGCATCACCAGTTCATAGGGCGTCTCGAGTTCCTCCAGCATCCAGAGAGGGCGAAATGAGCGTGCACTCACGCAGTGATACAGGGTAATCATCAAGAAGGATTTTTAGCGGTCGGTCGGCGTCAAATGCGATGCGAAAACACCCCCGGGGCTGGCCGATCACCAGTCACGCCGTTCATCTCTGTACTCTTGCGGCGTTTGTACTGCCCGTAGGCGGGGAGGCGTCCATTGCATCTCCTCGCAGTCCAAGTTTTTGTCCGCACCCCCAAACGGAACGTCGGTGGTCGTGGCCGTTGCGAAAGCGGAATCGCCTTCAGCGCTCCGCACAGAGGTCTCGTTGGCGCTGCGGACGGCGTCGACCGCGAGTACATCTTGATCTTTCATGCACCTCTACCTCTCTTAGACCACCTGGACTGCGCGGTCCTCAACCTGCGTATCCGCAGCTGCAACCGGCTTGCGCAGCTGTTCAAGAAGGTAGGCCTCACGGCTGCGGACGGCGTCCACATTCGCTTCCTTCACGTGCCCGTAGCCGCGCATGGCCTGCGGCAGCCTTGCGAGTTCCAGAAGAGTTGCAGTCTGTTCGAGCTGCGCTTGGGCAAGCACCTTGCGCATCTGCCCCAGGAAACGCCCAAACTCGGCACGCTCATTGCGGCGCTCTTCGGTATAGGCGAAGACGTCGAAGACCGTCCCCCGCAAGACCTTGCCCTTGGCGAGCCACCGGAAAGCCATGACCAACCAGGGTCCGTAAGCCTTCTTGACCAGACGCCCCTTGCCATCGCGCTTGGCCAGAAGCGGCGGCGCCAAGTGGAAGTGCAGCTTGAAGTCTCCCTCGAACTCACGGTCGATCCGCTCGAAGAATCCGCTCTCCGTGTAGAGGCGAGCCACCTCGTACTCGTCCTTGTACGCCATCAACTTGTAGAGGCTCACGGCGACCTCGCGAGCCACGCGGTCGCCGCCCAATGTCGCTTTCTCAATGGCGGCAAGTTCACGAACACGAGCTTCGAAATATTGTGCGTACTTGTCGCTCTGGTAGCCAGAAAGCCGCGTCTTTCGATCTGCAATCAGGGTGTCAAGAGTCGGCGTGCGCTGCGGCATCAGCATCACCCGCGGCGCGTCGATGCCGGCCGCCGCACGCACCTTGTCAGGTTCCAAGGCAGCTTGTCGTCCCCAGGCAAACGCCGCGGTATTCATCTGCACGGCGGTGCCGTTGAGTTCAATGGCGCGCAGCAGCGCCGCCCCCGAAAGGGGAATCCTGCCCGACTGCCACGCGAATCCCAGCATGAAGACGTTCGTCGCTACCGCGTCGCCCAGCAGCTTGGTGGCGAGGCGCGACGCGTCGATCGTCGCGATCTGCTTGACCCCTGACTTCAACTGCTCCAACAGATCTTCGGGGCGAGCCTGCCAATCCAGGTTCTTCGTGAAGCCGCCGGTTGGCGCAACATGGGTGTTCACGACCGCGGCCGTTCGCTCCATGCTGGATGCAGCCATCGCTTCCTTGCCTGCCGCGACCATCAGATCGCAAGCCAGCAGCAGGTCCACCTGCTTTTGGCCGATCCGCGCCCCGTGCAGTGCATCGGGCTGTGCAGCCAGGCGCACATGCGACATCACTGCACCGCCTTTCTGCGCCAAGCCCGCCATGTCCAGAATGATGACGCCCCTGCCTTCGAGGTGCGCGGCCATGCCGATGAGCGCGCCAATCGTGACCACGCCGGTGCCGCCCACGCCGGTGATCAGCACGTTGTACGGCTGGTCCAGCGCCGGAATGATGGGCTCGGGCAGGTCTGCAGGCAACGCACTCTGGGACCTGGGAGCCTTGCGAAGGGCGCCGCCCTCGACGGTGACAAAGCTGGGACAGAAGCCCTTGACGCAGGAGTAGTCCTTGTTGCATGAGCTCTGATCGATCGTTCGCTTGCGGCCGAGCGGCGTTTCAAGCGGCACGATGGAGACGCAGTTCGACTGCACGCCACAATCGCCGCAGCCTTCGCACACTTCCTCGTTGATCACGACCCGCTTCGGCGGATCGACCATCTCCTTCTTCTTGCGTCGGCGGCGCTTCTCGGCGGCGCAGGTTTGCGCGTAGACGATGACCGAAACTCCGGACGCATCCCGCAACTGGCGCTGCACCTCGTCGAGCTGGTCCCGATGGCTGACGACGGTGCCAGCGGGCAAGCCGCCCAGGGCCTGCCACGACGCAGGGTCGTCGGACACCAGGTGCACGTTCCTGACACCCTCAGCAGCAACCTGCTGCACGATCTGGATGGCGCTCAGGCTCCCTTCGACTGGCTGCCCGCCGGTCATCGCGACTGCGTCATTCGCCAGGATTTTGTAGGTGATGTTCACGCCCGCGGCGATCGCGGCGCGCAGCGCCAGCGAACCGGAGTGGCTGTAGGTGCCATCGCCGAGGTTCTGGAAGATATGGCCCTCGGAGGTGAACGGTGCATGGCCAATCCAGGCAGCCCCTTCACCGCCCATCTGTGTAATGTTGCCCGTGTTGCGCCCCATCCAGGTCGCCATGCCGTGACAGCCGATCCCCGCACCGGCGCGCGAACCCTCGGGCAGCATGGTCGAGGTGTTGTGCGGGCAACCCGAGCAAAAGAACGGCAACCGCTGGGGCAGCGTCGGGTCGAGGGCCGCCGCGCAGCCGGCGTCGGCCAGAACCGTTGTCGCCGATTGTGGCAGTGCGCCGGCGCCGAGCACTTGCAGCAGGCGCTGTGCAATGACTCTGGCGATCAGGGCCGGCGTGAGCTCGCCGTTCGGCGGCAGTAAAAAGCCGTTCGGTGAACGGACCCATTCCCCTTCGCCATCTGCCTTGCCAACGACGCGCGGGCGGGCATCGGCCGGTGCGTTGTAGAGCTGTTCCTTGATCTGCGGCTCAAGCACGCCTCGCTTCTCCTCCACAACGAGGATCTCGGCCAAGCCCTGGGCAAACTCCGTCACGCAGACGGGTTCGAGCGGCCAACTCACACCGATCTTCAGCAGGCGCAGTCCGAGGGACTTGGCGCCAACTTCATCTATGCCGAGCAACGACAGGGCTTCACGCGTATCCAGGTAGCTCTTGCCGGTGGTCACGATGCCCAATTTGGCATTCGGAACCTTCCATTCCTGCCGGTTCAATCCGTTCAGCCGGACATACTCGAGCACGGCCTGAAGCTTGTCGCGCAGCAGCCGCGCCTCCTGCTCCATCGGAGGATCCGGCCACCGGATCGACAGCGAGCCCGACTGGATCTGCTGGTTGTCCGGCATTCTTGTCTCGATCGCCATCGGGTCGATCTCGAAGGACGAGGTGGTCTCGATGGTTTCGCTGACGGCCTTGAAGCCGATCCAGCAGCCCGAGTAGCGCGACATCGCCCAGCCGTGCAGACCGAACTCAAGGAATTCCCGTACGCCCGAAGGGTTGAGCACGGGGATCGCGGCGGCGATGAATGCCTGTTCACTCTGATGCGGCAAGGTCGATGACTTGCACGTATGGTCGTCGCCTGCGATCGCCAGCACGCCGCCGAACCTGGACGTTCCCGCGATGTTCGCGTGCTTGAAGACGTCGCCGCTGCGGTCCACGCCCGGGCCCTTGCCGTACCACAGGGCGAACACGCCATCCACCGTAGCCTTCGGATCCATGCCGGCCATCTGCGAACCCCATACCGAGGTCGCGGCAAGTTCTTCGTTGAGGCCGGGATTGAAAGTGATCTTGTTCCGCTCCAGAAGCTTCTTGGCTTTCCAGAGCTCCTGGTCGACGGAGCCGAGCGGTGATCCGCGGTAGCCCGAGACGAATCCGCCGGTCTTCAGGCCCGCTGCCTCATCGCGCGCCTTCTGCACCATCAGCAGGCGCACGAGCGCCTGCGTGCCAGTCATGAACACGCGGCCCTTCGGCAATTCGTACTTGTCGTTGAGAGAAACGGTTGTGCTCATGACTTCAGTTCCTTGCATTGGGGATCCGGATCGCGCGAGATCATTCGGCGGTGGCACCGGACCGCTTCACCAGCTTGCCGTGCTTCTCCAGTTCGGAGATCAGAAAGGGTTGCGTCTGCTCGGGTGTGGTCGTCATCGACGTGAAACCTTGCACCACGAAGCTGTCTTGGACCTCCTTTGTCGCCAGTGCTTCCTTGAGCCTCTGGTACGTGCTCGCGACCACGGAAGGTGCCATGCCCGCCGGACCGATGATCGCGACCCAGCTGTCGAATTCGAAGTTCGGAATGCCGCTCTCGGCCACCGTTGGCACGTCCGGCAGCGCCGGGTTGCGTGACGCAGTACTCACCGCAAGGGCACGCAGCTTCCCCGCCTTGATTTGAGGGGCCGCGACTACCAGCGGCAACATGCCGAAATGAACCTGCCCGCCGATGATGTCTGTGGTCATGGCGCCTGTGCCTTTGTACGGGATGTGCTGGGCCTGGAGACCCGCCTCGCTGAGGAAATACTCCGCGGCCAAGTGCAGAACTGTCCCGTTGCCGGACGAGCCATAGGAGAACTTCTTGGGATTTGCCTTCAGCTCGGCAATGAACTCGCGCGTGGTTTTTGCCTTGACCGTGTCCGGGTTCACCGCCAGGACCAGCGGGGAGGATGCGATCACCGAGATCGCAGTGAAGTCCTTGATGGCGTCGAACGGTACGTGCTTGTAGATGAAAGGATTGATGACGTGATTGGAGGACACCATGCCCAGAACCGACCCGTCCTTCGGGGCCCGCACGATCTGCTGCGTCCCGATCACGCCGCCACTTCCGGGCAGGTTGTCGATGACGATTGGCCGCCCAAACGCGGCAGCCAGGCTGCTGCTCATCGCGCGGGCCACTGCGTCCACGCCTGAACCCGCCTGATTGGGAACGATCAGGCGCAGCGGCCTGATATCGGCCGATTGCGCCTGTGCCGGCGAGAACGCGCCGGCGAGGCTCCACAGTGAAAGGGCAACAGCGGCTCCGCGGCCGAGAAGTAAAGGAATGTGCATGGTTTGTCTCCGTGGAATTGGCGGAAGATTCCGCTACCTTGGCGGCGACGCCACCTGGCAGCTCTTATTGATAGAGCGATGCTCGCTCGGGCGGACTGTAGGTGCGATGCCGTTGCCGGGCGAAGTGCTCTTGCGTCACAGGGGATATGACGGAACGCGATACCCTTACCCGAATTGCAGTGTGCGGGCCCGGCCCGAGGATCAGCTGCGCAGAGCAGCGATCATCGCGTCCACGGCTCGCAACCGACTCGACTTCTTGAGCGCAAACACACACAGCTCCCGGTCCTTCCAGGGCTCGTCGAGCGGTCGTCGCACGAAGCGCTTCGTCCCGGCGAGCGCGCGCAAGGCGCTTCCGGTCATGATCGCGATGCCCAGTCCGACCTCCACCATGCGGCAGGCGGCCTCGTAGCTGCTGACAGCGACAACCGGTGTGTAAGGCATCCGAAGCTTCTCCGCCTGCTCCTGCAGGAAACTGTCGCCAGCGCCGCCGGTCTGGATGCGCACGATCGGATGATGCAGCAGCTCCGTGAAACGAATCGCGCGCTGCCTCGTCAACGGATGATTCGGCGGCAGGATGACGATCAGCGGGTCGTCAGCGAAATGCCAGGACTCAAGCGCAGGCGGTACGGCCACTCCTGCGAGGCAGACCGCCACATCCGCACGGTCGTCCAGGCAGGCCCGGATGCACTCGCTGGACAAGCGCTCCTGCAGCACGATCTCCACGTTCGGGTGATCGCCCCGGAATGCATGCAGCCGTTCCGGCAGAAATCCGACCACCGAGGACAGGTTGGCAAACAGACGCACCGTGCCGGCGACCTCCCCGCTCAGCGCCTGCACCTCCCGCGCAAACGATTGAATATCGGCGTCGAGTTTCTCGCCGAGGGCGTACGCTCGCTGCCCTGCTTCCGTGAGGGTGACGCCGAGGGGGGAACGGCTCAGGAGTTGCACTCCCAGCGTGTGTTCCAGATCGGCAATGCGCCGGCTGAGCGCGGATTGCGCGATGTGCTCGGCATCGGCCGCGCGCTTGATCGAGCCTTCGCGCGCGGCGGCGAGGAACAGTTGAAGGCTGACGGGATCGACGCGACGCATGTTCCTGGACCAAGGCTGGTGGGCTGGATTGTCGCCCAGGAGCGGTGGTTATGAAGAAGCGCGCTCGTAGATCTGCCGCAGCGCCTGGCCATTTCGCACGACAACGCCGCCGTGCTCGATGCGGATCGTTCGGTCGCGCTCCATCAGCTTCAACTCCTGGTTGAGCCTCTGCCGGGAGCAGCCGATCAAGCCGGCAAGCTCGGTTTGTCGCAGGCGCAAGGCGATTCGCACCTCCGGACTGCCTGCGTCCGCCGGCTCCCCGTAGGTGCGCGCGAGCTGCGAAAGCTGCCGAGCGATTCTGGCGCGCAACGACTTGGTATTGAGGTCCTCCACGAGACGATACAGCTGGCGCATACGCTGCGATTGAAGACGCAAGAGCGCAAGGCAGAACTCGGGATGATTGACCAGAATCTCCTGCATCTCTTCGCGCCCGACACACAGCAAGGTGGTGTCCCCGTGCGCCAGGACATCGTAGGGCCGACCTTTCAGATCGAACATCTCGACTTCCCCGAACCACACGCCCGGTTCGATATAGCGCAGCGTGAGTTGCCTGTCCTCAGGTGTATGGGACCCGATTCGCACCGCGCCAGCCAATACCGCCAGCCAGGCGTCGGCGGGATCACCGCGCCGGCAAATCACGCCTGCATCAGGGAAGCGCCGCACCTGCGCGCGCCGCAGGATGTCGTGACGAAGTGTCGCCGACAGTGACGAGAACCATGGATCGTTGGCGACGGCTTCACGCTCATGGTTGTCGAGGGCCAGCTTGGTCACCGTTTGCCGATGGCATTCATGTTCAGGCCGCATGCAAGGGCCCTGCTTCGGCTCGAGCCTGCACCTCCGCAAAGGCCGCGAGCTCGCCCGCAAGCGCGCTGGCCACCACCGTGGCGGGACTGGCGAGCCACACCTTTCCAGGACCGCATCGCCCAGGAAAGTTGCGATTGATAGCGCTAACGGTGACCTCGCTCGCCTGCTCCGACGTCCCAGGCCCACCATTGACGCACGCACCGCAGGAGGGTTGCAGCATCTCGGCGCCCGCGCGCTCGAAGACGTCGAGATAGCCCTTCTCCACGCAGTAGTCGCGAACGTCGATCGTGCCGAACTGGAGATAGAGCTTCACGCCCGGATGCACCCGCAAGCCCCGATTCACAGCCCACGAAAGCACCTGATGATAAGAGTCGAAGTCCTCGCGCTTTCCGCCCGTGCACGAGCCGCCGTAGGCGATGTCGACCTTGGGGCGTTCCGACAATTCGGTGACAGGCACGCCGTTGCCGGGATCGCCGGGGCGAGCCACCATCGGCGCGAGCGCAGAACAGTCAACCTGGATGATCTCCGCATAGGAGGCCTCCGCATCGCTGCACATCCAATCCTGCAGCTGAAAGTCGATGCCCCGGCGTTCGCGCAGGAAACGAACCGTTTCTTGGTCGGGGGCAACGATGCCGGTGAAGCCGCCGAGTTCCGCAGTCATGTTGGTCAGGGTCGCCCGCTCGTCGGTTGAAAGCTGGGCGATCACCGGACCGGCAAATTCAAACACCTTGCCGACCCCGGAGCCGGCTCGAATGCGAGGGTCGGCCAGCAAGTGCAGGACGACGTCCTTCGCACTCACCCCCGTCGGCAGTCGGCCCGCGAGTTCAACGCGCAGCGACGCAGGAACGGTGATCCGGACCAGTCCCGTGACGAGGGCGTTGGCCATCTCGGTGCTGCCGACGCCGAAGGCAAGGCAGCCGAGCGCACCGCTGTGGGTGGTGTGCGAGTCGGTGCCGACAATGATCTGCCCGGGCAATGCATAGCGCTCGGACATCATCGGGTGCGAGATGCCTTCGCTGCCGACACCATCCGCCAGCAGGCCATGCGCAATCAAGCCGTACTCCTCGCCAAACTTGCGATGCTCGCGAACAACGTTCTGGACAGCAGGCAGCAATCCGGCGCGCGTGTGCGCGATGCTGCGGTGGACATAGGAGGTGTGGTCCTCGAACAGCCGCACACTCTGCGGATCGTGCAACTTGAGTGGCCGGCCGAACTCCGCGTGCAACATGTGCGCGCACATCGGCGTGTAGTACTCGATAAGAAAGCGCCAATCGGGTCGAACGAAGGCTCCGCTGCCCGCCTTCAGACCGGAGCCGCTGTCGCCGGTCACCATCAAGTGACTCGCGATGATCTTCTCGACCAGGGTTCTTGAGCCGCTGCTGCTGGTGTTCGCCGGCGGCAGGCTGATCTGCTTCATCCGCTCGCGCCCATAGCGCAGCAATCCACCATGGCGCAGGATCGCCGCCGCCTGAGCATCGCGCGAAGCCACCAGTTCCTCAATGTCGATCGGCTCACCATTCTGTACACGCTCGATGAGACTGAAGTCGGTGGAGGTGAACAAGCCGAGGTTGTCCGCGTTCTGGCGATAGATCCGCTCGAAGCTTTCCGCGACCACCAGGCGAATGCCGGCGGCGCGCTCTGACATCGGACTGTGCTCGCGCGAGGAACCCTTGCCGTAGCGCTTGCCGGCGACAGTGACCGCGAAACCGCCATTTTTGACCGCATCGATTCCGATCGGACAACGGCCTCCCGAAACAAAGCCCAGGTAGGGATAGCGGCCCAGGCGCTCGTCCCAGACGGCGGCCACCGTTGCCGGAGTGATCTCGTCTGTTGAAATATTGTCTCGGAGTGCGCCAGCCTCCACCAGAGCCAGATTTTCACCCTGGAGCTGCCGCTCGACGACTTCGGGGTCGTTGCTCAGGAAAAGGACGCGCGAATTGAGTCGGATGATCGTCATGGATTGAACCTCGTGGCCACACTTTAGGAGACGCTGGACCTGCACATGTAGTGCTGATGCGCCACGGGGGCTATCGCCGCTTGGCATAGCATCTGAAAACCGGTCGCTTGCCAGCGCGGCAGGCGCGAGTGCTCAGACGGCATCGGGGCTATCGCGGAATGCGCTATCCGTTGGCCGCTGCGCGCACCTAACATGTGCGCATGCCCTTCAAATCTACTGATCTTTGCGATGCCTGCGATGGCGCGCAGGTGTGCGAACTTCCCTTCGTGGGATTCGGCCTGAGACGCGCGTTCGCGGGCGCCATCCGCACGGCGCGCTACACGAACGGGATCAGCGCGCTTCGCGTCCTGATCAACCAGCCCGGACACGGACAGGTGCTGGTCATCGATGGCGCCGCTTTGCCGTGGCGTGCGCTGTTTGGAGACGTCATGGCCGGCCTGGCGGTGCGCAATGGATGGGCCGGCGTCATCGTCAACGGCATGATCCGCGATTGCATCGAGATCGACGCATTGGACATCGGAGTGAAGGCACTCGGGACGATCCCGCGCCGGGCGGACATCGGTGGCAGGGGCGAGATAGACCTGCCGGTTCACTTCGGCGGTGTCACATTCACTCCCGGCGCGCGGCTGGTCGCGGATGAGGACGGTGTGATCGTGCTGCCGCAGGGTTTGACGGAATCGAACATCCACGTTGATGATGCGATTGCCGCGACCGCAAGATATGCAGCCGGGTCCGATCCAAGGTGACGGAAGGGAGCCATCGCTTTTCGCTGCGAAGTGGGTGCGGCAGATTCGCCATGACCGGCGATGGCGCCGCAGTTCGTAAAGCCCTACGTCAAGACAAATAAGAACGATGCGGACTGCTCGGCGAGTTTGGCATCGTCATTCCGCAAAGAATCGGCTACATCGCTAGCCGTGTTCCTGAACTGATCAAGGACGGCGCCAACGACCTCCCTGGCGCGTTTCGACTGCTGGTGCAACGGTTGCTGGATCACCTCAAGGACCTGTAGAAGGCCAGGTGCGTGAGGACTCCAACGATCTCGGACGGCTTCAGGCCATTGTCCAGTCCGAGGTTGATGTGCGATGTCATCTGCGCCGCCTGGCCGTTGGTCACCAGCGCGGAGAGCGTGACCAGGCTACGGTTGCGCGGCGCCAGGTCCTTGCGTTTCCACACATCGCCGAACAGCACGTCCTGCGTGTAGGCGAACAACTGGGGCGGCGGTCTCGCGGGCCATGCACGCCGCGGGCGTGTCGGGCACGGCGCTCCGCTGAGCGTCAGCGTCGAAACCGGTGGCGGCCGCCAGGACCAGGAAAGGAAGCGACTGTTTCATGGAAGCGGTCTCCCGTGGGAACAAGGGATTGGCAGCGCACGCGGGGACGGCAATCGCATGGCCGGCCACGCCACATGTTCAATCTGCTCATTCGCAAGTGGCGCTTTCGACTGCCGCAAGCGTGCCACACCTTGCCCGGCACGAAGCCCCGGCCTACATTGCTCCAAACAACCCGTGCGACCCCATGAGGGGGCGCGCAGCCCACGGGATCGCCCTTGTCGCGGCGATCGATGCTTTCAGCCAGGCCTTCGCCACACCACGGCAATGCCTATCTGCAGACTGCCTGACCCCCAGACCTTTCACCAGGAGCCATCAACATGTTGGGAACCAAGCTCTACGCCCCCGGCGACGTGCGCATTGAGGAGATGCCCGAGCCGACCATCCAGAAACCAACGGACGTGACCATCCGCCTGGCCGCCACCTGCGTCTGCGGCTCGGACCTGTGGCCCTACCGCGGGCTGAATCAGGTCGACGCACCAATGCACATGGGCCATGAATATTGCGGCACCGTGGTCGAGGTTGGTAGCGCCGTCACCTCGGTCAAGCCCGGGCAGTTCGTCATCGGCTCCTTCTGCCTGTCCGACAACACCTGCCCGCACTGCCGCTTCGGTTTTCCGTCCTCGTGTGTACAGCGCGAGTTCATGACCGGTGCGCAGTCGCAGTTCGCCCGTGTGCCGCTGGCCGACGGCACGCTGATCGCACTGGACCAGCAACCCGACGATGAACTGATCCCCAGCCTGCTAGCGGCCTCCGACGTGCTCGGCACCGGCTGGTACGCTGCCGTGGCGGCGCAGGTGCAGCCCGGTTGCACCGCCGTCGTCGTGGGCGACGGGGCGGTGGGTCTCATGGGTGTGCTGGCCGCCCGGCAGCTCGGCGCGGCGCGCGTGATCGCCATGAGCCGGCACAAGGCTCGCCAGGAGCTGGCGTTGGAGTACGGCGCCACCGACATCGTGGCCGAGCGCGGCGACGGGGGCGTAGCCAAGGTCAAGGCGCTGACGGACCAGATCGGCGCCGACGCCGTGCTGGAGTGCGTGGGCACCAACGAGTCCATGCAGCAGGCGCTGGCCATTGCCCGGCCGGGATCGATGATCGGCTACGTCGGCGTGCCGCACGGTGTGCAGTTCGACGGGCAGAAGCTGTTCTTCTCGCAGACCGGCATGCTGGGCGGCCCGGCCCCGGTGCGACGTTTCCTGCCGCGCCTGATCGAACTGATCATGCGCCGCAAGATCAACCCCGGCAAGGTGTTCGACCTGCAGATCCCGCTGGCCGACGTGGCCGAGGGCTACAAGGCCATGGACGAGCGCCGGGCCATCAAGACCCTGCTGCGCGTGTGATGCGCACAGCGATCCAGTTCAATAAAGGAGCAACGCAATGAAGGAACTCACCGTCGTCGTCGGCGCTGGCGGCATCGGCCAGGCCATCGCCCGCCGCGTCAGCCAGGGGCGCCACATCCTGGTGGCCAACCACACCCAGAGCTCGGCCGACGAAGCCGCCAAGGTGCTGGAGAACGCCGGCTTCGAGGTCACGGCCATGCAGGCCGACGTGTCGGACCGCGGCCAGGTGCAGGCCGTGGTCCGCAAGGCCCAGTCGCTCGGACCCGTGAAGGCGCTGATACAGGCGGCCGGCGTCTCGCCGAGCCAGGCCCCCATCGAGGCAATCCTCAAGGTGGACCTGTACGGCACGGCCGTGCTGCTCGAAGAGTTCGGCAAGGTCATGGCCGAGGGCGGCTCGGGCGTCGTGATCTCTTCCCAGTCGGGCTACCGCATGCCGGCGCTGACGGCTGAACAGGATGCGCTGCTGGCCACGGCCCCCCCTGAGGAGCTGATGGCGCTGGACTTCGTCAAGGGCGTGCGGGACACGCTGCATGCCTACCAGATGTCCAAGCGCTGCAACTCGCTGCGGGTACGTGGCGAGGCAATCCGCTGGGCCGAGCGCGGCGCGCGTGTGAACGCTATCAGCCCCGGCATCATCGTGACCCCGCTGGCGCATGACGAGCTCTATGGCGAGCGCGCGGCGTTCTACCAAGGCATGCTGAAGAAGATGCCTGCGGGCCGGGCCGGTACACCGGACGAGATCGCCGCGCTGGCCGCGCTGATCTTGGGGCCCGAAGGCGGCTTCATCACCGGCAGCGATTTCCTGATCGACGGCGGTGCGACGGCCAACTTCTTCTACGGGCCTGAGGCCCAGAAACATTAGCAAAAAGCCCTGCCGTCCGAAGCCAGTCAGCCAAGCGCTGACCGGCATTTTTTCGGCGGGTACTGGCCTGGCGCTGCTGCGCGTGGAGCGCTTGAGCGTGTGCGGCGGTTGGCAGGCACAGACAGCCGCCACGCCGCGAACCTGCTGCCGTGCGAGCACCTAGAGCAGACAGGCGGGACTATGGGACTATCGGTCCCAGCGGCAAGCCGTCCGTGCGTGCAGTCATCTTCAGTTCAGCTCCCTGCGACGCCAAAACGCCATCGCAGCGCAGGCGGTGCCGGACAGCGCCATGACCACGACCATAGGCCGAGGCGTGCCGTCGGACAGCCCCGCCAGCAACAACGACGAGACAATGCCGCTGCCGTACTGCAGCGATCCGATCAGGGCCGCAGCCGATCCGGCCAGCCCCGGTTGCACGTCGTCGAGCGCGGCCGCGGTCGCGCTGGCGGCGATGACGCCGTTCATCGAGAAGAACACGAACACCGGCACGACGACGCCTGGCAGTCCACCCAGGTGCCACGCCACCAGCCCCAGGCCGGCCAGCATCGCCAGCGCCGCGATGGCAGTGGCCGTGCGCAGCAGCGCGTCGAGTCTGTAACGACTGACCAGCCTGCGGTTGACCATGCTCACGGCCATCAGGCCCACGACGTTGAGCCCGAACAGCCAGCCGTAGTGCTGAGCGTCCACATGGAAGTATTCGATATACACGTGGGGTGAGCCGGCGATGAAGGCATAGGCGCCGACGTAGAACAGCGTCACGCACAGCGTGTAGCGCATGAAGACCGCGTTACCCAGCAGAGCACGGTAGTCGGCGAACGCTTCGGAGGTGGGCGTGGTGGCGCGCCGCGCCGCCGGCAGGCTCTCGGGCAACTGGCGCAGCGCCAGCTGCATCAGTGCGCCCACGGCAGCCAGCAGCCAGAAGATGCCGTGCCAGGAGCCGAAGCGCACGATCTGGCCGCCCAGCAGCGGCCCGACGATGGGCGCGACGGCCATGATGACCGTCAGCGTCGACAGCGTCTGCGCCGCCTGCGTGCGGGGATAGAGATCACGCACCATGGCACGCGCCAGCATCGGACCGGTGCAGGCGCCGAAGGCCTGGAACATGCGCCAGAACACCATCTGGCCCATGGTCTGCGACAGCGCGCAGCCGAGCGAGCCCACGACGAACAGCGCCACACCGATCACCAGCGGCCGGCGCCGGCCGATGCGGTCGCTCACCGGCCCCCAGACCAGTTGCGCCAACGCGAAGCCGACCAGGAAGCCGGTGATGGTCAGCTCCGCATTGCCCTGCAGCTCGCGCTGCATCTGCGGCATCGCGGGCAGATAGATGTCTGTGGACAGCGAGGTGAAGGCCATCAGCGCGCCGAGGATCAGCAGAAGGCGCAATTTGCTCCCACGCGAAGGGCTGGCCGCGGCCTCGGTGGCGGCAAGGTGCGACGCCATGGTCAAGCCACCTGCGCGGGCAGCGAAGCCTTATCGATCACGAAGCGGTAGCGCACGTCGGCCCGCTCCATACGCTCGAAGGCTTCGTTAATCTGGTCTATGCGGATCATCTCGCAGTCGGGCAGGATGTTCTTTTCCGCACAGAAGCCCAGCATCTCCTGCGTCTCATGGATGCCGCCGATGAGCGAATCGGCGATGCGGCGGCGGCCCAGCAGCAGAGGCGCGGTGTTCCTCTCCTGTATCGTCGGACCGACTTGGCCCACGATGGCCAGTGTGCCGTCTACATCTAGCAGCGGAAGGTACGGGGTCAAGTCGTGCTTGACGGACACCATGTCGATGATGAGGTCGAAGTCGCTGGTGGCCTTCTCCATCGCCTGCGGGTCCGACGAGACCAACAGCCGGGCGGCCCCCAGTGCCAGTGCATCGACCTGCTTGTCGTTGCTACGGCTCAACACGGTCACGCCCAGCCCCACGGCCATGTGGCCCAGGCCGATCACGCCCACCCGGCCGCCCGGGCCCACGTTCCAAGTGCCTAGCGACGACCAAGTGGTGATGCCTGCACACAGCAACGGCGCCGCAAGCGCCAAGTCCAGCCCCTCGGGTATGCGCAAGCAGAACTCTTCGCGCACCACCAGGTGCTTGGAGCAGCCACCCTGCGTGTTCTCGCCGGTGATGCGGTCCTGCCCGGCATAGGTGCTCGTGTTGCCGGCACGGCATAGTTGCTCCTCGCCTTTGCGGCACTGGTCGCAGGCGGGACAGCTGTCCACCATGCAGCCAACGGCCACATGGTCACCCACCCTGTAGCGGCTGACCCCGGCGCCGAGCGCGGCAACGCGACCGACGATCTCATGGCCGGGCACGATGGGGTAGTAGCTCCAACCCCAATCATTGGGCGCGGTGTGCAGGTCCGGATGGCAGACATCGCTGTAGAGGATTTCCATCGCCACGTCGTTGGCTCGCAGGCTGCGGCGTTCGAACTGGAACAAGGCCAGTGGTGCGGTGGGACTGTAGGCGGCATAGCCGGTGGTGTGCATTGCAGACTGCATCGAAGCAAGGCGTGCGCCGGGGCGGCACACACGACGAGATGAACTCTAAGTGGCGCAGGATCCTGGCACTAGTCCGCCTCGACTTGAAGGATTGACAAGTTGCACTTGCCGAAGAACTGTCCCCCGAGCCCGAGCGAGCTGCATGAATGCTTAGGATCAGGCAGTTCCCACCACCTCGTCGGTGCACTGGCCGCCATGCCGCGCGCCCAATCGCAATCGAGTCGATCTAGCCGGGCGCTGAAGACTACCTGCAGCAGCCCGAAGCCCACCACCGCGGCGACGATCGGCCCCGTGGACAGCAACCCCCAACCGCGGCATGGTCACGGTGGAAACCGACATGACCGATATCGGGACGGGGTCGTACACCATCATTGCGCAGACCGCCGCCGAGACGATGGGGATGTCGCTCGACGGGGTCTTCGTGCGCCTGGGCGATTCAGCCTGTCCGATCTCGGTCGGCTCCGGCGGGCAATGGGGAGCGAACAACTCGACCTCGGGTGTCTTCGCGGCATGCATGAAGTTGCGCGAGACCATGTCGAGCAAGCTCGGCATCGCGCCGGGTGCCGCGGAGTTCTCGGACGGCACGGTGCGCGCTGGCGCACGTGCAGTGCCGCTGGCCGAAGCGGCGGGCACGGATGGCCTGGCGGCCGAGGACGGCATCGAATATGAAGACCTCGACAAGAAGTACCAGCAGTCCACTTTCGGCGCACATTTCGTGGAGGCCGGTGTCGACGCCGCGACCGGCGAGATACGCGTTCGACGCATGCTTGCAGTTTGCGCCGCGGGGCGCATCCTGAATCCGAAGTCCGCCCGCCGCCAAGTGATCGGTGCCATGACGATGGGCGTCGGAGGGGCGTTGATGGAGGAACTGGCGCTCGACAAGAGGCATGGCTTCTTCGTCAATCACGACCTGGCGGGCTAGGAGGTGCCAGTGCACGCCGACATCCCCCATCAGGAGGTGGTCTTCCTGGATGAGACGGACCCGATCTCGTCGCCGATGAAGGCCAAGGGTGTAGGCGAACTCGGCATGTGCGGTGTCGCGGCCGCGGTAGCCAATGCGGTCTACAACGCGACCGGCGTCCGGGTACGCAACTATCCGATCACGCTCGACAGGCTACTGGATCGCCTGCCACCAGTGGCGTGAGCCGAAACAGGCGGCAACGTTTGCAGGAAAGTTCCACCAGTTGATCAACGGATGCCCTCCATGATTGGCGCATGGGTTGCAGGGTTGCGACGCTGCACGCGCCAAGAGCGCCGGATGGAAGCCAGGTTTGTAGCCGAAACCGCCGCCGTGCTCGCGGTAAACACCTGCTGCTGCTCGCGCAGCGGGTAGTTTCCGGCGAATGACTTCATCGAGATTCCTCCGCAAGACCAGTGCCTTGTGCACGGGGTGACTTGATCGAAATGACCATCGCGCAGCAGCGTGATCTCGTAGCCATTCATGACATCTTCGACCCCCTCCGCACGCAGCCCAGCGCGACCGCCCGGTGCACAGTGACGCGACTCTTGGACCGTACACTGCTCTACACGACCATCGCGCGCGCTCAAGTGCAGGCCACCCCGGTGGGGACTTCGAGGCAGTACGTCGTTGCGCCGGCCTGATGTCCCGCCCTTACCAAATCTCGATGGCAGCAGTGCCTCGGTGGTAGCGGATTTGCCATTGGTCGCCGACCGAGAGCCACAGCGAAGAACGCAGAGTGTGTAGGGCCAGAGAGCCATCCGACTGGAGGTGGATGGCCCGATAGGTGAGGAGAACGACGCCCGGTTGGAGTTCTGCGGCGACGAACATGTCCGCCACGAACTTCAGGTAGATGAAGGCCGGCTTCCAGTCTGGACAGAGACTGCCCCAGAGATTCTGGCAACCATGTCACTCCCCTGAACGTGTTTTGAGCGGCGGAGAATAACGCGTCCATGCGCAAAGAAGAACGCGAGGGCGTTTGGCTTCGCGATATGGAGATGCAGCGGCCTCCAGCCCGCATCGCGCTTCTGATTGATGTGCAATGCCAGGGTCTCGGCGAGACCGAAGCCGGAGCGATTCGAACTGCTTCGGTAACCGCGCTCCCCGACCGAGAGGCAAGTGAAAGTTACTGCAGCACGACACATCCATCTGAATCTCCGCTCAACCTTTTGCGCGAGGCCCTCAAATGAACCTTAAGCCGTCAGCTCCCCCTGAAGCCTGCCTGTTGCGATGTTCCACCAGAGAGAGACGGCTCGTAGAGTCCTGCTCAGGCGGGCGACAGTATTCGTAGCGGCTCAAGGGTTTACGCTGATAAATGATTTTGGAGCGCTATTGACATGACGCCGTCATCTCCATAATCTCCAGCCCCACGAAAGCAATCGGTTGGATTGCATTCGGGCAGCAACAGCGCTGCTTCACATACCGGCTATGAAAGCCCTCGACTTACGCGAAAGCGTGGTCGAGGGCTTTTTTGTTTTTGGAGCGTAGATGGCAACGGCGGATGGACTTTCAGCGAGCCCGGAATTCCCGGACCTGATCGTGGCGAGCGTGCAGATGGAGCCGCGCGTCGGCCACACGACGGCGAATGTCGCGCGGTCGGTGCGGCTGATCGAAGAGGCGGCCGCACAAGGCGCCGCGATCGTCGTGCTGCCCGAGCTTGCCAACAGCGGCTACGTGTTCGCGAGCCGCGCCGAGGCGTTCTCGCTGGCCGAGCCCGTACCCGATGGGCCCAGCACGCAGGCCTGGGCCGAGGTGGCGCGGCGGTGCAAGGTCCACGTGATTGCCGGCATCGCTGAACGCGAAGGCGACCGCCTGTACAACGCCGCTGCCGTGCTGGGCCCCGGTGGTTGGCTCGGCACCTATCGGAAGCTGCACCTCTGGGGCGACGAACACTTGTTCTTCGAGTCCGGCGACAAGGGGCTGCCGGTGTTCCACACCGAACTGGGCCGTCTGGGCGTGGTGATCTGCTACGACGGCTGGTTTCCCGAGACATACCGCCTGCTCGCGATGCAGGGCGTCGACATCGTCTGCATGCCCACCAACTGGGTGCCCATGTCCGAACAGCCGGCGGACCGCCCGGCCATGGCGACCACGCTGGCCATGGCCAATGCCCACAGCAACGGACTGAGCATCGTCTGCGCGAACCGGATCGGCACCGAGCGGGGCCAGCCCTTCGTCGGCCAGAGCCTCATCGTGGGTGCGCAGGGCTGGCCGCTGGCCGGGCCCGCCTCGCACGATGCCGAGGAAATCCTCTATGCCCGGATCAACCTCAAGGCCTCGCGCCGGGCGCGCCATCTGAACGTGTTCAACGACGTGCTGCGCGATCGACGCGATGACATCTACGACCCGATGCTGGGCACGGGCTGGCCGCTGCCGCGGCACTGAATCGACACGACATCCCCTTGTTTCTCAACCTGAACCCTTCGAGGATTTTGACCATGAAAAAACTAACGTCCCTCTTGTGTGTCGGCAGCCTGGTCGGCGCGTCCGCCCTCGCCGTGGCGCTGAATGCCCAGGCCGCAGATCCCATCCGCATCGGCGTGGCCGTCGGCCTGTCGGGCGCGAACAGCGTGGTGGCGCCTGCCGTCGTGCAGTCGTCGCAACTCGCGGTCGAGCAGATCAACGCGGCCGGCGGCATTCTCGGCCGCAAGGTCGAGTTGGAGATCGTGGACGACGCCTCGGGCGCAGTGGGCGCGCAGAAGGCTTTCGACACGCTGGTCTTCCAGAAAAAGGTCCAGGCCATCATCGCCATGGAGACCAGCGCCGCGCGCAATGCCGCCCTGCCGGTGGTCACAAAAGGCAAGGTGCCCTACATCTACACCTCGTTCTACGAGGGCCGTTCGTGCAACCCCTGGATGTACGTGAACGGTTGGGTGCCCGAGCAACAAGTCTCCCCGATGGTCGATTACTTTGCGAACGCCAAGGGCGCCAAGAATTTCTTCCTGGTGGGCAACGACTACGCCTTCGGCCGCGGCATGCTGGAGTTCACGAAGAAGTACATCGAGAAGAAGGGCGGCAAGGTCGTTGGCGAGGAATATCTGCCGATCGACGGCAGTGACTGGACCTCGGTGGTTTCCAAGATCCGTTCCGTGAAGCCCGATGCGTTGATCAGTGCAACAGCCGGTGGCGCTCCCAATGTGTCCCTGGCCAAGCAACTCAAGGGCGCCGGCCTCACGCTGCCCTATGGAAATCTTGCGATCGACGAAGGCACGGCCAAGACCATGGGCGACGTGGCCACGGGCCTGTACATGTCGGCCTCGTACCTCACCGGCATCGAAACGCCACAGAACAAGGAATTCATCGCCGCGATGACGAAGAAGTTTGGCGCCGACCTGAAGACGCCCAACGAACTCTCCGAACCCCAGTACGAAGCGTTCTTCCTGTACAAGGCGGCGGTCGAAAAAGCCGGTTCGACGGACTCGGCCAAGGTGACCTCGGCGCTGGGCGAGGTGTCGTACACAGGTCCGCGCGGTGCCGTCGCAATGAACAGCAGCCGTCACACGCAGCTGTCGATGCGGCTGGGGCAGGTGCAAGCCGACGGATCGATCCTGATCCTGGAGACTTTCAAGAACGTCGATCCGGGCGCACAGTGCCCCAACATCAAGTAAGCGGATTTGCTACCGCAGGCTGAAACTTTCCATGGTGCTCTTGCTGGACCTACTCACGACGGCGGCGATGCTGTTCGTCGTCACCGCCGGGCTGATGATGATCTTCGGGGTCATGAAGATCGTCAACTTCGCGCACGGCGCATTGCTCACGCTCGGCGGCTACGCCAGCTATGTCGTGACTCAGCTCAAGCTCGACCCCTGGCTGAGCTGGCCGCTCGCGCTGGTCGCGGGCATGGCCGCCGGCATGCTGGTGGAGTGGCTGATCGTCAAGCCGCTCTACAAACGGCCGCTTGACGCCATCCTCGCCACCTGGGGCCTGGGTATCGTCATCGGCCAGCTGATCGTGATGGGGTTCGGGCGCGAGGTGCAGTTCGTCGACGCGCCGCTGTCGGGCACCTGGTCGGTGTTCGGCGTCGACTACTCGGCCTACCGCCTGCTGCTGGTGCCGATCGCGGTCGCGCTCTGCCTGTTGCTCACGGCGCTCTTGAACGGCACGCGCTTCGGCATCCGCACGCGCGCGGTGATCATGAACGAGGAACTGGCCAGCGGCCTGGGCATCCATGCCGGCCGCGTGCGCTTCATCACCTTCAGTCTGGGTGCCGGCCTCGGCACGTTGGCCGGCACGATGATCACGCCGCTGTCCAGCGTCGACCCGAACATGGGGTTGCCCTGGCTGGTGAGCGCGTTCATGCTGGTCATGGTGTCGGGGCATTCGATGCTGAGTCTGCTGGCGACCTGCCTGGTCTTCGGCGCCTGCCAGGTTCTGGTGAGCACTTACGCCAATCCCGTGCTCGGCGGCCTGACCATCGCGGTGCTGGCCGCGGTGACCTTGCGCATCCGCCCCAAGGGGTTTGCACGTGGCTGAGATCATCGCAATGGCGAAATCGCCTTCTTCCTCCGTACGCGGCAAGCTGCAATCGGGCCGGGGCATCGCGGTGCTCGGCGCCGTGGGCGTGGCATTGCTCATTGCCGGGCCATGGGTGTTCGACACCTACCTGCTCAACATCCTCATCAAGGCCTTCTTCTTCGCCATTGCGGCCATCACCGTCGATGTGCTGTGGGGCTACACGGGCTATCTCACATTCGGCCAGTCGGCGTTCTTCGGCATCGGCGCCTATGCGGCGGGTCTGGCCTTCACGCATGGCGGCTTCAGCGTGCCGATGGTGCTGCTGGCCTTCGGCGCGGCGGTACTGGCCTGTGCGGCCGTTGGCGCGTTGGTGGGCTGGTTGTCCTTCTATCGCGGTGCGTCGCCCTTCTTCGCGACCGTCATCTCGCTCGTGCTGCCCATCGTGCTGACCCAGCTCCTGCTCTCGGGCGGCGAGTGGACCGGCTCCAGCTCGGGGCTCACGGGCTACGAGACATTCGATCTGTCGATGGCGGCCTGGTACTGGGTCTCCGGCGCGATGCTGTTGCTGTTCGGTGTGCTGGGCTGGCTGCTGGTGCGCAGCGATGCGGGCCGTGTGCTGGCCGCCATCCGCGACAACGAATCGCGTTGCACGTATCTCGGCATTCCGATCGCACTGGTCAAGATCGCGTTGCTCGTGGTCATGGCCGTGGTGGCGGGCCTGGCGGGCTTCGGCTACGGTGCCTTCAGCGGGGTGGTCGCGCCGGAGCTGACGGGCTTCGCCCTCGGAACCGAGTTGGTCATCCTGGTGGCGCTGGGCGGACGCGGCACGCTGTGGGGGCCGCTCATCGGGGCGGTGCTCATCAACGTCGCCACGGCGTACCTGAGCAGCAGCATGCCGTTCGCGTGGCAGCTGATCCTTGGTGTGGCCTTTGTGCTGGTGATCGTGTTGTTGCCGCAAGGCCTGGTGCCTCTGTTGCTCAAGCCCTTCGGGCTGGGGCGCATCGCAGCGCGGGTGCCGGTGCTGGCCGAGCGCCCGCTCGACGCGCGGAACAACACGCAGAGTGCGGCACCCGCGCTGCAGATGCACCAGGTTGCGCGCAGCTTCGGTTCGCTCAAGGTGCTGCAGGGCATCGACCTGGAGGCGCGCGCAGGTGAACTGGTCGGCCTGATCGGCCCCAACGGCGCTGGCAAGACCACGCTGATGCGCTGCATGAGCGATGGCGCGGACCGCAGCGCCGGCACGGTGGTGCTGTGCGGCAACGACATCCGCCAGCTCCCGCCCGAGGCCTGCGTGCGCTTCGGCCTGGGCCGCAAGTTCCAAAACGCCAACATCTTCGAATCGCTCACGGTCGCCGAATGCCTGCGCATTGCGGGCACGCTGCTCGAATGGCCGTCGTTGATGCGGCAAGGCGGCACGCCGAACCTGCCGCCCTATGCCCTGGACGTGGTGCGCACCACCGGCCTCGATGCCAAGCTGTCCGTCGTGGCGCGCGATCTGTCGCACGGCGAACAACAAGCGCTCGAGCTGGCGATGGTCCTGGCGCTGGAGCCGCGCATCGTCTTGCTCGACGAACCCACCGCAGGTCTGACCAAGACCGAGCGCACACAGGTCGGCCAGATCCTGTCGTCGCTCGCGCACCGCTACGGGCTGTGCTGTCTGCTGGTGGAACACGACCTCGACTTCGTCGAGGAAATCGCGACGCGCATCGTTGTGCTGCATCAGGGCACCATCGTGATGCAGGGCAGCTTCCGCGAGGTGGTCGATTCACCGCTGGTGAAGACCATCTATTCCGGCAGCGCTCACGCAGTGAAGGAGGCCGCATGACACAGGCCGCATTGAAGCTGGACGGCATCACCAGCGGTTACCGGGAATCGGTGGTGCTGCGTGGGCTTTCGCTGAGCGTGGGCGCGGGCGAGGCAGTGGCGCTGCTGGGCAAGAACGGCATGGGCAAGAGCACGCTGCTGAAG
Organism: Variovorax sp. YR266; assembly: GCF_900107295.1. Taxonomy (NCBI): domain Bacteria; kingdom Pseudomonadati; phylum Pseudomonadota; class Betaproteobacteria; order Burkholderiales; family Comamonadaceae; genus Variovorax; species Variovorax sp. YR266. The sequence goes on from NZ_FNPM01000015.1 coordinate 70,349, forward strand.
ACGGTGATGGGCTACCTGCCCAAGAAGGCCGGCGAGATCCGCCTGGGCGGCACGGACATCACCCGCATGCCGCCGCACCGCATCGCGCGGCAAGGCATCGCGTACGCGGCACAGGAACATGCGTTGTTTGCCGACCTGAGCATTCGCGACAACCTGCGGCTGGGTCTGGCGAAGGAGTCCGAATTCGACGAGAGATTCGGCGCGATCGATCCGCTGTTTCCGGTGTTCAAGAGCCGGCTGCCGCAGTATGCCGGCACGCTGTCCGGTGGCGAGCAGAAGATGCTTCTACTTGCACGCGCACTGATGATGCGACCCTCGGTCATCCTGCTGGACGAGATCACTGAGGGGCTGCAGCCATCGGTGATCGACCGGCTGGCCAATGCGCTCGTGAGCGAGCGTGCACAGCGCGGGACCACGCTGCTGATCGTCGAGCAGAACGTGCCGTTCGCGCTGCAGGTGGCTGACCGCTACGTGGTGCTGAAACAGGGCGAGCTGATCGACGAGGGCGATGCGAAGGCGGTCGGCGCGGCTGAGCATGTGTTCGGGCACTTGCGCGTATGACGCTTCCTCTCTGCGTGCTCATCGCCACCGGTGGCACCATCGCGATGAAGGTCGATCCGATGCACAAGGCGCCGCTGCCCGCCCTGTCGGGCCAGGATCTCCTGGCCAGTGTGCCGGGCCTCTCGGACATCGCACGGCTGGAGGTGATCGACCTCTGCAACAAACCCTCCGATCACATGGGGCCGGATGACTGGGCAACGCTGAGCAGCGTCGTCGACGCCGCGCTCGCGCGCGAGGACGTGGCCGGCGTGATCGTTTCGCACGGCACCGACACGCTCGAAGAGGCGGCATGGTTCCTCGACCTGACGCTGGCCACCGACAAGCCCGTGGTGCTGGTGGGGGCGCAACGCAACGCCTCCTCCCCCGACTTCGACGGTCCCCGCAACCTGCGCGACGCGGCGCGCGTCTGTCTCGCACCCGACGCCCACGGCCGGGGCGTGATGGTCGGGATGAACAACCAGGTCCACGCCGCGCGCGAGGTCACCAAGACTCATACCAGCGACGTCGAGGCGTTCAAGTCCGGTGACTTCGGCCTACTCGCCTCGGTCGACGAAGACCGTGTGGTGTTTTCGCGATCGCCGCTTCGGCGCCAGCACGTACTGCTGCGCGGCGGCACCCTGCCGTTGGTGGAGATCGTGGCCATGTATGGCGGCGCGAGCGGCGCCTTGCTGCGCGCGACGGTGGCGCAGGGCGCACGCGGCATCGTCGTGCAGGCACTGGGCTTCGGCAATGTGAACGTCGCGGTATTCGAGGCCATCGAATGGGCCATCGGGCAAGGCGTGGCGGTGGTCGTCTCGACCCGTGTGCCCAATGGCCGCGTGTTGCCGGTCTACGGTTTCGTCGGCGGCGGGAGTACGCTCAAGGCTGCGGGGGCGGTGTTCGCCGATAACCTGAGTCCGCAGAAGGCACGCATCCTGCTGATGCTGGCATTGCAGGATCACCTCGATGCAGCGTCCCTGCAGGCGCTGTTCGACCGATGATGAAAGACGCTCATGGCCACTGACATCGCAGACATTCCCGCCGAAGACGGCTGGCGCATTGGCGTGCTCTATTCGCGCTCCGGAGCCACGGGCGTGACCGAGTCGGAGCATTTCTTCGGCACCGTCCTGGCCATCGAGGAAATCAACGGCCTGGGCGGCGTGCTGGATCGCCCGCTTTTGCCCATCGCCTACGACCCCAAGGGCGACTCCGGCGAGTACAGGCGACTGGCCACACGGCTGCTGCTGGAGGATGAAGTCAACGTGGTGTTCGGCTGCTCGCGCTCGTCGAGCCGCAAGGCGGTGCTGCCCGTCATCGAGCGCTGCAACGCGCTGCTCTGGTATTGCTCGTTCTACGAAGGCTTCGAGTATTCGCCCAACGTGATCTACACCGGGGCGGTGCCCAACCAGAACAGCGTGCAGCTCGCGGCCTACCTGTTGAAGAACCGGGGCACGCGGTTCTTCCTGGTAGGTGCCGACTACATCTATCCGCGCGAATCGAACCGCGTCATGCGCGAGATGGTGGAGCAGCACGGCGGCGAGATCCTCGACGAGGTCTATCTGCCGCTCGAAGCCTCCGAGCCCGAGTTGCAGGAAGTGATGCGCGACATCGTGGCCGCACAGCCCGATGTGGTGTTCTCCACCGTCGTGGGCGAGTCGGCCAGGCGCTTCTACCAGATCTACCGCGAACACGGCCTGGACCCGGCGCGCATGCCGATCGCGAGTCTGTCGATGGCCGAAGAGGAAGTGCGCCTCACTGGCGCCGGCATCTGCGAGGGGCACATCACGGCGGCGACGTATTTCAGTTCTCTGCAAAACGAAAGCAACGCACGCTTCGTCGAACGATGGCGCGCGCGTTTCGGCGACCGTCCCACCAGCACCTGGTCGGAAATGGCGTACAGCCAGATGCACCTGTTCGCGCGCACGCTGGAGCGCACCGGCAGTTTGGACACGCGCAAGCTGGTGAAGGCCTCTCACGGCGTGCGATTCGACTCCCCTGAAGGCCCGTTGTCGGTGGATGCCGATAACAACCACTGCATGTTGACCCCGCGAATCGGCGTGTGCCGCGCCGACGGGCAGTTCGACATTGTGTGGCAGGGCTCGGAGCCGGTGAAGCCCGACCCCTATCTGTCGACCTTCGGCTTCTCCGAGTTCTGGCTGAGCTGATCCGATGAGCAGCTTGCGCCGCCTCTACGACGACCTTCGCAGCATCTGCGTCGCGGTGGTGTATCCGCCTGGCGAAGACCGGGACGTGCTGCTCGACCAGCTCAAGCGCATCGGCTGCAGGCTCAAGGTGATCTGGCCCTTCCCAGCCGAACCACCCACGGGCTGCGACGTGATCTTCTTTCAGGTCTCGCAGGAGCTGCAGGGCAGCGCGAGCTGGAGCGCCAGCGCGGTCGAGGCCACGCTCGTCGCCCTGTCCGACTACGAGAGCCCGACAACGCTGAAGCTCTTGCTCGATACCAGCGCCCACGGCGTCATCACGCGGCCGTTTCGCTCGTCGGGCGTTCTGAGCACGCTTGTGCTGGCGCGCTCGTCGCGCGGCTACCAGGAACGGCTGCAGAGCAAAGTCAATAAGCTCGAAGACACCATCCGATCGCGCCGCCTGATCGAGAAGGCAGTGCGCCTGCTGACCGAGACGCAAAACCTCTCGGAGAGCAAGGCCTACGAGCACATGCGCTCACGCGCGACCGCGTTGCGCGTGACCGTGGCCGAGGTCGCAGCCATGGTGGTGGAGGCGCATGAGGCAATGGAGAAATTGGGGTTTGGACGCACGCCGGGCGCATGACACGCGCAGCAATTTGAAGCGTCGGACAACGAACGACTTGGCTCACTCCCGAAACTGTCGTGCGACCGGGCTGCCCTTCCAGACCACGGCCCTTCCTTCATCGACGGCTTGGCGCCCGTAGAGAATCCATGCGTCGCAGACGGTGCCGATGGACTCGATCGCCTCGAAACGCTCTGCGTGTGCCGCTGCAAAGGATGTGAAGACGATGCCCGCGTCGTAGCGTCCTTCGGTCAGGCCGGCCTGGACCGCGAGCACCGTGGACTCGTGAACGACGGTCGGCCAGGCGGAAAGGTCGGAATAGTTCTGCGTGGCGGGCTGCACGCCCACCCTGCCGGCGCCCTCGCCGCTTCCCGTGGTCCGTACCAATGTCATGGGCCGGCTGGGAGAAATGAAGGCGTCGACCACCACCATGGCCGCGCGATAGCTACCTGTGAGTTCGGCGGCCGCAGGATGAACAGCGCATTGAAGCAGGTAGTCCGCCTCACCGGCGATCAGCGCACGTGCACCGCTGTGGAAATCGTCGAACAGGACGATGCGAGCGGTTTCCGCGATGCCATGCGCGGCCAGGTACTGCTGGAGAACGAAGTGGTGGTTGCTGCCCTCGCGGCCCAGCGTCGAAAAGATCAGCATGTGCTCGCTCTGGCGGTAGATAGACTGGCCGGAGATGGTCGATCTCGATGGCCGCCTTGGCAAAGGTCGAGGCGTGCGCGAGTTGCCGGTGATGCCTTGACCGGCCCTGTCCGAACGGGAAATGCGCGGCCTCATGCAGCTGTTTCGGGCGCGTCAATGATTTCATCCTCCAGCCGGCAGGTCTCGGTGATGATCAGTTCGTAGAGGGCGCGCAGGAACACCGGACTCATGCCGTGCTCGGCGGCAAAGGCCGCCGCACGCTCCTGTACCACGCCGATGCGGTGGGGCTGCATCATCGGGATCGCATGGTTGCGCTTATGCAGGCCGATACGGCAGCAGCAGACAAGCCTTTGCCTCAAGGTCTCCAGCAACGTCCTGTCCAGGTCGTCGAGTTCGTCTCGCAGCGACTGCAGGGTCGACTGGGCTTCCTCGTTGCGGTCGACAGGGCCCGCGTCCGCGCTCATCGGGGCTGAGGCTGCGTCACGGGCCTCGGCCATGGTTTTCTGGCGCCCGTCGGGGCGCCGCTGTTGTGCTGAATTCATGTGGAGCTCCTTATTCGAGCCTGATGCCCTGGCTGGCGATGATCTGCGTGAGCGTCGCCGTGTCCGCCTTCACGCGGCGCGTCAGCGCCTCACCCGAAATGCCGACGGCCTCGTAGCCGTGCTGGAAGAGCTTCTGCCGCACCTCGGGCGAGCGGATGACTTCGGCGAGCACCTGGTTCAAGCGCTCCACGATGGGGGCCGGCAGGCTGGCAGGCGCCGCCGCCGCAGTCCAGATCTCGAGCTCGAAATCCTTCAGTCCCGCTTCCTGCAGGCTCGGGTAGTCGGGTACGAGCGCGGAGCGGCGCAGCGAGGTCACGCCGATTGCACGCAACTTTCCGGCCTTGACCTGCTCATCGGCGAGGCCCGGCGGAAGGAGCGCCAGTTGCAGTTGCCCGCCGATCAGGCCGGAGATGACCTGCGGATTGCCCTGATAGGGCACGTGCTCGGCGCCGATGCCGGTGCGGGTCTTGAGGAGCTCCATGCCGAGGTGGCCGATCGTGCCGATGCCGGGCGAACCGTAGCTCCAGCGGCCGGCGGCAGCGCGCGCTGCGTCGAGAAAGCCTCGGGCGTCAGCCTTCGAGACCTCCGACGTCGTGGCGAGCACCAGGGGGGCGGTGCAGATGATGCTGAGCGGCAACAGATCCTTCTGCGGGTCGTAGGGAGTCGCTGGATTGAGAATCTTGGCGATCGTCATGTTGCCGTTGATGAGGATGCCGATCGTGTGCCTGTCGGTGGACCTCGCGACGATGTCCGCCGCGATATTGCCGCTGGCGCCGGGGTGGTTCTCGACGATCACGGGCTGACCCAGCGCCTTCGCCATCGGAGCGGCCAGAGCGCGCGCCACGAAGTCCGGCGATGAGCCGCCGCCGAAGCCGACGACAAGGCGCACCGGTCGCGTCGGCCACTTCACATCCGCGGGACGGGCGCTTGAAGTGCCCGGCGGGGCGAGATCGGTGCGGTTTGCGCCGGACGATTGTGCGAAGGCGCCGCCAGTGCAGGCGAACGCGCCCAAAACACACAGCAAGCGCGCGGCAAACGATCGAAAAAAGACGAAGGACATGGCGTGAGAAATTGGAAATCGGAAGCCCAAGTCTTTCTTCGCTGGCGCGCCGAATCAACTCCTGCTTGGTGCGCAAAAACTCCACTTCGCGTCACCGCCGTGCAGATCCGACTTGCCCACGAGCAGGCGAAGCCAAGGCTTCCCGCATTTGCTTGCCACGCAAGATCACTGTCGAGCACCTGCGGCGTCCGGCTGCGCCAAGGGCTGACGTGCCGGGACCGGCACGTCAGCCCTTGGTCTTCGATCATGAAACCGCTGTGGATGTACCGTCCGCGATCGGCCACGCGCAACCTTGAGCGACGGCGGACGCCGGATTCGCGCACGGCGTACCCCTTCGTCTAGCCGGACCGGCGCCTCGCGAGGTACATCGAGGTCGTGCTCGGCAATGCATGGCCCAGATTGTTCTGCACCACCTGCAGCGGCAGCGGTGCCTGCCCTGCCCTGCCCCGCAAGGCATGCGATCCGTGGGAATGCCGCAGCCAGTGCGTGCTGGCCTTTCTGAGTTGCTTGGCATCGGCCGCGTCGAGGCCCTGGACGGCAGCGCGCGCGAGGAATGCCTTGATGGCCTGGTAGAGCCCCGAAGGCGACCAGGCGGGAGGGTGTTCACCGCCTGTCTCAAAGCGCGCCAGCACGGGGATGCCACGGTTGCCGGCGGCATCCGCCTGCCGATCGAAGCCGTGGCGTGCCAGCTCATCCCCGAGCTCATCGACCAGTTCGGCGGGTACGGGCACCTGGCGGCGCCCCCCGCCCTTGCCGGTCACCGAGAGCAGCCAGACACTTGTGGTCGAACCGTCGGCCGCGGTCGCATGCCGCAACTGGAGGTGCTCGCAGCGCGCATTGGTGATCTCGGCCAGCCGCAGTCCTGTCGCATACAGCCAGCGCATGCCTCGGCGCAGGCGCCGCCCGGCGTCGGTGTCCACGTGAACGCGCAGCAGCGCATCGATGTGGTCCCACTGGGCGAAGCTCAGCGTGCGGTTCGCGCCGAGCGGGCGCTGCGGATCGGGGGGCAAGGCCGATTCTGCAAAGGGGTTGCCCGTCACGTAGCCCTGGCTCGCCAGGAAGGCGAACAAGCTTCGAAGAATGACCAGGGACTGACGCAACGCCACCGGCGTCAACGCGCCTTCCAGCGGCCGCCACATCGGCGACCAGCGCTGGTGATGACGCGGCCCGCACCAGGCGACGGGTGGCTTGGCCAGGAAAGCCTGGTAGGCGCCTGCATCTTCGCCGGTGAGCGAGGACATTGCCTTGCCGCGCTCCAGCACAGCCCAGAGCAGCAGGCGCTCCGCCTCCTTGCGGTACGAGCGCTGCGTGGACGACAGGGGCGCCTTCACAGCGCCACCGCCCTTCGAGGCCAGCCACGCGTTGATCGCCTCATGGTCGTTGGCCGCCGCGAGCCGGCAGACCTCCCGCGGTGCGCGGCAAGTCCCCGCGCGACCATCCAGCCCAGCCGGCAGCACGAACTTCTCGTAGGGCACCAATGCGGTGGCGGCCGGGACCACCTGCGCCAAGGCAGATGGGCTCAGCTGCGCGCGCGGCTGGGCCGCATGCACGCCGATGCGCAAGCCCAGCACCCGCTCGTTCGCATGCACCCAGTCCAGGACCCGGGCAGCCTTGCGTTCACCCACGCCGGGCACATGGACCCACCAGCGCGCACCGGCGTCGTTGATTCGCTCCACCAGCGCGGCCAATGTCGCAAATCCCGCGCGCTCGAGCCGCTCGGCCAGCACCGGATGCAGCCAGGCGGCCACGCTGTCGCCCGGGCGCGGGTCCTGCGCGACCAGACCCTCGAGCCAGCGCAGCGCCTCCAGCTGGCGCTCGATGACGCGCGCACGCCGCAAGGTCTGGCCACCGCCTGCCGACCGGCTTCTTCCGCCGGCGCCGGCTCTCCCGAACGCGGCCTCGTAGGCCTCGATCTGTTCGGCCTCCGAGAAATCCTCCATGCCCCGGGCCAGCGCGAATTCGGCCAGGCTCGGCAACGCCGGCACGGCGGTGAAGCGTTCGGGGTCGAGCAGGATCAGGCGCGCGGTGCCCGGTTTCTGTTCGCGACGCGCGGCTGCGGCAAAGGCATCGCGGATCCAGGCGATCGTGCGGCGCACGGTGCGCAGGTCGACGTGCTCGCCCTCCAAGCGCAGATAGCGGTCCCAACTGGCGCGCTCGTCGACTCCCTGGGCAAGCGCCCGCATGAAGGCGAAGTGACCGCGGTGCAGCTTGCGCGGGGGGGGCGTCTTTTTCATGTGGAGGTCGGGGCGCCGGATGCCTGGCCGGCCTGCCAGAACTTCCACCAGCGCCGCGGCACGCTCACGGGTGGCGGCAACTGCTGCGCCCGGCTGATGCGAATGCGCTGGCGCAACTCGACTTCCAGCGCATGCGCCACGCCATAGGCCTGCTTCGCACCGCGCGAGGCGAGTGCGCGCCATTCCACAGCCAGGCGCTCGAGTTCTTCGTCGTCCAATCCGGCCAGTTCCTCGGAGTTCGGGACGGGGTGGCGGCTCATTGCGTCGGACCTTCTTCTTTGATGCCGGCCGGCGGGACGGTCGACGTCGATGCGGATCGCTTCGTCCGTGACCACACGGATCCCCACTTCCAGATCATCTTGTTCGCTGTTGCCTTCATTGCGGTACGTCCCCCTCGATGCTATCGGTCGGACAAGTGCAAGCATCCAGAAATCATCACGCTTCCCTCTTTTTTGATGCGCCGAGGGTGCGAGCTTGGCGCACACCCTTCGGCCACCGGATCGCATAATCATCAATTCTAATTCCAGATGCCGTGAGCGGTAAATTCTCGAAACTGGCATCGAGAAAAGCCTTAAGTCTTTGATTTGGTTCTGATTTCTCAAGCCTGATCAAAACACCGCCCAGCCAATAGCGACGGCCCGTGGAGCGAAGCTGAGTCATTGCTTTGGCTTCCGGCGGCAAGTGGGCGCTCCCATTCAGGATTTGGGCGTCAATCGACGGCCCGCCCGCAACAGCCTCCATTAGGCCGCCTTCGCAGCGCTGGACGCGCCGCGCAAGATTTTCATGTCGCCAAGACGAGAGAGCACGTGTGCACCAGAGCCAACCAACGCATGGGACTTTCGAACACGCGCGGCCCCAAGTAAGAGCCAGCGCAGTTCGAGCGGCAGAACACCCCCCACTCTTCCTTGGACCCCATCTGGTCGGTCTTGCTGGGAAGGAGCGAGCGCCGGAGATGATTTCCCTGGAGTTTTGTGAGCACGGCTGCGCCGGAGCGCAGATGTTGCGGGACTACGCTATCCGTGTGGCACTCGCTTGCGCCAGGGGCTGGCATTCCAAACCCGAACGCGATCGGTACTTTGCTGCGTCCAGTCTGTGTACTTCAACACGGAGCAGGCCCCGGTTGAGGCAGCGGACTCAATTGCACGATCCAAGCGATGTGGGCGTATACATTGAAATGTGCAGAGGATTTTCTGCGCTCGCGGCGCCCCGCGAGCAGGCCCGGGATGGAAGGGAGCCCGAACCTGCCCGTGCCGGGCCAGCCGATCGACGCCAAGGCCACTGCGAGTGTGACTTGGGCATGGAGCAAACAGGCCGTGGCCGGAGTCAGGTTCGGGGCATGGAAACCTGGTCGCCAGTTGCCCTGCCCTACCCCAGCCGTTCCAGGAGCAATTCCCAATGGCACTCACATGACGTTGGGACCTGCCCGGGCTAGCCGAGCAGCTTGACCTTCTGCAGGGTCTCGGCCACGGACTTCAGCAGGACGTCCGCTGGAAGGTCCGACATGGGGCCCGGCAGCAAGGTCAGCGTGACGGTTCCGTCAGGTGCCCGCAGACACGAGCCCACCGTCTTGCCCTCGATCAGGAGGGCGAGCTTCTCCGGCTTTGCGGCCGCCTCCAGCCCCAGCAGGCGCGCCACCACAGCCGCCGGTGCGAGCTTCTGGCCACGCACCTTCTCGGCACGCTTCAGGACGCTGCGTCGATCCTTGTCGAGGGCCGCGTTCAGTTGCTCCGCATGCCGGTGCTGCACTTCCAGCGGGCTGCGGAAACACTCGAGCACGGCCGACGGCAACTGTGCCACCGTCAGCGCCTTGCGGATCCAGGTGTGACTCACACCGAGTTTTTCGGCCAGTTGGCGCTGGGTCGGAAACAGCTGCTCCTCGAGCGCGCGCTGGTACATCACGCCCTGCTCATACGGCGAGAGATCGGCCCGCTCGCGGTTTTCGCGGTCCATGGCCGCGAACAGTTCAGCGTCGCCGAGTTCGTCGAGCCAGATCGCCGCCAGAACCGGAATACCCAGCTCCAGGCAGGCCCGGTGGCGTCGATGACCGAAGACCAGTTCGTACTGTCCGGGCTCATCCGCCACCGGGCGCACCAGGATCGGTTGCACATTGCCGCCGGCCTGCTCGACGTCAGCCTTGAGCCCGGCAAACTCCGCGTTCTCGAACGAGGCCGGATGGCGGTTGGCCCAGCGGGAGGCCCGGATGGTCGCGGGGTCCAGCTTGCGCGTAGGCGTCGAGCCGTCGTGCTGATGAAGCCGCTCGCGCAGGGCTGTCAGTTCACCTTCCACGGCTTGCATCTGGCCACGGAACGCCAGCATCTGTCCGGGACCGGTGCGGGGGGCGAAGTGACTGGTCTGCGCCGGTGGAAACCTGGTTTCCACGGCGGCCGCAGCGCCGGGTAGCGTCGTCAGAACCGGCGCTGTCGAATTGGAAACTGGAGCCGCTGCGGGCGCGGGCTCCGGAATCGACAGGCCGGCCGTCAAAGCTTCGAGACGTTTACGGGTACTAGCCATTGGAACCTCCAGTGCGGTGGAAACCAGGTTTCCACACAGATGCTGCGCGGCGGGGAATCGGCGGGACGGGACCGAGGAAAGCACCTGCAGCCGGGTGCCCGGAAACCTGGTTTCCAGGCGGTGTGCCGCAGCCGGTGCGTGGAAACCAGGTTTCCACACAGGTGCTGCGCGGTGCGGAATCGGCCGGGCCGGGGCAAAGGAAGCGCCCGCGGCCGGGTGTCTGGAAACCTGGTTTCCAGGCGGTGTGCCGCAGCCGGTGCGTGGAAACCAGGTTTCCACGCAGGTGCTGCGCGGTGCGGAATCGGCCGGGCCGGGGCAAAGGAAGCGCCCGCGGCCGGGTGTCTGGAAACCTGGTTTCCAGGCGGTGTGCCGCAGCCGGTGCGTGGAAACCAGGTTTCCACGCAGGTGCTGCGCGGTGCGGAATCGGCCGGGCGAGGGCAAAGGAAGTGCCCGCGGCCGGGTGTCTGGAAACCTGGTTTACAGACGGTGTGCCGCAGCCGGTATGTGGAAACCAGGTTTCCACGCAGATGCTGCACGGTGCGCAATCGGTCGGGCGAGGGCAAAGGAAGTACTCGCAGCCAGATGTCTGGAAACCAGGTTTCCAGACAGCGTGCCCCGAGCCGGCGTGTGGAAACCTGGTTTCCACGCGGATCTCGTGGTGCGCGATCGGCGGGACGAGGTCGAGGGAAGCGCCCGCAGTCGCATCTCTGGAAACCTGGTTTCCAGACAGCAGACCCGGAGCCGGTGTGTGGAAACCTGGTTTCCACACACCCGAGCCTGCCAACCGTCGATGGCAGGCACAACGCTCGTCATCGGGGCGTTCGGCTTCGCACGGCCTGAACCTGCGTGCCGCGTTCGGTCTCGACTGGCATGCCAATGGATCGGTGGAAACCTGGTTTCCACACGGCGTCCGCGCCCTCTTCGATTCGTGCGTCAAAGCTCTCATTGCACCTGTGCCTTGTCCGACCAGCTGCTCACCACGGACTGCTCGACCAGATCCACGAAAGAGTCGTAGGCGTCGGCCGCACGCTTGTAGGTCTTGGCGGCGCCTTCGTACTTCTGCACGTCGTAGACGGTGGCGAACTCGGCCGCCTTGTTGCTGGTCACGCTGGTCTTCGGGATCTCCACCGGCAGCGTGTACTCGCCATAGGTGGCCTGGATCCATTGCCTGACCGCCGGCGTGGCCGGATCGCTCGGGTCGACCCGGCTGAGCAGCACGTGCAGGAAGTCGAATGCCTTGCCGGCCAGATCGCCGCCTTGTGCATCGAGGTTGCCGCCCAGGTCGGCCAGCAACGACCAGAACTGCGCGGACGATGCGAAGTCCAGGCCGGAGGGCGGCACCGGCACGATGATCCCGTTGGCCGCCCACAGCGCATTGATGGTCACGTAGGACAGCGACGGCGGGGTGTCGATGACGATCACGTCGTAGAGGTCGCGCACGCTCTCCAGTCCGGCATTGAGCACATCCCAGAAGCGCGCACCCGGCTCCTGCATCTGGCGCGCCGGCAGCGCGAACTCGGCCGAGAAGAGGAAGGGGGCCGCAGCCACCAGATCCAGTCCGTCCCAGTAGGTCGAGCGGATCGCATAGCGGATGTCGGACTGGCTGCCGTCGCACAGGGGAGCGATGGTCATGTCCTCGCTGATCTCCGCTTCGGGCAGCAGACCGTGCAAGGTCGTGAGCGAGCCCTGCGGATCGGTGTCGATGGCCAGCACCCGGTGGCCACGCAGACTCAACCCCTGCGCCAGCACCATGGCCGTCGTCGTCTTGGCGACGCCGCCCTTGAAGTTGCCCACGGCGATGGTGAACGCCTTTTTGCCGGCAGGGCGCATCTTGTCGGCGCGGTAGGTGCGCGTCCACGCGCGCAGTTCGCTCAGCTCGAAGTTGCGCTTGCCGCCAGCCGGCGTCAGCCGCCCGCTCGGCAGATCCTCCTTGGTGATGCGGTAGGCCACATGCGCCTTGTCGACGCCGCACAGAGCCGCCAGATGCGCGGTAGAGTAGATCGGTGAAACCTTGCGAGCTTCCGGCGCCAGCAGCCGGCTGCGGATCTGCTCGACCATGGAACCGGCACGCACGGCCAGGGCCGCGATGCGTGGCATGTCGATACGCGCACGGGAAGGGGAAGGAATGGAGGGGGAGAGCGTGGAAACCTGGTTTCCAGCGCTGGCGGGAGCGGGCAATGCCATGGAGAAGGGCCTTTATTCGACAGAATTTGGCCATTCTATGGGAATCCGTCGAATGAACAAGATACGCAAAGAGCCACGCCTGTTCGGGGGTGCGAACTGTGAGAAAGATTGGGGACCAAGGTGAGATCCATTGGGATTGCAGCCCTCCGCAGACGTCCAGGCAGCTGGGATTTCAGCCGATCTGGCGGAGCAGGGGTCTCAAAAGCCCTGTCGAAGCGGCGTTCAGCAAGGGGCTTCCGTCCAAAACGTCCAGGCAGTGCGCGGCAACCCTTGTCCACTCACATCAAATCCCAACCATGCACACGTCAAGCCGCCTCGAATCCCATCCAATCTCACATTCAATCCCAAAGACTCTCACGCCAAATCCCAGCCGCACTCACACAACCCGCTCCAAGTCCTTGTCAGGGTTCGAGAAATCCCATCCCCAAATCTTCAATCTCTCCAAGTGTTTCATTTTCAATGTCTCAAGGCACTCTCCGCCAATCTGTAAATTGACCGATTCACAAATCGTGGGCATGATGTGAAACCGTTGATCCCCTGAAAGAAGTCCATGGAAGAGGGCGAAGTTCCGCGACAGCCGCCCAAGCCCTTGCCAGCCCTGGACGAGCAGAGCGTCGCCAAGGCCAACGAGGCCATCGCGATCCGCCCCAAACGTGGACGCCTCACGCTGCTGTCGCGGCGCATCTACAACGCGTTGCTCTATCATTCGCAGCGTCAGGGTGTTGACGAGCCTGTCTACAAGCTGGCCCTCAGCGAGCTGATCGGCGACGCACGCTTCAACTCCAACAACACCGAACTGCTCAAGTCCCACCTGCGCGATATGCAGGCGACCACCATCGAATGGTCCACCAGCGGCACCGGTCTGAAGCGCTGGGTGTCGTCGCAGCTGCTCGGCACCGTCACCATCGAGGAGCAGGGCAGGGGGCGGCCCTGCACCATCACCTGGCGCTATCCCGAAGAAATCCGCGAACGGCTCGTCAAGCCGCATCAGTACACGCGCGTGTTGCTTGAGATCAGCGGCCAGATGCGCAGCTACCCGGCGGCCGTGCTCTACGAGATCGGCGCTCGCTATCTCACGTCGCCCAGCCGGCTGTCGATGCGCGAGGACGTCCTGTGGTGGGCGGCTGTCCTGACCGGGCGCAGCGACATCACAGAGGTCGACTATCGCTTCCTCAAGCGCGACGTGATCAGCAAGGCGCTGGCCGAGATAGAGGCGCTGTGCGAGGATTTCAGCCTCGAGCTCATCGAACACAAGCGCGGCCGGCGCATCGAGGAAATCCAGTTTCGGGTAGTGCCCAAGCTGCAGCAGCGCCTGGGTGTGCCCGACGACCCGAGTCGCAACGTCTTCGACCTGGAACTCGTCGGCAAGCTGATCGCGCTCGGCCTCAAGCAGGACGAGGCCCAGGACCTGTATGCAACGACTGACGAAGGACAGCTGCGCGGCACGCTCGAACATGTGGAACAGCGGCTTCGCAGCCAGACGCTGCCGGCGCTCAAGTCACCCGCAGCGTATTTCAAGGACGCCCTGAAAAAGGGCTATGCCGGCGTGAAAGGGGCGAGTGAACCACCCGCAACGACGGCCCTGCCTGCGCCGCCCCAAGGACGGCCCAAGGCCGCACTTGGGGGCGAGGACCGCATGCACCGCATCCGGGAGTTGTGGGAGAACGATCGCATGCAAAAGGCCAAAGCGCTCTATCTGGAAATGCCCGAAGCCATGCAGGCCGAGGTGCGCTCGCGCTTCGAGGCCGATCGGCTCGCGCAGATCGCCGCGCCCATCGCCCGGGCGTGGCGTCGCGACGGACCCGCCAGCCGCATTGCGGCCACGACCTTCCACCGCTGGCTGGCGCAGGTCACATGGCCGGAGGAGCCTTCCGATCGGGTGCTGCTTGACTTTGCTTTGGCTCAGGGCGTGGCCGGCATGTGATCGACTGACCTCATTCATGGACAGTGAGCACACACTGCCTGAACTGACGGATACGGAACATGCAACCGACGTGGCAGGACCGGCCGACCATCAGGCACGTCCAAACACCCTCGCCTGAGCCCTTCCTGAGCCGGCCTATTCCAAGGACTGATGGATCTGATATGGGATTTATCCCATAATACCCCATGTCCACGGGCTTCTTCTACCACCCGGACGCAGACGCGGAGTTCAATGCGATTCGACCGCTCGGCCCGTACTTCCGCAAATGCCTGGCGGTCTCGGCACGGCGCGGCAACTGGATCGCGGATGGGACAAGGCCGTTGCTGAGTTCCGAGTTGCTCAAGCGCGGGCGTTCACTGTCGACGCTGTACCTCGTCGACTACTGGGTGCTTGATATTCCACCCCGTCTTTTCGACTGGATCACGGTGGTGTACGACCAGGTAGGTGCAGACGTGATCGTCGTCGCGATCGACGCCTGTCGCGGCGGTGTTCGGATCCATCCGTTGCCAACCCTTCCCGATGCCTCGGACCGAGGCTATGCGCTCTCCCGCTGAGAGCATTTGAAAGGAGTCCAGATGAGAGAACTGACCAAATCGGAACGCGAACTGCTCGATGAGCCGGAAGTGCGCAAGGCATATGACGATGCGGCAGTCCATCTGTCGTTCGGGGCGGCGCTCAGGCAGATGCGTCTCGAAGCAGGAATGACACAGGTCGAACTTCATGCCGCCACCGGCGTGGATCAGGCTGACATCAGCCGATCCGAGCGTGAGGCAGTGCCGAGTCTGGCAATGCTGCAGAAGGTTGCCGAGGCCACGGGATTCGATGTCGTGGTCGAACTGCGCAAGCGCGGCGCCCCTGACGAGACGTACATCATTGCGGAGTTCGACCACACGGCCGAGCCGAGATGAACTGGACGTCGTTGGAGGTTTGGTCCGATATCGTGGGCTTCGCAAGTGCAATCTTGCTGCTGATACCCGCCTGGCATTCGGACTGGATTTCCGGGCTCGTCGATGATCTCGAGCACGCGGGCCAGGCCGACAAGAATGCGAGGGCAATCGCCAACGACATCGCGAAGGACGCCGCTCGCTGGCGGCGCATCGATCGCCGCTTGTTGCAGCTCGCGGTGCTCCTGCTGCTCGCCTCCTTTACGCTCAAATTGCTTCACCACCAGCTGCAAAACCGAGTACCGCAAACGACCAGTAAAGCTGCCGCCGCGGGGTGTCCGTGTCCTGGCGATGGTGTACGTTCACGCGCTCTGGGGCGGCATTGCTCGCGCGGCCAAGTCATCGCGTGAATGCATTCGATTGCGGCCCTTCCTTGATCCACTTTCCCACCGAGCGCGCCGACACGCTCCCGCGCACAGATGCGCAGGGCGCGATGGCGGCGCGCTCTGCGCGCGATACGAACGGGTCAAGCGACAGCGGAATACGGCCCACCCACATGCGGAAGTGCGCAGAAAAGCCGATCCCAACTCGACCGGTCTCTCGCGGCATTCCACCTCGCCAAGACCGGTGGTGAACCACATTCAAAGCGGCCCGCAATCATGCCTACCATCCACAGGATGGGCGTGCGGAAAGAGAAGAGGGCGGTGAGCAGGCGTTGACCGAATTTGCTCGGTTGCACGGGCCCTGCGCAATGCGCCCGCGCTACGCTATTGCGATCTTGCCGGAAGCCGCCTGCACTGGAATGTGAGCACGCTCTTGCTTGATGCGGTTGGCGCCATTCACGAACACAAGTTTGGGCTTGTAGCCGGCCACCTGGTCCTCCGGCACCAGGCCGAAGGCCGCGATGATGAGCAGGTCACCTACCGACGCTCGGCGTGCGGCCGATCCGTTGACCGAGATGATGCCGGTGCCCCGCTCGCCGCGGATCGCGTACGTGACAAAACGCTCGCCGTTGTTGATGTTCCAGATGTGGACCTGCTCGTTCTCGGCCAGGTTAGCTGCATCGAGCAGGTCTTCGTCGATGGCGCAGGAGCCTTCGTAGTGCAGTTCGCAGTCGGTGACGGCAACGCGGTGGATCTTGGATTTAAGCAGGGTGCGGAACATGGGAGCGAACTCTTTCTCTCAGCGCAAGGGGAATCGGTCGGGTTTCCATCGATGAACAGCGTCAGGATGACGGGCGCCGTACGCGCGACGAGCGAAGGATAGACGAGTCGCCGATGGCGCCTTCGCCCCGCAAGCTTCGACCCCCTAGGCCGCGAGCATTACGAAAGACGGGGCTGGGGTTCCTCCACCGTACCGTCTTGAGCACTGTGGCCGCAGTTTCCTGACGGTGCAGCTCTGGGTGACGGTATCGATCAAGGCACCGCGTCGTCGGCTGAGCGACCGGCTGATCGCTCGTCTCGGACAGTGGCAGGCTGCATAAGTCCCGAAGACCTTGTCAGCCTCCCTGGCCGAGGCTCTGTGCAATGGTCATATCCCGGACCGATCCGAGGCGGCTCAGACCGCAAGTTCAGCAGGCGTCTTCCCGCTTTCCAGCGCCGCCTTGAACCAAGCCGGACGCGGTCCGCGCCCGCCCCAAACATTGCCATTGCCGTCCCTGTATTTGGGAATGGAGGCCGTGGAGCGGGTCTTGGCCTTGGAGATCTTTGCGCGGCCCCCGGGACCGGCTGCCTTGGTGCTCGCGTTGTGCCCGGCAACGCCCAGGTCCTCCGCTGTGAAGCCGTAGACCGCGATTGCCTCCTTGATGCGCGCGAGCACGCCGGCAGCTTCTTTCTTGCGCAGCGACTCGGCTTGTGCCTGCAATTGTGCAATCTGCTGCTGAACCTGAAGATAAGTCTTTGCCATTGTTGAATTGCCCCGGAAGAAGAGAAAGAAATCGGGATTGTGAGCCAATGCAGAGTTGCGCCTGTCCGAGACTCGCAGGTTCTCAACCGTAAGCAGATTGATCGACACTTCTGGCGTACTCGATGAGCCGCGTGAAAGGCTTTGTGGCAGAGCTACAGCGCAATAGAACGAGCGTGCGCCGACCACGATGTGCGATGTACAGGGGCAGAAGAAAAAGCTGGTCAGGTTGACGCCGGACCCCCGCAGTGCAGGGATTGCTGAGCACGGCAAGGAAAGCCGAAATCGCAGAGCCAGTGCTTTTTCGGAAATGAAGCCGCCACGCTTTTTTCTCTGTCCTGTCACGCGCAAATGTTCCGAAAGCCGGCGACTCGAGGGCCGACAGCCAGGATTCGGCCTGAGCCCATCTCATCACTCAACGCCTCTGAAGTGCTTGTAGATCGCGTGTCCAATGAGGCCGACTCCGATCAGAACCGCCGGGAGCCCGCCTGTCCAGGACTCATAGGAAGTTGGGAGGAGCATCTTGAATACGTCGTCGACCCAGCAGGTCGTGCGGCACATGCGTTGCCCAGTCCCTATCAGAGTCAATCCGATGAGAACCCCGGCGATGCCGATTCCGAGCTCGACCTTCAATTTCACTCCTTGGCGAATGGTGTGCCGTAAGCACCGAATCCTGCAATCGCTGTCCCTGTATGTGTCCACCAATCCTGGTAGATCTGACTTTGGATCAAAGCTGTGCAGGTTAAAGACAGGACCGGGCATTGTCTGGGTTCATCGGCAAGGCGGATGAAGCCGCCGCGGGCTGCCTGAAGTCGAGCGGTGAGGCCGAATAACGCTCACGGATTTCGGGAGCGCTATCAAAACGACGGCCTCGTAGTCTCACCACTTAACCCGAATGCCCAGCGAGCCGTTGATCGAGCTCTTGACCTTGGCGTCGCCGCCCGAGGCCCACAGCTTGCCGACTTCGCCGTAAAGGCTGGTCGTCTGGCCCAGGGCCAGCGTGAATCCGCCCGCCAGTTCGGTGCTCGTGCCGCCCGTTGGCGCCGAGATATCGGTCGTCGTCGCCCCGTTCACGAAGCGCGCGATGTCCGCGCCGCTCGATGTCCTGTAGACGTTGAAGCGGCCGTACGGCTGAAGCGTGCCGATGCCCGTGTCGATCTGGCCCTTGACCCGCACGCCCGCACGGGCGATCCAGCCGCTGTCGGCCTGCGGCTGAGCGATGGCGCCAGCGATGGCGGAGTTGTTCAGGTCCATGTGCTGGTGGATTAGCTGCAGCTGCGGCTCTACGCTCCAGCCGCTGCCGCCCAACGCAAAGGCCTGCCCTACTTCGATGGAGCCCAGCAGGCTGTTGCCCTTGCCGCCCACGCCCGGGCTCACCAAGGGCTCGACCGTGTAGCGATGGCGGCCCGACTGCACCACCGCATCGGCGTAGAAGCCGCTGTCGCTGGTGTAGGTGCCGTACACGCCCACGTACTGGCTGCGCAGGTCATTGCGGCCCACGGCCAGGTTCTGGATGCCACTGGCGAAGCCTCTCACGCTGGCATCGCCGTCGAGCTGGCCGACGTAGATGCCTGCGCGCCAGTTCGGCATCGCCAGCAGGTCAGTGCCAGCCTGGAAGCCGGTGAGGTGGCCTTTGCTGGATGGCGATACCGCCCCGCCCTGCCGGATGTCGATGTCGGTGGAGAGCATGCGGGCCCAGGCGCGGCGATCGGAGCCGGCCGATGCTGCGCCGTCCACCCTGATGTCATCGTCGCCGATGCGCTGGTGCAGGTTGCCGATCATGATCAGATTCATCTGACGCAGTTGGCTGGGCAGAGCGGACAGCAGCGGGACTTCAGCGCGATAGGCGGGCACCTGTACGGCGCTTGTGCCTGTACTGCCCGTTGATCCGCCCGTGCCAGTTGGTGCCGTCACGGTGGTGGTCGATCGCAGATACCAGTTCTCGCCGGCACCGCTGGCGTCGGCGGCATACAAGCGGTACTCGTAGGCGCCCGCGTCGATGTGGCCGCCAGTTAGCGCGAAGGCGTTCCTGGTGGTCTGGGCCGTGGTGGTCGCGCCATTGAGCGCCGAGATCACTTCGATGCCGTTGCCCGTCGTCAGTGCGCCCAGTCCGCCAGCGTTGTTGATCTGCAGGTTGGTACTGCCGCTGACCGTGCCGCCATTGATGACGATCCGATCGGTTTGCGAGCCGGAATCTCCGAGCGACGTATTGAGCCGCACCGTGCCGCCCTGGCCGACCCAGTTGCCGTTGACGGTCAGGGTCTTGGGGACGAAGGCCGTGCCGGGGGCCTGGAAGTCGATGCGCCCGGCAAGCGTCAGGCCACTCAGCACGGAATCGCCGGTCATCGTCCACCGACTGGTGCCGTCGATGGCCAGGGTCACCGGATCGATGGCGCCGGTCAGGCTCGAGCTGTTCAGCAAGCTCATGCTGACGGCGCTGCCAGCGTCCGTCACGATGTCCCCGCTCAGCGTACTGCGATTGGCAGTCAGCGCAAACGTGCTGCCGTTCGAGACATTCAGCAGCTTGCTGCCCGAGACCGCGGAGGCCGTGCTGTTGGTCAGCGCAAGCGAGGAACTGCCGGTGGCCGCGTTGACCTGGACCAGATCGCCCGAGGTATTGCGGATGGCAAAGCCATCGAAGTTCGCTTTCTGATCTGCGCCGGCCAGAAAGCCAATGGCGACGCCAGCGGATGTGACCGTGCCGCCGCCCGTGGCCGCGATGGTGGAATTGCTGCCGGCCAGCAGCGCGCCGTAGCCGGTCGCGTGGGTGGCGTTGATCCGAAGGGGACCGGTCGACGTGATCGCGCCACCCAGGTCAGCCAACAGACCGGCTGCGTAGGACTCCAGATTGCCGCTCGGGAAGTTTGCTTGCGTGGCGCCGCCCACGTTGATGAGCATCGTGCCCGCCAGGCTCACCTGAGAGCCGGGATCTCTCGATGAGATGCCTTGTCCATTGACCCCGGTCACGTTGATCGTCGTGTTCGACGATGCATTCGCAGTCGCAACACCGCCAGTGACCGCCCGGATCCCGGATCCGTTGATGCTGCTGATGTTGAAGGTGGCCTGCCCGTTGTAGGTGATGCGGCCCGCTGTGGTGACTTTGAGCGCGGAAGCCTGTACGCCGCTGGTCGTGAGATCCAGCGCGCCATTCAATGTGACCGTGGCCGAATCGGCCGCCGCAACGGCATCTGATCTGTTGTCCCCCGCGGTATGGATGGTCACAGCGCCATTGGCGATCACGGCCGAACCGGTGAGGGCGCGGATCCCTGGGGCAAATGCGGTGCCGCTGCGCATCGTGATGTCGACGGGGCCATTCAGAGTAACGAGGGTGCCAGTGCCTTCCGTCAACACGCCATGGTTGCCCGACCCGTTGGGCAAATCGATCGACAGCTGCCCGTCGACGGTGATCGCGCCGCCATTCAATGCATGGAGCCCGCGGTTTCCAGTGCTCGTGCCAGTCCGGGTGATCGTGGCATCACCTTGCAGATTGATCTGCGAGCCCGCATCGGAGGCGTACGCGCCCGCCACGCCGGTCAGAGAAAGGGGCATCGTCACGGCGGCGGTGGCGTTGATCACGCCGCCCGTCAACGAAGTCAGGGCCCCTCTGCCCCCGGTCACGCCGGTGCCGGTGTAGCTGCCTGCAGCGGCGCAAGTCGACCCCGCGTTGGCCTGTAATCGCGCGCCTGCAGCGGCGGGGCAAGCCGCCAAGGCGGCCTCCGATGCGAGGCCGGCGGCGATGGCCAGGAGGACGCTGTGCCCATAGAGGCCGTAGGTTGCAACCGGGCCGATACTGCGCGTCGCACAGGGGGTCGAATCGCCGTGTGGCTTTGCTGTTCGCTGTGCGGAGTGGCGAGATTTCATCGAGTGTTCCTTCGGAAACCCCTGGCCGACTGGTCTGCGGCATGGGCTGAGTTTGTTAACTCGCCATGAGCGCGCGATTCGGCCAATCTACGCTTCCCCAAAGTCCTGCGGGGACGACCGTCTGTTGCTGCGAGCATTCAGCAGCAAGTATTAGTTAACTTTTGTTAACTTAGTAGCGCAATAGTTCTCGTATTTGGGGATTTTTGGTCTGTGCGTTCGAACCGCTCGTTGAGGAGCAGTCCCGCGATCGGGCACTCGACTCGCTTGAGCTGCCGCGACGGCTGTGGCTGCCTTTTCGAAAGGTGACCGAACATGCGACCAGTCTCTAGCAGGGTCTCGATGGTGCAGGCGTGTTCGATGGAGGTGTTGCGATTCACATGAAAAATCATGCGTCTGCGTGACTCCTTCGACCTATTTCGATCTGAGAATCACAGGCATGTTCTGTCCATCGGTTGGTGAAGTGCGCCGAGGACCTTCGCGTTGATGGAGCAAGCCGTTTTTCAGCAGGAAGGCATCGCGACGGCCATCCAGCGCGGCCGTGCAGCTCGAACGGCTGGCGCACGAGGTGCCGCGCTTGCATCGCGACGTCGGCGGCGCACCCCGAGCCCCTGACGGACGGGCCACGGTTGAGGCGATTGGCAGTCGGATGGACGGACCTGGCCATCCGACTGCCGACCGCCGCGCAACATGTCTTCCTTGTGGAATCGCCTCCAATCTTTGCACGATCCTGCACAAGTCATCGTCAAATCGCGACAGATCACCTGGATGGACCTAAGCTAACAATGATGCTCACGCCCACCTCGCACACCTCGAAGAACAACAGCCTGTCGGCTGAGGCGGTGCGCGTGACCGTGATGAGGGCAGAGCTCGCTGCGTGCATCGACCGACTTGCCGACGGCGAGGGGGCATTTACGACTGCGATCCCGCGTCTGATTGTCGGAAAAGTGTCGCGCATCCTGCATCCCGTGCATACGGTGTATGAGCCCGCCTTGTGCGTGATTGCTCAAGGCAGCAAACGGGTCTTGCTGGGCGATGAGGTCTACGTGTATGACCCGAGCCAGTACCTCGTTTTTGCGCAGAACCTTCCGGTTGCAGGTCAGGTCGTCGATGCTTCGCCGGAGTCCCCCCACCTGGCGATGCGGCTGAATCTCGACGTGAAGGAGATCACCGCGCTGGCGCTTGAATTCGGCTTCGCCGACAGGCCAGCGGAGCGTAGGGCCGAGCGCGGCATCTACACCGGGGAGCTCACGACGACGCTGCTCGAGCCGCTGCTGCGCCTCCTGGCTCTTCTAGAGATCCCGGAAGACGTGCCTGCACTGGCACCCCTTGTGATCCGCGAGATCGTGTACCGGTTGCTGAAGTCTCCGGACGGCTGGCGCTTGGCGCAACTGGCTGTGGTCGAAAGTCACAGCCAGCGTGTCACGCAGGTCATCGAATTGCTGCGCAAGCGGTACACGGAAACGCTACGCATGGAGGAGCTCGCGCGCCAGGTGCACTGGAGCGTGTCGGCCCTGCATCACCACTTCAAAGCCATCACGGCGATGAGCCCTTTGCAATACCAGAAGCAACTGCGCCTGCAGGAGGCGCGCCGCATGATGCTCGGTGAGAGCATCGATGCTGCGGCAGCAGGGCATCGTGTCGGATACGACAGCCAGTCGCAGTTCACCAGGGAGTACAGCCGCTTTTTTGGAGCTCCCCCGGCGCGTGACATCAAGCGATTGCGCGAGCAGCAGGCACGCGGCATGAGCGGCTAGCGAAAACGCCTGAACGTCTGCTGTCCGTGTACTGCAGGCGCCGTCTTTACACCGAGTCGAACCCCTAATGCCCTCTCGGCCACCAGAGGAAAGGCTCGTCCTTACGCCGAGGCGTGCACGCAAGGCGGACTTTTTGCAATGGAGCATTGATCATGGAAAAACGCAAACTTGGCAAGAACGGCTTGGAGGTCTCGGCGCTCGGCTACGGCTGCATGGGCATGAGCTTCGGCTACGGCCCGACGTCCTTGAGCCGAGCCGACCAGGTTGCCGTTATCCGCGCGGCGCACGATCGGGGTGTCACCCTTTTCGATACAGCCGAAGCCTATGGGCCCTACACCAACGAGGACCTTGTCGGTGAGGCGATCGCACCGTTTCGCAAGGACATTGTCTTGGCGACCAAGTTCGGCTTCGACATCCAGAACAACGAGATTGTCGGATTGAACAGTCGGCCGGAACAGATCCGCAAGGTTGCTGAAAACTCACTCAAGCGCTTGCGTACCGATGTCATCGATCTTTTCTACCAGCATCGCGTCGATCCGAGCGTGCCGATCGAGGATGTCGCCGGTGCGGTGAAGGACCTCGTGGCCGATGGCAAGGTCAGGCACTTCGGCTTGTCCGAGGCAGGGCCGGCAACGCTGCGCCGCGCGCACGCGGTGCAGCCGGTCAGTGTGCTGCAGACCGAATATTCATTGTGGAGCCGCGATCCCGAGACCAATGGTGTGCTGCAGGCCGTTGAGGAGTTGGGCATCGGCTTCGTGCCCTGGAGCCCTCTGGGTCAAGGCTATCTGACCGGAAAACTGGCAGACGACACCCAATTCGATCCGGCCGATCTGCGAAGCACTTTCCCGCGCTTCACACCGGATGGGCTTGCATCCAATCGCACTTTCCTGGCGCTGGTGACCAAGGTGGCCGACCGCAAACACGCCACCCTGGCGCAGATTGCGTTGGCATGGCTTCTAGCGAAGAAGCCATGGATTGTTCCCATCCCAGGTACGCGCAGCATCGCGCGCCTTGAAGAGAACCTGGCAGCCGCGGCGCTCCGATTGACAGCTGAAGACGTGCGCGAACTCGACGACGCGTTGGTCAAGGCACCTGTGAAGCAACCGCGCCTGTCCGAGGCGCACATGAGCTTCATCGATCGCTGATCAACGACGACAGCGCACACAGCTGAAAGGTGCCAGCCAATGACTAGGGTTCTGATCCTGGGCGCCAACGGGCAGATTGCCCGCGTGGCGACCGACCTCTTCCTTGCGCGAACTGATGTCCAGCTCACGCTCTTCGCTCGGCAGATCAGACGACTGCAACAGTTTTCAGGCAACCCGCGCGTACAGGTCGTCGGAGGCGATGTGCTCGACCTTAAAGGTCTCGAGGTCGTGATGCCAGGCCACGATGTCGTTTACGCCAATCTTGCCGGCCCGTTGGAGCAACTCGCCAGGGCGATCGTGAAGACCATGGTCAAGGCCCGCATCAAGCGTCTTATCTTCATCAGCTCGATGGGAATCTACGACGAGGTGCCTGGTGAGCGGTACGGCAGTATTCTCGATCCCTATCGCAAAGCAGCGGCCGTCATCGAAGCCTCCGACTTGGACTACACGGTCCTGCGTCCTGCCTGGTTGAGCGATCGCGACGAGATCGCATACGGAACCACTCAAAAGGGTGAGCCCTTTCAGGCCGCTGGTGAATCAGTATCTCGCAAAAGCGTCGCCGACCTGGTGGCGCTGCTGGCCATTACTCCCAGCTTGGAAATTCGCCAGAGCCTGGGTGTTCACAGGGACGGGACTCATGTGCGCTGAGCAGGATCGAGAAGCCTCCTCTCATCGAGGCATCCTGGTAGCGATCGTCCTGGCCAGCTATTCGATGATCGTGATAGACAACTCGATCGTCATCACCGGCCTGCCGTCTATCCGGGACGGACTGGGGTTCTCGGCGACAGGGCTGTCGTGGGTGCAAAACGCCTACGCGTTGGCCTTCGGCGGGCTCATGCTGCTGGGCGCGCGCGCTGGCGATCTGTTGGGCCGCCGCTATGTATTGGTTGCTGGGCTTGCCATTTTCACGGTCGCATCGTTGGCCATCGGACTTGCGGGTACGCCGGCCTGGTTGATCGGTGCGCGCGCTGTCCAGGGAGTCGGCGCAGCGATTCTCGCGCCCTCGACGCTCGCCTTGCTCTCGACGAGTTTCTCCGAGGGACCTGAGCGCAACCGCGTGCTGGGGTGGTATGGCGCGGTCGGAGGGATTACCGCAAGCGTCGGTCTGGTCGTCGGAGGTGTCGTGGCCGATCTGATCTCCTGGCGAGCCGGCTTTTTCATCAACGTTCCTATCGGAATGCTGCTCATCTGGGGAACGATGCGCTACATCGTCGAAACGCCCCGGCGAGCCGGCCGCTTCGATGTGGCGGGCGCGGTGCTCTCGACGCTGGGCGTCGTCGCGGTGGTCTATGGCTTGATTCATGCCGCTGAGGAAAGCTGGCTACATCGGGGAACGGCCCTGCCACTGTGCACCGGTGTTGTGCTGCTTGCACTGTTTCTCAAGATCGAGAGTCGCGCCGCACAACCCATCCTGCCGCTGCGCCTGTTGGCAAGTCGGGAGCGCTCCGGCGCCAATGCTGCTCGAGTATTGTTTATCGGTGCAGCGATGGGCTTCTTCTTCTATGTCACGCAGTACCTGCAAGGGGTCCTAGGCATGCGCGCCATCTGGGCCGGCATCGCCTTCTTCCCATCAATGCTTGTCAACTTCTTGGGCGCGTTGGCGGCGCCACGGCTGGCCAGGCGCTTCGGCAACAACGCGGTGCTGGCTGTCGTCATGACGATTTCGCTCACAGGCATGGTCTGGCTCGGTCAGATACACGCCGGCTCACCGTTTCTTCTCGGGGTGGCATTGCCTATGATGCTGGTCGGCGCCGGGATGGGCGCTTCAATGGCCCTACTGACCATTTCAGGGGTTACCGGAGTTGCGCCCGAAGACGCCGGCTCTGCCTCGGGGCTCGTTGGGGTGGCGCACCAACTCGGAGGCGCGTTGGGTCTTGCGGTGCTGGTCGTGGTGTTTGCGACGGTGAGCGTTCCCCCTGATGCTGCGACGAATGTCGAGCTTGCTCACCGAATAGGCATGGCGATCTCTGCCGGCGCTGTTCTGCTGGCAATCGCGCTGCTTCTTGTGCTTGTGTTCGTGGTTCGAAGATCGGCCCTTGTTGAGGCGGGCAAAGGCTCGGCTGCTCGGCTCAAATGAAGGGGAAGGGGAGGGCCTCGAGACGACAACTTTGAACATCAAAGGCGATCGCGAGGAGGCTGTGTGGCTCGCGCTGTGCACCTTGCATTCCTTTGGCGAGGGAGATCATGGAAATTTTTGAGTGGATCATCCTGCTGCTGCTTGCGGCTGCGGCCTTTGCCGAATTGGCCCGAAGGATCGGGGTACCGTATCCCACGCTGCTGGCCGTTGGCGGTGTGTGCCTCGCGTTCTTGCCCGCCGGCCCCAGGTGGACGCTTGATCCGCAACTGGCCCTGGCCCTATTCGTCGCGCCAGTGCTGCTCGACGCGGCTTACGACACGTCGCTTCGAGACCTTCGCGCGAACTGGCGCCCCGTTACCAGCCTCGTCATTGCGGCCGTGGGCACCACGGTGATCGGTGTTGCCATTGTGTGCCGTTGGCTCGTACCCGACATGCCTTGGGCGGTCGCGGTGGCGCTCGGCGCGATCGTAGCGCCGCCGGATGCGGCAGCGGCGACAGCCGTCATGCGGCAGGTCGGATTGCCTCACAGGGTGCTAAGTATCCTTGAGGGTGAGAGTCTTTTGAATGACGCCAGCGCCCTGTTCGTCTACCGCCTGGCGTTGATGACGATGATCGTAGGGCCTCTGGGTTTCAACGACTATCTGCCTGTATTTCTTCTCACCGTTTTCGGCAGCATTGCCGCTGGAATCGGGCTGGCCTTTGTGCTGAAGCCGGTGATGAGCGCACCAAAGCATGTTCCCACGTCACTCATTCTTCAGTTCTCCTGCACTTTCGGCGTCTGGATACTGGCCGAGAAGGTCGGTCTGTCGGGCATTCTGACGATGGTGGCCTTTGCGATGACCATGGCCCGTGGCGGTGGTCCCAGCATACCTGCCCGTATGCGCGTGCCGATATTCGCAGTCTGGGAGACCGTCGTATTCGTCTTGAACGCTCTGGCGTTCGTTCTGATCGGCATGCAGTTGCGCCCCATCTGGGAGCGCCTGAGCGATGGAGCGGCTCGCGTCGATGCTGTCTTTGTTGCCACCGTGGTGCTTGGAGTCGTCATCGCGACCCGCTTCCTGTGGGTGATGGGCTACAGCGCGCTGGTGATGTATCAAGGTAGGAAGCTCGAGCATTCGCAACGGCCGAAGAGATCATTGGGCGGTGGTCTCGTTGTCTCCTGGGCCGGTATGCGCGGCATCGTCACCCTCGCAGCTGCATTCGCGGTCCCAGAGACGCTGCCCAATGGGTCTCCATTTCCATACCGTGACCTCATCCTCCTATGCGCGTTTGCCGTCGTTTTCGGAACACTTGTGCTCCAGGGGCTGACGATGAAGCCCCTCATCCGCCTGTTGAAACTGAAAGACGACGAAGACCCGGTCTCCGCAGAGATTCGAAGCGGTCGCACAGTGATCTATCAGGCGCTTCTTGAGTCGATCAAGGATGACGATTCTTTGCACGCGCTGTTGCTGAAGAAAGAGTATCAAGCGGCCGTCGAACTCAACGGAGATGATTCGGTGCCGCTAGGCGAAGTTCCAGGCGGCCCGCTGAGGCGACATGCCATTGCGGCCGCACGCCGGAAAGCCATCGAACTGCTCAATCAAGAGATCATCGGGGACCAGGCGTTCAGGACGTTGGTGCAAGAACTCGACTTGGCTGAACTCTCCGCCGGTGGCAGCGGACCGGTATAGGTCTGCTTCAAAGCTCAAATGGCCGATGCGCTGCGACATCTCGACACGTGGAAACGCCGGTTCGCGGACGTCGGCTGTCATGCTGCCAGCCTAACCTTCTCTTTCTTGGTAGTTCCGAAGACCCACCAGGTGCTGGTATCGAGCAGCCATCGGAACGCGGCTCTCGGAATGTGAACCACGCGTGTGGGACGCATGGTGACAGCGCGAAGTTCAGTCTTGATGACTGACCCCTCGCCAAGCCAGCCTCCGGTCGGCACCCCCGTGAACATGACAACCTTGCCGCTGCGGAACGCATTGGTGATCTTGAGCAGTCCGTCGGCCACGCCAATCCAAGAATGAACGGGGTCCCCAGCACGAACTACGAAGAAGTCGTTCCTCTGATGAATCGAGTCGCACGCATCGCAAGCAATTCGCTCGCGAACCGACTCCGCAAGCATTCGCGTTCCCGGCATCTCGTCGAGCAATGCCCTCAGCGTCTTATCTGCTTTTCTCATGCCTCAAGTTGGCATTCAATGGGCTGAAAAAATAGGGACTCGCTTCAAACAGCGCTCGGGTTTGTGCCGCCTCACATTGTCTCGTTGCGTAAAAACTGCCAAGCGAAGCCGGCGAAGAATACGCGGCGGAGAGAGTCGCAGTCAAACAGGGGGCAAGTGCATGCGCAATAAAAAGACGTTTGTGTACCGAGCAACCGGCTTCACGATGGTCCTGCTTTCACTCACCGGATGCGGTGGTGGCAGCAACGGCGGTGGCGGGTTCATTCCAGTGTCCGTTGCACAGCCGGCTGGCGCTGCGCCGCCGGCGCCCGCACCGTCAGTGATGGCACAACAAGCTTGCGAAACCCTTCGGGGCAAGACTGTCGGCGGAGCCACCGTAGTGAGTGCGTCGGTGGTGCCGGCCAGCAGCGAGGTTCCTGTCTATTGCAAGGTCAGTGCACGCATTGATTCCAAGCTCAATTTCGAGTTAAGCCTCCCGGATGCTTGGAACAACAAGCCGCAATACGTCGGCGGCGGAGGCTGCAACGGATCGGTCGTCCCGTTGGTCACGGGAGACCTGTCGAGTCTGCTTGCCATCAAGGGCGGCTATGCCGTTGTCGCGAGCGACTCCGGACATCAGGCCTTCGTTCTCGATGCCTCGTGGGCACTGAACGACCCGACTGCCGCGCCTGGAGATTTGGTAGGCGTTGAGGGATTCGGTTACCTGATCAGGCCGAAGCATCGGCAGGGCGAGCAGATCATCGGCTGGTGTGGTGGCGAGCGCCTTGTCCTTTTCGGGCGTCAGCGCCGGCAAGCGGTGCCCGGACAATCGAGGCGATAACGATGCCGGAACCGCCACGCGCAATAGCGTTACCGAATTCCTCCGGCACGAGCGCGGTTCCGTACAGATCCACAAAGAGGATGATTGCAGGCGATGCCTGGCTGGGCGACACACCCGCAGCATGAATGACGCTGGAAACTTCGCCTATCGTCGCGGCGGCTTTCACGAGGGCATGGACCGACTCACGCGAGGACACGTCCACCGTCGCGGTCGCGACCTCGAACCCGGCTTCACTCAGGACCTTTGCGTCGGCGTTCGGCTGCCGCTGATCGTCAGCAGAACGTGTTTTCGTGCACTCACTCGCCGCGCGATGGCCTGACCGATCGATCCGGCGCCAATTACATCGGTCACGCTTGTCGTGCTTCATTCCTTCATCTGAACGTTTGCCGACCAGATGCATCACGCGCCCGACGAGAGCGCCAGCGCCTCCATGTATCAACGCCTTCAGCCCTCGGGCATCGTTGGATCTCGGCGCGGTTTATTGACGTGTCACGAGTACAGAATTTAAGGTTTATCGCAAGATGTGAATAGAGCACGAAGGCTTTCGCCAAAAAAACGGTGATTGCGAATCTTCGTCCAGAGGACGTCCCAGTCAAGTCGGTCTGTTTTTCAGGGTCCTTATTTGCATGGATGGAGCGCGCGGCAAATGCCTCGGGGGTGAGTGGCAAATGAGGCTTGTTAATCAAACAAGACGAAGGGGCCTAGTTTCATTCGCCTCTTCGACCTAGAGTCCCGCGGTCGCAGTGCTTCGGCACATCTTCCCAATCCGGCGCTTCGCCGATCCTGACACGCGCTTCCGCCTGGAAACGCGCTCAAGACATGCCCATTCGATCGCTCTTTCTGATGCCCTGTTCCGTCGGAGTTCTGTCATGCTGATGAGCGTCGTCCGTGTCGCACTACGGCGGCCATATACCTTCGCGGTGATGGCGCTGCTGCTGCTGATCGTCGGTCCGCTGGTCGCGCGGCGCACGGCCACCGACATTTTTCCGGAGATCCGCATACCGGTGATCGCCGTTGCCTGGCAATACACGGGGCTGCCGCCCGACCAGATGGCGGGCCGCGTCTCCACGGTGTTCCAGCGCATCCTGACCACGGCGGTCAACGATGTCGAACATCTTGAGGCGGGTACTTATCCCGGGGTCAGCGTCGTCAAGATCTTCTTCCAGCCCGGCGTCGACATCGCAACCGCCAATGCGCAGGTAACGGCGGCTTCGCAGGTGGCACTGCGTCAGATGCCGGCCGGCATGACGCCGCCGGTCATCCTGAACTACAACGCTGCGACGGTGCCGATCCTTCAACTCGCGTTGTCGGGGCAAGGCTTGTCGGAACAGGCCCTGTTCGATCTCGGCATGAACACGGTGCGTACGCCGATCGTCACGGTGCCGGGTGCCGCCAGCCCGTTGCCGTACGGTGGCAAGCAGCGCCAGGTGCAGATCGACCTCGACCCCGCGGCACTGCAGGCGCGCGGCCTGTCCGCACAGGACGTGGCCGCTGCGCTCGCCGCGCAGAATGTGCTGACCCCCATCGGCACGCAGAAGCTGGGCAGCATGGAGTACACGCTTCAGCTCAACAGCGCCCCGTCGGCTATCGATGCGATCGGTCGCTTGCCCGTCAAAGTGGTGGGTGGCAGCACGATCTACCTGGGCGATGTGGCGAACGTGCGCGACGGCAATGCACCCCAGACCAACATCGTCCATGTGGACGGTGGCCGCTCTGTGCTGATGACGGTGCTGAAGAACGGATCGGCCTCTACGCTGGCTATCGTCGATGGCGTGCGGCAGAAGCTGGCCGAGATGCAGGCTTCGTTGCCCGAGACGCTGAAGGTGCTGCCCATCAATGACCAGTCGGTGTTCGTGCGCGCCGCCATCACGGGCGTGGCGCTCGAAGGCGCTATTGCCGCGGTTCTGACCAGCCTGATGATCCTGTTGTTCCTTGGCAGTTGGCGTCCGACGGTGGTCATCGCAGTGTCGATCCCGTTGTCGATTCTGGGTGCCATCATCGCGCTGGCGCTCACGGGGCAGACCCTCAATCTCATGACGCTCGGCGGTCTGGCGCTGGCGATCGGTATCCTGGTGGACGATGCCACAGTGACCATCGAAAACATCAATTCGCATCTGGAGCAGGGCAAGGATGTCGAGACCGCGATCCTCGACGGTGCGCAGCAGATCGTCGGCCCCGCCTTCGTGTCGCTCCTCTGCATTTGCATCGTGCTGGTGCCAATGTTCTTCCTTGACGGCATTTCGCGCTTCTTGTTCGTGCCGATGGCTTCGGCCGTGATGTTCGCGATGGCCTGTTCGTTCATCCTTTCACGCACACTGGTGCCGACGATGGCAAAGTACCTGCTGCGCCGCCATGCGAGTGGGAAGGGCGACGAGGATGAGTCTTCGTCGCTGCCATCACGAAATCCATTGGTGCACTTCCAGCGCAGCTTCGAGGTACGTTTCGAACGCGTGCGCACGGGCTACCGCAACGTGCTGCAACGCGCACTCGACCGTCGCAAGGTCTTCCTGCTTGGCTTTGGCGCGGCGGTAGTGCTGTCCTTCGCTTTGCTGCCCTTTGTCGGAAGCAACTTCTTCCCCGCCGTCGATTCTGGCCAGATCCTCATGCATGCACGGGTGCCTGTCGGCACGCGGATCGAGGAGACGGCAGCCCGGTTCGCGGGCATCGAGCAGGCGATACGCCGGGTCATTCCGGCCGAGGAGATCGAGACACTGGTCGACAACATCGGACTGCCGCCAAGCAACATCAACCTGACCTACAACAACACGGGTGTCTCGGGTTCGCACGACGGCGACTTCCAGATCGCGTTGCGCAAGGGTCACCGGCCGACGGCCGACTACATGCGTCGTCTGCGCGAGACGCTGCCGCGCGAGTTTCCAGATACCGGTTTCTGGTTTCCGCCGGCCGACATCGTGAGCCAGATCCTGAACTTCGGCGCACCGGCGCCTATCGATCTGCAGATCCGCGGGCGAGACATCGATGCGAATTTCACCTATGCCCAGCAACTGCTCAAGCGCATCCGCGGCGTGCCCGGTGTGGTCGACGCGCGCATCCAGCAGTCGAACAAGGCACCGGTCTTCAATGTGGACATCGATCGCACGCAGGCGCAGCAACTCGGCTTGACGACGCGGGACGTGACCAGCAGCCTTGTGGTCAATCTGGCCGGCAGCAGCCAGGTCGCACCCACTTATTGGTTGAATCCAGCCAACGGCGTGAGTTACCCCATCGTGATGCAGACCCCGCAGCAAGAGCTCGATTCGCTCGCGGCACTGGAAAATCTTCCTATTGGCAACGGTGCCACCACGAGCACCGCGACGCTCGGCAGCATCGCGCGTCTGGAGCGCAGTGCGGGCAGCGTGATGGTCAGTCAATACGACGTGCAGCCCATGGTGCAGATCCACGCCGCCACGCAAGACCGTGATCTTGGTGCCGTGGCTGCCGACATCCGACGCGTCTTGGCGGATGCCGTCACCGACCTGCCCAAGGGCTCCACCATCCACCTGCTCGGGCAGGTTCGCACGATGGACAGCGCTTTCACAAGCCTGTTTTACGGCCTGCTTGGGGCAATCGCACTGATCTACTTCCTGATCGTCGTGAACTTCCAGTCCTGGCGCGACCCGGCGGTGATCGTGTCGGCGCTGCCCGCTGCGCTGGCAGGCATCGTCTGGATGCTGTTCGCCACGGGCACGACGCTTTCCGTGCCGGCCCTGACGGGCGCCATCATGTGCATGGGAGTGGCTACGGCCAACAGCGTGCTGGTGGTCAGCTTTGCCCGCGAGCGGCTGACCGAACTGGGTGATGCGACTGTGGCCGCCCTGGAAGCTGGCGTGGCTCGCTTCCGTCCTGTGATCATGACAGCGCTGGCCATGGTCATCGGCATGCTGCCCATGGCCCTGGGTATGGGCGAAGGCGGCGAGCAGAACGCGCCCCTGGGCCGCGCGGTGATCGGCGGACTGATCACCGCGACCATCGCCACGCTGGTCTTCGTGCCCGTGGTTTTCAGCATGGCGCACGCGCGCGACGCCCGCCGCGCAGCCCAGCCACCCGTTTCTTCCAGCCTTGCAGATTCTTCCCATGCGTACTGAAAAAGACTCCTCTCCCTGGCGGCGGTACGCCGTGGCCGCAACTGTCGTGGCGATCGCCGTGGCCGTGCTCGCGGGCGGCTTGCTGAGCCGGCGCTCGCAGGCCGAGCAACTGCGTGACGATGTCGTGGCGCGCGCCGTGCCCACGGTCAAGCTGATTTCGCCTTCGGTCCTAGACGGCAACATGCTCGAGCTGCCCGGCCGACTGGAAGCCTGGTCACAGGCGCCAATCCATGCCCGCGTCAGCGGGTACCTGCGGCGCTGGACAGCCGACATCGGTGGTTTCGTCAAGAGCGGTCAGCTGCTGGCCGAGATCGATACGCCCGAACTCGACGAGCAGCTCGTGCAGGCCCGGGCAGAGCTGGCTACTGCGCGCAGCAATGCGGGGTTGGCTGAGAGTACCGCCCGACGCTGGCAATCGCTGCTGGCCTCGGACTCGGTCTCGCGTCAGGAAGCGGACGAGAAGGCCGCGGATCTGAGCGCCAAGCAATCGGTGGTCAACGCATTGCAGGCCAATGTCGAGCGCGTGCAAGCGTTGAAGAAGTACGCCCGCGTCGTCGCACCGTTCGATGGCGTCGTGACGGCGCGCAACACGGATGTCGGGGCGTTGATTGGTGCAGGGGGGGCCGCTGGCAACGAGCTCTTCGTGGTGTCGGATGTTCGGCGCCTGCGTGTGTACGTGAATGTGCCGCAGCGCCAGGTGGCGGCCATTCGCCAAGGCAGCCGGGCGCAACTGGCAGTCCCCGAGAGGCCTACGCGCTTGTTCAGTGCCACTGTGGAGTCCACGGCGCGCGCGATCCAGGCGGGATCGGGCGCGATGCTGGTGCAACTGTCAGTCGACAATTCCGCGGGAGAGCTGCTGCCGGGCGGTTTTGCCACTGTCCGCTTCGATGTGCCGGCGGGCGCTGGCGGCATGGGCCTGCCGCCGAGTGCGTTGATGTTCGGCAAGGATGGCGTTCGTGTCGCAACCGTGGACGGCGAGGGCCTTGTGCGCCTCAAGACAGTGAATGTGGTCCGTGACCTGGGCAGCGTCATTGAGTTGGCAGACGGCATTGAGCGCGGTGATCGTCTCGTCGAGAGCCCGCCGGACGGGTTGGCGAATGGCGACAGGGTGCGCATCGTGAGCACCCAGGCTGAGGCCGTGCGATGAAGTTCGGCCTGCTTGCCGTTGCTTCGCTGCTGTGCGCCGGTTGCGCGCAGGTCGCGCCCATGTCGCCGCCCGAAGCGAGCGTTGCGCCGGCGTTCAAAGAGGCACGCGGCCCTGGCCCTGGGTTGGCTGCGGCCGACATCGGCAACCAGCCGCTGATCGAGACTTGGTGGACCGCTTTCCGGGACCCGGAGCTTGACGGGCTGCAACAGCAGTTGATCGACAACAGCCCCGATCTGGCCAGCGCGCTGGCGCGCTACCAGCAAGCGCGTGCAGCCACGAATGTCTTGCGCGCGGCCCAATCGCCATCGCTGGGCGTTGGGCTGGACGTGGAGCGCAACCGCCAGTCTGAGCGCCGGCCCCTGCGCGTGCCTGGTGCGAACTCGCCGGATCACTACAACAGTGCGATGCTCGGCCTGGATCTCCAATACGACCTGGACCTTTGGGGTCGAGTGCGCCAACAGGTGGAGGCCGGCGTCGCGCAGGAGCAGGCTGCGGCGGCCGACCTTGCCGCCGCGCGACTGGTGCTGCAAACCCAACTGGCCGATACCTTTTTTGCGCTGCGCGGCCTGGACCGCGAGGCAGCGTTGCTGCGAGAGAGCAGTGCCAACTACGCGCGCGCTGCCGAGCTGATCGGCAATCGCCACCGCGACGGCATCGCTTCGGGCCTGGATCTGGCGCGCTCGCAGGCACTGCTGGACAGCACCCGCTCACAGGCGCATCAGTTGCAGGCGCAACGCGCGGTGCTGGAGCACGCGGTGGCGGCGCTCGTCGGCGCGAATGCATCGACCTTTGTGCTGGCGCCCTCGCTCGCCACGACGCCCCTGCCGGCGATGCCCATCGGGCTACCTTCCATGCTGTTGCAGCGTCGTGCCGACATCGCGGCGGCGCGGCGTCGCGTGACCGCGGCGAATGCCAGTGTTGGCGTGACCCGCGCGGCCTTCTTCCCGTCGCTGACCCTCGGCTTGGCTGGTGGCTTCCAGAGCGGCACCTTGAGTCGTTTTGTCGAGGCGCCCAACATTTTCTGGGCCATCGGTCCCGACCTGGCCGCGACCGTGTTCGATGGTGGGCGTCGCAAGGCAGAGCAAGCAAGGGCCGAGGCTGTACTTGACGAGGCGGGGCAACGCTATCGTGCGGTGGTGCTCGGCGCTTTCCAGCAGGTCGAAGACCAGCTCGCATTGCTGGCCGAGTACAGCGAGGCCGCGGCCGCCGAGGAGCGAGCCGTGGCGGCCTCCCGGCGCGCAGTGGAGCTGGCGACTCACCGCTACAAGGAAGGGGCGGCGAGCTATCTCGAGGTTGTCACCGCGCAGACCGCGCATCTGCAGGCACGCCGCTCAGCGCTCGATATCGAGACCAGGCAGCGCCGCGCTACTGCACAACTGGCGCGCGCCCTGGGCGGGGGCTGGTCCGAGACGCTCTGATCCGATATCGAACCACATTGCAAAGGCCGCGCCGGCTTTCAGCGCCATCGCCCCTGTGCTGCGCGCGCGACTCGTGATGGTTCCTAGCGGTGCGAAAATAGCAGTGTGCCCTTGGCGAATCCCTGCGCCTTGAAAATCATGGAGCCGCGATCGCCGAGTTCGTCGCGCGCGACGATGACCATGTCGCGCGTACCGGGCAGGAAGGCCATGCTCGTGACCTTCAGGAAGTGATTGTTCTCGCGCCCAGGCAGCAGGATCTGGCCGATCGGCACGCCATTGGGATTGAAGACAAGCAGCCGCGCCTGGTGGTAGATGGACACGTAGACGTTGCCGTCGGCATCGGTGCGCATCGAGTCGGGCGCGCGGCCGACGAACTGGTAGGGGATGGTCGAGCCGAAGCGTGCGATGCCGCCTTGTGCGTCCAGGTCCACGCGGTGAAGTCGCCCGGCGCTGAACTCGGTGGCCCACAGCACCTTGCCGTCGGGGCTCAGCGCCACGCCATTGGCCATGGCCATGTTGGGCAGTAGCGGCGTGATCGTTCTGCCGTCGGGCGAGACATAGTGCACGCCGCCACTCGGACGGGTCGAAGAGCCCTTGAAGTCGGTGAAGTAGATGCCGCCCTTCTGGTCGAAGACCAGGTCGTCCGGCAGGTAGCCGGCGCCGTCCGGCACGATGGTCTGCGGGTTGCTGCCGTCCGGGGCGAGCGCGATGATCCGGCCCGCCGCAAAGTTGCCCAGTCCGCCTACGAAGATCCGCCCGTCCTGGTGGATGGCGATGCCGGCCGGGTGCAGCGTCTTGTCGGTGAAGATGGTCGTGAGCTTCAGGTCCGGCGTCAGCCGCAGTACACGGCCTTCGTACACGTCGACGAAGAAGAGATTGCCAGCGCGGTCGAAGGAGGGCGCTTCCATCGCGAACGGCTTGTCGGACACCTTGAAGTATGGCTCGGCCATTGCTGTCGGCAGATGGCGCTCGGATGGGGGAATCGGCGCAAGCCCGCGCGTTTCGCTGGTGTAGTCCAGTGTGTGGCCGGTGCTGGCGGCGCCCATCGGATGGCCAGCGCAGGCCGTCAGGAGTGCAGCGCAGGCTCCCAGTGCAAGAACACCTGGCAGGCGTTGGCGTGCAGGGCGGTGCGACTGCGTCGAAACATGTGTCATCTGTCTTGTCTCTTGTTTGTGTTTGTTGTGTACGGATCTACTGCGGCTCGAGCCCGGCCTGCTTGACCCAGCGTTCCCATGAGGCGATCTGTTCCTTGTTGAACGTTGTCAGCCCTTCCGGCGTGGAGGAGCGCGCGATCATCCCCATGCGGCGGAAGAACGCTTGGCCCTCCGCGCTGTCGATGGCTTTCACGAACGCGCCGTTGAGCGTGTCGATGATCGATCGGGGCGTTCCGCGCGGCACGTAGTAGCCCAGGAAGGACACATAGTCGTAGTTCGGCACGCCGGCCTCCACCATCGTCGGCAGTTCGCCCATCGTCGGCAGACGCACGGACGAGGTGACGGCCAGCGCCCGGACCTTGCCCTGTTTGATGAACGGGTCGGCCACCATCGGGTCGGTGAACATGAAGTCGAGCCGGCCCGCCACCAGTTCCAGAATGGCCTGCGATGCGCCGTTGAACGAGATGTCCTGCGCCTCCATGCCCGCGCCGGACTTGAGCAACTGCGCCGCAACGCGCCCGCCCGAATTGCCGATGCCGTAGTTCATCTGCCCCGGCTTGGCCTTGGCCCGGGCCACGAGGTCGGCGACCGATTTGATCGGCAGGTCGGCGCGCACGACCAGCACCAGCGGGTTGATGGTCACCAGCGTCACCGGTTCGAAGTCCTTCAATGGGTCATACGCGAGGTTCTTCACCAGGTACAGGTTTGCTGCCATCGTGGTGTTGCCGCCCAGAAAGATGGTATGGCCATCCGGCGCGGCGCGGCGTACGAACTCGGCGCCGATGGTGCCCGCCGCGCTGGCTTTGCTGACAACGACGAGCGGTTGCCCGAGAGCCTTGGTCACCTCCGTGCCAAGGAAACGGGTGATCGCATCCGAGGCCGAGCCCGGCGTGCTGGTGATGATCACCTGAATGGGTTTGGAGGGGAATCGGTCGCCCTGTGCGACGACCAGTTGCGAAGTCGCCAGCAGGGCGGCCGTCAGGAATGGTCGGAATGTCTTGATCATGATGTCACCTGTCGTGCTGGATGTCGTGCCGCTCAGCTGCGGTGCTGCCGGGTCACAGCCGCATCGCAGGTCGACTCCAATTCCGGCAGTCCGTAGGTTCGGCAAGTCGTCCGGTAGAAAAGCGCTTGGCGCTCCTGCGGCGAGAAGGCGCCGGTCGCGAGCTTGAAAGCGTTCCAGAGCTGGACGTAGCTGCATGACTGCTTGTCGACCGGGAAATTGCTTTCCAGCATGCATCGCTGTGGCCCGAACGCCTCGATGCATATCTCCATCAACGGCTGCCAGGCCCGCACCAGCGCTTGTGTTTCGGCCGGTTTTTCGCCCGCTTCGAAACCGAACCCGAAGATCGGCATGCCCATGCCACCCACCTTGATGCGGACGTTGGGCCTTTGGGCCAGTGCGCGCAAATCCTTCACCCAATCTTTCCGAACGGCAGTTTGCTTCGGCTCGAAGTCCAGCACGCCGACCGGGATGCCCGCATGGTTCAACACGATGGGAGTGTGCGGAAACGCGTCAGCAAGCGCCGCCAGTTCGCTGAGCTGGGTGTGATAGACCAAGGCATCGAAGCTGAGGCCGAATCGCTCCAGCATCGCGAAACCGCGCCGGAAGCTGCTGTCGGCCATGATGTTGCGCGGCGCGTTCGGGATGAACTTGGCGAGGCTGCCGTCGTGGTAGGTCGCGTAGTAGCGCACCCCGCGCAATCGTTCGCTGCCCGCGGCGACATGCGCCTCCAGCAATTCGCCAACGCCGTCTCCCAGGGACAGGTCCACGTCAGAGACGATGCCTGCCGCCAGCTGGCAGGTGCCGTGCGGGGTGGACAGCGGTGCCGCGCTCAATTGCACGATTCTTTCGACCTCCCCCACCGAGCGCAAGGCCGGCGGGCCGCTGGTGCGCCAGCCTGCGCCGTAGGCCGCGACGTAGACGGTGCCGAGCACCCGGTGCCCCGAGGCGAGGTCCTGCTGGAGGTCTTCGCGGCGGTAGTACAGCCGATCCGCCGCGGTGCCGAACAGGTGATGGTGCGCATCGACGATGGGAAGCTCGGGCTCTCGTGCCGGCTCTGGCGGAAGTCGGCTGTGCCAGTCCAGCAGATCTCGCGTGGGCCGGTGCTGGTTGCCGCGGTAGGCGCCCCCGTTCGCGTCGGGGCTCGCTGCATCCGACGAGGAGTTGCCCCAAGCGGCTTCGCCGAAGGCGAGCGCCGCTGTGGAGAGGAACAGGCGCCGATCGGGGCGCGGCGGAAACTGGCTCATGTGATCTGCTTTCCTTGTCTCCTGTCGCACGCCGAGCCATGGCGGCCATGGCGTTGTCGGAATGGGGTGCAGTCTAGGAATCGGTCCGCCCGGGCGTCCATGGCGTTATTCGCGACGTCGTGTGCGTGTTTTGCGAACACGACCCTCTCTCTGTCAACGGCTTTTGTGCATGCGGCCTGCGCGAAAGCCGCATTGACATGCCAGGAGGGCGAATCTACAGTTCGTCATCGCAAATACGATCATAAGTTCGCATATATGAACAATCAAGAGGCGCCAGACACCGGCATCACCAAAGAGCTGGCCCTGGGCAAGTTCACCGACAAGATGCTCGCCGACATGCGCGCGCTGATCGGCACCGAATTGCGCACTGAGTCATGCCTGAACAACGAATACGCCACGCGCCTGGCGGTCATGCGGTTCTGCGAGGGCATCGGCGACGACAACCCGCTGTGGACGAATGCGGACTACGCGAAGGATGGCCCGCATGGCACGCTGGTCGCGCCGCCCAGCTTCATCTTTGCCTGTCTGGGATCGGTGCAGGTCGGCTGGCCCGGCCTGGGCGGCTTCCACGCTGAGACCAAGATGACTTTCAACGAGCCGATCCGCGTGGGCGAAAAGATCACGGCGACAGTGACGTTTGACGGCTTTGACGGTCCGATCGCCGACAGCAACTTCGGCGGCCGGCGCATCAAGGACTACTTGCGTCAGGAATACCGCAACGAAGAGGGAGAACTCAAGGCCACCTTCATCTGCTCGCGCATGCGTTTCGAGCGCGGCGAGATGCAGAAGCGCCGCGAGAGCCGCACGATCGAGGTGCCCCATCCCTGGAAGGACGAGGAAATCGCCGCGATCGAGGAACAGATCCTTGCGGAGCAGCCGCGGGGTGCGACCCCGCGCTACTGGGATGACGTGCAGGTCGGTGACGAGATCGATGTCATCACAAAGGGGCCGTTGGGCCTGACCGACTTCATCGCGTTCATTGCCGCTGGCGCGGCGCCGATTCCGCGCGTGGCTGCACACGCAGTTTCACTCAAGCGCTACCACAAGCACCCCAAGTGGGCTTTCCGCGATCCCCGAACGCATGCACTGGAGCCGGTCTACTCCGTGCACTACAACGACTACGCCGCGCAGTTGCAGGGTGCGCAGATCGCCTACGACGTGGGCATCCAGCGCACCTGCTGGCAGATCCATTCGCTCACCAACTGGATGGGAGACGCAGGGCAACTGAAGGCGCTGACGGGGCAGTACCGCGCCCATGTCTATCTGGGCGATGTGGTGCGCCTGGGTGGTCGCATCGACGCAAAGGAAATCGACGCCGACGGCCGGCACGTGGTGAAGCTCACGACCTGGGCCACG
The DNA here is from genome assembly GCF_900107295.1 of Variovorax sp. YR266. NCBI lineage: Bacteria > Pseudomonadati > Pseudomonadota > Betaproteobacteria > Burkholderiales > Comamonadaceae > Variovorax > Variovorax sp. YR266. The sequence continues at coordinate 110,778 of NZ_FNPM01000015.1, forward strand.
AATCAACGCGGCCAGCAGGTGATGCCCGGAACGGCGGTGGTGGCGTTACCGAAGCGCCCGACTGCCTCTGAGTGAACGAGCCCCTCCACGAACGAAGCAAGAACCGAGATGACCATGACCACATCCAGCGAGACCTTGTTCGCGAGTGCGCAAGGCGAAGGGCGCCATTCGGCGGCGTCCGCCGAACCGGCATGCGATGAGGGTGTTCGGGCACCGGACGACGCGTCGCTGCCGCTCCGCGGGGTGCGCGTTCTCGACCTGACACGCTACCTTTCCGGTCCCTACGCAACGCTTTTGCTCGCCGAAATGGGCGCGGAGGTCATCAAGGTCGAAGTGCCCGAGGCCGGCGACGATACGCGTCACATTGCGCCGCTCCAGGGCGATGTGAGCTTCTATCACTCCACCATCAACCGGAGCAAAGCGTCGGTGGAGCTTGACCTGAAGTCCGAGGAGGGCAGAAGGCTCGTTCACGCGATGGTGGCGGATTGCGACGTCTTCATCCAGAACTTCCGTACCGGCGTCGCCGAACGCCTTGGCTTCGGGTACGACGTTGTCTCCAAGCTCAATCCGAAGCTGGTCTATTGCTCGATCTCCGGTTTCGGGGGAACGGGCCCCGAGAGCCGGCGGGCCGCCTTCGACTTGATCGTGCAGGCGGAATCCGGCGTGATGAGCCTGAACGGTGAGGGCGACAGTCCGCCGAGCAAGCTGGGCCTTCCGGTGGCCGACCTGTCGTCCGGGATGTTCGCGGCGCACGGCATCCTTGCCGCACTTGTGCGGCGATCGCGCACCGGCAAGGGCGGGCTCGTCGAAGTCAGCATGATGAGTTCGTTGCTCTCGCTCTCCGTCTACAACGCCACCCGCTATTTCGTGACCGGCGAGACGCCCAAGCGGATGGGGTCGCGCCATCCGGGCGTGGTGCCCTATGGCCAGTACGCGGCGTCCGACGGCAACGTGCTGCTTTCCACCTTCAGCGACGGCTCATGGAAGAAGATCGTCGACGCCATGGACCGCTCCGACCTTGCGAAAGACGCGCGATTCGCGACTGCGGCTTCCCGCGTCGTTCACCGTGACGTGTGTGACGCAGTGCTCAGCGAGGTGTTCGCCGGATTCACCTCCGAGGAAGTCGTGAACCGGCTGGACAAGGCCGGCATTCCCTGCGGCGTGGTTCGCAGCCTGGGCGAAGCGCTGGAAATGGAGGCCGCGAGCGGTTCGGGCTCGATCACCGATGTGAAGTATCCGGGCAAGGTCGGTTCGATCCGCAGTGTGCGGATACCCATCAAGTTCGATGGCGAGTGGTGCCCCGCCCAACCTGCGCCGGCACTCGGCCAGAACAACGCGATCCTGGATCGCTACAAGAAATCCTGAACATGCAGCGAGAGGGCGTGCGCATGAGGGAGCCAGGTCCTGGCTGCCGGCATAGAGCACAGAGCGTGCGCGCCCGTCGCACCCACACGGAGACATCGATGTCATCGACAACAACAACGCCATGGGGCAAGGAAATCGCGACCGAATTAATCGGCGGGGTTCCGTTTCGGATGTACACGGATCGCCCGCGCCGGGTCGAGCAGTTGCTCGACTTCGCCGGCCGCTGGGGCGCACGGACTCACCTCATCCAGGGCGAGCGCATCCTCACGTTCGAGGACCTGCACCGGGGCGCGGTGGCCAAGGCCCGTCAACTCGCCGACTTGGGCATTCGCCGGGGCGACCGCATCTTCATCCTCGGCTGGAACAGCCCGGAGTGGGTCGTCAACTTCTGGGCCTGCGTTCTGGTTGGCGCTGCGCCGGTGCTCGCGAATGCCTGGTGGAGCGAGGTGGAGATCGGCAACGGCCTGGCGGCCCTGCAGCCTGCAATGACGCTGGCCGACGACCGTTGCGCGGCACGCGTGCCTGAGGGTTCGCGCCGCGGCCCCTGGGGCATCCACAGCGTGGGCGAGCACGGGAGCGATGCCGCCACCGATGTGGACGGTGAGCGCAGCGAAGAAGAGACCGCGCTCATCATCTTCACTTCGGGTACATCGGGCCGACCCAAGGCGGTGGTGCTGTCGCACCGTGCGCTGCTGGCGCGCCTGCAGATGACCTTGCATGTCACGCGCAAGTTGCCGCAGCAGATCGACGAGACGGCCCGCGACGTGACCCTGATCACGGGGCCGCTGTTCCATGTGGGAGGCATGCAGACCCTCATGCGGGCGGTCGTCGTTGGCGACACGCTGGTTCTGTCGGAAGGCCGGTATGACCCCGCCGAAGTGCTCGCGTCCATTGAGCGGAACAAGATCAAGCGCTGGAATGCCGTGCCGACGATGGTCTTGCGGCTGCTGGACCATCCCGACGTGTCGCGCAGGGAACTGGGCAGCCTGAAGTCCATCAGCATCGGTGGCGCGCCGGTGCATGCCGAACTGATGCAGCGCATCCGTACCCAGTTGCCCAGCGTGAGCCCGAGGATTCCAACGGGCTACGGCCTGACGGAGAACGGCGGGCAGGCCACCGCCGCGGCGGGTTCAGAGGCCCTCGAAGAACTGGGCTCCGCCGGCAAGCCGCTGCCTTGCGTCGAGGTCCGCTTTCTTTCCCATCCCGACCTGCCCGACGGGGAGATCCTGCTGCGTTCTCCCACGCAGATGTCCGGTTTCTTCGGACTCGACGAATCGCCGATAGATGCAGAGGGTTGGCTTCACACGGGCGATCTTGGCCGATTCGACGAAAAGGGCAATCTCTGGATCACAGGCCGTTGCAAGGACATGATCATCCGTGGCGGTGAAAACATCGCGCCGGCGGCGATCGAGCGGGCGCTCATGGCCATTCCCGGCGTCGCCGAGACAGTCGTGTTCGGCGTGCCGCATCGCGACCTGGGCGAAGAAGTCATGGCGGTCGTCGTGACGGAGGCCGAGCTCACGCAGCAGCAGTTGCAGGAGCAATTGCGCGGCCAGATCGCCTCGTTCGCAGTGCCCAGCCGCTGGCGGATCCAGCGCGAGCCGCTGGCGACGAACCACACCGGCAAGGTGGACAAGGCGACCATCAGTGCTCAGGTCCGCACTGAACTGCACAACGAGGCCTGACCGACATGACCATGCAGAACTTTCAACACGTCACACCGCCGCTGCGGCTGTTCCATGGGCCTGACAGCCTGACGCACCTGGGTCGCGAACTCGATCGCGTCCGTAGCCAGCGTGCCGTGGTCGTCTGTGGTGACTGGCTGGCCAAGGGGCCGCTGTTCGAGCGCATCCGCGCGGCGCTGGGCCCACGTTGCGCCGGCGTCTACGACGAAGTGCTCGGGCACAGTCCGGTCGCCTCGGTGGAAGACGCAGCCGGGCTGCTGCGTCACCTGGAAGCCGATGCCGTCATCGCCGTGGGAGGCGGCTCGGCCATCGTGACCGCGCGTGCGGCCGGCATCCTGGCGGCCGAGGGCAAACCGGTGTCCGAGCTGTGCACCGTGACCGAACCCGACGGCAGCCTGCGCAGTCCGAAGCTGTCTGCGCCCAAGCTGCCGCAGTTCGTCCTGCCGACCACGCCGACCACGGCCACGGTCAAGGCCGGCAGCGCCGTGTTTGATCCGGCCAGCGGACAGCGGCTGGCGATGTTCGATCCCAAGACGCGCGCGCAATCGGTGTTCGTCGACCCCGAGATGATCCTGTCGGCGCCGCGGAGCCTGGTCGCAACGGCCAGCATCAACACCTTGTCGATGGCGATCGAAGGCTTGACCTCGCGCTCGCAGGACGCTCTGGCACATGGTGCGCTGATGCACGCACTGCGGCTGCTGGGGCAGCACCTGCCGCGCGCCGCGCGCGAAGACGACGCGGCCGTGCGCGGCCAACTGGTGCTGGCCGCCATCCTGTGCGGCCAGGGTACCGACCACACGGCTGCCGGTATCACCACGGTGCTGGGCCATGCGATCGGCGCGCGCCACGACATCGAGAACGGCACCGTGAATGCCATCGTCCTGCCGCACGTGCTGCGCTTCAACGCCGACGCTGCGGCGGCCGGCATGGTGGACGTGGCGGCGGCGCTCGATCTGCAGCGCCCCGGGGCGCAGGCCGATTCGCAGCGGGTCATCGAGAAGGTCTCCTCGCTCTTCTCCGGCCTCGGAGTGCCGCGGCGTTTGCGCGATGTGAACGTTCCTCGCGAGGCACTGCCCGGCATTGCCGCGCATGCGATGGGCGATTGGTTCCTGCGAGGCAATCCCCGGCCGGTGCGCAGCGCCACCGAACTGCAACAGATCCTGGAAGAGGCATGGTGAAGAAATGATCGAACGCAACAAGATCTATATCGACGGTGAGTGGGTGTCCTCTTCGGGCTGCGAAGTGCTGACTGTCATCAATCCGGCGACGGAAGAGCCGGTGGCCACGGTGCCCCGCGGAACTGCACAGGACGTCGATCGTGCGGTGCAAGCCGCGGTTCGTGCATTTCCGGACTGGTCCAGGACCTCGGTGGCCGAACGCATCGCGATCTTCAGCAAACTCGCGCGCTTGACGGAGGCGCGTTCCGACGAAATCACGCAGACGCTGGTGAGTGAACTGGGCTACCCCATCACGGCGCTGCGCAGATCGCAGACGTTGGGCGCAGTGGAGGAGCTCGACATCATCGCCGAGTCCCTGGCTGAGATTGATTGGGTGGAAAGCGTGGGCAACACCAATGTGCGGCGCGAGCCTTCTGGTGTGGTCGGAGCCATCACGGCGTGGAACGCACCGCTGCGCTCCGTGATCTCGAAGGCGGGTGCCGCCATCGCCGCAGGGTGCACTGTCGTGCTCAAGCCGTCCGAAGTCGCACCATTGACCGCCTTCATGTTTGCGGAGCTGTGCGACCAAGCTGGCTTGCCGCGCGGCGTGTTCAACCTGGTGTGCGGTATCGGTCCGGAGGTGGGTGAGGCGATCGCAGCGCATCCGTCGATCGACATGGTGTCGGTGACGGGCTCGGTGCGTTCCGGGCGCCGCGTGATGGAAGTGGCATCCGAGTCGATCAAGCGCGTGCACCTCGAACTCGGCGGGAAATCGCCCAACATCATCCTCGCGGACTCCGACTTCGAGCGCGCGGTGGCTGACGGCATCGAGGATGCCTTGCGCAATACTGGCCAGGTGTGCGGTGGTCTGACGCGCATGCTGGTGCCACGCGAACGCCTGCAGGAAGCCGAGGAACTGGCTGTGCGCAAAGCGCAAAGCTACGTGCTGGGCGACCCATTGGACGAGTCGACCACGCTGGGGCCGGTCTCCTCTTCGGCAGCGCGCGATCGCGTGCGCGAATACATCCGGTCGGCCCAGGAAGAGGGTGTGCGGATGTTGACGGGCGGCGCCGAGGCACCGCAGGGGCTTGCGCGCGGCTGGTATGTGCGCCCGACCATCTTTTCGGGTGACAACAACAGCCGCATTGCCCGCGAGGAGATCTTCGGCCCCGTGGTGGTGATCATTCCTTTCGACGACGAAGAGGATGCGATCCGCATCGCCAACGACTCCCAGTACGGACTGGCGGGCGGTGTCTGGTGCAGTGACGCGGAGCGCGCGCGAGGCATCGCGGCCAGGTTGCGTGTCGGCCGTGTGCGCATCAATGGTGCTCCCCTGGACAAACGCGGCACCCACGGAGGCTTCAAGCTCTCAGGCGTCGGCCGTGAGTGGGGGCGATTCGGCATCGAGGAATTCATGGAATACAAGTCCGTCATCGGGTGAAGCGAGACGGCGATCCGGAAAAGAGCAAGGAGACAAAAAATGAATAAGCGGAGCTTCGTCAAGGCGCTCGGTGTGGCTCTCGCGCTTCCCGAAAGCATGGCCTGGTCCCAGTCCGCGAATGGCCGCCCGGTGCGCGTTGTGGTGCCGCTGCCGGCGGGTAGCTCTAACGACTATGCGACGCGCGTGCTGCTGAACCTGGTTGGCGCAGTCAACGGGCAGAACTATTTCGTCGATAACAAGCCTGGGGGCAATGGCGGTATCGGGACGATGGATGTGGTGCGTTCCGTACCGGACGGCTTCACGCTTCTTTGCGGCTCGAATTCACCGCTGGCGGCCAACGTGGCATTCGTCAAGAATATGGGCTATGACCCGCGCAAGGACCTGACGCCCATTGCCGGCGTGAGCCTGACGAACCACGTACTGATGGTCAAGTCGGATTCGCAGATCCGCACGCTCGCGGAGTTCATCGCTTATGCCAAGACTCGCCCTGGCAAGGTCAGTGTCGGCTATTCGACCACGGCGGTGCAAACACAGATCGCGACGATGAATCATCTGGCCGGCCTGCAACTGCTGCCGATCCCTTATAGGGGGAGCCCAGCCACCATCACCGATGTGATCGGCGGCAGTCTGGATGCCACATTGACCGACCCCGGCAATGCCCAGGCCCAGGTCAAGGCCGGGCAGCTGCGGGCGCTGGCCGTCACGTCCCTCAAGCGCAATCCGACCACGCCGGATTGGCCGGCGATCTCGGAGACGCTCCCCGGGTTCGACTTTCCTTCATGGAATGCAATCGTCGGGCCGGCCGGCATGTCGAGTGAGCTGGTTGCACGCGTCAGCGATGCGGTCATGAAGGTGCAAAAGCAGAAAGAGCTGATCGAAAAATTCGCCAATCACGGAACGACACCGCTGGTAATGGGCCCTGGAGATCTCAAGTCGTTCATCGAGTCCGAGACCACGCGATGGGTGCGGTTGGCGCGTGACGCCAAGATCCTGCCTGAGTGATGCGCAGCTACCAAGCAAACCGATCGTTCACGGGGAGCTCGCAGTGATCCTCTCGAAGGCACGGTGCGCCTGCGGTCCCGACCAGTCCTTCGTTCGAACCACGATCGAGCGGCGTACACCCGGGCTGCGGGATGTGTTGATCGACATCGCCTATGCCGGCATCTGCCATTCGGACGTCGAGCATGCACGCAGCCTGCGCGGAAAGACCATTTATCCGATCGTGCCGGGCCATGAAATGGCCGGCACCGTCGCGGCCGTGGGCGCTGAAGTCACGCGAGTGCGGGTCGGTGATCGCGTCGGGGTCGGGAACATGGTCGACGCCTGCGGCGAGTGCGAGAACTGTCGGGCAGGCCTGGAACAGTATTGCAGCGGGGGGCGCACCCTGGCCTACAACGCGATTGGCCGTGATGGCCAGCCGACCTATGGCGGCTACAGTCAGAACGTGGTGGTCGACGAGCGCTTCGTCGTCCGGATTCCGGAATCCATCGCGTTGCAGAAGGCCGCGCCTCTGCTGTGCGCGGGGATCACTATGTATTCGCCTCTTCGGCACTGGCGGGCTGGGTCCGGAAAGAACGTCGCGATCATCGGATTCGGTGGCCTGGGGCACGTCGGTGTGCAGATGGCCCGGGCGCTGGGCGCGCGAACCACGGTGCTGGACTTGTCGGCGGCGAAGTGCGAAGACGCATTGCGCCTCGGAGCGGACGAATATCGGCTGAGCACCGATCCACACACCTTCACTGCACTCGACAGCGTATTCGACCTCATCATCTCGACCGTGCCCATTCACGACCAGTTGGACCGCTATCTGGGCTTGCTGGCGCGCGATGGCGTCTATGTCAACCTTGCCGTGCCCGCGAAGCCCTTGAATGTTTCCGCTGCGGCCTTGCTGACCAACCGCCGGTCCATCGCCGGCACGCGCAGTGGCGGCATCGCCGAGACGCAAGAGATGCTGGACTTCTGCGCAATGCATGGCATCGGAGCCGAGGTGGAAGTCATCCATGCGGACGGCATCGACGACGCCTACCAGCGGCTACTCGCGGGCGACGTCCGTTTCCGTTTCGTGATCGACAACAGCACACTTTGAGAAACACCATGTCCGAATTCCTGATCTATGAGCAAGAGGGGCACGTTGTCACGTTGACGATGAACCAACCCGAGCAACGCAACCCGCTGACCGGCAACACGGCCATACCTGAGTTCCTCGCGGCGATTGACCGCATTCATGACGATCGCGGTGTCCGCTGCGTTGTCCTCACGGCGAACGGTCCCTCGTTCAGCTCGGGCGGGGACGTTCGCCAGATGAAGCGGCAGGCGTCTGCCGAAGTCAGCGAGATGGACATCCGTCAGGAGTACCGTCGCGGAGTCCAACGACTGACGCTGGCGCTGTTCAACCTCGAGGTGCCGGTGATCGCAGCGGTCAATGGGCATGCGATCGGCGCCGGACTCGATCTAGCGTGCATGTGCGATATCCGCATCGCCTCGGAGAAGGCGAAATTCGCCGAGAGCTTCATCAAGCTGGGGATCATTCCGGGCGACGGCGGCGCGTGGCTCCTGCCCCGCATCGTCGGCATGTCGCGCGCCGCCGAGCTCGCTTTCACCGGCGACATGATCGATGCACGGCAGGCGCTGGAATGGAACCTGGTGTCGCGGGTGGTCGAGGCCGATCAGCTGCTGCCGGCGGCACGCGAGATGGCGGGCCGAATCGCGCAGAACGCCGCCCATGGCGTGCGGCTGACCAAGCGCTTGATGCGCGAGGCCATCCATTCGCGGCTGGATACGGTGCTCGAGCTCTCGGCGGTGTTCCAGGCGGTTTGCCACAAGACACCGGACCACACCGAAGCCGTGGATGCATTCCTCGAGAAACGAGCCCCAAGATTCAGCTGAGATACAGCGGCCAAACCATGAACGATCAGCATCCGACTCGCGAAGAAGAGCTGCATTTCCGGCGCGTCGACATGCGCGCCTGGCGACGCAGCGACGGGCTGTTCGAGCTTGAGGGGCGGGTGACGGATCGCAAGCCTCATGATTTCGAACCCTGGCGCGGCGGCGAGCGTGTGCCCGCCGGCGAGCCGATCCACGACATGGGCGTGCGACTCGTGTATGACGCGGACCTGCAGATCCATGCGGTGGAGACATTCACCGAAGCTGCGCCTTACGGCGAGTGCCACAACGGCGGTCAGGCGCTGCAATCGCTCAAAGGCCTGCGCATGGCCAGCGGCTGGAGCAAGGAGGTGCGCAGCCGGCTGGCCGGTTCGCGCAGTTGCACGCACTTGATGGAGTTGTTGATTCCGATGGCGACCACTGCATTCCAGTCCCTGAGTCAGGTCAACCGTGGGCGCGCCGAACGGGTAGACGCCGCAGGCAGGCCACTGAAGATCGACAGTTGCTATGCGTACGGTGAGGAGCGGGAGCTGGTGCGTGTGCATTGGCCGCAGTTCTATCGGCCGCATTCGAAGGAACCCCGATAGACATCGCGGGTTCCTTGGGGAAAATGGGTTGATGATGATCGACCTTGTGCAGCTACGCACCTTTGTCGCCGTGGCGGAGGAACAGCATCTCACCCGTGCGGCCGAACGGCTGCATGTCAGCCAGTCGGCTGCAAGCGCCCATGTGCGTGCGATCGAAGACAACCTCGGCATGCAGCTGTTCGTGCGGACCAACCGCAGCCTGGAGCTCACACGTGCCGGACAGATGCTGTTGCGCCAGGCCAAGGTGCTGCTCAATGGCGCGGCGGAGTTCACTTCGTTCGCGCGCGACATCCGAGGAAAGATCGAGGGCAACCTGATCGTTGGTGCCAGCAGCGATCCGTTGTCCAGCCGTATCGGCCTGGTGGTGGCGGGGCTAAGAGAAAAGCACCCCTTGATCACGGTGGACGTGTGCGCTCGCGCGTCTGCGGGCACGCGTCAGGCGCTCAAAACCAGCGAGTTCGATATCGGTATGCTGCTCGGGCGCCCTGTGGACGCGGGCTTCACCTACTACCAGCTCGCCACGATCAATTTCCTCGTGGCAGGCCCTGTGGCTTGGAAGGACAAGATCGAGAACGCCGACCTCGCGGCTCTGGCGGATCTTCCCTGGATCACGCCGAGCGATACCAACCTGGCGTACTCGTTCATGCTGGAGCGATTGTTCGGGGAAAAAGGCCTTGAGCTCAACAGCGTGGTCCGCTTCGACAACGCTGCGCTCGGTCGTGCGCTGGTGCAAGCAGGCGTCGGCATGTTGCTCATGCGTGAGGAATATGCGCTGGAGGGCGTGCGCGAGGGCCATCTCGCCCTGTCTCCAATCGCCCGCACGGAGTACCCGCAGTTCATCGCGCATCTGACCAGTCGGGGCAACGATCCTTTGATACGCGCGTTCATCGAAGCCGCGGGCGGCGCGTGGCCCGACATGAAGCGCATGGCCTCGCTCGCCCGCAGCTGATTCTTTCGGTCGACATGGGCGCCTATCGCCAGCGGACGGGCGCACACGTTCGTGTCAGAAAGCGTGGCGTATGCCGAAGTCGTAGCCGGTTGCGTTTCTGGCCACACCGATATAGCCCGGCGCACCACCGGTGGTCACGCCAGCTATCGCCGCATTGTTCTGACCGTTACGGATGTTCAGGCGCGCAACCGTTGCGTACAAAGCTGTGCGCTTGGAGAGATTATGGACATAGCCCAATGCGATCTTGTTGACTTCGGCCTCGTGAACGTCGTTGAAGGCAGCCGTTGTCGGGAGATTGCTTTTTGATTTGACGTGCGAGTAGGAAACGCGAATCAGCCCCGGCCCGATCGGTACGGTCGTGCCGACCAGATAGCCGTTGTACGTGTCGGTGGCTTCAAGAAAACCCGACGCAGGCACAAGGGTGGCGTTCCGGTCTTTCACTTGTGAGATCTCACCGAACAGCTTCGCGACTCCGAAGTCATAGGACGCGCCGAAGCTCAGGCTCTGTATTTTCCGTCGATTCGTCACGATGTCGGCCGTGATGCTTTCGCCATATGCCAGCGCGACATCGAGCGGCCCGTTCAGATAGCCAAAGCGGCTGCCTGTATATCGGCCTTTGGCGGATCGGCTATCGGCGACGCCATCGACTTTTGTATTTTCCGGCAGCGAGTACTGCACTTGACCATAAAAGCCGTTGAGGCTTGCGGGAAGGAAATAGCCAACGCTGTTGCTGGCACGTGCATACGTATCCGTGAGAGAGTTGCTGAGCCTTCCGTTCACGCTTGCGATGACGTTTTGGCCGACACCCACGATGCCCAAGGGATCGAAGGCTGCGTCGTTCCAGAAGGTCGGTGTGTAGTCGCGTCCCAGTCGGATCTCGCCGAATGATCCCGATAGGCTGACGGTTGATCGGCGCTGGAATGCGCTGATCCCTTGGCTTCCGTCGTCGTTCTTGATCGACGCTTCCAGCCAGAAACTCGCCGCAAGACCTCCACCAAGGTCTTCTGTCCCGCGAAAGCCAAGGCGACTTGAGTTGTAGGCGGAATTGGCAAGCACCGTCTGACTCTGTTTACTGGGCACGCCTGATACAGGGTTTCGGCTATTCGCGGCGTAGTAGCTGACAGATGCATCAACAACACCGAACAGCGTCACTGAAGATTGCGCAAAGGTTACGCCTGCTACGGCGAACAGGGCCAAGGCGGTAGGGATTCTTTTCATGATGTCTCCAGGGTTCTATTTCTTCTTGCCGGATCTGGCGGACGGCCGTCTCGGCGCTTTTTGTCAACTTGGTTTGCATGTCACATCGTGTGCGGCCCTTTCGTAGAGGGTTGGGTCGTGGCGTATCTGCCCAGATTTGGCAGCTCGGCCAATCGTGGGCATGCACTTGCCGGGCCGGCGAGATCGCCCGTGCCGCTTGTCTGATGGCCGTCGCGATGCGGAATGTCCCTGCAACTCGTGCACACTTTTTGGCGATGAAGAAATACGGGCGTCCGTTGGTCTACATGGCGGCTCTCGCGTGGACCGACACGCCGGTGCGCGGTGGCTATCGAGTTCGTTGTCTTCGCATGGCGACGCCCGAGAGGTGCTATGGCGTCGATCGTTGTGATCGTCCATGGCGGGACCTTTGCGCGCGTCCGCGAGAGTCGGTCACTCGAGAAGGGGGCAGCTCAGCCCGTCAGCGCGTCAAGTTCATGCAGTTTTCGGCGCATGACCTTGCCGGAGGATGTCTTTGGAAGATCCGGAACGAATTGCACGGCGCGAGGCACCTTGTAGGCGGCGAGTTGTGCGCGACAATGGGAGAGGATGTCGTCCGCAGTGGTGTCAGCTCCCTGCTTGGCCACGACATATGCCTTGGCGAGTTCACCCTTGATCTCGTCCTTCACCGAGCCCACAGCGACCATTGCTACGCCGGGATGTGCCGCGATCACGCGCTCCAATTCGGCAGGGTAGATGTTGTAGCCGCTCGTGATGATCATGTCCTTCTTGCGATCGATCACGAAGACGTAGCCATCTGAATCGATCTTGGCGAGGTCTCCGGTGTGCAGCCAGCCGTCTTCGTCGATGGCTTCCTTCGTCGCCTGCGTATCGCCGAAATAGCCAGTCATGACTGCGGGCCCTTTGATCACCAGTTCTCCTACGTTTCCTTCTTTCAGTTCCAAACTTGCATCCATCGCGTCAACAATCCTTGCGCGAAGATAGGGAAGCGCGACACCGATCGATCCGGGTTTTCGCGGTCCGTTCCAGGCGAAAGTCGTGCCCAATCCGGCCAGCTCCGTCATGCCCCAGAGTTCGACCAGCGGGCAGCCCAACGCAGCTTCAACTTCCTGCATCTTTGCGGTCGGCATGGTCTGACCGCCGACGGTGCAGAGTCGCAGAGACGAGAAGTCCGTTTGTGCTGTCGATGGATGGCCGAGCAAATACAGGTACATGGTCGGAACGCCTTCAAGCATGGTGGCCCGGTAGCCTTGTATCGCATCGAGTACGGCCTGTTCCTTGAACAAGGGGAGAAGTACGAGAGTTGCGCCAACCTGGAGCGTGCTGTTCATCACCACGTTGCCATAGACGTGGGGGCATGGCAAAGCTGTGACCACCACATCTTTCGCAGTACGTCCGTGCATGAGGGCGGTCATGGCCATATTCATCAGAACCGCGCGGTGGGAAAGCATCGCCCCTTTGGGCGTACCGGTCGTCCCAGATGTGTAGCAGATGGTGGAAAGCGCATCGGTCGTTATCGTGGGCGGCTGGAAGCGGTCAGAGGACGCCTCCAGCAGCGCATCGAAACTCGTCACGCTCGAAGGCAGCTCGGCTCCATACAGAATCAACTGCGGAAGCTCGCCGTGCTGCTCGTCCCCTAGCAGTGGCAGCCCCTTTTCACGCGATGCGATCAACGCCTTGGCGCCGCAATCACGGACGACGTATCGCACCTCTTCAGGCGTCAGCATGACATTGATCGGATTCACAACAGCGCCTGTTTTCAGGATGCCGTAGTAGCTGATCACCCATTGCCAGGAGTTGGCGCCATAGATGGTGACACGATCGCCGGGCTCCACCCCCAGTGAGGTCAAGCCGTTGGCGACGCGGCTGGCCAGTGCGTCCAATTCCTCGAATGTGAAGTCCCTCTCGCCGGTGACGAGGGCTCGTTTCCCTCCGTACCTCTTGGCCGCGTCCGTCAACACATCTGCGAGAGAGTTGGGCATCGTGCAATCGACGTATGTCATAGATCATCCTCTCGTTGATACGCTATAACAGGCCGTGTCGAGCCAGGAAATCGAGCGCGCAGGAGTTGAATTCCTCGGGCTGATCGCGTGCCACCGCGTGGCCCGCATTCGGCATTACCACCGATTCCGCATGTGGCATGTGCCGCTGGAGAGTCATGAAGATTTCGCGCCACAGAGGTTCTGTGCGTTCGCCGGAGATCAGCAGGGTCGGCACGGCGATGCTTGCCAGCGCCCGCGGATCAATAGGAGGAAACTGACGCTTGGAAGATGTCAGGACCCTCATAGCGCGTACATTGCGCATCCGGCCCTGCATCCGAGCATCGATGAAACTGTCGGAGGCGGGCGATCCTGCAATTCCTCCTGCGAGTGTCTTCATGGCCTTGGCGTCGTCCCCCGCGGCAAAGGCAAGTCGCGCAGGTGCTTGAATCTTCGTCTCGAATGCGTCGCGCAGCTTCATGCCATCGGTCGTCTCGCCGGCCAGAGGAAGCAGAGGTGGCTCGATCAGCACCAGTGCTCGCACTCTGTCGGGCGTCGATGTGGCAAGAGCCAGTGCCGTGTAGGCACCGTAGGACGCTCCCACGAGAATGGCCGGGCGCGCATGCCAGCAGTCGTCGATCAGGTCCCTCAGGTCGCTTGCTTCGGCCTCTGCAGAGTGGTGGTCTACCGCCGGTTCCGGATTCTTGTTGGGCTGGCTGAATCGACGGCTGTAGGATACGGTGCGATATCGGCCCGAAAACGCGGTCCATTGAGGACTCCACGTGGTGTAGTCGCCTGCGCCTCCGTGGACAAATACCAAGGGCAGTCCTTCACCTGCTTGCACGTAGTGGAATTCCAAACCGCTTGCTACGCGGGCGCAGCGTAGCGGCAGATTGTCGAACGCTTCTGTCATCTCGAATCACTCCGCCTTGAAGATAAAGCCGGCTTCACGTATGTGCGCTTCCTGATTGCTGATATAGGCAGCGAATTCGTCGCCCAGCATGGCCGGTGTCACCAGGTCGCCTCGCTTGCGCACCTCTTCCTGGTACGCAGGGTCCTTGAAGATATCCGGCAGCGCCCCCTGTATCGCGGAGCTGGCTTGAGCGGGCATCCTTGCAGGCCCGACCAGCCCGCCCCAAACATCCACGTGCACTCCCTTCAGATGGCGGGACTCACCAGCTGCCATGATCTCTGGCGCCACATCGAGTCGCTTGTCCGCGAGCACACCGACGGCCTTGATCTTGCCCGTCCCGATTTGGGGCAGGGCGGCCGGAGCCGAAGTCACCACCATGTCGATGACGCCGCCCGCAAGATCCATCAAAGCCTGTGCTCCCCCTTTGTAGGGGACTGCACGGAGCTTGATGCCTGCGCTGCGTTCGATCATGGTGACTGCAATGGCGGCGATCGAAGTGTTGCCCGCGACGCCAACAGTCAATTTCCCCGGCGAAGCACGCGCCAGATCCACCAGGTCGTCGAGATTGCGCACCTCCAAGCTCGAGCGGGCAACGAGGACGAGCGGCGTCAACGCGAGGCGGGCCAGCGGCACAACGTTCTTGAGCGAATACCCGGCGGTGGGATTCGCGATCAAGGTAGTGACGAGATCATTGTTGGCCAACAGCAGGGTGTGGCCGTCAGGAGGAGCCCGGAGCACCTTCTGCAACGCAATAAGTCCCCCGGCGCCGGGTACGTTATCGACGATCACGGTCTGCTTGAGATGCTTCGACAGATGCTGCGCGATGGAGCGCCCGATCAGGTCGGCAGCGCCTCCGGCGACGTTGGGCACCACGATGGTGATGGGTTTGTCGGTGAACGTCTGTGCCCTCGCGACGTGGGGGAACAACGCCAGTGTGGCGGCTGCGTGAATCAGAAAGTCTCTGCGCCCGGTGCGCGTCGCGGCATATCTCATTCCATGTCTCCTTTTTTTATCGAAGCAGAAGCCATGGGCAACTGTTCAGGGATCAAGCATCGCGAGCAAATGGCATAAAATCCAATGAAATAATCGATTCAGCTATAAGAAACTTCTATCGATCTCATGTCGCTTCTGAACGCCTCGACGTTGCGAAATCGGCTGCAGGCCAAGGGGCGTTTTCGCCACATGCAGGCCTTCGTGGAAACAGCAGACCTTGGTTCGCTGAACAAGGCTGCACAGACGTTGGGTCTCACGCAGCCGGCGGTCACACATCAGATTCGCGAGTTCGAAGGGATGCTTGGAGTCGACCTCTTCGTCCGGCATGCCAAAGGGATGCGGCTCAGCGAGGCCGGGGAGCGGCTGCTGCCGGTCAGCCGCCGTATCTTGCGGTCTCTGGATGATTCCGCATGGCAAGCCGCTGCGCACATCGAGCGCATCCGCGGATATGTCAGAGTCGGCGCAGTAGGCAATGCGCTGCACGCCGTTTTGTGCGAGTGCATCGCGGCATTCTGTGACGTGAATCCCCAGATCGTCGTGGAGATCGAAGAGGCTCCTCCCGCCTTGCTGGGAGGAAAGTTGCTTCATGGCGAAGTCGACTTGGGCCTTTGCCGTTCCACGCAGGCGCTGCCCGATGGCTGGAAGTTCGAACCGCTCATGCCTGACCGTTTTTGTGCGGTGACCGGACCTCGTCACCCGCTAGTGGGACGCAAGCGGGTGAGTTGGTCGGAATTGAGTCAGAGCACATGGCTGGTACCACCTCTGGATACGACCGCGCGCGCGGGCTTCGAGGAGTTGTTTCTGCGGGATGGCAAACTGCCGCCCATGTACAACATCAGCACACGCGCGCCAGTTCTGATGTGGCGATTGCTCGATCAGCGCAATTTGCTTTCGTTCATGCCAAAGTCGGTCGCTGACCCGTTCTTGAGGTCCGGGCTCTTGGCAGAGGTTCGCCTGCCCCAAACTGCGTCCATGCCGGGCATCGGGCTGGTCGTGAAAGCCGAGGTGTCAGACAGCGCATCCGCGGCGTTGGCGGGCTTCCTGCGCAAGCGCTTCGCTGGTGATCGTCGAGGTTCACGCGCGTAGTCGGATGCCTAAAGCATCTCGGTGCTGACGCGTTCAACTGCAGCGCCCGCGCCGAGCATGGCCGCCGCCATTGCCTGCGCCTGAGGCATCAGCGTTTCCGCATAGAAGAAAGCCGTGGCGATTTTCGCGGCCTGGAAGCCCGCATCCCCGGATTTGCAGGTCAGCGCCGCCAGCATGGTGCGGGCCATCTGCCAGCCGCACAGAACGATGCCGGCCAGCCGCAGGTAATGCACCGCACCCGCGTACACCACAGCGGGGTTCGTGCCTCCGTGGTCCACCACGAATTTGATCGCCGATTCGAAGGCCAGTCGACCCGCTCGCAGGGCTTGTCGCATGGCACGGCAATCCTCGTGCGATTGCTCCGCCAGTTCGCGTTCGGTGGCCGCGATGCGCGCGCACACGGTTCTTGCCATGGCACCTCCATCGCGCAAGGTCTTGCGCCCCACGAAGTCGTTGGCCTGAATTGCCGTCGTGCCTTCATAGATCGGAAGGATGCGCGCATCGCGATAGTGTTGGGCCGCACCGGTCTCCTCGATGAACCCCATGCCCCCGTGGATCTGCACGCCGAGGCTTGCGACCTCGACCGATATTTCCGTGCAATGGCCTTTCACCACCGGGACCAGGAATTCGTACAGTGTCTGGCTGTTGCGTCGCTCGGTCTCGTTGGCCGTGTGATGGGCGACGTCGCTGGCCGCAGCGGCGACGTAGGCCAGGGCGCGGCCCCCTTCGATCAGCGCCTTCATGGTCAACAGCATGCGCTTGACGTCGGGATGCTGCGCGATGGCCACAGGCTCGCCCTTGCCAGAAAGATCACGGCCCTGCACGCGCTCGCGCGCAAAGGCCAGAGCCTGCTGGTAGGCGCGCTCGGCCACGCCGATGCCTTGTAGACCGACAGCAAAACGTGCCGCGTTCATCATGATGAACATGTACTTCAGGCCCTGGTGCGGTTCGCCCACGAGTTCGCCCCTTGCACCTCCCTCGATGCCGAACTGCAGCACAGCGGTGGGGCTGGCTTTGATGCCCAGCTTGTGCTCGATGCTGATGCAGTGGATATCGTTGCGCTCGCCGAGACTACCGTCCTCCCGCACGAGGAACTTGGGCGCCACGAACAGGCTGATTCCCTTGACCCCGGGTGGTGCGTGGGGCAGGCGGGCGAGCACCAGATGGACGATGTTGTCCGTCATGTCGTGCTCGCCCCAGGTGATGAAGATCTTCGTTCCGAAGATGCGGTAGCTGCCATCCGGATGCGGCTCGGCACGCGTGCGCACCGCGGCCAGATCGGAGCCAGCTTGCGGCTCGGTCAGGTTCATGGTGCCTGTCCATTCGCCTGTGATCAGTTTCGGCACGTACTTGTCGCGTAGCGCTGGAGTGGCTGCGGTGATCAGCGCCTCGATGGCACCGTCGGTCAGCATGGGACACAGCCCGAAGGAGACATTCGCCGCCTGCAGCATCTCCGCGCACGCGGCTGCGACCAGCTTGGGTAGCCCCTGGCCTCCGCAGGAAGACGGATGCCCCAGGCCTTGCCAACCGCCTTGGGCAAACAATTCGAACGCCTGCCTGAACCCCGGCGTGGCACTCACGTCGCCGTTGCTCCATCGCGCCGGCTCGCGGTCGCCGATCCCGTTCAAGGGCGCAATGACTTGTTCGCACAGCTTTGCGGATTCGTCCAGAATCGCTTCGATTATTTCCAGGTTGGCATCTTCGAAGTTCGGCAGCGCCGAAATGTGGCCAAGGTCCACGAGATGCCGCATGACGAAGAGCATGTCCTTGACGGGCGCACGATAGCTCATCGTTGCTCTCCACGATTGACTGGTTGTTCATCGCAGCCGCACGTCTGGAGCAAGGGCAGACTGGAGCGAACTGACTTCTGATGTGGATGCATAGGACTTCGAGACAGTGGAGACGGCCTCCACGTTTTCATGAAGGCGTGTGCTTGTGCACTGGCTCCGAGTATCTAAAACAGACATGCCGTGCGTCCATGGCTTTTTCATGTACGCCGCATCCTTGTTTTCAAAACGACGGGCGAAGGCGTTGCGACGCCGCGGTCAGCTCGGCGTCAAACCGGATTCCCTGGCCCATCGACCCCAGAGTTTGATCTGGTCTCGGACATACGCATGGAGCTCCCTCGGGTGTCGAAGCAAGCGGGATGATCCTTGCGGATTTCGCGAATTTCTGTATGGCCGTATCGGCCATCACTCTGGCAAAGATTTGATGGAGCTTGCGAGCGATGTCCGGAGGCAGTCCTGCCGGCGCAAACATTGCAGACCAGGAGGCATAGTCGTAGTCGGGCAACCTCTGCTCGGCCAGAGGCGCGACGTCTGGGAGCATGGAGAGTCTCTGCTTCGACGTGACACCGAGAACGCGAAGTTGCCCGCTCTTGATGAAAGGCGCAGAAACGACAGGGTCGTTCATGGTGAAGTTGATGCGTCCGGCAAGCAGGTCGGTTGTGGCCGGAGCAGCCCCCGGAGTAGTTGACCGCCAGCGCATCGATCCCGGTCTGCGTCTTCAGCAATTGCGCAGCGACTAGCATTCCCGAGTTGCCGGTTGCGTAATTCATCCTTCCAGGGTGCTCTTTCGCGTACTCGATGAACTCCTGTACTGTGTGCACCGGAAGTTCGGAGTTCACCACCAGCAACAGGGGATTGATGCTCAATTGGGTGATGGACGTGAAGTCCTTGATGGGGTCGTAGCCCGCGTTCTTGAGCGTGTGCACATTGGCTGCGTGCGAAGAGTTGCCGCCCATCATCAGCGTATGGCCGTCATTGGGCGCTTTGGCAACGATCCGTGCTGCACCCGCCGTGAAGGGCGGCAACCATCCTGATGGAGCGCTGGGGGTAGTTCTCCTGCGCCAGGGTCTTTCTCCAAGGAGCAAGCGAAGCCGAGGTGATGAGAAGGGATCTGCGAGAGATGTTCATGGAGGTGCTTCATTGGACGAGATGACCCCGCTGATTCATCGCCGTCTACTGTCCAAGTGAAACTATCCATCCATCCACGCAGGGAGCGACCCCCGTGCCTGTCGGCTAGAAGTGGTGACGGATCCCCAGGTCGAAGCCGGTGGAGGAACGGTTCGGCGCTGTCGTGACCCCGCTGAACGCGTAGGTCCCGCCGCCGCTGTTGCGGATCACTGCGAGCGTGGAATACACAGCCGTGCGTTTGGAGAGGTTGTAGACGACACCGAGTGCCAGTTTCTTGCCCTCCGGATCGCCCGCCTGGTTTGTGCGAATCCCGGAATAGGACCCCTTGAATTGGGTGACGCCGATCGGGACGGTCAAGGCCACCATCCAGCCGCTCTGCTTGAGAGTTCCTTGCTGATCCTTGTTTGCGTTGAACGAGAACCTCGCCGGACCGAAGTCATAAGCACCCGCCAAGCTCCGGTAGATGGCGCTTCCGGCGGCATACTTGGTCCGCATGAAAGTCGCTGCAGCAGCGAATGGGCCGTTGTCGTACATCAGTCGCCCCCCGCCACCGGTTCCGTCGCCGGACGTCGCAGTGCCGCTGGCGTTTTCGCCGCGCCAATGCTGCGCGTTGACGCTGAAGCCTCCGAAAACCTTTGGGGAGATGTAGGCGATGGCGTTGGACGCCCGCACCTGGTTCGGATTGATGCCGCCTGCGTAGTTCAGCCCTAGACCCACCCCCAGCGCAAAGGGGTCGAACTTGCCGGTGTAGGTTTCATAGCTGGGCGACCAGTCCCGACCCAGATGGATTTCGCCCCAGGACCCACCGATGCCGACGATCGATCGGCGGTTGAAGCTCATGCCGTTTGCCGGCGTCGCGCCGCTGGGCTGGTTGTTCGTGTTGGACGCTTGGAAGGTCCCGTTGTCCGCGTTGAAGCCGGACTCGAGCCAATACATTGCATACATGCCTCCACCAAGGTCTTCGATGCCGCGGAAGACCAGCTTGCTGGTGGCATTGCCGCCGCTCATCAGTTGCGTCAGGCTCGTTCGGGAGCCCTTGACATAGTTCACTCCGATGTCGACGGTCCCTTGCAAGGTGACAGACGACTGCGCATGGGCGGCCACTGCCGCTCCCACGATGGGAAGCAGCAGAATTATTTTCTTCATGGATCCTTGTCTCCGTTTTTCTAAGCTGGAATCAACAGCGCTCGAGGCGGCGCTACAGTCGAGATCACCTCTTCGGCGATCTCCGCGTCTTCTTCAGCTGCCGGCTTCGTTGGCCGGCGTACCCAGAGCGGTTGGAGTTCCGATCGAACCGATTCACTCGGGGCATTGGCATGAGGTCGGTGCCTTCATGCGTGAGACCCAGTTTAGAAATGAGGCAATAAGCAGTCCATCGGCTTTTTCTGAAGACGAGCTGCTGCTTTTGCGGACGATCAAGAGTCTCGGCAGCACACCGGATCAGCAGGTGAGCGAGAGAGCAAACTTGGTCGCGGCGCTCGTTCGTCGCGGAGGTTTGGCCTTCTCGGCTCAGGTCAGGCGGCAGTCCAGACGGCGCGACGTCTTCGCACGCTCATGCGCCTCATGCAACCGTTGCCTTTGATCATCACCGCCCATATTGTGTTGCTGACCTTTTGTGCGCACACCGGGCTCGAAGGTCACGATGCCGCCCCCCAAACGGATCCGGGCCGGTGAAGTTCTCTCCCGTGCCGGCACTGGAAGGCTGAGCACCCACACGGGTGACCTTGATGGGGTCCGGCTCCGTAGCGGAAGCGATAGCCACAGGCAATTTCGTGTTCATTCTTCCAGCGGTTTCTTCAGGCTGCAGTTCATCAGCTATCCGGTCCTCTTGCCGCCAGGCATCCAGCATCGATCATGCGTCTGCGGCGGTGCAGCCATTGCATGGCCCAGTAGGTGATGAAAGTGCACAGGCCGGCGACAGCCATGCAATGGCCAAAGAATCCTGCAACCGATTCCTCGAAGTTCCACCAGTCCAGCGACGTTTGAAAGAGGAGCCTGGCCTGGAGGTTCAATGCGAGTGCACTGCGAACGCCCTGCAACGCGATGCCGGCTGCAATCAATCGAAGCACTACGGTGCGGGCTACGTTCGTTCCTTCGATCCCCAGCAATCTGCGGGCGACAGCCGTCAGCAGAGGCCAGCGCAAGCCGAGGTGGACGGCGACCACGAGCAGCAACCAGTAGGCGACACCGGCATGAATCTGCCGAGCTGAAACATCGCCATCCAGACGAAGGCCGGCAAACAGCGTCTCGGAGATCGTC
Organism: Variovorax sp. YR266; assembly: GCF_900107295.1. Classification (NCBI taxonomy): domain Bacteria; kingdom Pseudomonadati; phylum Pseudomonadota; class Betaproteobacteria; order Burkholderiales; family Comamonadaceae; genus Variovorax; species Variovorax sp. YR266. Next base: position 132,205 of record NZ_FNPM01000015.1, read on the forward strand.
AGGCTCGTGATCAGCAGCACCAACATGCCGGCCAGGAGAACAAAGGCCACGGCGATGTTGAACTTCCCGCGTCTTTCGCGTTGTTTCCTTGAAAGCGCGGCGAACCATCGGCGATGCAGTAGGTTGTGAACGACGACCAGCAAGAAGATGCCCACGCCAGCCAGCTCATGTGCAGCGTTGCCTTGCCAGAAGTAGGCGAAGGCGAAGAGCAGCAACCCGGCGGCGACGCAGTCGAGCACCATCTTCAACAGGAGAACGGGATTCAACGGACGGTACCTCTGGGTGATGGCTATTCGACGGGCGTGCCGCGAAACTCCGACAGGCGCCTTGCTGTGAACAGGTAGTCCCGCTCTTTCTGTGCTGCATGGCAGGACATGCAGCGTGCTGTGTTCTCCTTTAGGTTGATCTGGCGATCAGGCTGAAACCATTGGAACTGCCAATCACCGGTGCGTCGGCGCTCTTCGAAGTCAGCGCCCCAGCCAGCACCTTTCTCCATGACGAAGTACCGGTAGATCTTCTCGTCGCGATAGTCGGCCAGAACGAAATGCGTGCCGTTCGGCACCGGCAGCCCTTTCTGGATCGCCTCGAGGGCTGAGCGTGTGGTCGAAATGTGCTCGGTTACGTTGCCGCGCCTGACCGTTGTGTAATGGACCAACTCGTCGAGCTTGGGAAACGTGACGCGGGTGGGCTCGGCATGTGCCTGGCAAGCGGGCACGAGGGCCACGCAGGCGACCAATGTGACCACAGCGCTCATCGGTGCGATTGTTCTCATGGACTGACTCATGGTGCCTTGTTGATTTCCTTTTCCCAGAACCGAACGGCCTGGCCGACCCAACCTTGTGCACTGGTGCCTTGACCCGTGCCGAATCCGTGACCGATCCCCGAATACTTGTGGTACTCGACCGGCGTTCCCATTCCTCGGAGCGCGGCGACCCGCGTCTCCATCAGGGCGGGCGGGGAAATGCCGTCGATGTCGCCCACGACGACAAAGGTGGGTGGCTCGGACGCTGTAACTTCGGTGTGCCCGGTGTAGGCCATCACAACGGCAGAAGGCCTGGACTGCGGCAGACCGCCAAAGCGGGCGGTGCCGTGCGAGCCGATCGCCGCAGCCATGCGAGCGCCAGCGGAACTGCCCCATAGCGAGTAGTGCGTCGTGCCCACCTGTAGCGTGTGTGCGTCGCGGATGATGTACGAAATCGCCGCGGCCAGGTCCTCGGTGGCCACCCTGCCGCCTTGCCCTGAGCGATACTTCAGGACGAAGACGTTGAATCCTTGTTGGCTGATTTCCGCAGCGTAAGGAAATCCCTCGTGCACCGATCCCACATAGGAAAACCCGCCGCCGGGCGCAACGACGGCGAAAGGTGCGCCGGGCCTTCCGCGAAAGAAGAACAGTCCCGTATTCTTCAGCGTCGGGTTCGCCTGCTTCTGGGCATCCGTGTAGAAGTCGTAGAAAACGGCGTGCCCCGCATTGGCATCATCGACCATGCGATTCAGCGACGCGACAACGAGGTCGGGATCAACATGGCTGTGATACGGCAGGAGTTCGCCGATGTTCCGCAAAGGCATTGCCTCGTCGTAGGCTCGGTCATCCCAGGGCAGCATCCGACGGCTGAAACCCCGAAAAGCGGGATGGCCCAGCAGGTCGGCAAGGTGGTCATCCGTACGCAAGTGCATATGCCCGCCTTTGGCGGAATCTTCCCGGGTGGCACGAGTCGTGATTTTCTCGGTCACAGTTGGCGCAATTTCTCCGGCGTCGGTGCATGGAGATGCGAGGGCTATGGGCAGCATCCCTCCAGCCAACTTCCGAGCGTGGAAGCGCCAAGTTGCCTTCTTCATGATGTCGTCCCCGGGTGGCGCCGAAAAACGCAGCGAGAACGCCTATGAGCCTGCGTGATCGAGCGAGAGCTCATCGACCGGTCATCTTCAGTGCAGCCTCGGGCAGGCGTTCGCCCTGGACTTGGATCTTCGACACTTCTTCGTTGATTCGATCGAGATCGTCCGCGCTCAGATCGAGGTCCACGCCGCCCAGGTTCTCCTCCACGCGATGGAGCTTTGTCGTGCCAGGAATAGGCACGATCCAGGGCGCCTGGGCCAGGAGCCAGGCAAGTGCCACCTGTGCAGGCGTGGCGCTCTTGCGCTCGGCAAGGGCTTTGACGACATCGACCAGGGCGAGGTTGGCCTTGCGTGCCTCGGGCGAGAAGCGCGGCACGTTGTTGCGAAAGTCCGTCGGATCGAACCGGGTGTTCTCGTCGATCTTGCCGGTCAGGAAGCCGGCGCCGAGCGGGCTGAATGGCACGAAGCCGATACCGAGTTCGCCCAGGACCGGTAGCAGTTCCAGCTCGGGCCCTCGCCAGAACAGCGAATACTCGCTCTGCACCGCCGTCAGCGGCTGCACGGCATGTGCGCGTCGGATGGTCTGCACGCCCGCCTCGGAAAGGCCAAAGTGCTTGACCTTGCCCTCGGCGATCAGATCCTTGACCGCCCCGGCCACATCTTCGATCGGAACTTCGGGATCGACGCGGTGCTGATAGAGCAGATCGATGCGATCGGTGCGCAGGCGCTTGAGACACGCTTCTGTAGCGGCCTTGATGTGCGCAGGCCGGCTATTGGTGCCGCCAAGCCGTTCACCGGTCGCCAGGTCAATGTCGAAGCCAAACTTGGTGGCAATGACAACCTGGTCGCGGATCGGCGCCAACGCTTCGCCGACAAGCTCCTCGTTGACGAACGGCCCGTACGACTCGGCCGTATCGAACAGGGTGACGCCGCGTTCGTGCGCCGCACGGATGAGCTTGATCATTTCTTGCCTGTCGGCCGGCGGCCCATACAGGGCACTCATGCTCATGCAGCCCAAGCCAAGGGCCGAGACTTCCAATTGATTTGCGAGCTTGCGATGCTTCATGATTCCTTGCTCCTTTGGTGATGCCTGCGCCGGAGCGCTACTTGCCTTGCGTGATCGTGACCCCGTCCAGCCAGCCGGTGACGCGATCCATCGTGCGGCGCTCCTGATCCGCCTCCATGACGAATCCGTCGCACAATCGCGCCTTCGGCGCGTGGCTGGCAAGAACGGATGGGCTGTTGCCGAGCCCGTAGCCACCGTGGGTGACAAACGGGATCAAGACCTTGTTGGACAGGCTGTGCGCAGACAGGAAGGACCGGATCACCGGTGGCGTTGTTTCGCCCCAGATCGGGAACCCGAGGAAGACGGTGTCGTAGTCCGCCATTCGGGTGACCCTGGCCTCCAGGGCGGGTTCATGGCCGCCGTCGCGTTCGATGCGAGCTTGCTCGACTGTCTCCAGATAGTCTTCGGGATAGGGGTGTGCGGGCCTGATCTCGAACAGGTCGGTGCGGCGCGCGCGATGGATCAGGCCGGCGACGACGCGCGTGTTGCCCGACCGGGAGAAGTAGGCCACTAGGGTCTTCGAGCACGCTTGCCGCGTCTCACCGTGCTGGGCGGCGCTTGTTGCGCTGCTGCTCAGTGGAAGCGAGGCGAACGCCGTCATCATCGTGCGCCGGACCGCGTCGTGCGTCGATGCCATCGTGGGGACTCCATAGGGTTATTGCCCTGCACGTGCCTGCAGCGCGGCCGGATAGCGATCACCTTGGATCCTGGCTTCCGCGAGGACCCTTTCGATATTGTGGAGGTCGGTGTCCGAAAGGCTCACGGAAACAGCGCTCAGGTTCTCCTCCAGCCGGTGCAGTTTCGTCGTGCCGGGGATCGGCACGATCCACGGTTTTTGCGCGAGCAGCCACGCGAGCGCGATCTGCGCCGCTGTCGCACCCTTGTTGCTTGCGATCCGGCCGAGCAGGTCCACCAGGGCCTGATTGGCTTGCAATGCTTCGGGGGAAAAGCGCGGAACGATGCTGCGGAAATCATCACTGCCGAATTTGGCGCCAGTGCCGAAGGCGCCGGTGAGAAAGCCTTTGCCCAGCGGGCTGAATGGGACGAAGCCAATGCCGAGTTCTTCGAGTGTCGGCAGGATGTCATGTTCGGGATCGCGCCACCACAGCGAATATTCGCTTTGCAGAGCGGTCACAGGCTGCACCGCATGCGCGCGGCGGATCGTTTGAGCGCCGGCTTCGGACAGCCCGAAGTGCTTGACCTTGCCCTCGGCAATCAAGTCCTTGACTGTGCCGGCCACGTCCTCGATTGGCACATCGGGGTCGACCCGGTGCTGGTAGAGCAAGTCGATTGCTTCGGTCTTCAAGCGCTTGAGTGAGCCTTCGACGGCCAAGCGAATATGCGTTGGCTGGCTGTTGAGGATCTGCTGCTTGTTGTCGTCGCCGAAGGTGAAGCCGAATTTGGTGGCGATCACCACCCGGTCGCGTACCGAGGCGAGCGCCTTGCCGACGACTTCTTCGTTGAGATACGGGCCATAGACTTCGGCCGTATCGAAGAAGGTCACCCCTCGATCAACTGCGGCCCGGATCAGAGAAATGGCCTGCCGTGTGCCCGTGGCCGGACCATAGCCGTGGCTCAGCCCCATGCAACCGAAGCCGAGGGCCGAGACTTCAAGGCGGCCATTTCCAAGTTTGCGCTTTTGCATGTGTTTCTCCTGCGGCGGAGCAATCCGCTTCGTCATCCGCGCAGACGCACGACTTCTGCTTGCAATCAATATAGTGATCGCGTGCCATCGCGACTAGATGGCAGAATTGGCAAAGACTTGTGAAGTGACTTCATTAATGCCGAGAGAGAACTACAGCGACCTGCTGGCTTTCATTGCAGTGGCGCGCGAGCAGAGCTTCACGCGCGCAGCCGCGCAACTTGGGGTGTCCCAATCCGCGCTCAGTCACACGGTTCGTGCACTCGAGACCAAGATGGGAGTCCGGCTGCTGACCCGCACCACGCGCAGTGTTTCCCCCACGGATGCTGGAGAGCGACTGCTGTTAAATACTGCTCCGCGGTTCCGCGAGATCGAGGCGGAACTGGCTGCGGTGGGCGAGTTGCGTGACCAGCCCGCGGGCACCATTCGCATTACAGCGACAGAAAATGCGGTCGAGACGGCTTTGTGGCCCAGGCTGGCCATGCTGCTTCCAAAATACCCTCAGATCAAGGTCGAGGTCAACACAGAATCTCGCTTCACTGACATCGTCGAGCGGCGATATGACATGGGCGTGCGACTGGGCGACGAAGTGGCCCGCGACATGACCGCGGTGCGCATCAGTGCCGACATGCGTATTGCGATTGTTGCCTCACCCGTCTATCTCCAGGAGCGCCCGGAGCCCGTGAAGCCGCAGGACCTGACCGGTCATGAGTGCATCAATCTGCGCCTGATGAGCCACGGCGACCTCTACGTCTGGGAGCTGAAGAAGGGCGAGCAGAACGTCAACGTGCGGGTCGAGGGCCAGCTCGTCTTCAACGGCACAAGGCAGATCCTCCATGCTGCGCTGGCTGGCTTCGGACTCGGGTATTTGCCAGAGGAAATGGCGCGACCATACATTGCGACGGGGCAGCTCAAGCAGGTCCTTGAAGACTGGTCTCCGACGTTCCCCGGCTATCACCTCTACTACCCGAAGCGCAGGCAGTTGTCCCGCGCGATGGCTGTGCTGATCGACGCGCTGCGCCATCCGGCAGAAGAGTCATGAGCCCTTGCGACTGGGGCGTAACGCGGAGAGCTGCAAGTGGCCATTGAAAGCTTCAGCGACGTCATTGCCTTCGTTCATGTCGTGCGTCAAGGCAACTTCACCCGGGCCGCCGCACTGCTGGGAGTTTCGCCTTCCGCGTTGAGCCATGCCGTTCGCGGACTCGAAACACGCCTGGGTGTGCGGCTGCTGGCACGCACGACACGAAGCATTTCCACCACCGAAGCAGGTGAGAGGCTGTATCTCAGCGTGGCACCGCGTTTCGACGAAATCGATGCGGAGGTTGCAGCCGTGGAGGAGTTGCGCGACAAGCCCGTCGGGACTATCCGCATCACGGCGGCCGAGCACGCCGCAAACAGCATCCTCTGGCCGAAGCTGTCCGGAGTCCTGCACAGTCACTCCGAAATCAATGTCGAGATTACTGTGGACTACACCCTGTCGGACATCGTCGCGGCCCGCTATGACGCGGGCGTGCGCCTGGGCGATCAGGTGGCCAAGGACATGATCGCGGTGCGCATCAGTCCGGACTTGCGGATTGCCGTCGTCGCTTCGCCTGGATATTTCGCGACGCGTCCGCGGCCCGGTTCTCCGCACGAACTTGCTCAGCACAACTGCATCAGTCTGCGGCTGCCGACTCATGGGGGATTTCTCCCGTGGGACTTCGAAAAGGACGGCCAGGAGGTCAAGCTCCGCGTGAGCGGCCAATGGGTGTTCAACAGCAGTTCGCCCATTGTCAAGGCGGCGCTGGCGGACTACGGCCTGGCCTTCATTCCCGAAGACATGGTGATGGAGCACATCGCGGCGGGAAGGTTGATCCGAGTGCTGGACGACTGGTGCAAGCCTTATCCGGGTTACTACCTTTACTACCCGAGCCGACGCCAATCTTCTCGTGCCATGGCCGTCGTCGTCGAGGCATTGCGATATCGGGAGTAGACCGGAGGCGCCTTTGCGGGACGAGCTCAGGATGAGCCTGCACCCGTTGCCGTGCCCGGCCATTCATGAGCTCGGCTCAGCAGTGAATGCGCGATCTCGGGCTTACTCGAAGCCACCGCATTCCGTACGATCCTTCTCTCAGTCGAGGAGGAGCAAAGACAGGCCGTGATTCACGCGTTTATTTGCCTTTTTCGTCTCAACATGACGCGGCCGTGGCCTGTTGGCGTGCAGCCAAGAACATGCGCCAGATGGAGCAAATGACCATGATCCGTAGAACGTCCCCCAGGTATCGCGAGGCTGTCGCGCTGGCCGCCGCCGTGGTCCTGGTACTGGCGATTGCGCCGAGCCGCGCCGCCCAAAACACGGAAGAACCACTAGCCATGAGTACCACGCAATCGGCTTCCGACGCACTTTCCGCCAAGCAGCAAGCCATCCCGTCGATCGCAGCCTTCATGGCCACGAGCGATATGCCCAAGCTCAACGCCGCTTTGAATCGGGGATTGGATGCAGGCCTCAGCATCGGCGAGGCCAAGGAAATCTTGGTGCAGTTGTATGCCTACGTTGGCTTTCCGCGCAGCCTCAATGCGTTGGGGGAATTGATGAAGGTGCTGGAGGACCGCAAGCAGCGCGGCATCCAGGACGCGCCAGGACGCGAACCCAGCCGTGTCCCGCCCACCGGCGAAGCCTTGCTGGCGGCGGGCACGGCCAACCAGACCCGTATTTCAGGTGCTCCCGTCAAGGGCCCGGTGTTCGATTTCGCGCCCGTCATCAATCAGTTTCTGCAGGCCCACTTGTTCGGCGATATCTTCGAGCGCGACAACCTCGACTGGCAAAGCCGCGAACTGGCCACGGTCGGTGCGCTGGCGGCCACGCCGGGCGTGGAAGCGCAGTTGCGCTCGCACATGAGTGCCAGCATGCGGGTGGGGCTGAGCGCGGCGCAGCTGCGCCAGTTGGTCCAGGGGTTGGCCGAAAGCGGCGACGAGCAGGCCGCCAAACGTGCAGGCGCAGCACTGACGCAGGCATTGACTGCCGCCACATCGGAAGGATGAACATGAAAGCCACTAAAACCCTATTGACCATTGCCCTGGCGACGTTGCTCGCGGCCTGTGCGGCCCAGTCCAATGCCCCCGACAGCACTGCGGGCCCTTTGATGATTCAAGCGCAAGGCAGTTTCGCCGCAGGCGGCACGATGGTCACTGCGCAAGGCACTTTCGACCCACGCAAACCCATGGCGCCGGAGGGGCAGAGCTACCACGGTGACCATGCCTACGCGTTCTATCAACTTCCCGTGAATGCACGGAAGTACCCGATCGTCATGTGGCACGGCGCAGGCCAGTTCTCCAAGACATGGGAAACCACGGCAGATGGCCGCGAAGGTTTCCAGAACATCTTCCTGCGTCGCCGGTTCGGCGTGTACCTGATCGATCAGCCGCGGCGCGGCAATGCCGGGCGCAGCATGGTCGAAGCCACCCTCAAGCCGACTCCGGACGAGCAACTCTGGTTCAACCAATTCCGCGTCGGGCTGTGGCCGAACTACTTCAATGGCGTGCAGGTCGACCGCAGCCCCGAAACGCTCAACCAGTTCTTCCGAGCCATGACGCCGAACACCGGCCCGTTCGATATGAACGTCGTGTCCGACGGGGTGTCGGCGGTGTTCGACAAGGTCGGCCCCGGCATCCTCTTCACGCACTCGCAGGGTGGTGGACCGGGCTGGCTGACCGCGATGAAGAACAGCAAGGTCAAGGCCATCGTCTCCTTCGAGCCTGGCAGCAGTTTCATCTTTCCGCAGGGCGAGGTGCCGGCGCCCATCCCGAGTGCGTTCGACACCGTGCGAGGAGAGGCCACCTCTTTGCCACAGTTCATGGCGCTGACGCGGATCCCGATCCTGATCTTCTATGGTGACAACATCCCGGAACAGCGCATGGATCTCCCGGCCCAGGACAGCTGGCGCGCCCGGCTGCAAATGGCCCGCCTGTGGCGCGACGTCGTCAATCGCCATGGGGGCGATGTGACGGTGGTGCATTTGCCGGAGGCCGGCATCAAGGGCAACACCCACTTCCCCATGTCGGACCTCAACAACGTCCAGATTGCCGACCTGGTTTCGAAGTTTCTCGCTGAGAAAAAGCTGGACTGACGAGAAAAGCGCACCGAGCGCGGCGAAGAAGCGAGGCGAGGCATACGAGGAAATCCCGGAAGGCACGAACGACAGTCGTGCCGATCTCTGAGCATCTTTGTGGAGCGCGCGTCTTCCATCTCAAGCAATATGCATATGAAACACACAGTTCTAAAGGCGACCTTCATGGCTGCCATGGTTGGTATGTCGGGAGGCGAAGCCGAGGCGGCCGACCACAAAAAGAATGCGTTCACCTTGGCCTACGACGGCGCGATCTCGAAAAACGAACCGGGTAAAGTCAACGTCCATCCGGTCAGGTACAAGCTCGACGGCCTGGATATTGCAGCGAACGTGTACACCCCTGCGAACTACGATCCGAAGAAGAAATACCCCACCATCGTGGTGGCGCACCCGAACGGCGGGGTGAAGGAACAAGTCGCTGGCCTGTATGCCCAGCGCTTGGCGGAAAAGGGCTACATCACGATCACCGCGGATGCCGCGTACCAGGGCGGGAGCGGTGGTCAGCCGCGCAATGTGGACAAGCCTGCATTCCGCATCGAGGACATCCACGGCATGGCAGACTTCATCTCCAGCTATGCGGGCGCCGATGTCGCACGCCTGGGTCTGCTTGGTATCTGCGGCGGTGGCGGCTACTCGCTGGCTGCGGCACAGACCGACAAGCGCTTCAGGTCGATTGCGACGCTGAGCATGTTCAACTCCGGACGGGTGCGGCGCAATGGCTTCGAGGATTCGCAACTGGACTCCATCCAGGAGCGACTGCAACAGGCTTCGGCTGCGCGCGCCCAGGAAGCGGCCGGCGGGACTGTGCTCTATTCGGGGGACGCCGACATGACGGACGCACAGATCGCCGCATTGCCATTCGAGATGTACCGCCAAGGCTACGAGTATTACTGGAAGACGCACGCGCATCCCAACTCAACCTTCAAGTACACCACCAGCAGCTTGCTTGACTTGATGCGCTTCGACGCGACTCATCAGATCGAACTAATCAACAAGCCGCTGCTGATGATCGCAGGCAGCAAGGCCGACAGCCTGTACATGAGCGAGGATGCGTTCGCCAAGGCTACGGGCACGAAGGACAAGGAGTTCTTCAAGATCGATGGTGCCACGCACATCGAAACCTACTGGGTCCCCAAGTATGTGGACGCCGCCATGGAAAAGTTGACAACGTTCTACGCGAAAACGCTGTGATGCGAGGCAGCAGCTTTGCTGCGGCCCGTCCGGGTGCCGCTGCGCCGAGTCGACAGCGCGGTCTACCGTACGACGCCAGTGAACCTGGGTTGCCGCTTCTCTGCGAACGCGGCAAGTCCTTCCGCATAGTCGATGGAGTTCAGGATTTCGGGCAGCGCAGCGCGCTCGACCTGCAGCGCAGCAGCCAACGGTAGCTCGATCCCCTGATAGACCAGCCGCTTGATGGTGGCTAGCGCAGTGGCCGAGCGGCTGGCCAGCAATCGGGCCACGCTGTCGACATGGGCGTCGAGTGCATCGGCTGCAACGACGTCGTCGACCAGCCCAATGGATTGGGCGTATTCGCTGGTCACGGGCTCGCCCGTCAACATGAGCCTCAGCGCGCGGCTGACGCCGACCAAGCGTGGCAGGCGCTGCGTGCCGCCTGCGCCCGGAAAGGCACCGATGCGGCTTTCCGTCAGGCCCAGGGAAACGCCCGCCGCGGCGATGCGCATGTCGCAGGCCAATGCCAGCTCTGTTCCGCCGCCAAGGGCGAGGCCGTTGATCACTGCGACGGTCACACAGTGCGCAGCACCCAGCGAATCGATCGCCGCACGAATCCCCGCGTTGTGCGCCAGCTTGCCCGCCAAGTCCATGTCACTGCGCTCCTTGAGGTCAGCGCCCGCGCTGAAAGCCCGGCCCGTACCCTGCACGAGTAGCACGCGTGCATGGCGTGCGGACGCATCGGCCACGCACGCGCTCAGTGCCTGCACTGTGCCCACGCCGAGCGCATTCAATCGCTCGGGTCGGCTCAGGCGGATGCGATAGATATCGTCGCCCAAAGACTCCAGGGCGACCTCCGGTCCATCGGTCATCACAGGGTATTCCTTTCATAGCGGGTTCAGGCCGCGCGCCAACGCCTCCCGGTGGGCCGGATGGGCAATGCGGACGAGACGGCGCGCGCGCTCGGGCAACGAGCAGCCGAGCAGATTGGCTGTGCCGTATTCCGTCACGATCAGATGCACATCGCTGCGCGGCGCTGTGACGGGACGATCGCCGAGACTGGCCACGATGCGCGAATGTCGGCCATTCGGCGTGGTCGATGGGAACGCGATGATGGAGCACCCGCCAGGTGAAGCAACGCCGCCGCGGATGAAGTCCAGGTATCCGCCAACGGCGCCAAGGTAGCGGCCGCCAGCCACCTCCGCGTTGACCTGGCCGCTCAGGTCGACCTCGATGCCTGAGTTGATGGAGTGGAATGTCGACAGGCTGGCCATCACCGCGGGCTGGTGCGTGTAGTCGGCACTGCGCATGTCGAAGAGTCCTGAGCGCTCGGCGAAGGTCCTCAGGCGTTGGGTGCCGAACAGACCACCGGTCACGGTCTTGCCGACATCGATGCCCTTGTGCGCGTTCGTCACGACGCCGCGTTCCATCAGATCGATGATGGCATCGGACAGGACACCGCTGTGGACACCCAGCCCTTGATGATCACGCAGGGCCTCGGCGACGGCCACGGGCAAGGTGCCGACGCCCAACTGCACGGTGGCTCTGTCGGGAATCAATTCGGCAACGTGTCGTGCAACGTTGCGCTCGACGCTCGTGGGCACTGGGTCGGGCAGGTCGATGATTCTGTCGTCTCCATCGACCAGCACGTCGATGTCTGCGCTTTCAACGCGGGCCTCCCCGCCCATGCACGGCAAGGCGGGATTGAGCAGGGCGATGACGAGGCGCGATCGCTGCATCATGGCGCGCGTGAAGTCGCAGATCACCCCCAACGTGAATCCACCGTCCGGCAGGGCTCTGACCTGCACCAGGCACACGTCTACCTGCAGTCCACCCGTTCGAAACAGGCCGGGCAGCGCGCTCAGGTGCGCTGGAAATATCTCCGCCATCGCGGTGACGCGGCGGCTGTTGCCGGCCCCGTTGAGCGCGCGGAACTTGAAGTCGCGTCCGAGTTCGGGCTGCAGGGTGTTCGACTGAGTGAGGCCGAACAGCAAGGTGGGGCGTTGCAGCATCGGCCCTTGCGTGACCAGAAGCTCTGTAAGCGCGAGGGGTTCGCCGGGGCCTTGCGGCCAGGCGATCACTTCGTCGGCGCGGATCAGATCCGCGAACCGCAACTGTTGCAATGAAATGGTGTGCATGCTGTCGCGTGTTCGCTGTCGTGCGCGTCAGGCGGGCTGGATGTTGGCTTCGCGGGCCAGGCGAATCCACTTGACAACCTCGGTGTCGATGCGCGTCTTCAATTCGGCGGGCGTTGTTTCCCACGGACTGACGCCGCCTTCCGCTAGTTTCTTGATCGCTTCCGGCTGCCGCTGCGACTGGCGCAACGCCGCGTTGATGCGTTCGACGGTCTCGCGCTGCATGCCGGGTGGGCCGACGAGGGCCGACCAGGTCGAGAAGTCGAAGTCCGGAATGGTCTCCGAGATCGCTGGCCAATCCGGGGCCAAGGGGCTGCGGCGTGGGGTCGTGACGCCCAGTATCCGGATCTTGCCGCCCTTGCTTTGCGTCAAGGCGGTTGCCAGGTCCATGATGACCAGATCCAGGATGTCACCGAGGAAGTCGGTGTAGGTCGTGGACGTCGACTTGTACGGGACCAGCAGCAGCTCGCCGCCGGGCACCTTGCCGTTGAAGGTGGCGAACTGGATCTGCGTCAGCGACGAATAGTGGCCGGCCCGCACCTTGGCGGGGTTTTGCTTGGCGTGCGCGATGAGTTCGGCGAACGTGCGCGCCGGGAAGCTGCTCTTGACGACCCAGGCCTGGCTGCCGATGTAGGTGCCGCCGATGCAGCTCAGATCGCGCCGCGGGTCGTAAGGCAGGTTCTTGACCAGCGCCACGTTGATGGCCAGCGGCGATATGGAGCCCATCAGCAGTGTCGACCCATCGGGGTTGGAGCGAATGAGCTCCTGCATTGCGATTGCTCCGTTGGCACCGGGCTTGTTGTCCACGATGGCCGTTTGTCCCAGGAAAGAGCCCATGCCGGGCGTCAGGATACGGGTGACCGAATCGCTCGGCGTTCCCGGTCCCAGCGGCACGAGGATGCGGATGGACCGCCCCCCCGCTGGCTGCGCGTGAGTTCCGGAAGACGCCAGAGTCAATCCGAAAAGCTTGAGGGCGTCACGTCGTTTCATTGCGATGTCTCCGGTCCTTGGTGCCGTGGAACGCGGCGAGGCCCACGATTCCTTGTTATGCGAACAAGTTTAGAAATCGACCTTGCACCATGTCCATGCTCATTTCCGGGACGCTTGCTGCGGATTTTGTGAAGCGGCCGGCACCTGTCGACGGTTCTGCCGGATGCTCCAGGAAGCGCCAGCCTGTCGCCACACTAGGCCAATGGCTTGGCCTGGCGCAGGTCTGGCCAGATGTCCGATGCCGCGTCCAGGAATGCGCGGATCAGCGGGTCATCGCGTCGGCTTGCCAGGTGGGCGATGTAGCTTGGATATGCGACCTTGACCAGAGGAGAGAGCGCGATGTCGCCGTGTCGCTCGGCTTCGAGGGCGTAGTCTTCGCGAACGAGACACAGGCCCACGCCGGCTTCCAGCATCGCGCGGCCCAGCGTGGCATTGTCGAAGCTCGCAACCGAATTGAGCGTCAGCCCCCGGTCGGTGAACAGCTCTTTCAGGATCACCGTGTAGGCCATGCTGCTGTCGGTCGGTGTCACCCAGGGCAGGCCAGCAAGTCGGGCCCAGGTGGCGTTTTCGATTTCATCCTTCCAGGCGGCGGGGCCGGCAACGCGGAAGATGATGGTCCTGAGCTCATAGTAGTTGAAGCTGCTGTCGGCAGGGCGACCGAGAAGCAGCGCAATGTCCAGTTCGCCCGTCTTGAGACCTTCGTGCGCGCCTGACGAGGGACGCGCACGCAGGTCCGTTGTCACCAGCGGGTGTCGCACACGCAATGACTGAATGATTTCACCGATGCGGCTGTACGAAGGGTCGCTGCTGGACGCCACGACCAGGCGACCTTCGATCTTGCCGCACAGTTCGCGTGCGAACGACGAGAACAGCGTGGCTTCGTTCAGAACCGACCTTGCCCTCTCGAGCAACAACTGACCGGCGCGGGTCAGCTCCAGCCGGCGGCTGGCGCGCACGAACAGCTGTGTGTCCAACGTGGATTCCACCGCGCGTACATGCGCACTGGCGGCGGAGAGGCTGATGTGCAGGCGTTCCGCTGCCCGCGTCAGATGCTGCTCTTCGGCAACTGCAACGAAGGTGCGAAGTTGAACAAGGTCAATCATCACGATGTGTCTCCAACGGTAGTAGACGCCAAGCGTTTGCGTGAGGCAATGCGCGAGGCGACGTGGCCAATTGTGGGGCACTCACCGGATGGTTCGGATTTCGAGCACACATGGTTCAAGGAATCGCCATGGACATCGCGAGGCGTCGATTTCTACACTGCATCGCACTCGAAGCTGCCGAGTCGCACAGCTCAGGCCGGCATCCATTCAGGCCGCTTCAACATCGCGTCCACCACCAGAGGAGACCCCACATGAACAACCAGAGACTGCTTCTCACAGAGGACCAGCGTGCCCTGATCGGTGCCGTGCGAAACCTGTGCAAGGACAAGAATTTCAAAGGCAATTCGATCAAGTACCTGGACGGAACCTACCCCGCGGAGAATCTGAAGGCACTGGCCGCCATTGGTGTGCTGGGCATGTCGATTCCGCAAGAGTACGGTGGCTCCAATCTGCCCGTTTTCGATACAGCCCTTGTGCTTGAAGAGGTCGCCAAGAATTGCTATCCCACTGCGATGGGGGTGATGAGCAGCCTGGGTGTCCAGACCCGCGTGATCTCCACGTATGCGCCCGAGGCCATGAAGCGCGTCATCCTGCCGAAGGTAGCGTCCGGTGAGATCGCACTGGCCGTGTGTATGACCGAGCCGCACGCCGGAACGGACGTACCGAACTACAAGACCAATACCGTGATCAAGGGCGATCGTGCGGTGGTCAACGGCGTCAAGACCCTGATCAGCAAGGCCAACGAGGCGCAGTGGTTCGTGGTGTTCACGCGCATCAACGGGATACCCGGGCGCGAGGGGATCGGCTGCGTGCTGCTTAACCGCGATTCCCCCGGCTTCGAGGTGACGGCGCGCTATCACACGATGGGTGGAGAGTACCTTGCGGAGATCCAGTTCCACGACGTGGAGGTCCCGCTGGAGAACGTGCTGCTGCGCGAAGGAGGGTTCAAGAGACTCCTGACCGCTTTCAACACCCAGCGCTGCCTGAATCCCAGTATCTCGCTGGGCATGGCCGAAGCGGCCTTCGAGGAGGCGATCAGCTACGTGCGCGAGCGCACCATTCGTGGTCAGCACGTGTCCGAGTTCCAGGGCATCCAGTGGAAGCTGGCCGATATGTACAGGGACATAGAGGCGGGCCGCAGCCTGCTGTATCGCGCGGCGCTGACGGCCGATCCTTTCCCCAATCCGCACGAGGCCGCGATTGCCAAGATGTTCGTCAACGAGATGGCGATCCGCGTGGCCAGCGAGGCGCTGCAGGTGCATGGGGGCTATGGCTTCACGAACGACTACCCGATCTCTCGCATCTACCGCGGTGTGCGCTATGGCACGCTGGGCGGTGGTGCCACCGAGGCCCTGAAGGACCTGGTCGGCAAGAAGCTGGTCGAGGACTTCGATCCGGTTGATGGATTCCTGTCGCAGGGAACCTTCTGATGCGGCGCGGCCAGCACTTCGTTCCTGCGCTACGGCTGTTCGACGGGGCGGACAGTCTGGCCGCGCTGCATGGCGAACTGGCGCGAGTGGGCAGCCTGCGTGCCGTGGTTTTCTGCGGCGCCTCGCTGGTGCGCGAGGGTGCCGCGCTCGACACGGTTCGCCGGGCCATGGGCGATCGCTGCGCCGGCGTGTTCGCAGGCGTGAAGGCGCACAGCCCGCTGGATGATGTGGAGGTTGCGGTGCAGGAATTGAAGCGCCTGCGCGCGGATGCCGTGGTAGCGGTGGGGGGGGGCTCTGCCGTGGTCACGGCACGCGCCGCGAGCATTCTGCTGGCGGAGCCGGGCGATGCGAGGGATCTGTGCACGGTGCGCAATGGCGATGGCGCGCTGTTCAGCCCACGGCTGCAGGCCCCCAAGCTGGCGCAACTGGTCGTGCCGACGACGCCTACGACCGCGACCCTGAAAGCGGGCAGCGCCGTCCTCGATCCAGTGGACGGTAAGCGCCTCGCATTGTTCGATCCCAAGACGCGGGCGCAGGCGGTGTTCGTTCACCCCGATCTGCTCAAGACACCGCCGGGCACCTTGGTCATCAGTGCAGCGCTGAACACGCTGGCCATGGCGCTCGAAGGACTCATGTCCCTCGCGGGTGATCCGTTCTCCGACGGACTTCTGATGCACGCCACGCGGCTGATCGCACAGGGGCTCGCGGGCATGGGGACGAGCGATGAGGCGGCGGCGCGTTCCGATCTCATGTTTGCTTCGCTGATGTGCGGCCATGCCACGGACTACACCGGTGCTGGCATCGCGATCCCGCTCGGCCATGCCGTCAGCGCCCGTTTTCATGTTGACAACGGCTTTGCCAATGCCATCTTGCTGCCCCATGTCGTCCGCTTCAACGCGCAGGCGGCCATCTCCGGCCTCGCAAAGCTGGCCGCTGCGCTCGGCCGGCCGGTGCGCGAAGCGGATCCCGCGGATGCGGTGATTCAGGCCCTCGATCAGCTCCTTGAGCAGCTGTGTGCGCCCCGACGTCTGCGCGACATCGGTGTCACGCGCGCATCGCTGCCCGAACTGGCTGAGATATCGATGGACGACTGGTTCGTCCAAGGCAACCCGCGTCCCGTGCGTGACGCCAGCGAGCTGCTTTCCGTGCTGACCAATGCCTGGTAGCCCGCGCGCCGTTGCTGCAGAAAGATATTCACAGGAAGGCCCCCGGTATGCGTTCTCTTCTTTTCGTCCCTGCCCATGACGCACGCAAGTGCGACAAGGGACTTGCCAGCGAGGCCGATGCCTTGATCTTGGATCTGGAGGATGCCGTGCCGGCGCCCGAGAAAGAACGGGCACGGGCGCTCTGCGGCGACTTCGTCGCACGGTACTGCGAGCGCATGCGGCTGTTCGTGCGCATCAACGCGCTGTCGACAGGCCTGGCCGAAGCCGATCTCGACGCGGTAGTTCGCGCCAAACCTTACGGGGTGATGTTGCCGAAGTGCGAGAGCGCCCAGGAGCTCGTGCGGCTGAGCGTGCTCTTGGGCGAGCGCGAAGCACGCGCCGGGGTGGACGTCGGCGCGATCCGGATTCTGCCGATCGTGACCGAGACCGCAGCCAGCCTGTTCCATCTGGGAAGCTACGCACAGCAGCCCGAACCTCGCCTGTGTGGGTTGTTCTGGGGAGGGGAGGACCTGGCGGCCGATATCGGCGCCAATGTGAATCGCGATGCATCGGGACGCTACACCGCGCCTTACCAGATGGCGCGTGCGCTCACGCTGCTCGGTGCCACGGCGGCGCAGGTGCCAGCCTTCGATGCGGTCTACACGGACTTTCGCGATCCCGCAGGCTTGCGAATCGAAGCGGACGAAGCGCAACGAGATGGCTTCTCGGGCAAGGTGGCCGTTCATCCCGATCAGATCGCATCCATTCACGCGGCCTTCATGCCATCGGAAGCCGAGATCGCGCAGGCCAGGCGCGTCGTCGAAGCGTTCGAAGCACGGCCGGCGGCCGGCGCGCTGGTCCTGGACGGCCGGATGCTCGACCGCCCCCACTTGCGTTCCGCCCAGCGACTACTCGCACGAGCGGGTGTCCAACCCTCCCACTGATTCTTCCGGAGCCTTCCATGTCTGACCTCACGACGCGCTACCCCTTGTCGGGCATCACCGTCATCGACCTCTCGCACATCTACAACGGGCCCTACGCCACCTTCCTGATGGCCATGGCCGGTGCCGACGTCATCAAGGTGGAGCCCCTGACGGGCGAGAACCTGCGCAGCCGGGGCGACCTCGGCGGTGTCGCACTGCCATTTGCGATGCTCAACTCGAACAAGCAACCCGTGACCTTGAATCTGAAGTCCGAGAAGGGCAAGCAGCTGCTCAGGGAAATGGTGCAGCGCGCAGACATCCTCGTAGAGAACTTCGCACCGGGCGTGATGGATCGCCTGGGCCTTGGTGCGACAGAGCTGCACAAGATCAACCCTCGGCTCATCTATGGCTCCAGCTCGGGGTACGGCAGGGAAGGACCGTATCGTGACTACCCGGCCATGGACCTTGTGATGCAGGCCATGTGCGGAGTGATCGATTCCACGGGCCACCCGGATCAGCCTGGCGTGAAATCGGGTGCTGCGCTGTGCGACTTCATGGCGGGCATCCACCTGTATGCGGCCATCATGACGGCACTGTACGAGCGGGAGGGCACGGGCGAGGGCCGAGTGGTCGAGGTGTCCATGCAGGACGCGACCTATGCCTCTCTGGCGTCCAACCTCGGCATGCTGCATGCGCGCGGGGCACAGGCGCCCGCCCGCACGGGCAACCGGCACGGCGGGCTGGGGGTATCGCCCTACAACGTCTACGCCACGGTCGATGGTCACGTGGTGTTGAACGCGCCGGCCGACCATCATTTCCGGGCCATCCTCGAAGTGATGGACCGCAGCGACCTGAAGGACGACCCTCGTTTTTCAACGCGCACGGCGCGGGTGCAGAACTGCGAAGCGGTGGACGAACTGATCGAGCAATGGACCCGACAACAGCTGCGCGACGACGTGGCGCGGCGAATGCTGGCAGCCAAGGTGCCCTGCGCGCCCGTTCGCAGCCTGCCCGAGGTGATGGTCGACGAGAACATGCACGCGCGCGGCAACCTGCAATGGATCGAGCACCCGGAGCTTGGCCGCGTGGTGCTGATGCACTCGCCGCTGGTGTTCGAGGGAACGCAGCGCCGCCCGATCGAGCCGAGCCTGCCGATGGGGGCGTGCAACGAGACTGTCTACGGCACCTGGCTCGGCCGTTCGACACAGGAGCTTGCGGCGCTGCGAAGCGAGGGCGTCATTTCCTGAGCGTCGGCTCTTTCTTGTGAGTGCGCGATGGCACAGCTCGCAATTGGTGCGAGGCTTGACATTTTCTCCGCCTCTCTCATAAAGTAGTTCGTATAAAAGAAAGTAAGTTCATATATATGAACAAATGAGACAAAGCCATGTATCCAATTCTGCGTTCGTTTCTCGCCAGTTTGGCGTTCGCCTCGGCATTGCCTGGCGCCTCGGCACAGGTCTATCCGGACCGGCCGATCAAGCTGATCCTGCCGTTTCCGGCCGGCAGCGCAACGGATGGGACCGCGCGCGTCATCGCGGAAGACCTCCGCAAGGGTTTGGGCCAGCCGGTCATCATCGAGAACCAGGCCGGCGCTGACGGAAACATCGCCGCGATGAATGTGAAGCGCGCGGCCCCCGATGGCTATACGTTGCTCATGAGCACAAATTCCGCGCATGCGGTCAACAAGACGCTCTATTCCCATCTGGCCTTCGATCCCGAGAAGGACTTCGAGCCGGTGGCCGGGCTGATCAGCATCCCACTGACGCTGTTGGTGCGCAAAGATTTTCCGGCCGACGACATGGCGACCTTCGTGCAGGTGGCCAAGCAGCGGTCCGGCAGCAAGCCACTGAGCTTCGGCAGCGGAAATACGTCCGGTCAGGTGGCCGCCTCGTTGATGCAATCCGCCGCCGGAATTGAGATCACGCTGGTGCCATATCGCGGGACGCCACAGGCCCTGACGGATCTCGTTGGCGGTCAGATCGATGCGTTGCTCGGCGATCCCTATTCATCGATGGGCTTCGTCAACAGCGGACAGTTGAAGGTCCTGGCCGTGACAGGCAGCGTGCGCCATCCCCTGCTTCCCAAGGCGCCGACGATGGCGGAGGCCGGTTACAAGGACATGCAGGTCGTGACCTGGGCGGCGCTGTTCGCACCCGCCAAGACCGACCCGGCCATCATCGACAGGCTGAGCAAGGAGGTCGGAAAGAGTCTCTCGAAACAAGAGACAAAGGAGGCCGTGCAGAAGATGGCCATGACGCCAATGGTCATGAACCCAGGCGAGTTGCGCAATTTCGTGCACTCGGAAATCGACCGATGGGGCCGGCTGGTGAAGCAAGCCGGCATCCCGAAGAAATAGGCGCACCCACCATGCAAGAAACGAACAAACGCCTCCACGACCGCCGCATCGTGATCACGGGGGCCGCCTCCGGCATCGGGCAGGCCACGGCACGGCTGTTTGCCGCCGAAGGTGCGGCCCTGACGTTGCTCGACCGGAACGCGCACGGCCTGCAGGGCATCGCACGGGAGACTCATGCCCATGTGTTCGAGGCCGATGTGACCGATGAGGGCGCAGTTGCGCAATCGGTCGAGCGAGGCGCAACTGCGATGGGCGGCATCGATGGCGTGGTCAATGCCGCCGGCGTGATGCTGCGGGGCTCGGTGCTGGGGGTCGACGTTGTGCAGTGGCGGCGCGTGCTGGAGATCAACCTCACGGGCAGCTACATCGTCGTGCGCTGCTGCCTGCCGTGGTTGAAGCAGGCGGCGCATGCCACCATCGTGAACCTTGGCTCCGGCCAGTCGCTGTTGCCGAACTCCCCCGATCGCACGGCCTATTCGGCCTCGAAAGGCGGCGTCCTGAATCTCACGCGCGCATTGGCGGCCGAACTCGCTCCGTCCATTCGCGCCAACACCGTGTGTCCCGGGCTGGTGGATACGCCGATGGCCGAGGGCGTCCAGGGCAACGTGGGCAACTACGCGCTCGGGCGGCTTGCACAGCCCGAGGAAATCGCGCGAGCCATCCTGTTCCTGACCAGCGTCGAGTCGTCCTACATCACGGGTGCTGCGCTGGCCGTGGACGGTGGGCGCTCCTTCCACTGAAAGCGGGTGCGTCCTCATGTCCCTTTCCGCTGAAACCTTTGTTCTTCGCTCTTCATGGACCTCGCCCTTCGTGCGCAAGGTGCGCATGGTGGTCGACGTTCTGGGGCTGGTCGATCGCGTCACGCTGCTTCCGATCGACGCGGCCGACCCGAACGACCCTCTGCCCCAGCAGAACCCTTTGGGCAAGTACCCCTGCCTGTTGCGTGCGGATGGCACAGCCGTCTACGACAGCAGCGTGATCCTCGAGTTCCTGCAACTGGTCGCAGGGACGGACCGGCTGCTGCCGCTCGATGGGCCTCAACGCATCGACATGCTCACGCGCACGCGGCTGGCCGACGGCATCATCGACGCTGGCGCCCTGGTGATCTACGAAGAGCGATACCATGACGCGGCCATGCGATCGAAGACATGGCTGGAACATCAGCGCAGCAAGATCGGACGTGCGCTGGCCATGTTCGAGGCAGCCCCTCCCGATCCGCGGCGCACCGATGCGGTGTCGATCGGTTTGGCATGCGCACTGGGATTCCTGGACCGTCGCCAGCCCGTTGCGTGGCGCGAAGCCTGTCCGGGACTCGTGCATTGGCTGGCTTCTTTCGCCAGGAACGAACCGGCATTCGATCGGACGCGTCCGCCAGACGCCTGAAGGCGGCGTCCGACTTCCCGTCCTCCGCAGGGATCAGTCCACCTGGATGCCGCGCTCCTTGATGAGCTGAGTCCAGCGCGCGAGGTCTGTGCGAATCAGCGCGCCCAACTCTTCGGGCGTGCTCGGGCGGGGGGTGGAGCTTTCGCGTGCGAGGACTTCCCTGACCTCGGCCGTCGCGAGCACGGCATGAAGCTCCTCGTTCAGTCGCTTGACGACGCTGGCCGGCATGTCCGCGGGACCGAGCAATCCGAACCAGACCTCCAGGCGGAAGCCCGGCAGACCGGCTTCCGAAGCCGTCGGGATGTCGGGCGCCAGGGGCGAGCGCTGCGGTCCGGTGACTGCCAGAGCACGTATCTTCCCGCCTTGGATCTGACCGATGGCCGAAGGCACGCTGGGGACCAGCATCTGCAGGTTGCCTCCCATCAGGTCGTTGAAGGCGAGCGAGATCCCCTTGTAAGGCACATGCATGAGCTGGACTTTGGCGGCCGAGGCGAACAGTTCGGTGCCCAGGTGATTGGTCCCGCCCGTGCCGGCCGATCCGTAGCTGATGCCGCCCGGCTTCGCGCGCGCCAGGGCGATGAGTTCGCGCAGCGAGTTGGCCTTGAGGCTGTTGGACACGACGATCACCAGGGGACTCTGAGCGATCAGGCCGATCGGCTGCAGATCCTTCACTGGGTCGTAGGGCAGCTTCTTGCCGGCTGCCGCGTTGGTCGTGATCGAGGTGGACGCCAGCAGCAGCGTGTAGCCATCGGGCGCCGCCTTGGCGACGAATTCCGTACCGATCGTGCCTCCGGCGCCGCCCTTGTTCTCGACGATGACAGGCTGGCCCAGCCGCTCTCCCAGTTTGATGCCCAGCAGCCGAGCGAGGCTGTCGTTGCTGCCGCCCGCTGCAAAGGGCACGATCAACTTGATCGGCCGTTGAGGCCAGGGTGTTTGCGCGCGGCTCCAGGATGGCAGAAGCGCGCAAGCGCCGAGCGCAAGAGCGTGGCGCCGCGTGAGCGCGTAGGCAGCGGGTGAGTCGAGCATTGCAGTGTCTCCGAGGGCCGGTCTGCGCCGGCGTTGCTGGCAGGGGCGTGGCCCCGGTGAGTCAGGACATCAGGCTCACGAGTTCGGCGATGTCCTGGATGGTTTCGAGTCGGTCCACAGCAGCCGCCAGGCGGCTCGACGTGTCGTCGGGCAGGGGGCGGGCTGCAAAGGTCGCGCAGTCCGCGGACTTGGCGGCGAATTCCGCTTTCGTCATCGCGTTGTTCGGGTGGCCTTTCGGGTAGTCCACGCGTGTCTCTGCGGTCTGGCCGTCGCAGAACTTCACGATGACCCGCGCGGGCGTGACGAAGCGGCTCCAGTCGCGCTCGATGTCCTCGTCCACGTAGGGCTGCACGCGCGCGGTCAGTGCCAGGATGTCGCTGCGCTTGAGGCCTTCGTCGGAGAAATGGCGAATACCGATCTGGCCGTCGATCCACGCGGCCGCCACCGCATACGGAATGCTGAACTGTGCCTCGACGATGGTCCGAGGGGCCAATCGCACATGTTCTGGCACGCAGACCATTTGATATCCCGGTGCCGTCACGCCGACGCGAATGCTCTCGATCTCGTCGGCGGGGCGGCCGGTCTCCTTTGCCAGTTGCAATGCCGCATCGATGGCGGCGTGCGTGTCACGGCAGCAGGGATAGGGCTTGTAGCTCAGGTTCAGAAATTCGAAGCGGCTGCCCAGTTCCTTGCGTACGACCTCCCGGTCGACGCGTCCCTGCAGGTAGACGCGGATAAAACCATCTGCCCCATCGAACACGCCTTGCGCGCCGCGGATGCCGCGCTGGGCAAGCTGCACGGCCACCACTGCGGCCTGTGCGGCCAGGCCGGGCTGCAACCGTTTCATCAGCGAGGCATCGCGCGTGACCTGGTGATTGCCCGCCACCGAGCTGTACACAATGCCGAAAGCGTTGAGCATCTGCTCCTCGTTCAGGCCCAGCGCGCGGCCAGCAGCGGCCGTGGCCCCGAAGTAGCCCAGCAGCGAGGTGTAGATGAAGCCGCTTTCGACAATGTCGACGGTTACGCCAACGCCCAGGCGACAGGTGACCTCCAGGCCGGCCGCGACAGCCGCGATCAGATCCTCGCCGGAAAGGCCTCCGCGCAGCTGGCCAGCCGCAATGGCCGCTGGCACGGTACTGACCCCCGCATGCAGGATTGCACCATCGTGCGTGTCGTCGTAGTCGCGCGCGTGTGACATGCCGCCATTGACCCATGCTGCGTGGTGCGCTGGGAACTTGCCGCCGAAGACGAACATGTCTGCTTGCGGTGTGCCTGACCATTCCCGGACCAGGCCGGAAACCTCGCCGATGGCCTTGGCCGAGGACCCGGCCAGAGCGCAGGACAGGGTATCGAGGATGTTGGTCTTGACCGCCTGGACCACGGCATCGTCGAGCCGTGCAGTATCCAGGCTGGAGGCAAAGCGCGCCAGATCGATGGCCAGATCGGGGTGTGCGGGGCGTGTGTTTATCTTGGTGTCGGAGGCTGCCGTCATGGTGAGGTCCTGGTGCCGGTTTCGGAAAGTGGGATCAGTCTAGGAAACCGGGCGGCTGTGGTGCCATGCTTTTTTTCGGGACGCTGTCTGCTTGTTTTTCGAAGACGGTGTTCGATCTGGAAACGGGGCGCGCGATTCACCGGTGGTTCCCTTTCCTGGGCGGTGTGCACTTCTGGGCATGTTGTCTAGCGGAATCGGGAGCTGCACACCTCCCTTAAACTGGCGCGAGTCCAACAGCTGGCGCAACGATGAAGCCAAAGGAAAGCAATCACCAGATGGAGCAGCCCTTGCGGGAGAAGGCGTCGGATCCGCAGAACCACCGCACCGTGGACCGCGTCACGCAGATCCTGGAAGAGGTGGTCTATCACCCGGGCATGACGTTTGCCGAACTGGTGCGAGCGCTGGGGGCTGCCAAGAGCTCCGTGCACGGGTTTATCCGAGGGCTGCTGGCCAAGGGTTGGCTCTACGAGGATCAGCATCGCTTCTACCTGGGGCCTGCCGTCTATGGGCTCACGCTTGCGAGCGGCCATATCCGTGCCGGGTCGGTGACGCACGAAGACTTGGCGGCGTTGCATGCGGAGACAAAGTTAGCTGTGTTTCTGGGCGTACAGGCTGGTGACCACCTGATCTACATCGCCGAGGCGGGAAGCGATCAGGCGGCCGGCTTTGAAGCGCGCTCGAACATTCGCCGAACCTTGCTTTCCACCGCGGGTGGCAAGGCGCTGTTGGCTGCCAGATCGCCATTCGAGCGCGAGTCGTACTTGCGCAGGCGTTCTCGCGAAGAGGCCAATCTGGTGGACGTCTTCCTCGGTGAGATGGGCGGGATCGCAAAAACGCGCATCGCCACCAATGCGAACCCGACCAGCATGCGGATGGGGCTCGCGACTGCGGTGCGTGGCCGAACGGGAGATGTGGTCGCTTCTGTGACGCTGGTTGGTCCTGCTGCCGATGTAAGGCCGCGCCTGGCCAAGCTTTCGAAGCTGCTCCTCAAGCATGTCGACGGGTGGACCAGCGCCTCGACGCTACCCCGCGAAGCCATCTGATACTGCGCAGATCGACTGGGCGCCCAACGTTCGCAAAACGGGGACGCGAGTTCTCGAAAATTGCCATGGACGCCTGCGGCCGGCACTTCCTACACTGAGTCAAGATCAGAGATAGCGGCTTTTGCGCGCGGCGCATTTGTCTCCGGGTACCGACCCTCGGTCGTGGATCTTGGAAGACCGGACCATGAGCAGACTGACGCGCCGGACATCAGCGCATGCCGGTAAGCCCCGGCGGCCGAAATTTCTCCTTTCAAACGCTGTTGCCCTCTGGGTGAGTGCAGCGTGTGTCTGTGACAGGAACTGACATATGACGATAAGAACGGTCGGCATCATCGGTGCCGGAACGATGGGCAACGGCATCGCGCAGGCCTGCGCTGTGGCCGGCGTGAATGTGGTGATGGTCGACATCGCCCAGGCGGCGGTCGACAAGGGCCTGGCCACGGTGTCGGGCAGCCTCGACCGCCTCATCAAGAAAGAAAAGCTCACCGCCGAGCAGAAGACAGCCGCACTGGCGCTCATCCAGGGCTCGACGAACTACGAGGACCTGAAGAGCGCCCAACTGGTGATCGAGGCGGCCACCGAGAACCACGCGCTCAAGCTCAAGATCCTCAAGCAGGTCGACGACATGCTGGCGCCCGAAGTGATCATCGCGTCGAACACCTCGTCGATCTCGATCACGCAGCTGGCAGCCGCCACCTCGCGCCCCGACCGCTTCATCGGCATGCACTTCTTCAACCCGGTGCCGATGATGGCGCTGGTGGAGCTGATCCGCGGCTACCTCAC
>NZ_FNPM01000022.1:0-70367 GCF_900107295.1 Variovorax sp. YR266
GGGCATTCATGGCGAGTGCCATTCCACATGCTGCGCCAGGTCTTCGACATCTGATCGTTCAGCTGCGGTCAAGAGGGCCGTGAGCTGACGCTTACCAATGTTCGATGGTGATCGGCCGTTGCTGAGAACCAAAGCAAAAGTGCCGGTCGGCTCATTGGCCCGCTCCGTTACTCGTAAAAGGCGCTCATCGCCGATGTACCTGATCTGCAAACACCTTTGCAAATGCCCGGACCCAGTGGCGAAAGGAATCTATGGTTAGGAGAAAAAAGCACCTGTAGCCAGTGTTTCCTCGAACTCGTCAGAGCTATTGCTCCGGTGCAGGGTACGCACCTGCCAAAGGTAGAAGCACCTGAGCGCCACATCTTGGGAACCAGCGCCCTCACGATACGCTGTGCCGCGTGAAACGAGTGCTGTACCGCAATTACCGCCTAGCTGCTTCGCGCGCGCTGGTCCCCAGCCCGCGTTCCAGTAGCAAAGGTCAGCGACAACCTTATCATCCACCTTGATCTCAAGTTGCCCATCACGTGGGACGATCTCGGCCTCGGCGATGCCGGGCAGCGTGGGAAGGAAGATGCGGGACGGATACAGATCGAGCTGCAGGTAGCCCAAGCGGGCGAAGTCCAGCGTTCCGGCCATGGGCCAAGCCTTCGACTTAGCTTCCGACAAACGGTCAAGAGTCGGGGGTGCCACGATGGTTGTTGTGCTAAGTGGTTCCGGGCCGACGCAGGGAAGCGGGTGCCCTCGGCGCCAAATAGCCTTGAGGTGTTCCGCCAGGCCCGCGTCTTCGATTTCGCTACCACCGGACTGCGACCAACGCATGAGAGAAACCTCAACGCACCGGTCCATCGTCATCACAACGGGAGAGCTGAAAGCGATCAACTCTCCGTTTGGCCGTACCACCGCTACTCGATCAAGCAGGGCTCGGGATGTAGCCTCTATTGCGCTAGCGTCGCCGTCAAAATCTGTCCGCCCGGGAAACCAGACTGGACGATTTTGCCTAAGCAAAGCCAGAGTTGGATGGATCGGCAGAGCCAAGAGTGCCTTCTCATCTGCCAAATCCGGCGGCATCTTCCAAAGCTGCACGGCGACAGCCAGCGCGCGAAGGAAGGCGGAAATTGCTCGGAGAGCGGCACGCGCAGAAAGCTGGGCGCTGAAACCAGCGCCCAATGGTCCAGCAAAGTGCCAGAGGTCGCCCTGGTAAGGAACGTCGGGATAGGCAGTTCGATTCGCCGTCCATTCGTACGCCATCTGCCGGACAAACGGCAGTCTAGTTTGGGCCTCGAGCCTACTCAAGGCTGTCCGGAACATTCTTGGAAGGTCCACCCCTTGCACGCCATCGAAGTCGTCGGGGATCTCGAAGTCCTCAGGCACCTCCCTCAGGTCCGCGTCGCTCGCTTGGGCGGGAAGTCCTAGGTCGTCCAAGAACAGCTTGGAAAGCAGGGACGGCTTCGGGACGCTGCTCGCAAGCTCAGCAGTGGGCAAATAACGGTACTCTCGTGCCGCCATCCAGAAGATGCTCAGCGCCTCGACCACCTCGGCCTCCAGTTTGCGGGAGCGTAAAAACTGAAGCAATGCCGTCTCAGTTCCGGCTTGCGTCGCTGGCGCGCCCAGCCGGGCAGCCAACTCTTGCATAGCCCACCACCTGGCGGCCGTGGACGGCCATCCAAGGCGTGCGATGAGGATGCGAAGGTCCTGCATTACGCGGCTCCCACGGAAGGGGAAGCCAGTTCAGCGGCCCAGCGCGGCGTCTCTAATGGAAGAGTGCGCGTGTCCTCGATGACGCCGTTGATCATCGTCTCCGCGAAACTCACTGCTTCAGCGATGCGACCCTGCCGAACGTAGAAATAGACCATAGCATCAGTGGGGGCCACCCGCGACCGTACTGGCTCTTCAAACATGCCGTATGTCGTCTCGGTCACGAACTCGTCGCAGCGCTTGGGATAGTACTTGGCAACCAAGTCGAGCCTGGCGCGAGTCTTCTTGTCGCCCTCAAACCCAACCCAAGCACCGCCAACGACCTGCGCGCGGACAAGGTACTTCCAGGCCGCATTCTTCCCGCTCAGCTTGCGCCTCGTATGGAAAGCAAGGTCTGAAAGGTGAAGCACATCCCTTGTCCTCCCCTCTTCCGACAAGAGCAGGCCGTCTAGTGACTCGAGCAATCGCTTGCCTTGGCCTTTGTCGACCCAATGCCGATACCAAGACCGAAGAAGCTTTGTCCGCTCGTTGTAGCTCACTGACAAGCTCTCAAGGAGCTCGTGCAGCTGTTCTGGTTCGAAGGTCGTAACATCGCCCTCGTAGGGCTTGCCATCAATGCCACTTCCGGCGTGCTCCTCCCGCTGCAGGAGTCCGATGTCCCACCCCCCATGCTCTTGCAGAGCTTGAAGCCGCTCAGCTGCACCCGAAACGCCCTCCTGTGCAAGTC
Organism: Variovorax sp. YR266; assembly: GCF_900107295.1. Taxonomy (NCBI): domain Bacteria; kingdom Pseudomonadati; phylum Pseudomonadota; class Betaproteobacteria; order Burkholderiales; family Comamonadaceae; genus Variovorax; species Variovorax sp. YR266. Next base: position 2,423 of record NZ_FNPM01000022.1, read on the forward strand.
GCTGAAGCACGTCGCGGATCTCGGGATGCAGGCCAGTACGTATCAGCGCGTCCAGCGGCCAATCCTCCTTCACACCCTGTTCCACGTAAGCGCGCAGACTGCTTTCCGCCTGCCACCAGTCACCCGCGTGCGTGTGCTCCTCGTACTTGACCACCAGCGCTGACGGCCTCAACTTCGCCAGCAAGGCATCGGCTGCAGCGAGGACGTGCCGCGTGCCCTTTCCATCGGTGTACTGCAAGACCTGGTGGATTTGCGGCGCGACTCGGCCCAACAGCCGACGGGCCTCGTCCGGCGCAACGTCGACCAGGTAACCGATGGCATCGACCGTGTTGTTGAGGGTGGGATCCTTGCGATGAGAATAGCCGGTCGTCAGCTCCCAGGTCTGCCGGCAGAGTTCTCGAGCAGTTGCTGTCAAACCGTGGGCAATCGCGATGCCACAGAGCTGCAGCGGCGCCAGAAGGTGAACGCTCGTTTCCTGCTGGACCTCTGCATCGAGCAGCGTCCGTTGCGAACGCACGAATGCCGCGGCTGTCCCATCGGCCATCCGCGTCAGCGTACCGGCTGCGTACTGGACGCGAAAAGATGTGCTGTCGAACCAGCTCAGCTTGCTGGCCGCGTCCATTGTCTCTTCGGTTAGACCGACTTCTTCGAGGTTGTCAAGGACGATGCTGCCAATACGGATGTCGCACGCAATGCTATGCAGCACATTCCTGAAATCCTCGGCCGCCAAACTCCTATCGTAGCTCTGCCTGAAACGCCGGAACTCCACTGGATCCAGCAATTCATAGAGCTCGTGGAAGTCAACGAACTCGTTGCGCCACCAATGGTGAGCGACCTGCGCAGCAACGCCGGAAAGAAAATCAAGAAACTCGGTGATGTTCTCCCTGTCTTCATAGACAGGCGCTCGCATATAACTGAACGCGGTCCGGCCTTCCGCAGCCATGCAAAGACCCAGGTGCACGGCACTGAAGAACCAATGGTGCACAAACGTGTGCAGGTCCTTCTTTCGTTCGTAGTAGTCGCCTTTCAGCCAATCCACCGGGATCGGAGCAATCAGGAGCTTGCATTCTCTCGCGTGCGCCGCCTCCATCGCAGCAACGAAGGGGGTCCGGGCAAGCTGACTGAAATCGTCGCGCTCGACGACGCTCACTCCCGCCCTCGCGGCCGCACGGACGCAAGCATCGCTGATGATGTTCTTGTGCTCGCCGGAGGCAAGCGAATCAACTAGGGTCATCAGCTCGTCCAGATTTCCCTCTTCAACCAGCATGCGAACTCGAGGCAGCCATATGTCCGGGTCGCTATGAGCAACCAAATGTGCGAGCTCTTCGGGCGTGGCACCGATGACGCCAAGCTCTGCAAAGGCACCGACTAAGAATCGGAGTTCGTCGGCGCCGTTGGTCGATACATACTTTTTGGAGAAACGGCTCAGGCCGCGGTACCGGCGATAGGCTTCTTCGCCGCATGTTTCGGCCAGAACTTGGTCCCCCCGACTTCGCAAGGCCAGTCCAAGCGCAGCAACCCGCAAAATGTCTGTTTCATGCCTTGAGGCAACGGCCTCGCGAACAACACTTTCTTCAGCCGCCAGCGACAACGTGAAGAAGGCAAGCCTCGCCATATCGTCGCTCTGCATCTGGAACTCGGATCCACCGACCATCCGGGACTTGAGGTGTTCCAGCCGGTAGGCTTCTGCAAACGCACCCGAGTCCAGCGCAGCAGCCAGAGCATCTGTGAGCAGTGTGTCAAACAGCGATTCCGGATACCCTTCCTCGAGGCGAAGCATGACCCAGTCACGGGTGAGTCCCGAGATCAGATTCCTTGAATCACCGAGCTTGGCCTGCACGGTCCACAGCCAGTTCACCCGGAGGGCTGTTGGAGCCGAAGTCTCCAGCCATCTCGCTACCTGTGGCATCAACTCCTTCGTACGGTCGATGTAGCCGTCCGTCGAGCGCACGTACGCCGCCAGGCTCTCGTGGAAGATCTTCAGGCCGGCCGCCGACGAGTGAAGCAAATGCTCGACCTTCTCGACCTCGGGCACCGCGGCCCTGACGGAAGCGGCGATCTCGGCGAACGCGGTGCGTGGCCAGAAGAACGAGAAGGCGCAGACGAGGCGCAGCATGTCTTTCAGACTTGGAGGAAGCTTCTCCCATAGAGACGCGTAATAAAACTTTGCGTCTTGGCTCAGATCCCCCTTGAGTTGCTCGACGTCCCACTTGGACAGATTGCGACCGGTGTGTTCCAACTCGGAGGTCGCATAGATGACGTGAAGCGGATGGCCGTTGGTTCTGGCACGAAGCTCAGCTGCCGCATCCTGCAATTGATCCTCTGCCGGCTCTTGACGCCCAAAGCCTGTCGCGAGACGTCCCTCTTGGACTGCCTTGCGCAGGTAGGACAACACTGCGTCCTCCGACATCGCGGGCAGGGTGTGCCATTTGGCCTTTGGGGCCGAAACGAGCAGGTCCGCAGGCAGTTGGGAATCGTCCACCGGTTGAGTACCGACGAGCAACACCATGTTGTCCGCGCACGGCACCACCTGAGAGAACAAGTCGTCTAGTGGCCGCTTGTCCTGGGCATTGATGCGCCAGACGTGATCCAAGCCGTCCAAGATGAGCACGAAGGGCTTGCCGAGCTTCTTGTAGTGCGTAGCGCAGGCTTCCAGCAACGAACGCAGGCCCCCAGCTACCCTCGGGACGTCGGAATGAAACTGTTCAACTTGCGCCCTGATGGATTGCTCGACGACATAGCTGTGCACCCGGTCGCGCCCCCGCTCCGTCGTCGACAGAAAGTAGTGATGACGGACCGTAGGGATGTCCCGCTCGGCGAGCGTGTCGCACAACGCGCTCAAGTAGGTGCTCTTCCCGCGGCCAGGCGGCCCCGAGAGAACGATCGTCTTCCCGACTGCGCCAATAGTGTCCCGAACAAACTTCTTGTGGAACGTCATATCGGGCACTTCGTAGCCCTTGGGAACAACGAAGTCCTCTGGAAGCGGCGCCGGCGGCGTCGCCCGCAAGATCGCGCGAACCTCCGTTAACGTGATCCAACCGTCGGGGGGCGGGAGGTCCTTCTGAATCGCCCAGTTCATGGCGACATTCTTGAGAACCGCAATGCCCTCGGGGGTCCCATGCCCCCGAAGTCGGGCGTCGACTTCGTGCTCCAGCATGGCGTAGCCCTTGTCGCTATGCCTGATGCGTAGTTGGCTGAAGAACGCCTCACAATCCTGCACACTGCCAAGCTCGACGATGACCTCCGAGCGCTTCGGTTCCGGAATTTTGGCGAAGGATATTTTTCCCCCATCCAGGCAAGCCTCGACGTCGACATCCGGTCGGCGGTTGGTCGTGAGTGAGATGTCGCCCATGCGTGCCGGTACTAGCTTCTTGAACGCGTCGAACCACTTGCGAAGCATCGACCGCGACCGCGCAGTCTTGCCGGTCTTCTCAAGCATCCAGTCCCAGGAGAGCAGATGCGCGTCGGGATTCGGCGTGAACTTCACTTGCTGAAGGTCTTCAAAGCCGTCGCTGCGCTCGGCGATGATGTCGTCCAGCCCGGTCGGTGCCACTGCCTCGTCGTCGCATTCGAACTTCACCCGGGTGTAGCGAGCCGGCGCGTCCAGCCAATCGCATAGGACCCTGAGGCCCTGCCGGTTCTGGTAGATGTAGCCTGCGACGGTAATCGCTGTGCTCTTGATATCTTCAGACATGGCGCCGTGCACCTCCAGACGCCGCCAGGACAGCGTCAGCACGCTCCGCGAACTCGTCGATGCGGCTAAACACGACGATGCGACGGTTGTTGGTCACCACGGGAAAGCGCGAGACGACCATGTGCTGCACAGCTTCGATAGCTAGCTTCATCTTCAGCAGGTGCTCGCGGTTGCGCTCCTTCACCAAAGCCTTCTCGTAGGACATCACAAGGCCACGGTTGTATCGGGCAAAGGCGACAGCATCTGAGTCGACGCGAGATAGCCCGATAAAGTTGTTCTTGCACTGGACGTTCCAGATCACGTCGTCCCGCAAGGCAACGATGTCGAATTCCTGCCGACTAATGCGAACGATGTCCTGCACGACAAACCCTTGCTTCTCCAGCACGGTCTTGACCGAGCCCTCGAAGATGAAGCCCGCCCGGATCTGAAAGCGCTTTTTTCGCTCAAGGACCTGCGCCCGCCAAGAATAGAGAAAGCGGCTCAACAGCGAAACCGTAGACAGGTAGTGGTCGCCAACCAAGACGAACGGCGCATAGGTCGACAGGCACTCCATATACGTGGCGGCCTCGCATGTCAGCGCCGCGATGAGGGCCGTTGAAGCGCCCGCCTCAGCAGTCAGCGTCGCCAGTTCTGCGGGGGAGATGCGAATCCAATAGTCGTCGTCAACGAAGTCCTTGGAAAGGCGGCGCACCAGTGTCGCCGCGACGGCGAACTCGGTGTCACATAGGTCGAATTCGGCGTACAGCGCTTCGGTGTGCAGGATGTCGTTCCTCAACTCCGCGGCCGAAAAGAGCCGATCGGGTCGAAGCGGCTCCTTGGCCTCAAGCAACTGAGACCCGTCTGCCGACTCATGCATCTCCAAGATAGAGGCACGCTCCGGCTCCAGGAAAAGGCTGTCTAACATCGCCACCTCAGCGGCCGGGTCCTCCGGAATGCCTAGGCGCTCCTGCGCAAGCTTCACCATCAAGGCGTACTGCGCACCCATCATCGGCGCGGCGCTGAACTCCACAATGGGTAAGAAAACGTTGAGCGCCTCATGCTGGTTGAGGAGCTGAGAGCCGCGGCATGCGGTCGGGACGAAATGCAGCAGGCCTACGAGGTGGCGCCGCCGTGATTGAAGATAGCCCATCATCGCCTCCACCGACTGAAAGCCACTTGCTGCCTCAAGTGCTCCATGGCGCGCGAAGGCCACGCCGATGTCGGACCCCTGGAGGATCAGCAACGAGAGCCGGTCGACGAGCGCACTGTCGAATCGTGCCGCAAGGCGTTTGCGGACATGTGCGAGCTGGAGTAAATGCTGGCCACTCCGGAAGACCGGAAATCCGTACAACTGCTCCTCAAAGGCGTCATCGTCCCAGTCAACCGTGCCCAGGTTGATGAGTTCCTCGACGGCACGCAGCATCTCCAGCAAATCTCGCGCGGCCGAGTTTGCCTCGTATGGCGCCAGCGCAGCACCAACACGCGCCTGCAGCTCAGCTAGCCTGGTTTGAACCTCGTCGCGCGAAAATAATTCAGACATTGTGAGTAAAGATGTTGGATGGTGCCGAGGTCGTGCGCGCCGAACTTGCGGCGGATAAAGACAACAACCGCAGCCTGCCGGCGGAGATCTGCTCAAACGACGGGTCGGGAGGAATCTCTCACGAAGAGGCAGAGCTTCTGTGCGGTCTGCTTGGAAAACCACTCTTCCCCCGCGCCCCGAAAGCCAAGCTTAGCGAGCGTTGCGTGCATACCGACATTTGAGGCGCGCGACGTCGCGAAGATGCCGGCGCTGCCTGCCGCTTGAATCAGAGGCTCACAGAGGGGCAACGAAAGCTTTGCACCACGCGCACTGATCAGCAAAAAGACCCAGCCAAGTTCAAGCGGGAGCAACTCTTGCGAGAGTTCGAACTTGGCGCTGGAAGAAATGCGGCGGCGGTAGCTAGCTTCAGGCCTCTTGAGTCCAGCCACGCCGGCAAGGGAACCGTCGCGACGCAGAAAACTGAGAATTCTTGCGCCGGCTACACGTTGGGATAGACCGTGCGGGGACACTTCGCCGCCTTGGAGAACAAGAGAAACGAAATCGCGAACCTCAGCGGCATCGCAATCGGCAGGGGACTTGGCAGTGACGTGGTTCATGCTATCTAAACATCGACTCGAACGGCGGTGAAAATTTGAGAAGCTCACTCAGACTGTCTTGTGTCCCCGAATACTGAGCGCTACCGACTCGATGTCGTGCTCACGAACTTCCGATGCAGATTTGACCGTCAGATCCTTCTTGAGAATTCCAAGTTCGAAGAGAAATCGAGGAGGCGACGCGAGCACAGCGGGCACCAAGTTGTAGATCTTGAATTGCCGGTATGAGCTCAGGAAATTTTCAAGGTTGATGCTGTTCCCCGGTTCTATCGTCATTGAGCGCGTTGACACAAACATGGGACGCGCCGATCTCGTGCCTTCTTCAGCGAGGCTTGGCGCAAACTGAACGCAGTAGTGATGAGGGCTGGACTGCGGGAGATGGCGGATGATCGATACGGCAAGTTCTTCATTCCTATCGACAGACCCGAAGCGCGCTCGCCAGTGCTCGAAGATCTTCCGCGCGGCGACCTCATTCTCAAAAAGTACCGCCATCACAGGGGGATGCTCATCCCCGAACTGAAGATAGCCGCAGCCCCGCCATTTGGCTTGATCCCATGCGTGAACGTTGATCACAGAGTTGACGGCCATCTCTTTGTGATCTTTGAATTCGGGCATCCCGGCATCCGGTTTTTTCGGCGCGCCCGCCGTTGCGGGGTGCTCAATGCGTGGCAGTTTTATCTCTTGTCCGAGAAAGGGGTATGAGCGCTGGATAAGGTTGCTCCAATCGTCCAGTTGCGTAAAGCTGCGCGATGTCACGCGGCGATAGCTGTTCTGCTCCGTGGCGATCATGATCATGCGCTGCTGGACAGCTTCATCCGTAAACAGGTTTTCGAGCAGCGCCGTCATGTCCTTGACGATGCACGTCGTGCCGAGTACGTGACCGGAAACGGACATAAAAAATTTCCGCACGTCGTGCTGTCGCTCCAGTTGTGCGACTGGAAGCCCGCGCGGCCAGGTGACGGTACCTGTCATATCGAGCGTGCTTGTTTCGACAACGGGTTCCTGGATGGCATCGCTCTGGACGACAGAAATTCGGAATAGCTCGGTGTGCGGCACCACGCGCTGCTCGATGATGGTCGCAAAGAAGGCCTCCAGTGAGCCGAGTATCAGCTCTGCGACGGCGATGGATTCATTGCTGTCGATCAGGACCTCGACTTTCATCCCGAGAATCGTGGTTGCGAAAGTCTGGGGGCCGTTACTGTTGACGATCAGCGGGCCGCCGAGGCGTTCAACAAGAGGTCGGCTCTTCAGCATCGAGAGGATCTGCTTCACGCCTTCGTCTGATTCTTCCTTCGGCAGGCTCCCATCTTCACGAAGAAGATCCGTATAGCCAAGCGCAAAAAGGAGTCCGGTCCGGGCCATGAACAGGCCCAGTGCTTCCAGGATGTCGGGGACTGCTTCCAGCTTGCGGAGATCGTCTTCTTGGAGATTAAGAAAGTAGCTGCCCAAAGCGATATCCAATTCTTGAATCTCGCTCTTTACTTTCGCTTTTGCTTCCTCGGCCAAGGGCATCGAAACAACGCAGCCTTTCATCAACTGAATCGCTTGGAGGCAATCGGGTAGGTGGCAAAGCTCCAGTGCGGTCCAGGCCCAGACCTTCATCGTGACCGTGAAGACTGGCGGCAGCTGATGCTCTTCCTCACCCTGAATAACCAAGGAGGCAGCTGCAAAAACACAGCTTGCTCGCGTTGCCCAAAGCAGGCCGGCGCTGCGGTAGCCAAGAGTGAGAAGATGCATGGCATCGACGAGGGGCTCCGCGTATTCCCGCTTTGACAGGCCGAATGCGGCCTTGCCCGCCCAGCGAATCATGTCAAAACGGGCAGAAAAATCGAGCTTCTGGGCGCGCTTGAGAAGAAGGAGCGCGCCTTCCCCTTCGCCTTTTCGAGCGCCGATAAATTCGGCGAGCTTCTCGACGAGCGCGCTGTATGTGGGATCGTTTCCACCGACATTGCCGACAGCCTCGATGAAAGAGACCAAGCTGTCGGTATCGAACTCCCCAAGGCCTGCGGCCTTCTCCAGAATGGCTGTGAGGCCCTTCCATATGCTTGGCAGCTCGTCGAGCTTGTGAGCCAGCATGAATTTGTTGAGCTTGATGCGCAGGAGTGCGGTCTGCGCCTCCAGGCTGTTGTTCGGTCGATCCGGATCGCCGGCGATCAACGTCAGCGCTTGCTCCAACTTGGCTGTTCGCTCGTCAAAGCGGCACTCCACAGGCGTTAGGTGCTTGTGAACGAGAGCATTTACAAGCAGTTGATTGAGGTTGCACAAGAACTCTAAATTCTTGGCATGTTCGGATTGAACCGCGCGATCCTGAAAATGATCGTAAGCAGCGTTCAGCGATCGGAAATCATCGAACCACCAGAAATCGGTCCAGATCTTTTCGTACTCGACCTCAAGCTTCTGCCTGAAGCTGCCATGAGCTTCTGCGAGGCGGATGGCGCGGCTGAATCGGCCTTCCGTTTCGATGCGTGGCCGTTCCAGGCCTCTGGAAAGCTTGGCGGCTACAAGGGCCTCCATGGCACGTTGTTGCTCCATGCCGCGAAAAGCTTCGGGGTTTTCAATCCCTCGCTCAACGTCTTCCAGTTGCTGGGCACGTGAGTAATCGAGTGGCCCAAGTCTCGACGGCGCTTTAATGGTTTCGCCGACTTTCAGATAGTTGACGGCAAGGTCGATACGCGCGTTTTCGATGATCTCTTTCACGATCCATGTACGGTCATGGACCGTCACCGGTACACCGTACTTTTCGGAAAGCTCGTGCTCAAGCGCTGCACAATTTTTGGACTTGGCAAAGCGGCTTGTGACACAGATTATTCTGTCGTAGGCCCTGCCTGTGTCGACGAGCCCCTGCACATCCTTGCGCACCTTGTCTGCCCAGGTGGATTTAGCGCTGAAGGCAAATGCCCATTTCTCAGAGCCGTTTGCAACGCCTACATAGGTCAGGCCGGAGATCTCTTCGGCAACCGGATAGGTCTCCGTATCGGCCTTGCTGTCGCCCCCGCCATCCGGGCCGGTTTGGGGGCGTAGATTTGGGCAGATGGTTCTCTCACAGAGCTTCCGGCAGAACACTTCAAAGTCATGTGTCTGATTGCGGGAGGTTATGGAGTCCAGATGGTATTCAAGAACCGGAGAACTTAGAACATGGGTCTCTCTGTCCTTGGTGTCAGAGTAAACCTCCGGGCGAAGCTCGCGCATGAATTTGGAGGGCCAAACTTCGGGCAAAGGCTCTTGTTCAATCTCTTCGATTTTGCTCGCCGCATCATGTTTCATGAGCTCAATCGTAGGGGATCACCACCAAGGAGACCAACAAATTTTCCCCAAGGAGAAGGTTGCAAGCGTTCTTGCTTTCTGATCGAATTCTCATTCGCTGCTTCGAGGTGCGGCAACGGTGCAAGTAGCTGATTGCGAGAAGACTACTGTTACCGTCCTAGCTTGTGCTCTGCGGCGGCAGGCAGAATGCATCCATGCCAAACATCGCATCCATCCTGAAAGCCGAGATCTCCCGCGTTGCTCGCAAGGAAGTTCGCGCAGAGATCGAAATCCTCAAGAAAGCTTCTGCTCTTCACCGCTCTTCTATCGCTGATTTGCGTCGGCAGGTGAGGGGATTGGAAAAGGAACTGCGGCGCGTGGCCAAGAGTTCCGCGCGCAGTCGGCTTGTGGATGCTCCCGAGGCATCCGAGTCGGGGCAGGCGCGCAGGTTCAGCGCAACCCGACTGGCCGGACATCGCGAGAAGCTGGGCCTTTCTGCTGCGGCATACGGGCAGCTTGCCGGTGTGTCTGGCCAGACGATTTACAACTGGGAGCAGGGCAAGGGGCGCCCAAAGCCTGAGCAGCTTCAGAGCCTTGCGTCTGTGCGAGCTTTGGGGAGGCGAGAAGTGGCTGAATGGTTGAGCGCGAAGTAGGGACCGTAACCGATGCCGTGCGCGCACGGCAAGCCAACTCACCATGGCTGCCGAAACGACTGCAGCTGTAACTGTGCAGTACGACTCGCGAAGGAGATTTATGGATTCAGGAAACGTGTCGGCAATCATCGCCGCATGCGCCGGCATCGGTGGCGTCCTCTTGGGCAACTCGTTCCTCACGATCAAGGAAGTCGTCGCTAGCCACTTCAAACGGAAGAAGGACGCAGAATACCTCGCCATCATCGTCGTGTCGCACCTGGATCGATTCGCGACCGGATGCCTGCAGGTGGCCTATGACGATGGCACAGAGGAAGGTCGGCCCGCTGGGAACAATGGCTCGTACTGGGCACCAACGACTAAACCACCCACCCTTGAGCCTTTAGATATCAAAGTCGAGTGGAAATCACTCCCGCGTGATCTGATGTACGCCGTGCTACAAATTCCAGATAAACAGGAGCACCTATCGCACGAACTTTCGGGCGTCTACGAGTTTGACGACTTCCCAGAGTACACAGAATACTTCCGCGCTCGTCGGCATGGGTACGCCGAACTCGGGTTAGAGGTTTCAGAAGTCGCCAGAAAGCTCCGGAAGCATGCCCGCATGCCGATTGAGAAACTTGTACCGGGCGTATGGAACCGGGAAATAGCTTTACGCGAAGCCATGGAAAAGATCATCGAAGAGCGCGCCGCGTACAAGAAGCGCGTCGATGAGTATCAGAAGGCGCAAGCTGCTCTATCGGCGATCCCAACTTAATAAGGACTAGACATGGACCAGAACGAACTGACGGTCGGCGAACTGAAGGAGCGGCTCAACCTTTATCCTGATAGCACCAAGATTCTGATCAGCGGTGGGCTCGCGTTCTATCGATTTAAGAACTGGGGTGACGACGCAGTCGTGCTCGAATTCAATGAACCGCAGGGCTATCTTTCCGAAGTCTTTAAGCGGCGAAACCCGAACGTGAAGGTCGTCTTCATCGACACGGCCGCAGCGGACATGCAGGAGAACGGAATCGTGGGGTCAATTGACGTGAATGTGAGTTAAGAGCGATCCAGGCTAAATACGCCGCAGTCTGAAGAGGAGGTTGATCTGTGCGGCTCGGATGGGCCGCACGGAAGAGCTTCATTTCAACCGAACCTCGACGTGCACAAACCCAGTCGCGTCGGGCGCGTCCACGACATCGAGGTATGGCTGAGCGCGCACCAGCTCGCCGAGTTTCTTGAAGCCATAGTTTCTCGGATCGAATGATGTGTGCGTCTTGCCCATGAGGCCACCGACAGTGGATAGCCTGGACCATCCACTGTCTCTGACCGTCTCTCGGATGGCATGCGTCAGCAACTCTCTGAGGTCGGGCACATCGGGAACCTGCACCGGCGCTGCGGCTTCGACGGGTCGTTTCAGAACCTCAAAGAAGATGAACTTGTCGCACGCGGCGATGAAGGGCTCCGGTGTCTTCCGTTCACCCAAACCGTAAACGACCTTGCCAGCCTCCCGGAGGCGCGTCGCGAGACGGGTGAAGTCACTGTCGCTCGATACCAGGCAAAAGCCGTCGACGTTGCCCGCGTACAGGAGGTCCATCGCGTCGATGATGAACGCCGAGTCTGTCGAGTTCTTTCCCTGTGTATAGGCGAACTGCTGGATAGGCTGAATGGCGTGTCGATGGAGATGGGCTTTCCAACCGACCAGGTTCTGCGTGGTCCAGTCGCCAAACGCCCGCTTGACCGTGGTGGTTCCGAACTTGGCGACCTCTTCGAGAAGTTCCTTTGCCACCGAAGCGGAGGCGTTGTCTGCGTCGATGAGAACCGCCAGCCGGGTGGTATCTGTGCTTGCCAAGTTGCTTCTCGCCTGAATCGTGAAGGAGCGCCGATTCTCGGCGGCAATTTCGTGGATGGGAAGCAGCCGCTTCTTGCAGGTGGCGACGCATGCCAAGGTGCAACGCGCCGCCGACCGACCTTGGGTAGTCGGAATATGCCGGCTCTCGATTGGTCTGGCTGCACCTGTCGTTGATGGTCGGTTGCGGATGCCAGCCGGCGACGCCTCTCTCACGGCATGACAAGAATAAGCTGTAGATCGAGCCAGGTGGATCAGCTCAGGGCAGAAACGCCGAACTGCAAAACACTAGGTATAGGGGTTGCGTGGAGAGAAAGCACTAGATATAGTGTTTTCGCCATGGTCGGCGCTTTACGCCGTTGAAGGGAATGGATATGGCCAACAACTCCAAACAGACGTCCTCGCGCGTCGCCTCCGTGGCTGGCAAGACGCTTCAGAGCGGATCTGCGAGCGCGGTTCAGAAGTCGCTTGCCGGCTCGGCTTTGCGGCAGGCTGGCTCGTCGGCGCAGACTGGCGCCGCGACGGAACAAAAGGCCTCTCGCGCCTTGGATAGTTCCAAGTCTTCTTCGGTCACCAAGACGCTGGCGGGCAGCGTGGTATCGCAGTCGAATCGCTCGCGCTAGGCGGTTTGGGGAGTGCGAACACTTCGCCATTCGTGGACGCGAGAATAAGCCGGGCGTGTTGACTCTGTTGGGCTACTTTCACTTGTCGGTGGCAGGCTAGGGGCGCGAGCTGCACAGGCGTGTTGAGCGTCAGGTTCATTGCATTCAGTGCGTTGCCTGCCGATGTCCGCCGCTGAACCAAGCAATAGGATCGGTTTATGGCTGTATCTCGCGAACGTCTTGTAGATCTGCTCATCGATCCAAGGGAAGACTTGGATTGCGAAGTCAAGAACTGGTTGGATCTGTCCAACTCGAACGATGACAAGGCGACCTTCGCCAAGGCTGCACTCGCTCTCGCGAATCACGGCGGTGGCTTCATCATCCTCGGGCTCGTTGAGGCGGATGCGCGCATGGTGGAAGCAGATGGCCGACCTGCCACGCTTGATGCCTATGGGCAAGACTTGATTAACGGCATCGTGCAGAACTACTGCGACCCGCCTTTTCACTGCGCTGTGCACGTCGTAGTCAATCCGGCTGGCGCCTCGTTTCCGGTGGTCGTCATTCCGGGCGGTCATCGGGTGCCGGTGAGGGCGCGACGAGCGGGTCCGAACGGGAACACCGTTCAGAACCACGCGATTTACATTCGCAAGTCAGGCCCACGCAGCGAGACTCCACAGAGTGCGCAGGACTGGGATGAACTTCTCGCTCGCTGCCTTCGCAATCGTCGCGACGACATGTTCGATCAGATCAGAGATTTGATCACTGGAGCCGTTCCGCAGGCCCCACAGCCAGTTCGACCCGCTCGACTTGACGAGTGGGGTGCTGCCAGCCGGGCGCGCTGGAATGGGCTGCTGGGTACGCTCCCTCCCGACGTTGGACCTCGGATGCCGCATGGCCGCTATAGCTTCGCATACGAGATCATCGGTGAGCGACGTGCGATAGGTATTGGCGAGCTACCGGAGGTGCTGAGGGCCAGCGTTGTTAGGCACACCGGCTGGCCGCCTTTTTGGTATCCGACGAGGGCTGGAATTGAGCCCTACCCATTTGACGGCGTTGTTGAGTGTTGGCTGGGAAACGATCCGGAAACAGCGCCTGAAGATCGAGACCCAGCACATTCTGATTTTTGGCGAATACACCCGGATGGTCTGGCGTACCTCATTCGCGGCTATCAGGAAGATGCGATGGAGGAACGCCGCGGTCGTCCTTCCTATGCGCCGGCCACCATCTTCGACCTGACCTTGCCTGTCTGGAGGGCAGGTGAAACATTGCTGCATGCCGGCAGCTTGGCTGGCAGACTTTTTGAAGGACCGACCACGATCAAATTTGTCGCTGTCTATGAAGGATTGGCTGGCCGTTCCTTGGCGAGCATCGACGACCGCCGCTTCATCCACCGCAGGGTCGCTCGTCAGGACACCATTACCCTGACGACGCACATCGACGCGCAATCCATCGGCGCCAACCTGCCCGAGATTGTTCAACCTTTGTTGGCTCCGCTCTATGCGCTGTTCGACTTCTTCGACCTGCCCATGCAACTGGTGGTGGAAGAATTGAACCGCATGAGAGCCAACAATTATTGAAGGCCTCTCCGACTTGCATGCTGCTGCTAGATGCAGGCCAGCGGCGTAAACAGGGTCAGGGCGCGCAGCGTGATGTTGATCGCGTCCTGTACCTTGCCCGTCGGTGTCCGCCCAATGAACCAGAGCCGACCGGGCGGCTGCGATTCGAGCATCAGTTCGAGGAAGCACCTCACCACGTCGTCATCCCGGCCGCAGCAGGTAATGTGGCCTCGGTGATGCCGACCTCCCCATCAGCCGTCGACGGGTGAACTGGCTGCGCGTTCTTCACTGGCCGCACGCGGATGTCGCCCGAGTCGAGCAGGCGCACGTAAACGTAGTCCCCTGGCTGCAGCCCTGCCGCTTGCGCCACCTCGCAGGGCAGGCGAAGGCCGATGGAATGCCCCCAGCGCGTAAGTCGCATCATTTCGGCTCCTTTCAAGCAATGACTAGCCATTGCATATAGCAGCGAGAAATTGCAGAGCGGCGCGCGGCAAACCGGCGACCGCGCGCGGCCCTGCGACATTGCCCTCAAGCCTCGATGCTTTCAGGCTCTTGGGGCATCACTCGAACGTCCTGGTCGGTCAGTGAAGGCGCTTTGTTGTTACCTCGATGCAGGGCTGAAGGTCTCCTTCTTCATCGGATTGGAAGACAGTTTTGATCACAAGCTCGTACTGTTTCAGCCGGTAGCGGGACGTGACGGTCGCGCGGCGTTCAAGCGCGGCTCAGTTGGACTCCACGTCGCAGAGTGGGATGTCTCCGAAGCAACCGAGCCCGTGTAGGGCCAGGTATAGGTGCAGGGGCTTTCCCTCCCGGCGCAGCGCCTCGCGGGCCGATTGCTTGTCGACTATGGGCCGCGCAAGTCATTGACCGGTACCCTCCGCTTCTGTCGCCGGACGGGGGTTTACGAGCGCCCTCCCATGAACATGGGATGAGCACGAGGCATCAAGAATCACATGTGCTTCAGAATCTGGCATCCGGATCTCTGCCAGTGTTGGATACTTCCCGCAAAGCGCTGGACGCAAACCTCGGAGAAGTGCTGATGCGACGGAAGAAAAACGAACCCTTGCCGTTGGGGTTGCCGGAACAGGTTGAGGGACTTGCGACGGCGCCCTCGGACCGTGGAGATGAAACCCAGGAACGGTTTCGCTATCAATGGGCCATCGGCGTGTGGCTGCTTGCACAGAGCTTGACCTCCGCGCGCTCCATACGCGCCTTGTGGTGCGAGCATCACGACGACTACCTTCTGGAGTTGCCGACGGGGCGCTATATCGCCGTGCAGGTCAAGACGGACAGCCGCGAGAATGCTAGCTGGCGCTGGAGTGATAAGGCGTTGGTCGATGCTGTCGCCCGGTTCTGTGCGTTCGAGAAGATCTATGGTGCTGTTATTGACGGCTACGAATTCGTCTCTAACGCGGCTCCGTATGTGCCTGGGCCAACCACCCAGAGGGTGGATTCACTCGCGGCGAGCCCCGATCGCCTCATTCAGTGTTGTTCCCGAGCCTCAACCCATTCGGAGGTGGAAGAGCCATACAAGGCGGCCTTCACCGGGCTTGTCGGAAAGACCGGCGGCGATGCCATCGTGCTCTTCCGAGTCCTGCGCAAGCTCGTTTTCGCGCAGGGACCAGTCCTTCGGGGGTATGACGATACCTTGGCCGCCGCGATTGTTCCGAGGCTGCCCGGTTGCTCCGGATTGACGACGGTTTTGTGCTGCCGCTTGAGGGACGAACTGATAGGGCTGATCCAAGCCGCGTGCAGATTGCGAGTCGATGGGATAGACGGCGCTGTCGCGTATCTCGCTACGAATGGTCGGCCAGACGCCGCTATTCGAGGGAAATGCATCACCCCAGAGTCCGCTGCTGAGCTGATGGCTCGGGTTCGGCAGCCAACCTTCCGATTTGTTGATAGTGGAGCAGGTGTAGACATCGGGGGCACGGTTGGTCGAACCGAAGTGCTAAGCCGAAAAATGCGCAATGCCTACCTCGGTAGTCAGTTTGAGCCATTGCGCATGCGCATGGACTCGGCAGACCAGCGTTTGATGGAACGTGCCTTGCTGGAGCCTGATGGCTTTGACGCCATCGCGAATCAACTCGTTAGCACTGTGCTGGTCGAGTGCAAGGATGTCGAGGCGTTGGCCTTTGACCATGCCGATGAGAAGACGCGGGGCCTCGCGATTTACAAGCAAATCCTGCAGCGAATGGACAGCCTTGCGAAGGAGGAGCCAGAGCGCGTGTGCCGCGAGCCGAAGGACACCTTGATGGGCATTGCCGGAATGCTCTCAGGCGAGTGCAAGTTCGCATGGGGAACCCCGCTGGAAGAGGAGCCCCAAGATGGCACTTGAACTTGCCCGTGCACTCGCAGCGACCGAGCGGGACGACAACTTGCACATGGCAAGGCTTCTGCTACTGATGACCGCGCACGCCGGGGACAAAGGTCGGCCTATCGAGGGGCTAACGAAGCTTGCAAAGCTGGACTTTCTGCTGCGTTATCCCAACTGCCTTGAGCGGGCGTTGAGGTCGGCCGGCAAGGACCCGAGCAAGGCCGGGGTGACCGAGTTTGAGAGAACGACCATCGAAAGCAAGATGGTGCGGTTCCGATACGGCCCTTGGGATCACCGATATCGCCGATGGGTCGCCTTGATGTCGGCTCGAGGACTCGTGGCCGTAGACGTCAAGGGCAAGACAGTGCAACTCTGGCCTACGCCGGAGGGCCAAACCATGGCTACAGCACTCGCTGACCAAGAGCCTCTTGAGGACCTTGCCACCCGTGCGAGGCTCGTAGCGAAGAGCTTTGGAAATCGCAGCGGGACGGACCTCAAGAACTTCATGTACGCCACGTTCCCCGAATTGACCGATATGAAGTGGGGGGAGGAAATCGCCATATGAGACTAGCGCTAAAGAAGCTCCACTTGTCGCTCCACAAGTCGATTGAGCGCATCGACTTGCCGGGCGTCATCTATTTTTTTGGGCCCATCGGATCTGGTAAATCGAGCATCGGACGACTCATAGACTTCTGCCTCGGCGGCAGCTACGCGTGGACGCCGGCCTTGCAGGCGGAGATGGTCTCGGCAGCTTTGGAGATGTCCGTCAACGACATCCCCGTGACATTGCATCGTGACAGAGACTCGAATCAGGTCATGGCAGCCTGGCAGGAGGGCGACGAGACTCTGCAAGTGCTCATCCCTGCCAGGACGGGAACCAACGAAGTTCTGCCCAACTTGGGCGTCGTGGTGTTGTCCGATTTGCTGTTCTATCTTGCGAAAGAGGAGCCGCCGTACGTACGTCGACGCAAGGGAGCGCCCGACGAGCGGCTTGAGCGCTTGAGCTTCCGAGACCTGTTTCGATTTTGCTATCTCGACCAGGAGGGGATGGACAACGTCTTCTTCCGGCTGGACTCGGACAACTACCCAATCCGTGCCAAGAGTGTCGACGCTTTGCGGTATGTCCTTGGCTATCGCACCGAACAGGTTGCCGAGCTGGAATCGCGCCTTCAGGAGGTCCGTGAGCAGCGCTTGGGGCTCTTGTCCGGCGCTCAGGCGCTTGCAAAGGCGTTGATGGATGCCGGCTTGGACGATATCGTCGCCTACGACGCGAAGATTGAATCGATCAAGGCTGAGATCGACCACGCGCGCGCTGCTGCACAGGTCGCGAGGCGGCAACGTTCGCCAGCGCCGCATGCCGCGGAGGAACTACGAGACCAGGCGCGACGCCTTGCCCAGGAACAGATTGCGCTTGAGCAGGCTGCGTCGGACATCGACCTCCGTATCGGGGAACTCGAGCGGCATACAAACGAGCTGCAGATGCTTTCTGTTCGCTTCCAGCGAACGGCATCCGCGCGGATGGTTCTCGGGGGCGTGGACTTTTCGTCCTGCCCTCGATGCACGCAGACCCTGCCGGATCGAGAGACCGGGCTTTGCGTGGTCTGTGGACAGCCTGAGCACATCACCGATGCAGAGGGCGCGCTTGGCGAGTCAGTGGTCAATGAGGATCTGCGCGCTCGTCAGACAGAGCTGAGGGAGACTTTGGCTCGCATGCGTACCCAAAAGCGGGCCGTTCAGCTTCGCGCCGCCGAGATAGCGGCGGCGCGAAGCGCAGCGGACCGTTCGCTGGAGGCCAGGTTGAAGGAATACGACTCGGCCTTCCTCTCTCAGGCATTGCAGCACGAGCGAGCTGTAGCCACCTTGGAGCAGCGACTTGATGCGATGCTGAGATACCGAAAGCTGCCGGACGTGCTCCAGGAGCAACAGGCGCAGGCGGAGGCGTTGAAGGTCGATGAAGCAGAACTTCGGACCAAGCTGGAGACCGCCAAGAAGTCAGCTTTCAACGACCGGAGGAATGTTGACCTGCTGGGCGAGCTTTTCCTCGACTGCCTGGTTCGAGCCAAATTTCCAGACGTCAGAGCCGGCTATCGCGTCGAGATTGATCCTGCGACCTTCTATCCCCGCATTCCTCTAGGGGTGAACGAAGCCCTTGTGGTTCTCTCCTTTGACAACGCTGGAAGCGGCGGAATGAAGGCGCTGTTCAAGACTTGTTACGCGCTGGCCTTGCATCGTGTTTGCGCGCGAGCCAGCGACGCTAGGTTGCCTCCTGTGCTCATCATTGACACGCCGACCAAGAACGTCAGCTCGGTCGAGAACCCTGAGGTAATTGCGGCATTCTTCCGATTGGTCTACGAACTCGCCGCAGGGGAACTAGTCCAGACGCAATTCGTCATCATCGATAACGAATTCAATGCCGTGCCTGAAGATATAGACCTTCCGATACGCAGTCGACACCTTGTCAATGGTGACCCGAACAATCCGCCGCTTATTCCCTATCTGGTAGGCGACTTTTCGTAGTCAACAACAAGCTGCCGCGTTGAGGAGATCGGCAGTCGCCGGCATCCGCGATGGCGTCAACGATCTAAGGGGGCAACTATGAACGGATGTGGAGTGCGAGCAGGCGGAAGTTCACAAGCGCATCAACGGGAACTTCCACGGTCTTCGACGCCTAGGGTGTATGTTTGCGTGTATCGCCAGTTCATTCCTGAAAACAAGCGACTGCTGCGGATGGCTGCTGAAGCTGCCACCAATAATCCCGATCTCAGATCCTTGCTGGACAGGCTTCATGCGGGGAACACCGCATACGACTGGGGCGACGACCCTTCTTTCTTCAGTGCTACTTACCACCAAGGTCAGCCGACCCATGCGGGATGGGGAGTATGTCGAGCCAATGTCAGGAGGTATTTGTATCCGGGCGACATGGTTGTCTATTTCTGTGCGCGACGTGGAAAAAGGAAGTCGGCGACCAAATATTTGTTTGTCGGCTACGGCACGGTGGGCCAGAGAATCGATGACCGTCGTTTAATATGGACAGAGCCTTTGCTGCAGTCTTATAGAAACCACTTGAACGTCTTAGTGCGATACGAAGCGGGTCAAGCCATACAGCATGAGCGCTTCGAACCAGGGCATGACGACTGGGAACATCGAGCTCGAAGTCCCTATTTGATCTTTGATGCGAGCGCGTCGAGCTTCAATTTGATTGACCCTCTGCATGTTGCTACCGCGTTGCCTGGTGCTAAGAAAGAGACTTGGCATCGCAAAAAAAGTCAGAAGGTTCGCGCGCTGCACGAGTTACTTTTCAAAGATCTAGGAGTCCCGAGAACCCTGCGGACGAGTTTCATCGGGACTGCACATCCACCCATCAATTTGACTGAGCGTTTGATGCGGCGATCAATCAGCATTGAGCAGCTTCGTTCCTCTCTGCACCCTTTCACAGTGGTTTGATAAGTCCCCCGACGGCAACATATGCTTCGCCTCGGTTCGAGCAGAAGTCCCAGACAAATTGGGCCGTCAATCAGGTCGCCCCGATCGGGCCTCTTCGTGCGTTCCTTGCTTGACCAAGAGGCTCTCCGCCTGCACCGTCAGCTCTGAGAGGCATTTGTATGCTTCGCATAGGAGCAGCATCAAATCGATGGTTGGAGGGCCCGACTGAATGCCCGCGAGGAACTCGTCCAGCGCCATCATGACTTCGACTGCAAGCCCCTGAAACTTCAGCTTTTCGCTGGAGCAAAGAAAGCCGTTGTGATACGTCGAGAGGACGGTGGGCCGTTCTCCACATCCCATCTTCTGCAACGCACCGAGCACGAGATCGAGCTCTTTTTCCGACGGCGCGCGCCCGCGCATGCCACCCTTTGGGTCGCGTCGGAGAAACTCCACGTTCCAAGGCAGTACGCGTCCGGCGCCCCAAAAGAAGTACGGCGCTTCGACGGGGTAGGTTCCGCAAAAAAACAGCGACGCTGCGTGAGCGAGCCCTTCTACTTCGCAGATGATCGCGCGTTCGGAAGAGCCAATTGAGGGATTTGTGAAACGTGGGCTCAGGCGAACAAGTTCGCCTGACGGGGCGATATATTTAAAGTGCTTCATGGTGTTTTCCAATCTAAGCAAATGTGTGGTTGAGAAATCCTGGTGATGAGTCGGGATCGGTCCGCGACCCGGAGCCTTGATAGGCCCGCAGGAGTCACATCGATGCAGGAGGAATGCGGCCGAAGATCGCGTCGTCGCTGGTGCCTTTACACGGCCTGTCCGGGGTCAGGGAACTGCATCCAGGTCTGGCCGTTCAGCTCGCGGCCTGCCACCTTCTTGCTGACGCGCACCATCTCCTCCGGGCGGCCGTCGTACCGCCACATGTCAATAACTTCTCGGCCACCGACAGCGGCCAAGCCAACGTTTTCGACCGGAGCCCACATGCCCCACTGCTTGAAGAAGAACGGCACGCCGGCTTCTTGGCACTGTGCGAGCAAGCTCTCAACCCATTCAGGGTTCATGGGCCGGGCGCCGTGTTCGGACTCGCCGCCACAGATCACCCAGTCGATGCGCACGCCGTTGCGGCCAGGCTGCAGGTAGCGACGAATGTCGATGGGCCCGAGCAGAGGCTCACACGATAGGAAGCGCACAGCCGGGGTGGGAAAGGCTTGAAGGTACGGGATGCGTTTGTCGGCGCGCTCTTGGTCTTCGACGCTGACGCCAAGCCAGACGTTGCGCGGGAACTGGTAGTCCACCTGGAGCAGCTTTTTGATCGAGTGCGGCCGTTTCGTCAGCAGCAGCCAATCGAGGTTGCGGGTTCCCTTGATCAGGGTGAGGAGCCGCAAGCGGTGGCGAGTGAGGTCGTCGCGCACCTCGAATACGTCTGCCATCGACGCGCAGAAGACGCGCTCGCGTTGGTTCCGAGCCGCCGCCTCGTTGTTCCACACGATGGGCGAGTCCCAATGCGCATGGCTCATGAAGCGGCGCTTCGCGTGCGGGCCCCATATTTCTTCAGAGTGGTACCGTTTCGACAGGTTCTCCGCATAGCAGTTGTCGCAGCCGGCCGAGACCTTGGTACAGCCCCACCAGGGGTTGAAGGTGTGGTGGGTCCATTCAATGGGTGAGTTCTTCGACATAGGGTTCTTTCCTTCAGTAGCGTTGGCCGTGCGCCAACACGGAGCCTTTACAGCTCGGATCTAGGGGAGGGAGGGCGAGGGGCTCGCGGTCTACGCCGGGGGAGTCCGGACGATGTGACCGAGAGCGACCGGCTCAAACGGTCCAGGGGCGCGACCAGCGAGGGCCGGGGTGCTTGCGTTCCAGTTCCATGTCGCAGTGGAAGAACAGCTCGCGGTCAGCCACGATCTCGGCCGGCACCGGCATGAAGTTCTTCGGCGAGAGGATGTCACCCAGCTCGACGCGGTCTTCGATCTCTCGCGGGGGAGGGCCATCGATGTTGAGCGAGTGCTCGCGGGCGAGATAGCTCTTCGCGCGGGAGTACTCCGTCGGGTCCTTCGCCTGAAACAGCTTCATGTCGTGGCCGTGTTGCCACAGCAGTGCAAAACGCTGAAACCTGGCAGGAATCGCCATCAGCGCGTCGTGGTTCAGCGGCCTACGGATGTCGCGGCGCAGGTCGTACTTGTCGAGCAGGCCTGCGAGCATGTGCGCCAGCACCCCGGGCGACAGTTCTGCAGGCGTAGGAGGACGACCCTTAAACCTGCGTTCAAGCCATTTCAGGCGATACACGGGTTCGAGACGGATGGTCGCTGCAGCCAAGTCCAGCAAAGCAGCCGTTTGCGGCGTCTCGGGGACTTCCAACTTTCGCTTCTTCTTGAGTTCAGCGTCCTTGTCATACGCCTTCAACGCGGCAAGCTGTGCCTGCTGGTCGAAGTACACCGTCTCGTTGACGTACAGGCTGGTGTTGAGACCGGCGAGGACGCTGGAGAGCGCAATGCCGTTGATAACTGCAGCACTCGAAAGTCCTGCAGGCTTGCGTAACAGCACCGGTGTGTCGATGCGCGTCACCTCCATACCGGCGCCTTGCAAGAAATCCTTGGCGCGGTCAGTCTTGAGCCCGAGCTGCAGCCCGAAGTTGCAGTCTTTGGCCATTGCGTAGGCCAGCATGGTGACGTCGCCTGAGGAGACGATGTTGTGACCCTGCCGGAGGAACGCGGGCGAGCCCTCCATGTCGAAGGCCTTGCGCGCCTTGTTCGCCTTCACCTTCAGCGACTTCTTGCCGGCGGCCGTTTGCAGGCTGCCTTTGGCCCACTTCTTCTCATCGCCGCCGCCAACGAGAGCGTACTTGTTGGGAAGTTTGCTGGGGTCCACGTTGTGCACGCGCAGGCCGAGCGTGTCGACCATCATGCAATGGGAGAAGTCAAAAGCATCGAAATTCATGTCTATTCCAGTGTTTTCGAGCGCACCGATCCACACCGTGACAACCAGGCAGTTTTTGGCTGCTGGCATGTACGGTGAAGGCGGTGCTACGTGAGAAAGGTCGATCTACCGAACGAGTCGGCTGTGAGGCTGGTAGGCCTGCGGGCTGTGCATGGCACAAGCAGCACGGTCTACCGGCATAGAAGGCGTAGTCGGCATGTATCAGCTAGGCCTGCACCAGCAAGGCTTATCAACAGCTAGTACGGTCTACAGCTATGTCGGCTAGGTAGACCATGTAGCTGTTGCCACTGGTGGGCTGGTAGGCCTAGTACTGTTTACAAGCTGTACGGTATTACGCTTAGCCCGCCGCTGGTCAGCACATACGATCACTCGCGAGGTCGCATGCGCCTCCCGCGTGCGCCGAATTACGCGTCGGGGGCCTCAGCGGAGCCCGTTTGAGCCGTCGGGAAGGTGGCCGGCCAAGGATCCTCCTTCATGGCAAAAGGCGGCAGTTTTTCCAGCAACGCCTTAATCTTTTCGTCCACATTGAGCGCCGACAAGCAATGCGGCTGCAACATCTCATCCTCGCTCGGGCGAAAGCGGTTCTCATAGGTGAGAAACTCGCTCAACTCGCTGCTCTTGTTCAGCTTGGCGATGGACCACGGCACCAAAATGTCGATCTGAACTTTCCCCAACAGTTTCTTGCGGCATTGAAGGAGCGACTCGGTCCCTTCGATCCACTCGTTGTGACGCAGGTTCTTTTCCTTAAAGTGATCGGTCAACACCTCGCGCTCGCCCTGATCCAGCTTGTCCAAGTCAATATCCTCTTCGGCAGTGGGCGTCACGTGGTTAAGGAAAGTGGCGTACCTCGTTGCCTCGAGGGCAATCCAGAACGGATCGTGCGGCAGGTTTTCTTGCGTCCACTTGCGGTAGTCCGTGGGCAGTTGGTAGTTCTGGTTGTCGCCGAAGTGCAAGTTCTTGCCGACATCGACGGTGACCTCGAAGCGGAGAAGGCGACGAGTGCTCGCGCGCAGCAGTTCTCGCTGCGAGGGGGGGGCGGATGCAAACCCCGCCGGCTGATCTTCGACGCCTCGCATCAATGAGACGCGCGCTTCTCCGAATTTTTCCTGTGCAGGCAGATGGATGAGGTCCACGGAGAGTGCATGGCTGGCGTCCTCAGCCATGCGAATGCGGGGCGCAATGACCCTGCCACGACTTTTCGAGCCAGGGTACAGATCACTGCTGTTCAGGCAGACGAGGCCATGCGCAAAGAAGTCGCAGAAGGCTTTGAATGCTTGCGTTTCGGAGGGATAGGTGAAGTAGTAGGACGCGGTAATCTCGCGAATTTCGCAGTCATCCGCAGTGATGGCAGAAAGCACGTCGAGAGGCAGGTCGGGCATGAGTCCGTGCAGCCAGGCGCGGAACAGCGCAAGCACGCATCCGGACGGCTTGAAGAACGTGTTCTCGACCAGCGCAGATTTGCCAACAAGCACCCATTCCATGCGAATCCGAAGGGTGAAGCTGATATCCTGAGCGCCCGACTTCTCGCCGGGCTGATTCACGATGATCTCCATCGGTGCGCGAGTCAGGGGCGTCGGCCAAGTGAACGACGTGCGACGCATCTTCGAGCTAGGATCGCCGGGCATGATCTGCGAGAGGTACCGAGCCAACTGTTGCGCTGTTGCTCGGTTCGGTTTGATATCTACGGTCAGCATCTGAGCTCCGTTAGGGTAAATAAAAGGCAAAGGGAAGTCCTCCGGGCTGCTGGTGCAGTTCGGATAGCGAAGTGGATCTGGCGACCGAAGGTCCTGGCGCGGACCTCTAGCGCCGTGTGAGGAGGCACCGCGGTGCTGCACCTCGGTGCGCTGAGCGCAAGCCTCTTCGTTTGACGAATCGGTTCGCGGCAATCAGTTGGATTGAGGATGGGGCTAGCTCATGCGCCCTCCCTGATGCTTGCCGACAAGAACAGAGGCAAATCGCGTTCCGCAATCCTTTGCTCGATCCAATCGGAAACTTCGCCGTCTACGAAGCGTGCGGCCGCGCGGCGGCTTTTGCTTGCGCCGAGTTTTACCGGCTTGGGAAACCGGCCGGCTGCGATTTCGGCGTGGATGAACGAAGTCCCCATACCAGTGCGCTCGCAAACTTCATGGATCGTGATCAACTTGTGGCGCTGCGCGACGGCCACGTTCAGCAGGAGTTGGTCCAACTTTGAGTGAATGCACTCACAAGTTTTGTCCTCCGACCTCTTCGGTAAGCCTTGCCAAAAGGCGCTCGTTCGAGCTTGGGCATTTGCTGGCCGAGCCGGTGGCACGTGGTGGAGGACAGTCATCTTGATCAGAAAATATTGCTCTGTTTGAGCAACCATAAATCTGATCAAAAGTCGGAGTTTTTCGACGCTCTATGGCGAAAAACGCTTCGAAGCTTGGCTTTTCCCTAGGTTGGAGGCCACCTTCGACCTCCTTGCCTCAAAAGTTCGAACGAGAAGTGGGAAAAATGCTTCGAAGCTATTGGTGGGCTTTGTTGTACATGATGGCAAAGGGGTCGGGTGGCGGCTTCTCAGCTACCTGCTTGGTAGCAGACGCCGTCGTTTCGTCCGTTTCCGATGCGGAGGGCCAATACGGGGCGATTTTTTCTTTCCAACTCGCCGCTCGCGCTCCTTCCTCGACCAACAGTAAGTAGCCTTGACCGTATACGGCGCTTCTTGCCGCTTCGATCATCTTCTTCATGGAGTTGCGTGCAGCCACAGGCCGCATTTCCTTGGCACCTATCTGCAGTCTTTCATCTGCAAAGAACTGTTTGCAAACATCTTCCAAGCTGGGTGGAAACTGCATAGAAAAGGCATCCGCAAGCCTCAAATAATCAATCCGGCTGTTGGGATGTGGTTTCGATACCCTTTTGCCAGATTGCACGGTCATGTCTGCGCCGGTTCCGTATTTTTCACTGTTGCGCTTTCTCGACGCGTGAAGGCGTGCTGCGCTTGCGGCCATGTGATACCAAGCGCTTGACCACTGTGCGCGCATCAGCTCGGGAATGGCCGCAGCTTGATTCAGGTCTAAAACAAGGGCTATCTGTCCTGGCTGGAGAACCAAGTCATCCACAGCCAACTCAACGGGCGGCCGAGCGAGCCGAAAGCGGGTATTGGTATCCCACACCTCCACCTTTGAGAAGATTGTCCAGCCGGGAATTGCCGAGCCCACGTGCTTGTACGGTTCGGCGTAAGACTTGAAAGAGGCAAGGTGCCAGTGTGCGGGAAGCTTTTTTTTCCTTGAGCGGGCACCCTCAAGGGCGTCGCAATCCTGTTGGAAGAACCTGTTTCTGCGCAAAAATTCCCATGCCCATTTTTCTGGCGGCCACTCTTCATGGCCCTCGTAAGACTTTGGGGTTGCCCAATTAGCTGTGCTGACTTGCTTTTCTGGCCATATTTTTCGAGCGGCCTCTGGAATAAAGTGATCGCGCCCCGGTTTCTTTTTTGCAGTGACGGAAGGCACTCTGAGCTCCTAAAAATTAAGTTTGAGATGCTAAGCCGATGGATAAGGTGCAGTACTCTTCCCAATCACGCATCATCGCGAAGCGCTTGTCGAACAGGTCTGAGCGCGCATATGCGGCGGCAACCCTGTCTGGTAGCTGATGTGCCAAGGCTGCTTCAGCAGTACGGAAGTCGTGCGTAGTTTTCTCGCCGACCCAGTCGCGAAATGTGCTGCGAAAGCCGTGGACGGTGATATCGCTTCGGCCCATTCGCCTGAGCAGCGCGGTCATGGTCATGTTGGACATAGGCTTGTCCTTGTTCTGACCGGGGAAGATGAACGTCTTGCCGCTAAATGCTTTGACTGTTCGGAGGATCGTCAGCGCGCGGGCGGTCAGCGGGACGCGATGCTCTTTCCGGGCTTTCATGCGTTCGGCTGGCACGGTCCACAGTTGCGCGGTTTCATCAATCTCGTTCCATTGCGCGCCGGTGACCTCCGAAGTGCGGGCAGCGGTCAGGATGAGGAACTCGAGCGCCCACCGAGCCATGCCTTCTTGAGCAGCCAGTTTCCCCATGAACGCCGGGATATCCGCGTGGGGGAGGGCTGCAAAATGCTTGTCCGCACGCTGTTCTGGCGTGGTTTTGGCAAGAAGGTGCTCGAGGTGCCCTTTCCAGCGGGCAGGGTTCTCGCCGGTGCGCAGTTCGTGGGCTGTTGCCCAGTCGATGATCGATTCGATGCGGCCGCGAAGGCGTGACGCCGTTTCGTTCTTGGTCGACCAGATCGGGTTGAGGATGCGCTTTAGGTCGGCTGTGGTGATTTCACCGATAGGGCGCTTGCCGATGATGGGCGAGGCATACGTCGCGAGGGTGTTTTCCCACTGCTGAATGTGCTTCGGATTCTTCCACTCAGCGCGGTGGTCGTCGATGTATTCGGTGGCGCAATCATCGAAAATCTTGCCTTTGGCGCGGGCCAGCTTGGCTGCAGTCTCGGCGGCGCGCTTGTCGGTCAGAGGATCGCGACCCTCGGCAAGCATGCGCCGGCATTCTTCCGCTTTGGCCCGCGCCAGCTTCAGGCTGACCTCGGGATAGCCGCCAAGCCCAAGGCCGACGGCCTTGCCCAGACGCATGTAGCGGTGCAACCAGGAGGCGGCACCGGTCTTGCTGATCTGTAGGGTGAGCCCGCCTCCGTCTCCCAGCAGGATGGGTTTTCCGTCCCCGGCAGCAACGGCTTTGCGAGCGGTTTTCAGCGCCGATTCGATCTTGGTGTCGGATAGTTTATTGATGGGGCCGCGCACGGCTCACCTCCTCGTTGAGCCTGCAAGCATACTGGGCGTCGACTATCGACAACGCTATCGAAAGCGGTGCGGTTTCCGGCGGCGAATGGTGGACATTCACGGCCTTCTTAGATGAGCTAAGCTGTTGTCACCGTTCGAGAAACGGTCATTGATGGGCAATGACGGGCATTTCTCAAAACGACACACTCTCCGCCAGCAACCCAGTATTCACGCGGGTTTGCGGGCAGGGCGGATACTTTGCCCCTTTTTTGCCCCCTTTTATTGTTGTACTGAGCTGGTTCGTTTTGGACTGCTTTGCACAAGCGTGGTTGACCTCCAGCGGGGCAGATGACACGGGACTGCCTGGCCCCCGCCTGCGTAGACGGCAATTGGACATGCCCGGGCGAAAATCGGCCACGCCAAGCCCGCTCTCTTGCCCTATCCGATTCGCCAAGCTCTCGTGACGTCCACCGAACTCAAGGGCTTCATCCTCACTCGCCACTGGCGGGATGCTCCCGCCGGCACGGAGATCGAGTACTGGCTGGCAACAGATGCGGGGCCGGTGAAAGTGGTCCTGACCTCCCAGACCTCCGTCGCATTCGTCGCAACCCGGCACAGGGCGGCGGTAGAAGCGCACCTCATGGCCATGCCAGGCCTGCAGATGCGTGAGCTCGAGCTCAAGACTTTTCATCAGGAACCCGTCACTGGTGTCTATGCGAAGCACTTCCGCCAGCTCGGCCGGTTGATGCGTGCTCTCCAGGCACAGGGCATTTCCCTGCTCGAAGCCGATGTGCGCCCGCACGATCGCTACCTGATGGAACGGTTCATCACCGCTGGCGTGCTGGTGGAAGGAGGGCGGGCAGACCGCTCCACCATCGTCGACTGCAAGCTCAAGCCAGCGCCCGAGTTCCGGCCGGTGCTGAAGGTGGTGTCGCTGGACATCGAGACGAGCCAGCACGAGGCGCTCTATTCCATTGCGCTGGACGGCACGCAAGAGCGTGTCGTCTTCATGCTGGGCGAGCCGCCACCGGAATCGTCATCCGAGTCGGATGGGGCCATGGACTTTTCGCTCATCTATTGCCCGACCCGCAAGGCCATGCTCGAGAAGCTCAACGACTGGTTCGAGCGGAACGACCCGGACGTCATCATCGGCTGGAACGTCATCCAGTTCGACCTGCGAGTGCTTCAGAAGACAGCCAACGAGTGTGGGACGCAGCTCCTTCTGGGGCGGGAGCGGCGGCCCATCGAATGGCGCACCCATCCGGGCAAGCAGGGCTACCTGTTCGCGCCCATGCCCGGCCGGGTGATCATCGACGGCATCGACGCCCTCAAGGCCGCCGTGTGGAGCTTTCCCTCCTTCAGCCTGGAGACCGTCTCGCAAACGTTGCTGGGCGAGGGCAAGGCCATCGGCGACGAGTACGACAAGATGGCGGAGATCGAGCGGCGGTACCAGGAAGACAAACCCGCGCTCGCGCTCTACAACATCCGGGACTGCGAGCTGGTCCTGCGCATCTTCGACAAGGCGAAGCTGCTGCAGTTCGTGATGGAGCGGGCCCAGACCACAGGCCTGCAGGCCGACCACTTCGGTGGCTCCATCGCCGCGTTCAGCCACCATTACCTGCCGCGGATGCATCGCCAGGGCTACGTGGCGCCGAACGTGGGCGAGATTGCGAGCAAGGCCTACCCCGGCGGCTACGTGATGGACTCGAAGCCGGGGTTCTACGACTCCGTCGTGGTGCTGGACTACAAGAGCCTCTACCCCTCGATCATCCGAACCTTTCTTGTCGATCCGGTCGGCTTCATCGAGGGCTCGAACGCTGGCGACGCGACCACACTCGTCAAGGGCCCGCAGGGAACTGTCTTCTCGCGCGAAAAGCACTGCCTGCCGGAAATCGTGACCACGCTCTGGCGCGCCCGTGACGAGGCCAAGCGGACGAAGAACGAGCCGCTGTCCCAGGCCCTGAAGCTGCTCATGAACTCCTTCGCCGGCGTGCTGGGTGCAGCCGACTGCCGTTTCTTCAATCCCAAGCTGGTGTCCGCCATCACCCTTCGTGGCCACGAGATGATGAAGCTCACGCGCGAATTCGTGGAAGACCGGGACTACGAAGTCATCTACGGCGACACCGACTCCATCTTCATCTGGCTCAGGCGTACCCACACCAACGAGAACGCGCACGCCGTCGCGACCACCTTGGTGAGAGACATCAATGCGTGGTGGACAAACTCCCTTCGCGAGGAGCACGGCCTGCAGAACTTCCTCGAGATCGAGTTCGACACCCACTACAAGAAGTTCTTCATGCCGACCATTCGCGGCTCGGACGTGGGCAGCAAGAAGCGGTATGCGGGCCTGAGCGTCGACGCCAACGGCAAGGAGGAGATGGTCTACCGCGGTCTCGAGATGGCCCGCAGCGACTGGACCCCGTTGGCGCGCCAGTTCCAGGAGGGCCTGCTTTCGCGCATCTTTCACGACGAGCCTTACAAGGAGTTCGTGACCGACTATGCAGAGGCGCTGCTGGCGGGCAAGATGGACGACCTGCTCATCTACAGGAAGCGCCTGCGCCACCGCCTCGATGCCTACCTGGTCAACGTACCACCGCAGGTACGTGCGGCAAGGATTGCCGACGATCACAACAGTCGGGTCAACCGACCCAGGCAATATCAGAACGGCGGCTGGATCCGGTATGTCATGACTCGCAGCGGCCCTGAACCCATGGAGATTCGGCAGTCCCGAATCGACTACGAGCACTACCTGACCAGGCAGCTTCAGCCGATTGCCGATGCCATTCTTCAGCCCATTGGAGAAAGCTTCATGGCTTTGACGACGTCACAACGCGGGCTCTTCTAGCGAGATCGAATGGAAGTGCTCAAGACCTCTTCAGCTTTTGAGGCGGCCGGTTGCCACTTCGACTGCGCGCTCCAGGAGGCAGCGAGTGCAGCCTCAGCCCCAGCGCGACCCAAGCGTAAGATTCCAGCCTCCCCCCTACAGACTCAAGAGAGGTCTCGTGCCTTCAATCGTCTCGGTCAATCAGCTTTCCAAGACTTACGCGTCGGGATTCCAGGCACTCAAGCGTGTCGATCTGGACATCCACCAAGGAGAGATATTCGCGCTGCTCGGCCCCAACGGGGCGGGCAAGACAACGCTGATCAACATCATCTGCGGCATCGTCAACCCGAGCGAAGGCACGGTGCTGGCCGATGGGCACGACATCGTCACCGACTTCCGGGCCGCACGCACGAAGATCGGGCTGGTGCCCCAGGAGCTGGCCACCGACGCTTTCGAAACCGTATGGGGCACGGTGAGCTTCAGCCGCGGCCTGTTCGGCTACTCGCCCAATCCGGCCCATATCGAGAAGGTGCTTCGCGATCTTTCCCTTTGGGACAAGAAGGACTCCAAGATCATGGCGCTTTCGGGCGGCATGAAGCGTCGCGTGATGATCGCCAAGGCGCTGTCGCATGAACCCCGGATTCTTTTTCTCGACGAGCCCACCGCCGGCGTCGACGTGGAGTTGCGGCGCGGCATGTGGGAGATGGTGCGCAAGCTGCGGGAAAGCGGCGTCACCATCATCCTGACCACGCATTACATTGAAGAGGCCGAGGAGATGGCCGACCGCATCGGCGTGATCCGCAAGGGCGAGCTCATCCTGGTGGAGGACAAGGCCGTGCTGATGAAGAAGCTCGGCAAGAAGCAATTGACGCTGAGCCTTCGGAGCGCGCTGGCTGCCATTCCCGAAGCACTCGTCGGCCGCTACCAGCTCGATCTGGCCGACGACGGCCACTCGCTGATCTATACCTTCGACAAGCAGGGCGACGACAACCAGATCGCCGGCCTCTTGCGCCAGCTCGGCGAACTCGGAATCGACTTCAAGGACCTGCATTCCTCCGAAAGCTCGCTGGAGGAAATCTTCGTCAGCCTCGTGAGGGGGCAAGCATGAACATGTACGCAATCCGCGCCATCTACCTGTTCGAGATGGCGCGCACGTGGCGCACGCTGATGCAGAGCGTGGCCTCGCCCGTGCTCTCCACGTCGCTCTATTTCGTCGTTTTCGGTTCGGCCATCGGCTCGCGCATGGTGGATGTCGACGGCATCGCCTACGGCGCCTACATCATCCCGGGCCTTGTGATGCTCTCGCTGCTGACGCAGAGCATCGCCAATGCCTCGTTCGGCATCTACTTTCCCAAGTTCTCGGGCACGATCTACGAGGTGCTGTCCGCTCCCGTGTCGTATGTCGAGGTCGTGTGCGGCTACGTTGGCGCGGCGGCGAGCAAGTCGATCATCCTCGGAGTCATCATCTTGATCACCGCCCGGTTGTTCGTGTCGTACGAGATCGCGCACCCGCTGTGGATGGTGGCGTTCCTCGTGCTCACCGCGGTGACGTTCAGCCTGTTCGGTTTCATCATCGGCGTCTGGGCTGACGGCTTCGAAAAGCTGCAGATCATTCCCTTGATGATCGTCACGCCGCTGACCTTCCTGGGTGGGAGCTTCTATTCGATCAACATGCTGCCGCCGTTCTGGCAGAAGGTCTCGCTGTTCAATCCGGTGGTCTACCTGATCAGCGGGTTCCGGTGGAGCTTCTACGGCGTCTCCGACGTGAGCCTGCCGATCAGCATGAGCGTGACGCTGGTTTTCCTGGCGCTGTGCCTGATCGCCGTGCGCTGGATCTTCAAGACCGGGTACAGGCTCAAGGTTTGATTGGGCGTGTAACTACTCGGCTGCCTCGTCTTCCTCTTCGTCGTCGGCTTCTTCAGCGCGACGAACCGTCACGAAGTTGGTAGCGTCTTCCACGAACGCCATGAGCTTTTCGTCGGGCGCCATTCCGCGTACTTCGGTCTGGATGCCGTCGCCATTCTTGTAGTCGACCTGCACCAGCGCAAAACAGGCCAGCGGCTCTTCCATTTCTCCTTCATCGCCGCCGTCGTACACGGCGACCCACCCTTCGGCGGGCATGATCTGAAGGATCTTCACGTCTTCCATCGAGTTACTCCAAGTTCAAACAAAGATTGCGCGGCGCAGCATATCCCATGGAAAGGGCCCCGAAGGGCCCGGGATCGGCACGCAGGATCAATCGCCATGCATGCAGAGACAAGAGAAATGGCACCCCCATTTCTAGAATTGCCGCAAAAGGGGCATCCATGTCACCGCAGCTCGTTCTCACCCACGCAAGATTGTTCGACGGCGATCGCTACTTCGGTGACGACCACCACGCCGTCGGGATTTCAAACGGGAAGATTTCTTCCGTCGAACGAGGTGACGGCGAGGGGGCGGCAGGCCCAGACATCCGGTGTTTCAGCCGAGCCGGGCGCGGCGACATGGCCGCCGGGCCTTCACATCCCGAAGGCCGTCAACCTGCTCGCGCATAGCGGCGTGAAGCCCTCAGCCCTGCTTGCGCATCGCGAAGCAAGCCCCGGCCACGAGGATGAAGGCTCCGATGATGACCTTCTGCCAGGTGCTGGGCACTCCCGCCAGGATCAGCACGTTATTGACCAGCGTGACCAGCACCACGCCGAGCAGCGTGCCGCCCACGGTGCCGCTGCCGCCGGTGATGCGGGCGCCGCCGAGGATCACGGCGGCGATCACGTCCAGTTCGTTGCCCACCAGGTCGAAAGGATTGGCCAGCCGCGTGCTCGACACATGCACGATGCCCGCCAGGCCCGACAGTAAACCCGCGTACGCGAACACGAAGACGTGAACGGTGCGCAGGTTGTAGCCCAGGCGCTCCGCGATTGCCAGGCTGCCGCCGATGGCGTACACCGCGCGGCCGATCAGCGTGCGGTTCAGCAGCCACCAGGTCAGCACCGCCGCGCCAGCCAGCACCAGCACGGTGGCCGGCAGCACCGCGTGCAGGCCCTGCGGCGTGTCGAAGCGCCAGAGCGCGAGCTTGCCGAAGGCATCCATCGGCAGCGGCACGTTCATGAAGAACACGGTGCCGACAAAGGTAAGCAGGATGCCGCGGTACAGGTACTGCGTGCCGATGGTCACGATCAGCGAGGGCGCCTTGAGCCAGTGCACCAGCAGGCCGTTGAGCACGCCGAGCACCGCGCCGCTGGCCGCACCCGCCACCAGCAGCAGCGCGATCGGCGCTTCCGGAAAGTAGTTCAGCACGAGCTTGGTGATGCTGTACATCGTGAGCGCGGCAATCGCCGCGAACGACACGTCGATGCCGCCCGCGGCCAGCACGATCAGCACGCCGAGCGCGAACAGGCCCAGCACCGTGCAGGCGCGCACGATGTCGAACAGCACCGGCAACTGGAAGAAGCTCGGGTTGATCGCGCCCACCACCAGGCTCACCAGCACGATCAGCGCCAGTGTGAAGACCGAGGGGCGCTGCGCGAGCCAGTGGCGCCAGGACGTGCGGGCCCGGGGCTCGGGCGCTGCGGGCACAGCGGTGGTGTGCGCTTGCATGGTGGAAGCCGTCATGAGAATGCGGGAGAGGGGGTGTCGGAAACCAGCGCGCGGTACAGCTCGCTTTCGGCCAGCCCTTGCGCGTCGAAGTCGTGGGCGATGCGGCCCTTGCGCATCAGCAGGATGCGGTCGCAGTTCTGCAGCAGTTCCTGCAGGTCGTCGCTGACCAGGATCACGCCCAGCCCCTGCTCGGCCAGCCGCTGCACGATGCGGTAGATGGTGTCTTTCGAGCCGACGTCCACGCCCACGGTCGGGCCGTGCAGGATCAGCACCCGCGGATCGATGGCGAGCCAGCGGCCGATGAGCACGCGCTGCTGGTTGCCGCCCGAGAGCGACTGCACCGGGCGGTCCACGTCGGGCGTAGCGATCTGCAGGTCGGCCACGGTGCGTTCGGCCAGCGCCTGGCACTGGCGCGCATCGAGCGCGCCGAAGCGCCCGCGCAGGCGGCCGAGCACGGCCGTGACGATGTTGTCGCGGATGGGCTTGTCGAGAAAGAGGCCTTCGCTGAGCCGGTCTTCGGGCACATAGCCGATGCCCTGGCGGATGCCGTCGGCCGGTGTCTTCAGCGTGATCTCCTTCGCTGCGAGCGAGATGCGGCCGCGGTCCGCGGCCTGCACGCCCGCGAGCGCCATCGCCAGCTCGTTGCGCCCCGAGTCGAGCAGCCCGGTGATGCCCAGGATCTCGCCCTTGTGCAGCGTGAAGCCCACGTCGCTGAATTGCGTGCCGCGGCCCAGCGCCTCGACCTTCAGCAGCACGTCGCCGTCGTGCGAGCGGTGACGGTAGCGGGCGCCGTCGAGCTGCTTGCCGGTCATCCAGTGCGCGAGCTCGGCCTTGGTGAAACCCTTGATCGGTCCCTGCGCGACCTTGGTGCCGTCGCGGAACACGATGGCCTGGCCGCCCATGGCCATGCACTCGTCGAGCTTGTGGCTCACGAACAGCACCGCCACGCCCTGCGCGCGCAGCGCCTCGACCACGTGCACGAGGTTGTCCACTTCCTTCTGCGTGAGCGAGGTGGTGGGCTCGTCCATGATGACCATGCGCGCGCGCGTGGCCACGGCGCGCGCGATCGCCACCAGCTGGCGCGTGGCAATGGGCAGTTCGTCGACGCGGCGCGCCAGGAAGGCGGCGTCGGTCGGCAGCTTCACCGTCTCCAGCGCACGCACGGCCGTGGCCGCGACCGCCTTGCCGTCGAAACGGCGCGTCAGCTTGCCGCCGGTGCTCACCAACTGCTCGCTGAGCGCGACGTTCTCGGCCACGCTCATGTTCGGCAGCAGGGACAGGTCCTGGTAGACCGTCTCGATGCCGAGCGTGAGCGCCTGAAGTGGCGACAGCGCATCGTGCGGCCTGCCGTCGATCACGATGCGGCCCTGGCTCGGCGGCTGCGCGCCCGAGATGATCTTGATCAGCGTGCTCTTGCCGCAGCCGTTCTCGCCGAGCAGGTGGTAGATCTCGCCGGCCTCGATCGTCAGGTCGATGCCGCGCAGCGCGTGCACGCCCGCGAAGCGCTTGTGCACGTCCTGCACCTCGAGAAAGACGCGGCGCCCCGTCGGCGTGGCCGGGGCGTGCGTGGCCTGCATGGAGGGCGCTGCTGCAAGGGTCATGGTTCGCAGGCTCAGAAGGCGTACTTCTTGTAGTTCTGCTTGTCGACCTCGACCCAGGCCTGGCCCGTGACGACGATGCCGACGCCCGGTCCCTTCTTGACCGAGACCTTGTTGTAGCCCGGCACGCCCATGTCGGTGCCGTCGGTGATGGTCTTGCCGTCGATCAGCATCTTGGCCGCCTTGTTCATGACGAGGCCGGCATCCTTCGGGTCCCAGAAGGCAATGCCGCCGACCGCGCCCGACTCGAGGAACTTGGCCGCTTCGCTGGGCAGGCCCGTGCCGAACACGCAGACCTTGCCCTGCAAGCCGGCTTCTTCCACCGCGCGGCCGATGCCCAGCACGTCGAGCGACGACGAGCCCTGGAAGCCCTTCAGGTCGGGGTGCTTGCGCAGCATTTCCTTGGCCTTGCCGTAGGCCTTCTCGGCGTCGTTGAGCGATTCGTTCTTGGCGTCGACCAGCGTCATCTTGGGGTACTTCTTCGCGTTCGAGGCGCCGCCGTCGGCCCACTGCACCTGCGACTGGCTGCCCAGCGAGCCCACCAGCGAGGTCCACTTGCCCTGCTGGCCCATGCAGGCGGCCAGGCGCTCGTTGATGCGCGCGCCGTAGGCCGTGTTGTCGAAGGCTTCGATGTCGACCATGGTGTTTTTCTGGTTGTCGGCCTCGTGCGTCACGACCTTGATGCCGCGCTCCATCGCGCGCCTGAGCACCGGCTCCAGCGTGGGCGGGTCCATCGAGACCACGGCGATGGCGTCGACCTTCTTGGCCACCAGGTCTTCGACCAGGCGCTGTTGCTGCGCGGCGTCCGACTGGGCCGGGCCGATCTGGCGCGTGGTCACGCCCGGCGTGCTCGCGCCGAATTCCTTCACCCCCACTTCCATGCGGTTGAACCAGCTGATGCCGGTGATCTTCACCACGGTGACGATGTCTTGCGGCTTGCCCTGCGCGTGCAGTGCCGAGGCAAAGGCCACGGTGGTGAGGGCGAGTGCGGTGCAGGCGATCTTTGTTTTCTTCAGCATGTTGTCTCCTAGCCCTCGGGGTTTCTTTGCGTCGCGCCAGGAGGGAGCTGGTGCGGCGGTGCGCTGGAGCGCGAAGTGGAAAGAAAGATGCGCAGGTCCTGCAGGCCGAAGCGCCCGTAGGCCAGGAAGAACAGCAGCAGCAGGCCCCAGGCGCAGTCGCGGAAGAAGTTGGAAATGCCCAGCAGGTTGAAGGTGCTCGACAGCAGCTGCAGCGCCACCGCCGAGAAGAACAGGCACACCATGCGTCCGTAGCCACCCTGCGGCCGCACGCCCGCCATCACCGTGATGAGGATGGCGATCAGCAGGTAGGAGTTGCCGTAGTCCGACTTCACGCTCGCGGTGCGCGCGGCAATGATCACGCCGGCCACGGCTGCGAGGAATCCGCACAGCGCGTAGGTCGCGATCAGCATGCGGGCCTGCGAGATGCCGGCGTAGCGCGCCGCCTTGGCGTTGGTGCCGAGCAGGAACAGGCGGATGCCGAAGGGGCTTTGCCGCAGCAGCCAGCCGACGGCCAGCAGCATCACGAGGAAGATCACGAACGGAATCGGCACGCCCAGCACCATCTCGTTGCCGATGGCCGAGAGCGCCTCGGCATCGCCCACGCGCAGGCTGGAGCCACCCGTGAGCACCACTGCCAGGCCGGTGTAGAGCAGCTGCGTGCCCAGCGTGCAGAGGATGGGCGTGAGGCCCGCCTTCGCGATCAGCACGCCGTTGAGCAATCCGCCGGCCAGGCCCACCGCCAGCGCGATGGCGGCGAACCAGCCGGTGTAGAGCCAGGGCGACGCATCGGGCGCGGCCAGCTGCGGCGCGAGGGTGGCGGCCACCACGCCCGCCAGGTTGGCCAGCGCCACGCCCGACAGGTCGATGCCGCCGTTGCCCGAGATCATCGACAGCGCCACGCCCATGGCCAGCAGGCCGAGTTCGGGCAGCTGGCCACCCATGGACTGGAAGTTGTAGACGTCGAGAAAGTCCCCCTTGGACAGCACCGTCGCCACCACGAGGATGAGGGCGTTGATGCCGACCAGGAAGTTGAGTTCGCGGTCTGAAAACCTGAGCTTCATGGGCAGGGTCCTGTCAGGCGACGCGGGCCAGCAGCGCATCGACCTCGGCGCGCGTGGGCATCGAGGGCGCCGTGCCGGCACGTGTCACGGAGATGGCCGCGACCGCCGCGCCGAAGCGCGCCGCCTCGCGGGCGGTGGCGCCCTCGGCCAGCGCGGCCGCAAAGCCGCCGTTGAAGGCGTCGCCCGCGCCGGTGGTTTCCTTCACCTCGCCGGCGCGGAACACCGGAATGTGCTCGGAGCCGCTGGCGCTGTGCAGCAGGGCGCCCTTGTCGCCGAGCGTGATGAGCGCGCAGCCCACGCCCTTGGCGAGGAAGAAGTCGCCCGCGCGGCGCGCGTCCTCGATGGTTTCGACGGGCATGCCGCTCAGGGCTGCGGCTTCGTGCTCGTTGGGCGTGATGTAGTCGCACAGTGCGTAGAGCGCGTCGTCGAAGGGCAGGGCGGGCGCGGGGTTGAACACGGTGAGCGTGCCGGCCTCGCGGGCAATCTCCAGCCCGCGGCGCGCGGCGGCGGCCGGCTGCTCGAGCTGGGTGACGAACACGCGTGCGCCGCGGATCGCATCGGCTGCCGCGTCGACGTCGGCGGCGTCGATCAGCATCGCGGCGCCTGGCACCACGATGATGGCGTTGTCGCCGGTGACTTCATGAACGTAGATGAACGCCGCGCCGGTCGGCTGCGCCGTCACCTGCGGCGCGCGCGGCGTGATGCCCTCGCGCGACCACAGGGCGAGCGCGTCGTTGCCGAAGGCGTCCTGCCCCAGCTTGGAGATGAACGTGACCCCGGCGCCTGCGCGTGCGGCTGCCACGGCCTGGTTCGATCCCTTGCCGCCCGGGCCCATTGCGAAGCCAGAGCCGGCGATGGTCTGGCCCACGCCCGGAAGGCTGGACGCGCGAAACGCAAGGTCGGCAACGAAGATGCCGAGCACGGCGACGTCGTGCTGCCTGGAAGTGAGGACGGTCATGGGGTCAGGCCTGCGGCGCGAGCACGCCCTTTTTGAAGATGAAGCAGCCGTAGAAGCGGCGCTCGCCGGTGGCGATCACGCAGTAGGCGCGGCGCGCGGCTTCATAGAAGGCGAAGCGTTCGATCGAGCCCAGCGGGCGCACGCGCCCCTCGGCAGCGTCGATCTCGCGCTGCATTTCCTGCTGCACCGGCGGGATCTCGTGCGGCTGGCCCATGATTTCCATGCGGCGTGCCGGATCGTCCACCGCCTCGTCGAGCGGCAGCACCGACAGGACGGCGCGCGCCGCTTCCGTGGTGCCCACGCCGTCGATGCGAAGCAGCCGGCCCAGCGTGGTCTGGCGCGCCACCGAGTCGGCCGGAAAGTTGGCATCGCACAGCACCAGTTCGTCGCCATGGCCCATGGCGCGCAGGGCGTACAGCACGTCGGCATTGAGCAGCGGATGGATGGACTTCAGCATGCGGACTCCTGGCGATGGAACGGTTCGGTTGGCTGCGATCTTAGAGAAAGAAAACGTTTGCGCAAACGTTTGCTATTGAGGGATTTCCCTTGGTTTTCGAGGCTTTGGAAGCACTGACAGCGCTCATTCGCCATAGGGAATCCAGATGTTCTTGACCTGCGTGGCATGCCGCAGGAACAGCGGGCCTTCGGCCGCCGCGCCGTCGTGCCAGTCGGTGGCCAGGCCGTGATCGACCAGCGTGCGCTTGAGGTTGCCGATCGACAGCCGCTCCGCGGTGCGCGACAGCTCCTTTGCACCGAAGACCCACAGCGCATCGACGTCGTCGTGCTCGGCCAGCGTCTGCGCAAGGCCGGCGACAGGGCCGGTCACGAGGTTGACCACGCCGGCCGGCAGGTCGGAGGTTTCGAGCACCTGGTAGAAGTCGGTCGCGATCAGCGGATGCTTCTCGCTCGGCACGATCACCGTGCGGTTGCCCATGGCGAGCAGCGGCGCGAGCAGGCTCACGAAGGACAAGAGCGGCGCTTCGTCGGGGCACACCACGCCGACCACGCCGATGGCCTCGACGGTGGCCAGTGCCACGCCGCGCAGCGGCGGCACGTGCACCGTGCCTTCGTACTTGTCGGCCCACGCACCGTAGGCGAAGAGGCGGCTCACGGCGGCGTCGACTTCGGCCTGTGCGGCGCGCGCGGCCGCGCCGGTCAGGCTTGTGAGGCGCGCGGCGAATTCGCCGGCGCGCGCCGAGAGGTTTTCGGCCAGGTAGTAGAGCGCCTGCGCGCGGCGGTGCGGCGTGGCGCTCGACCAGCCCGTGGCGGCGCGCGCGGCGGCCACGGCGTTGCGGATGTCCTTGCGGTTGCCGGTGCCCACCTCGCCGAGCCGCTGGCCGGTGGCGGAGAACACGGGGTGCGAGAGTTCGCCATCCGGGCGCACCTGCTTGCCGCCGATGAACAGCTTGGCCGTGCGGTCGATGGCCGGAAGCCCCGCGGCGACCGGTGCCTTGTCTGCCTCGTTCGCGGCTTGGGCAAATGCAGTTGCCGAACGCGGCTTGCGCTCGGCCCATGCGCGCGGCTTCAGGTATTCGTAGCAGCCCTCGCGTCCGCCTTCGCGGCCGTAGCCCGATTCGCGGTAGCCGCCGAAGCCCACGCCCGCGTCGAACAGATTGGTTGCGTTGACCCACACCACGCCGGCCTGCAGCTGCGGCGCGATACCCAGCGCAAGGCCGATGGTCTCGCTCCACACGCTGGCGGCGAGACCGTAGCGCGTGTTGTTGGCCAGTGCCACGGCCTCGTCGGGCGTGCGGAAGGTCATGGTCACCAGCACCGGGCCGAAGATCTCTTCGGTCGCAACGGTGGCAGCAGGGTGCACACCCGTCAGCAGCGTGGGCGGAAAGAAGCTGCCGCCCGCTGGCAGCGCGCCCGGCGGCTGGTAGCAGACTGCGCCTTCGCGCACGCCGGTGGCCACCAGCGAACGCACGCGTTCGAGCTGCGAAGGGTCGATCAGGCTGCCGATGTCGATCGCCTTGTCCAGCGGCAGGCCCACGCGAAGGCTCTGCATGCGGCGCTTGAGGCGTTCGATGAAGTCGGCCGCAATGCCTTCCTGCAGCAGCAGCCGCGAGCCGGCGCAGCACACCTGGCCCTGGTTGAACCAGATGGCGTCGACCACGCCTTCCACGGCGGCATCGATGTCGGCGTCGTCGAACACGATGAAGGGCGACTTGCCGCCCAGCTCCAGCGTGAGCGACTTGCCCGAGCCGGCGGTGGCTTCGCGGATCAGGCGGCCCACGTCGGTCGAGCCGGTGAAAGCGATCTTGTCGACGCCTTCGTGCGCCACCAGCGCCGCGCCCGTGGCACCGTCGCCGGTCACCACGTTCAGCACGCCGGCGGGCAGGCCGGCCTGCGCCGCGAGTTCGGCGAACAGCAGGGCGCTCAGCGGCGTGAACTCCGCGGGCTTGAGCACCACCGTGTTGCCCAGCGCCAGCGCGGGCGCGATCTTCCAGGCCAGCATCAGCAGCGGGAAGTTCCAGGGAATGATCTGGCCGATCACGCCCAGCGGCACCTGGTCGGCGAACTCGCGTTCCTGCAGCTGGGCCCAGCCGGCGTGGTGATAGAAGTGGCGCGCCACCAGCGGCACGTCGAGGTCGCGGCTCTCGCGGATCGGCTTGCCGTTGTCCAGCGCCTCGACCACCGCGAGCAGCCGCGCATGGCGCTGCACCATGCGCGCCAGGGCGTACAGATGCCGTGCACGGCCGTGGCCGCCGAGCGCCAGCCAGCCGGGCTGCGCGGTGCGCGCCGCGGCGACGGCGGCGTCCACGTCCTGCGCGGACCCCTGTGCGATGCCGGCGAGCCGCTGGCCGGTGGCTGGTTCGGCCGTGTCGAAATGCGGGCCGGCCGATGCGGGGGTGAAGTGCCCGCCGATGAAGTGGCCAAAGCCCTGCGCATGGCGCGAGAGCCATTGGCGGGCGTCGGTGTCGCTCTCTGGCGCGGGGCCGTAGTCCATGGTGTCGAAATAGCGTGCGACGCTGCTGTTGCTGCTCATCGGGTCATCCGATCGGGTGGCGGTGGAAGGCCGAGTAGCGGCCCGTGACGTGGTGTTCCAGCTGGCGCTCGATGTCGGCCAGCAGGGTGGAGGCGCCGATGCGGAACAGGTCGGGCTCGAGCCAGGCGCGGCCCAGCTCTTCCTTCATGAGCACCTGGTAGTCGAGCGCGGTCTTGGCGGTGGAGACGCCGCCGGCGGGCTTGTAGCCCACGCGAAAACCCGTGCGGGCTTCGTACTCGCGGATCATGCGCAGCATCACCAGCGTGACCAGCGGCGTGGCGTTCACGCCTTCCTTGCCGGTGGAGGTCTTGATGAAATCGGCGCCGGCCATCATGCAGACCATCGAGGCCTTGGCGACGTTGCGCAGCGTCTTCAGTTCGCCCGTGGCCAGGATGGCTTTCACGTGCGCATCGCCCGCTGCCAGGCGAAAGTC
The DNA here is from genome assembly GCF_900107295.1 of Variovorax sp. YR266. Lineage (NCBI taxonomy): Bacteria > Pseudomonadati > Pseudomonadota > Betaproteobacteria > Burkholderiales > Comamonadaceae > Variovorax > Variovorax sp. YR266. Next base: position 43,959 of record NZ_FNPM01000022.1, read on the forward strand.
GCGCATCTCGTCGTAGAGCTTTTGCCACTGCCCGGTGAGCACGTGTTCGCGCGTGATGACGATGTCGATCTCGGCCGCGCCGTCGCGCACCGATGCTTCGATCTCCTTGAGCTTGAGCTCGTGCGGAATCAGCCCCGCCGGAAAGCCCGTGGACACCGCCGCCACCGGAATGCCGGTGCCCGCGAGCGCATCCACGGCCGTGGCCACGAAGCGGTGATAGACGCAGACCGCGCCGGTGTGCAGCGTGCGATCTGCAAAGCCCAGCGCAACCAGCAGGTCGGGGCGCACGGGGGTCACGGCCTTGGCGCACAGCCTGCGCACGCGCTCGGCCGTGTCGTCGCCGTTGAGAGTGGTCAGGTCGATGCAGGTGATGGCCTTGAGCAGCCAGCCGGCCTGCGCATCTTTCTTGACCGAGCGGCGACCGGGCAGCGTGGCCACGCGGCGTTCGGCGGCCGAGAGGTTGACGCGGATGTTGTCGAACCAGCCGGTGTCGAAGGGTTGCGCGGTGTTGCGCGGCTTCTTGTCGGGCGCCATCGCCGCGGCGCCGGCAACGGCAGCCGGGGGCGAAGCGGCCGCGACGGTCGAAACGGGGCGCGAGCGCACCGCGCCGCTGGCGCGAACGAGGGAAGTGGAGGTCATGGAGTGAAGGGCGCCGGGGCGCGCAGGCGCCGCGTGAGCGGCAGGCAGGCAAGGGGCATGTCTTTGTCTCCGATCGTTGTGCAGACCGCCGTGCAGGGCCGGTGGCGCATTGGAGTGAATGTTATTTCAATAACATTTATCTGCGCAAGATGTTTTTGAAATAACATTTTTGATGCCCGATACTCAGGCTTGTGGACCAGAGGAACCAGAACATGCGAAAGACCGCCGGCGCCGAGGCCCGGGCCTTGCGCCTTGCAAAGATGCAGGAGCTCGTCGAGGCCGGCGGACCGTTGCCGATCAAGCAGGCCGCCCAGCGGCTGGACGTGACGGAAATGACGATCCGCCGCGACCTGTCGGCCGCCGACTCGCCGCTCACCGCCCTCGGCGGCTACGTGCTTGCGACAACGCTGCCGGGCGCCGACAGGTACTCGCTCGACGAGGCCAGCGACCAGCACGCGGCGCACAAGCGCGTGGCCTGCGAACGCGCCGCCACGTGGGTGCAGGCGCACGACAGCCTGTTCATCGACTGCGGCACCACCATGGTCCATTTCGCGGAGGCCTTGCCGCCCGACATGCCATTGAGCGTGGTGTGTTACTCCACGAACATCGCGTCGATCCTCAGCCGCCGGCCGAACACGCAGTTGATGCTGCTGGGCGGGCTGTACCACGCGTCGTCGGCCACGTTCTTTTCCGACGAGGGGCTGCAATATCTCAACCGGCTGGGCGTGAACAAGGCCTTCATTTCAGCCGGCGGACTGGACCTGGAGCGGGGCGCGAGCTGTTCCAATTTTCACGAAGTACCGGTGAAGCAGGCGGCGATCCGCAGCGCGTCGCAGAGCTTCCTGATCGTGGATGAAAGCAAGCTCAATCGCCTGCGGCCCGCTTTCTTCAGTCCGCTCGATGCGTTTGCGCGCATCGTGGTGGGCGGGGCGCCCGTGCCGGGTCTGCGCAAGCAGTTCAAGGATCTGCCGATCGAGTTTGCGCGGCCCACAACCGCTTGAGATGCCGGGCATCGCAGGCCCGCAATCCACGTGGCCGCCGCGCAGGCTTTGCAGCGCAGGACGGAGTGAGGAAAGGAGAGGCCCTGCAGACATTCGGCATCGGCGAGACAATTGCCGCGCCTTTGTCCGCCCGGCGGGTGGCGGCAACAAATCCGAACCCTTCTGCGCATGTCAACCCCGCCCGCCGCCTCGACCTCTTCCCCCACGCCTTCGTTCTCTCTTTGGCGCATCGCCGTACCGGCCTTCGCTCCTTCGCTGTTGTTCGGATTGGGTGAGGGCGCCATCCTGCCGATCGTGCCGCTGACGGCGCGTGGCCTCGGGGCTTCCGTGCCCATGGCCGCGCTGGTGATCGCGATGATCGGCATCGGCTCGCTGCTCAACAACATCCCGGCATCGATGATCACCATGCGCTGGGGCGAGCGCTGGGCCATCGTTGCGGCGGGTGTGTGGAGCGGTCTTGGCATGCTCCTGTGCGTGCTGACTTCGCATCTCGGCCTGTTCGCCACGGGCTGCTTCATGGTGGGCATGTCGCAGGCGGTCTACAACCTTGCGCGCCAGAGCTACATGACCGAGGCGGTGCCCATCGAATACCGCGCGCGGGCGCTGTCGACGCTGGGCGGCGTCATGCGCATCGGCATGTTCGCCGGGCCTTTTCTCGCTGCCGGGGCGGTGCATGTGTTCGGCCTGTCGGCGGCCTATGTGGTCGGCATCGTGGCGGTGATGGCGGCTGCGGCCATCGGCGCGCGCATCCCCGACCTCGAGGCGCCGCCGCTCCCGGCCGGGCAGGCGGCGCCGGCTTCGACGTCCGTTGTCTCGACGCTGCGGGATCACCGTCATGTGTTCCTCACGCTCGGTGTCGGCGTGGTGCTGGTCAGCGCAGTGCGCGCTTCGCGCCAGGCCGTGATCCCGCTGTGGGCCGACCACCTGATGCTTGCGCCCTCGGTGGCCTCGCTGATCTACGGCCTAGCCGGCGGTGTCGACATGCTGGTGTTCTACCCGGCCGGCAAGGTGATGGACCGGAAGGGCAGGCGCTGGGTCGCGGTGCCGTCGATGCTGATCATGGGGCTGGCAATGCTGCTGATGCCCCTGACGTCCGGCGTTCTCACGCTGTTGATCGCTGCACTGGCGATCGGTTTCGGCAATGGCATCGGCTCGGGAATGATCATGACCCTCGGCGCCGACCACTCGCCGCGTCACGGGCGCGCGCACTTCCTCGGCATATGGCGTCTGATGTCCGACATCGGCTCCTCGTGCGGCCCGGCGTTGCTGTCTCTGCTGGCGGGCGGCCTGTCTCTTGCCGCGGGAATCGCGGTGACCGGACTGATCGCCTTCGCTGCGGCGGGGACGCTGGCGTATTGGATTCCGCGCCACGGGCGCTGAATTCCACAAATTCGGCGGTGGTCAATTGCATGACCCGCCAACTCGCACCAGGCCTGAGGGTCTCTGATTCCGCGCTCGCAATCGGGTCGGGGTAGGGCCGTGCCTCGGAGGATTCATTGATTCCGTGAATCTATTGCTGCCGAAAAACGGCGCACTTGACGCAGCAATTTCCGTCCAGGACTTCCCAGGCAGAACTCCATCTCCAATTTTCAAACAGGAAATTCCGGAGGCGAAGCCCTGCGCGAATCGATCTCCATTCGCGGGATGGCAAGGCCGAAGGTCTATCCGCAAGCTGCATTCCTAATTCCTTTCTAATTAGTTGCTAATTGTCTTCTAATTCTCCGGTCAGCTTGCGGTCAGTTAATTGCGGAAGCAGAAAAATTACGGGTCGGCACGTGCTCCGTGAATTGGATATTCATCGCTCTTTTGACACATGAATGTCACCCGTTATTTCTACATTCCTCCTCGATCTGGCGCTTCTTGCTGAAAAAGACGATGCCCAGCTGTCCCTTGCCGGTCGGTAAAAACCATCCATAACTCACTGCCCCAGGATATACATGCCAATTCTCAATAAAAAGGCTTTGCTCACGTCATTGACGACGGTTGCAGCTTGCGTGCTCGCCGCTTGCGGCGGAGGAAACGACGGGGGCGGCGGCTTCTTCCCGATCACCACTCCGCCCGCCAGCACTCCCGGCACGACCTTCAGCGGCGTGGTGACCGCCAGCGGCTACGTGCCGGGCAGCACCACGGGCAACCCGACCCTGAAGCCTGGCTACTACCAGAAGGCCACGGTCTTCGTCGATGCCAACGGCAATGGCGTGCTCGACAGCGGCGAAGTCTCGACCACCACCGATGCCAGCGGCAAGTTCACGCTGACGACCACCCAGACCGGACCGCTGGTGGCCGATATCGGCACCGCCGCGATCAATACCGCGACCGGCGCTACCGTGGCCAGCCACCTGATCCTGCGCGCCTCGACTGCCCAGATCGCCGACCAGGGCGCGGGCAAGATCGTCATCAGCCCGCTGTCGAGCGAAGCGCAACGCCTGGTGGAAGCCAATGGCAGCAGCTACGCGGCCGAAAAGGCCAACCTCGTCGCACGCCTCAACGGCCCGGCCTTCAATCTCGGCACGGCCGCGTTCACCGATCCGCTGGCCGACGTCAACACCCTGGCCGGCGCGACCCAGTATGCGGCGCTGTATGAAGACAACCAGCTGACCAACCGCTACACCTACGCGACGACCAAGCTCGACCGCAAGGACCTGTTCCCCGACAACCTGGCCGTCTTGGGCGGCGACCCCCGTCTCGCAGGCCTGTCGAGCGTGACGCTCACCAACAGCGATGGCACCAAGGCCACCCCCACGGTGCCGACGCAGAAGCAGGCGCCCATCACCTTCGCGCAGGCGCAGCAGGCGGCCTTCAACGTGGAAGGCGTGCCGGCTTACGACAACATCTTCGTCATCGTCGAGGAAAACAAGTCGACCGACGTGATCCTCGGCAACCCGCGCGCGGCCAACATCAACTACATCCTGAACAACTACAACCAGCTGAAGACGTACTACTCGACCGGCAACCCGTCCGAACCGAACTACACCGCGCTGGGCGGCGGCGACGACTTCGGCATCACCGACGACAACTGGTTCGGTTGCGGCGCCGTTCCCGGCAGCCCCTACGAAATCAAGGACGTCGCATTTGCCGGTGGTGCGGCCTCCGACGGCCAGACCATGCCCGCTCAGGGCAAGCTCCCGCCGGCGAACAGCCAGAGCCGCTCCCATTACTCCGCAGCCGATCCGACTTGCGGTGACAACCCGACCGGCGGCACCGTGCACAACATCCCGGGCAGCAACCTGTTCACGGCGATGTCCAAGGCGGGCCTGACCATCCGCACCTACAGCGAGTCTATGAACCCCGGCCAGGACGTGCGCGCCGACAGCATCCTCGACAACGCCGTGACCGCCACGTACGACTCGAGCAAGCTCAAGGGCGCCACCAGCCTCGACGGCTCCGCTCCGCCCACTCTCGTCGGTTCCCCTAACTTCGCCGCGCAGGGCGGCCTCTACAAGGTCAAGCACGGCCCGTCGATCGCCTTCCAGGGCGCCCGCAGCCTGCCCGATTTCGTGGCCAACAACCGCACCATCTTCGGCACGCAGTACCAGGAAGCGGACTGGCTCAAGTCATCGATCTTCCCGGTTCCGGGCGGCTGGATCTACGACCAGTTCGGCAAGGACCTGGACACGGGCGATGTGGGCAACATCAACTTCATCGTTCCGGACCAGTGCGACGACATGCACGGTGTCGGCTCCGACACGAGTTGCGCGAACACCAACAACGACGGCCAGGCGGCCGGCACCGTGCGCGCCGACATCTACCTGGGCATGGTAGTCAACAAGATCCGCAGCTCGGCGCTGTGGAAGAACCCGCACAAGCGCGTTGCGATCGTCGTGATGTACGACGAAGGCGAAGGCGGCAGCAACGGCTCCTGCTGCGGCTGGAACGCGGGCGGCCCGACTTCCGGCGCGGCGCCGGTGACCGTGGACGCGAGCGGCAAGGCGACGGCCACCACCCCGCCGTCCAACTACGCCGCAGGCAACTTCGGTCACGGCAATTCGATCTTCGGCATCATGTCCAACCAGCAGGACGTGGGCACGGCGAAGAAGCAGGTTGCGGACAGCGATGCATACAGCCACTTCGCGTTCCTGCGCACGCTGCAGGACATGTTCCAGATCGCCGACCCGGCCGTGGATGCGTCTTACCTGAACCGCACCAAATACACGGAAGCGTTCATCACGGCCAACATCCTTGCGCTGCCGGAATACCAGAACAGCGCGGACACGCACTTCGACTCCGTGCGGCCGATCAACCATGCCTATGTGATCCCGGCCAACTACACCCAGAAGCTGTACGCGAACGACATCGTGGGTGTACAGGACACCCTCACGGGCAAGCTGGAAGGCCAGATCACCCCGCAGGTGGGACCTGACGCGAGCCAGAACAACGTCTGGGCGACCAAGTAAGCAGAAAGCCGCCCGCCAAGAGGCGGCGTTCCAGGCGGAATCCTTCGCGGGGCCGCCTGGAACAGCTTTTTTATGGCCTTCGAGCTCGCGCAAGGCGAACTCATCCAAGGCGGCATGGCAGCTCTTGCGAGATGCAACGGTGAATGATGAATCTGGTAATGGACAAGACAGTCCCGCTCGTCATGGCGCTCTCGGTAGCGCTATTGGCTTTGGTGGCTTGCGATGGCAAGAGCACTGCAACGACGGCAGGCAGCACCACTGGCCCGCGCAAGCCGCCCCTGAGCCTGGGCGCACAGGTCGGGCAGTTGGCCTTCTTCGACAAGAACCTGTCGAGCGGCAGGAACATGTCGTGCGCGAGCTGCCATGACCCTCAATACGCCTACGGTCCGCCGAACAGCATCTCGGTGCAGCTGGGCTCCGACATCACGCAGACCGGCGCGCGCGCCGTGCCCTCGCTGCGCTACAGGGAATCGACGCCGGCCTACGACGACAACGCGCCGAACCCCGACGGCGTGACCACCAGTTCGCCTGGCGGCGGCTTCATGGCGGATGGCCGCGCGGCGACGCTGGCGACGCAGGCCGGAATGCCGCTGCTCAACCCGCTCGAGATGAACAACGCCTCCAAGGAGGCGGTCATGAAGGTGGTCCAGAGCAGCACCTATGCCGGCTTGTTCAAGCAGGCTTTCGGCGCCGATGTGTTCGACAACACCGACAAGGCTTTCGACGCCCTCGGCACTGCGATCCAGGCACTGGAGACTGAAGACATCAGCTTTCACCCGTACAGCAGCAAGTACGACCTCCATGTCTTCAACAAGCTCGGCGGCACGCTGACGCCGGCCGAGCGGCGCGGCGAGGTTCTGTTTCACAGCACCGGCGTCACCAACTGCTCGGGCTGCCACTACACGGGCGCCAACTTCAACGGCAACACCGGCCTGATGACGGACTTCACCTACCAGGCCCTGGGTGCGCCGCGCAATGACAGGTCGATCCCGAACAATCCGGATCCGATTCCGGCCAACGACGACCCGAAATACTTCGACATGGGACTGTGCGGCCCCTACCGCACCGACCACATGCCCGCCACGCCGGACACGCCCAACCCGTACTGCGGCATGTTCAAGGTTCCCGGGTTGCGCAACGTGGCGACGCGGGGTGCCTTCTTCCATAACGGCGTGCTCCACTCGCTGGAGCAGGTCGTCAACTTCTACAACACGCGGGACACCAACCCGGAGTATTGGTACCCCGCCAACAACGACGGCTCCGGTGCGCCGCAGGCCAACCCGAGCTGGGCGTTGCAACCCACCCACGTGCCGGGCGCAACGGTCAACAAGTACAACGACCTGCCGCGCTCGCAGCAAGGCAGCATCGACGAGGAAGTGCCGCTGGGCACCGGCGAGGGCGGCGAGAAGACGCTTGCCAGCGGCACGCGGCCGCGCGCGCCTAGCTCCCCACCGGTCATGACACCGCAGCAGATCGCCGACCTGGTCTGCTTCCTGGGCACGTTCAGTGACGGTTACCAGCCTCCCTCCGCCGCACCGACCATGGGCAGGTGCGTGAAGTGAAGACGAACACAACCTCGGTCCTTGCCCGACGCGTCGGCGGCGTCGCGTCCCTGCTGGTGTTGCTGGCCTCGCTGGCCTTGCTCGCCGGCTGCGACAACGAACAGGCGCGCTTTCCGGATCGCGACAACTTCACGGCGACAGTCAACGACTATCTCGCGCAGCGCGGGCACGTCTGCCTGGCCAAATACGCCTGGCCGATCACGGTGCCGGCCGGATCGCACGAGCCCGATGCGCAGCAGATGCCGGTGCTCGAAAAGCTGGGCCTGGTGACCGGCAAGGATGTCGCCATCACCGTGCCGGCCCGCGAATACGCGCTGACCGATGCGGGGCGCAAGTACTACCTCCAGGTGCCCGTGGTGATCCGCACCACGACGCAGACGGTCACGCACCCGGCCGACTTCTGCGCGGCCACCCTGAGCCTGGATCGCCTGATCGGCTGGGACCCGCCGCAAACACGCGATGGCCGCACCGCGACCTCGTTGCTCTTCACCTACCGCATCGCGCCCGATCCCTGGGCAACAGCGCCCGAAGTGCAGCAGGTCTTTCCGTTGCTGGCGCGCGCCATCCAGCGCGAAGGAACGATGCAGGTGCGCCTTGGCGTTCACCTCACGCGGCGCGGCTGGGTCGCGGACGAACTGGATGCGCACTAGGTCCGCGATCGCCATGCACTGCCTGCTACCCGTAAATCAACCAGAGACCCCATGAATCTCCGCTCCATCCGCTCGGGTCGGCACACCCGGACTTCGATCAAGACCCTGACGGGCATCGCCATCGTCTGTGCGCTGGCCGCATGCAGCGCCAGCCACGACGCCAAGGCACCCACCGCCGAGAACCTCGCGGCTGCACTGGATGACCACCTGGCCCAGCGTGGCGACATCTGCCTTTCAATGTTCGACTGGCCGATCGACCTGACCGAAGCCGAGGCCGGCTCCGGCGCACGCCACGCCATCCAGTTTCCGGTGATGGAACAACTGGGCCTGGTGCACAGCACCATCGTCTCCGTACCGAAGAGCAGCGAGAACCCGGACGGCGCGGTCAAGCGATTCGAGCTGACCGACGCCGGCCGCAAGTTCTACAAGCCGCATCCGTACGCAAACCACGGCACCGAGCACGCCAACGACTTCTGCGTGGCGCACCTCAAGCGCGAGAAGATCGTCGACGTCAAGGTCGATGCATCCGACGCAAGCCATCCGCTGGTGGTGGTGAGCTACACCTACCAGATCGACACGGTGCCGTGGATGCAGAACGCCGACGCACAGCGCGTGTTCCCGATGATCACGCGCATCACGAATGGCGCGGGCGGGCAGCTGCAGCTTCGCCAGGGCTTCACGCTCGGCGACAAGGGCTGGGTCGCCCGGATGGGGCCGGTTTGACTCGCACCTGTGGTGCCTCATGAGCACCGTCATCCGCTTCTCGCCTGACCTGGGCCGCTGGCTCACGCACAACCTCAATGCCGGCCAGGCGCCGCACGCGTTGGTGGCCACCATGCTCAAGCAAGGCATGAACGAGCGCGCGGCGCAGGCCATCGTCGCGGCCTATGTCGATGCGCGCCAGCGTGGCGCAGCGATGCCGGCCGACGCCATCGAACTGCCGGACGAAGCTTCATCCAGGCCCGTGGCGCGACTCGCACCGGGCACGCGCATCCTGGCGGCCGACCGCGAGATCGTCGTGCACTCGCGCGGCGAAGACCCGGTCTTTGCCGCGCTCGGCAACGTCGTGGATGCCGACGAGTGCAAGGGCATCATCGAAATGGCGCGCCCGCGCCTGAAGCCTTCCACGCTGGTCGATCCGATGAGCGGCCGCGATGTGGTGAGCGACAAGCGCGCCAGCTGGGGCATGTTCTTCCGCCTGGGCGAGAACGACCTGGTCGCCCGTCTCGACCGGCGCCTGTCGGCGCTGATGAACCTTCCGCTGGAAAACGGCGAGGGGCTGCAGGTGCTGTACTACCCGACCGGCGCGGGGAGCGAGCCTCACTACGACTACCTGGCGCCCACCAACGTCGCCAACCGCGAATCCATCGCGCGAAGCGGCCAGCGCGTGAGCACCCTGGTGACCTATCTCAACGACGTGCAGGACGGCGGCCAGACCGTCTTTCCGCAGCTTGGCCTGGCGGTTTCGCCGATTCGCGGCAATGCCTGCTACTTCGAGTACGCCGATGAAAACGGCCGCGTCGACACGCGCTCCCTGCACGCCAGTGCGATCGTGACCCGGGGCGAGAAGTGGGTCATGACCAAATGGATGCGCGAGCGCCGCTTCGTGGCCGCCGGCGAAGTCGCGAGGCCCTTCGCGGGGTTTTGAAGATCGTCTTCGTGCGCATCCGGATTTCTGCGGATCGGCGCAAGACCCGTTTCAAGGCGCCGACGATCGTCAGCTCGACAGATGTTCCTGTTCGGCATGCTCAACTGGATGTTCACCTGGTTCCGCCCCGAGGGGCGCTTCACCTACGAGCAGATGGTGCCGATCGCGACTCAGCTGTTCGTCAACGGCATCTCGGGGATGGACATCGAGCCACGGAAGACAACGCGCAAGCAGTAGCGCGAGCAACTCGAGACCAATCTCTTCGGGATGCTGCACATGAGCCGGGCCCTCGCCGGGTACGGCGTCCCGCCGTGACTCAATAGACATCGCGGCGATAGCGGCCCTGCGCGACCAGGTCATCGAAGACCTGTTCACCCAGAGCCTCGCGCAGCGCCGAATCGACGCCCGGAGCCATGCCTTCGAGGCTGCCGCAGACATAGATCACGGCACGCTCGGCAACCCGTTGCCGCAACGCATCAGCAGCCTCGCGCAACCGGTCTTGCACGTACCGGCGTTGGGCCTGGTCGCGGGAGAACACCAGGTCGACGCGCTCAAGCGCTCCGGCGGCCTGCCATTGCGCGATGTCCGTGGCGCAGAAGGAATCGTGCGCGGCGTTCCGCTCGCCGTAGACCAGCCAGTTGCGCCCGTGTCCTCGCCGCGCGCGTTCGCGAAGATGCGCGCGCAGGCCCGCGAAGCCGGAACCGTTGCCGATGAAGATGCACGGCACCTCGTCGTCGACCAGCGCAAAACCGGGATTGGGCAGCAGGCGCAGCTCGATGGCGGCGTCAGCGGGAGCCGAGGCGGTCAGCCAGCCCGATGCGATGCCCAGTCCGTCATCGTGGCGGACCTGGCGCACCAGCAATTGCACGCAACCGTCCGTTGTGATCGATGCCACCGAGTAGCTGCGCGGCGCCAGCGGCACCAGTGTGTCGGCCAACGCCTGCGCGGTTGCGGCGGATGTCGCTGTCGTAAGCGTGCTGCGAGACAGGGCATCTTCGAGCGTGCGCTCATGGCCATCGAAGCGGACGAGTGTTCGTCCGTCGAGCCCGGCGTCGCGCAGGGCCCGCTCGACTGCGGGGCCAGCCTGGCGCGGCAGCAGTTCGACGAGTGCGCCTGGCTTCCAGGCTTCCGAATCGGGGCGGGCCAGTTCGATCTCGAAGAGGGGGGCACCTTGACTGCCTGCGTTGAGCAGGGTGCGGCGCACGAGGCGCCACGGCTCGAAGGGTGCCACCTTCGGCTGGTGTCTTTGCCACGTGTCGACCTGCACCGCGAACGCGTCGGCCAGCGACTGCTGCCAGCGCGCGAGGGCGCCGGCATCGCCGTTGCTCACTTCGATCATCGGGAACAACGCCTGAGCGCCATGGCCGCGCAGATCGTGGTCGAGCGCCCTGCCGAAGCCGCAGAAGTTGGCGTAGTGCCTGTCGCCCAATGCGAGCAAACCGTAGTGCACGTGCTGCAAGCCGGAACCGGTCTGTCGCGCGAACTGGCGTGCAAAGGCGCGCAGGCTGTCTGGCGGATCGCCGTCGCCGAAGGTGCTGGCCACCAGCAGCACCTTGCGGTAGCGCTGCAGCGCATCCACGCTCAGGCGCACCAGTGGCTGCAGCACCACCGCGACGCCGGCCGATTGCAGCACCGCCGCCGTCTGCAACGCGACGCGCTCTGCATGGCCGGTCTGGGTCGCGAAGGTGAGCAGCACGGGCTCGGCGCCGTGGCTGTCCGGTGGCAGGGCCGGGCTGAGGCGTGCGCGTTCGTCGCGCACCGCGCGCTTCGTGCGCCGGCGCCCGAGATAGAGCATCCATCCCGTGATCGCGAACAGCGACAGCCCCAGGCTGCTGAGCGTCATCACGATGCGGCCCGGCAGGCCCCAGTAGGTTCCCATGTGCAGCGGATAGATGCTGTTGACCAGCCGGCCCGCCAATGGCTTGTCGGCGTAGCGTTCATGCTGCGTGGCTTCACCGGTGACGGCGTCGAGATAGAGACGGTTGCGCGCGCGCTCGTGCTCGGGGTTGGCGCGCAGGTAGGTCGCTTCGATCTGCGTTGCGTTGCGCGTGGGCATGCGCAGCGTGACCAGGCTCCAGTCGCCGTTGGTTTCCTGCAGGAAGGATTGCCACACTCGTTGCAGGTCGGGCTTGGGCGCCGCAGTTGCCTTGGCAGCCGCGCCGCCGGCCTGCATGCGCTGCGTGCGGACCATGCGACCTTCGCCTGCTGCGTTGTCGACCAGCGTTCGCACACCATCGAAGCCCCAGTAGAGGCCCGTCAGGCTGGAGGCCAGGTACGCCAGCAGCGCAATGGTGCCGACCACCGCATGCAGGTTCCAGAGGAATGCGCGACCGGTGAGCGCGAAGTCCAGCTTCAACCAGGCCCGCCAGGCAAGCGGCCGGCGCGGCCAGCGCAGATAGAGGCCCGACAACGCCAGGATCAGCAGGCCCGTGGCCAGGGTGCCGGTGACGGGCTTGCCTGTGTCGCGGGGCAGCAGCAGCCATCGGTGCAGGCTTTCGACAATCTCGAAGAAGGCGTCTCCCTTCGGCTCGGGCAGCAGCTCGGCCGTCCATGGATCGACCAGCCGCACTTCGCCCTGGCGCTGGCCTTCCGGTGGGGCGAAGTTGACGCGCGCTGGCCGCCCGGGTTCGGCAAACACGGTGAGCGTGACGATCCGGCGCTTCGGATGCGCCGCCTGCAGCTGCTGTGCCAGTGCCGCGGGCAACAGCGCCGCCGCGCCGCCCGGGTTGGGCGCATGGCGCAGTTCGGGATTGATCGCGTCGATGATCTCGGCGCGAAAGGAGAGCGTGGCGCCGGTCAGCCCGATCAGCACGAGCACGGACCCGGCCGTGATGCCGATGAACCAGTGGATCTGGAACCAGGCGCGCCTCAGGAGGGCCATGTCGGGAAGTGGGGTTGGGGCCGCCGTGGGCGCGGCTGGGTTGTTGTTGGTGTCAGAGATCGATCTTCAGCGTTGCCTTGACCGAGCGCGGCGTTCCAACGGCCAGCCGCGTGCCGGCCGCCGCCCAGTAGCGCTTGTCGGCGACGTTGTCGATGTTGATCTGCCACAGGGTGCGCTTGCCGAACAGCTGCGTGACGTAGCGGGCGCCCAGGCCGAAGATGGTGTTTCCGCCGATGAACGCCTGGTTCAGGTCGTCCACCGGGCGCCGCCCCGTGTAGTAGGCCCCGCCGTTGACCGACAGGCCCGGCACTGCCGCGATGTCGTACGAGAGGAAGGCGCTGGCCGTCTGCTTGGCGGTGTTCTCGGGCATCTTCCCGTTGTACTGCGCGTTGATGTCGCGGAACTCTGCGTCGAGCGATTGGGCCGAGAGTTGCCAAGCGAGTGCGCGGGTCAGGCGGCCCTGTGCCGAGAGTTCGAGGCCGCGGTAGCGCTGCCGGCCGTCGGCCACGAAGGTGTTGGCGCTGTTGGTGTAGGCGCCCGGGCGTTCGATGTCGAACAGGGCGCCGGACAGCAGCATGCCGCCGCTGGTGAGCCAGCGCAGGCCGATTTCTTTCTGCTTGCTCACGCCGGGCGGCATGTGGGCGTTCTGGTTGGTGGTGCCGGCGGGTGCGATTTCGCCTTCCTCGACGCCTTGCGCGTACGACACGTAGCCCATCAGGTCCGGCGTGAACTTGTAGCTGAGCGCCGCGAGCGGTGTGGTCTTGCGCACGTCGAATGCGATCAGGGGGATCGTGGCGCTTGCGCCCTGCGTGCTCTCGAAGTGCGTATGGCGCGCACCGACCACCAGTTGCCATTGCGGCGAGAAGGTGATGCGGTCGAGTGCGTAGAGGCCCAGTTCCTTGCTGTCCTGCGCCCCGGTGGTGGGCCGGGTCGGGAGCGCGGTCAGCGGCAGGTAGCCGATGACGACCGGGTTGTACAGGTTCTGCGCGGTACTCGCGCCGCCGTAGTTGCGCTGGTAGATCGGATCCTGAGTTTTCTTGCTCTGCGCGGCGCCGATGGTGAGTTCGTGCTGCATGCTGCCGGTCGAGAAGGTGCCGAAAAGCTCCGTGCGGAACAGGTCGGAGGTCTGCTTCAGGCTCTGGTCGTTGCCGGTGATGCGGCCTGCGCCGGTCAGCACGTTGTAGTTGCTGAAGCTGGCGAGCCTGCGGTCGCGCTCGGCTTCGGAGTGACCGGCTTCCACCGTCAGTGCCCAGTTGTCGCTGAGCGAATAGTCGGCGCGCAACTGGGTGTTGGTGACTTCGGCGTCGAAGACCGCCCAGGCCGGGCCCAGCAGCCTGTTCGGGTCGGGCAGGGCTGGCAGGGTGATCACGCCGTTGACGGCCGCCGGCCTCGTGATGCCGGCCTGCTCGGTGATGCGCTTGCGGTAGTTTTCGACGTCGGCCTTGAGGGTGAGGCGGCTGTTGACGCGCCAGTCGAAAGCGGCCGACACGAACCTGCGATTGCCGTCTATGCCGTCGATGTTGGAGCCGACGCGGCCGCCGGCCGCGTTGATTCGCACCCCGAACTGGTTCTGGTCGCCGAACTGGCGCCCGATGTCGGTGGAGGCCTGCAAGGAGCCCTTGTCGTCGACGGTGAGGCCGACGGAAGTCACCGGCGTGCTGCCGGCGCGCTTGGTCACCAGGTTGATGATGCCGGCCGGCGTGGTGAAGCCGTAGTAGAGCGCCGAGGCTCCCTTCAGCACCTCGACACGCTCCTTGTTCTCCATGGGGATCTCGGAGACGTTGGGAATTGCGAGGGAGCCGTTGAGCCGGTAGTTCGTCCGGTTCTCGACCGCGATGCCGCGGATCACGAGCTGGTCGAAGGTGTCGCCGCCGTTCTGCTGGCGCGTCACGCCGGCGGTGTTGCGCAGCACGTCGTAGATACCTGTCGCGCCCTGGAGCTCGAACACATCGCTCGTGACCGTGTTGACCGTCGCGGGAACCTCCAGGATGTTGGCGCCCCGGAATGTGCCGGCCTCCACGGTGTTCGCGACGAATCCATTGGTCGCGCTGGATTGCACCGTGACTGTGCTGAGTTGCCCGGACGCATCGGAGGCGGGATCGGGCGTTTGTGCGTGAGAGTAAGAAACGGCGCCCGCGAGCGCGAGTGGCGTTGCCAGAAGAAGCTTGTGCATGGAGCGTGCGAGCCCGCGCCGCGTGCAAGCGCGCAGTACTCAAAGAGAATTCACGCGAAGTTTATCTCATGCGTACGGATGAGAATCATTCTCTATTTTGTGCGGGTGCCTTCGATGCGGAGTTTGCTGCTAGAGCTCGCGCCACCAGCGCCGCCCCGTGTGCGGCTGGGCCAGCGACAGTTGTTCGCCCATGGCCGGTGTGGCCAGCTCGATGCCGGCTGCTTCAGCCAGTGCCTGGATGCGGTCGAAGGGCTCGTGCCAGGCGTGCATCGCCAGGTCGAAGGTGCCGTTGTGCACGGGCATCAGCCAGCGGCCCTTGAGATCGAGATGGGCCTGCAGCGTTTCTTCGGGCTGCATGTGCACCTCGGGCCACTGTGCGTCGTAGGCGCCGGTTTCGAGCATCGTCACATCGAAGGGGCCGAAGCGCTCGCCGATGGTCTTGAAGTCGGCGTGGTAGCCGGTGTCGCCGCTGAAGAACAGGCGCAGGTCGCCGGCCATGATCACCCACGACACCCACAGGGTGCGGTCGCTGTCGGTAAGGCTGCGCCCGGAAAAATGCTGCGCCGGCACCGCCACCAGCCGCACGCCCGCCACAGCCGTCTGCTGCCACCAGTCGAGCTGCTGCACCTTGGCCGCGTCCACGCCCCAGGCGATCAGGCGGTCGCCCACGCCGATGGGCGTGATGAACACATCCACCTTGGGCGCCAGCTTCATGATGGCGGCGTGGTCCAGATGGTCGTAGTGGTCGTGCGACAGGATCACGCCCTTGATCGGCGGCAGATCGTCGATGGCAATGGGCGGCGCATGAAAGCGCTTCGGCCCCATCCACTGGAACGGTGATGCGCGTTCGGAGAACACCGGGTCGGTGAGCCAGAACTCGCCGGCGAGCTTCAGGAGCAGGGTGGAATGCCCGAGACGGAACAGGCTCGCGTCGGGTGCGGCGGCCAGTGCTGCCGCGCTGAGGGGCTGCACCGGAATCGGCGCGCGCGGCACCGTGGTGTCGGGCTTCTGCGTCAATATGCGCCAGGCGATGGCGAGCGTCTTGGCGAAACCGGGTTCCTCGCGTGGCACGACGTTGCGGAACTTGCCGTCAAGCTGTCGCGGCGACGAGGCGCGAACGACGGGCTCGCTGCGGCGAAGGCAGAGGGACTGGTTGGTCATGCGGAGCACTCCGATCAAGAGGGAGGATAAAAAGTACACCACGCGGTGTAATTTTTCGGAGTGTACAGCGAAATTCAAAAAAGTAAACTCAGCGGTGTAAAATCCGCCAATGACCCAGGCTATACGTCTTACCGACCGCAAGCGCGAGGCGATCGTCCAGGCCGCCATCGCCGAGTTCCGCGCCAGCGGCTTCGAGGCTACGAGCGTCGACAAGATCGCCGCCCGCGCCGAGGTTTCGAAGCGCACGCTGTACAACCACTTTCCGAGCAAGGACGAACTCTTCGCCGAGATCCTGCGCGTGCTGTGGGAAAGCGCCGCGAGCCAGGAAGAGCTGCCCTATCGCGCCGATGCGCCGGTGCGCGAGCAGTTGCTCGCGCTGCTGATGCAGAAAATGTCCCTGCTGGCCGACGACAACTTTCTCGACCTCGCACGCGTGGCCATCGCGGCCGCCATCCATTCGCCTGAACGCGTGCAGGAGATGATGAATCGCCTGGGCCAGAAGGAAGGCGGGGTGCTCGGCTGGATTCGCGCCGCACAGAAGGACGGCCGCCTGAAGGCAGGCGACGCTTCATTGGCCGCGCAGCAACTGGAGAGCCTGGTCAAGGGCGTGGCCTTCTGGCCGCAGGTCGCGCTGGGCCAGCCCAAGCTGGCGCCGCGTGCGCAGCGGCAGATCGCCAATGCGGCGGTAGACCTGTTCCTCAGCCACTACGAGGCATAAGCCAAGATTCGCGTTGCCGCACGCGATTGCGGCCGTCCGCGCCCGCAAGGTGCCGACGGCCGTAATTTCGTGCGTCACTTTCATCCCCGCCAACGCGGCTGCCGTCAACCCTCAAGAGCGGAAAACAGCTTCCATCTCGCTGGCTGACGACGTCGCCGTCAATCAGCGCTTGTGCTCGCGCGCCAACTCCTTCAGCGCGAGAAAGCCGTCTTCCAATGCAAGATCGAATTCAGGGAAGTTCTTCGGAGAGCGCGCCACCTGCACATCGATGATGCCCGTCTCCTTGCGCTCCATGAGCGTCCAGGAAAACGCGTGAGGTTCAACCTCGTCGATGATGACCCGGAGCTGGCTTGCCGGGACCATGGTGCGTTCCAAGGTGCGGCCTCTGGCGGAGTTTCAGTGTGCTGCCAGGACCTGCGCCTGATAGGACACATCCAGCAGCTTTCCCTTTCTCGCGTAGTAGCGGTCGAGCCGCCACTCCTTCAGGATTTCCATCGCAAGACTGAAGGTGCCGAGGCTCAGCGTGTAGAGGCTGGCAAGAGGGAAGTCGCCCTCGGATTCCAGGGCCAGCACGAGTCGGGCCAGAGTCAGGGACTCCTCGCCGTTCGGGTCGGCCGTGATGATCTGGCGTGCTTCTTTGATCGCGTTCATCGAGGTCCTTTGTGGGGTCTTTCGAGCGCTGTCACTGCGGCGAACCGCAGCCTTGGCCTACCGGCAGCCGTCAAGGGGCACGTGCTTTCGCTTGTTTCAAAGCGATGCGTCGTTCCTTCGCATACCGCGCTCTCCGGATTTTTATATTCTTTTTACAGCCCGCTCCCAAGATTTATCCCTGTTTTTACGCGCGCCTGCAGAGACTCACTGACTTGTTTCGTTTGCAGGAGTGATGAATGGACATCGTGTGGATTGCCGCCATTGCGGTCATGTGGGTCGTAGTGGCCGAACTGGTAGTCGGGCTGCACAAGCTCGATACGCCCAAGGGAGAACGGCCATGATCGGACTTGAAGTCCTCTACGGGTTCGCCGGGCTTATCGCCGTGATCCTGTTCGCCTACCTCGTCTTTGCGCTCATCTGCGCCGAGGAGTTCTGATCATGAGTAGCTCGGCCTGGGGGCTTCTGGCCTTCTATCTCGTCGTGCTGCTGTTGCTTGCATGGCCGCTCGGACGTTTTCTGGCGGCGATGTGCAATGGCCATATGCCGCGTTGGACTCAACGCGTCGAAGCACCTCTCTACAAGCTTGCCGGGGTCTCGCCCGACAACTCCATGCACTGGCGCAGCTACGCCTTTGCGCTGCTCGCGTTCAACGCGGTCGGTGCACTGGCTGTCTATGGCCTGCAACGACTGCAGGGCTGGCTGCCGTTCAACCCGGCGGGCATGACGGCCGTGTCGCCCGACTCGGCCTTCAACACCGCTGTGAGCTTTGTCTCCAACACCAACTGGCAGGGCTATGCCGGTGAATCGACCATGAGCTATCTCACGCAGATGCTCGGCCTCACGGTGCAGAACTTCTTCTCCGCCGCCACGGGCATTGCAGTGGCCTTCGTGCTGGTGCGCGGCTTTGCGGCGCGCCGCACCGACGGCAAGGGTTTCGTGGGCAACTTCTGGGTCGATGTCACGCGCATCACGACCTGGCTTCTGCTGCCGATCTCCTTCGTGCTCGCGATGCTCCTCGCGGGCCAGGGCGTGATCCAGAACTTCGACGCCTACAAGACCGTGGACACGCTCGAGACCACCGCCTTCCAGCAGCCGAAGAACGACGCCAATGGCCAGCCGCTGAAGGACGACAAGGGCCAGCCGGTGATGGAAGACGCCACCACCAAGACGCAGACGCTCGCCATGGGCCCGGTTGCTTCGCAGGAAGCCATCAAGATGCTCGGCACCAACGGCGGCGGCTTCTTCAATGCCAACTCGGCGCATCCGTACGAGAACCCGACGGCGTTTGCGAACCTGCTGCAGATGCTCGCGATCTTCGTGATCCCGGCGGCGCTGTGCTTCACCTTCGGCCGCGTGGTCGGCGACATCCGCCAGGGCTGGGCCGTGCTCGCGGCCATGACGGTGATCTTCGTCATCGCCGTGGTCGTGCTCACCCCCGCCGAGCAGGCCGGCAACCCGCTGCTGACGCCGCTGGGCGTCGACCAGGTGTCGAGCGTGCTGCAAAGCGGCGGCAACATGGAAGGCAAGGAAGTGCGCTTCGGCATCGACGCCTCGGCCCTCTTCGCCGCCATCACCACGGCCGCCTCGTGCGGCGCGGTGAACGCCATGCACGACTCGCTCACCCCGCTCGGCGGCATGGTGCCCATGGTGCTGATGCAGCTCGGCGAAGTGGTGTTCGGCGGCGTGGGCACCGGGCTCTACAGCATGCTGATCTTCGCGATCCTGGCGGTGTTCATCGCCGGCCTGATGATCGGCCGCACGCCCGAGTACCTCGGCAAGAAGATCGAGGTCTATGAGATGAAGCTCACCTCGGTCGCCATTCTTGTGACGCCGATCCTGGTGCTGGCCGGCACGGCCGTTGCCGTGATCGCCGATGCGGGCAAGGCCGGCATCGCCAACCCCGGCGCGCATGGGTTCTCGGAGATCCTGTACGCGCTGACCTCGGCCGGCAACAACAACGGCAGCGCCTTCGCGGGCTTGTCGGCCAACACGCCGTTCTACAACGCGCTGCTGGCGGTCGTCATGTGGTTCGGCCGCTTCGGCGTGATCGTGCCGGTGCTCGCCATTGCCGGCGCGCTCGCCGCCAAGAAGCGCCTTCCGGTCACGGCCGGCACCATGCCCACGCATGGGCCGCTGTTCGTGACGCTGCTGATCGGCACCGTGCTGCTGGTGGGCTTGCTCAACTACGTGCCGGCGCTCGCGCTGGGACCGGTCGTCGAGCACCTGATGCTGTGGGCGAAGTGAGGCCCGGACCATGACTACAAAGACCAATACTTCCCTTTCGCTGTTCGATGCAGCGCTCCTGCGGCCCGCCCTCTGGGCCTCCGTCACCAAGCTGAGCCCGCGGGTGCAGTGGCGCAATCCGGTGATGTTCATCGTCTACATCGGCAGCATCCTGACGACGCTGCTCTGGGTGCATGCGATGAGCTTCCCGGGCGACACCGGCATGAAGCCCGCCTTCGTGCTGGCCGTGACCATCTGGCTGTGGTTCACCGTGTTGTTCGCCAACTTCGCCGAAGCACTGGCAGAAGGCCGCAGCAAGGCGCAGGCCGCCTCGCTGCGCGGCCTGCGCAAGGACACCTGGGCCAAGAAGCTGCATGAGCCGCACCATGGCGCGCAGTGGCTGCCCGAACAGGCGCCCAACCTGCGCAAGGGCGACGTCGTGCTGGTCGAGACCGGTGACGTCATTCCGCTCGACGGCGAAGTCATCGAAGGCGTGGCCTCGGTCGACGAAAGCGCCATCACCGGCGAATCGGCGCCCGTGGTGCGCGAATCGGGCGGCGACTTCTCGGCTGTGACCGGCGGCACCCGCGTGCTGTCCGACTGGCTGGTGGTGCGCGTCTCGGTGAACCCGGGCGAGTCGTTCCTCGACCGCATGATCACCATGGTCGAGGCCGCCAAGCGCCAGAAGACGCCCAACGAAATCGCGCTCACCATCCTGCTGGTTGCGCTCACGCTGGTGTTCCTGATCGTCACCGCCACGCTGCTGCCGTTCTCGATATTCAGCGTCGGTGCATCCAATGCGGGAACCGTGGTGTCGCTCACCGCGCTGGTCGCGCTGCTGGTGTGCCTGATCCCGACCACCATCGGCGGCCTGCTGTCGGCCATCGGCGTGGCCGGCATGAGCCGCATGATGCAGGCCAACGTGATCGCCACCTCGGGCCGCGCGGTGGAAGCCGCCGGCGACGTCGACGTGCTGCTGCTCGACAAGACCGGCACCATCACGCACGGCAACCGCCAGGCCACTTCGTTCCTGCCCGCGCCCGGCATTCCGAAAGCCCGCCTGGCCCGCTCTGCGATGCTCGCATCGCTGGCCGACGAAACGCCCGAAGGCCGCAGCATCGTGGAGCTGGCCCGCCGCGACGGCCTCGACGCAGCGACGTCGGTCGAGGGCGCGCATTTCGTGCCCTTCACCGCGCAGACCCGCATGAGCGGCGTCGACCTGCCCGCCGCGCCCAACAGCCTCGACACTGATGCCGTCCAGCTGCGCAAGGGCGCGGTCGATGCGGTGCGCCGCCACGTCGAGGCGCTAGGCGGCAGCATGGCGCCCGAGGTGCTGCGCGCGGCCGAAGAAGCGGCCCGTCGCGGCAGCACGCCGCTGGCCGTGGCCGAAGGCAACCGCGTGCTTGGTGTGGTCGAGCTCAAGGACATCGTCAAGACCGACATCAAGGAGCGCTTTGCCGAGCTGCGCCGCATGGGCATCAAGACGGTGATGATCACCGGCGACAACAAGCTCACCGCCGCGGCCATCGCAGCCGAAGCCGGCGTCGACGACTTCCTGGCCGAAGCCACGCCCGAAGACAAGCTCGCGCTCATCCGCCAGTACCAGGCCGAAGGCCGCCTCGTGGCCATGACCGGCGACGGCACCAACGACGCCCCCGCGCTCGCGCAGGCCGACGTGGCCGTGGCCATGGGCAGCGGCACGCAGGCTGCGAAGGAGGCCGGCAACATGGTCGACCTCGACTCCAACCCGACCAAGCTGCTCGAAGTGGTGGAAACCGGCAAGGCGCTGCTGATGACGCGCGGCTCGCTCACCACCTTCTCGATTGCGAACGACGTAGCGAAGTACTTCGCCATCATTCCGGCGATCTTCGTATCGACCTATCCGCAGCTGGGCGCGCTGAACGTGATGCGGCTCGCGAGCCCGTCGTCGGCCATCCTGAGCGCGGTGATCTTCAACGCGCTGGTCATCGTGTTCCTGATTCCGCTGGCATTGAAGGGCGTGCGCTACCGGCCCGTCGGCGCCGCCGCGCTGCTGCGCCGCAACCTTGCCATCTATGGCCTGGGCGGCCTGGTCGTCCCCTTCATCGGCATCAAGTTGATCGACTGGCTTCTTGTAGCCGTCCATCTCGTCTGAGGAGTTCCCAATCATGAACAACAACGGCAATATCGTTCGCCCTGTACTCGTGGTCTTTGCGCTGCTGAGCGCACTCACCGGCCTGATCTATCCGATGGCCGTCACCGGCGCCGCGAAGGCGGTGTTTCCTTCGCAGGCGGCGGGCAGCCTGATCGTGCTCGACGGCACGACCGTGGGCTCCAGGCTCATCGGCCAGAACTTCAGCGACCCGAAGCACTTCTGGGGTCGTCCGTCGGCCACCGCGCCGCAGCCCTACAACGCGACCGCCTCGGGCGGCTCCAACCAGGGGCCGCTCAACCCCGCGCTGACCGATGCGGTGAAGGCGCGCGTCGAGGCGCTGCGCGCGGCCGATCCGGGCAACACCGCGCCGGTGCCGGTCGACCTCGTCACGGCTTCGGCCAGCGGGCTCGACCCCGACATCAGCCCCGCCGCCGCGCAATACCAGGCCGCGCGCGTGGCGCGCGTACGCGGCGTGCCGATCGAGCAGGTCAACGCGCTGATTGCAAGCAACACCCAGGCTCCGCTGTTCGGCTTGCTGGGCGAGTCGCGCGTCAACGTGCTGTCGCTCAACATTGCCCTCGACAAGGTGAAGTAAGGAGCGACGACTCCCGCGTCGCGCGAGCTGCACCATGGTGACTGACCTGTTCCACGTCCTTTGCGCGATGGCGGCGCTGTTCATTCCTCTGGGGTTCGCGTGGTTCATCGTGTCCCGCACTGCGCGCCGGCATGCGCGTGGAGCCAGGCGCAGGGAGTCCAAGGCAAGCGGTCCTGCTTCGCGCAAGGGCCCCACGCAACGCTAGCAGGCCTTGTCCATGCAAGATGTCATTCGCCCGGACCCCGATGCCCTGCTGGCCCAATTGCGAAACGACGAAGCGCGCGCACTGCGCGGCAAGCTGCGCATCTACTTCGGCGCCAGTGCCGGTGTCGGCAAGACCTGGGCCATGCTGAGCGCCGCGCAGCGCGAGCGCGCCTCCGGGCGCGACGTGCTCATTGGCGTGGTCGAGACCCACGGCCGCACCGAAACCGCCGCGCTGCTCACGGGGCTCGACACACTGCCGCTGCGCGAGCTGGACTACCGCGGCCGCACTCTCGCCGAATTCGATCTCGATGCCGCGCTCGCGCGCAAGCCCGCCGTGCTGCTGGTCGACGAACTGGCTCACACCAACGCCCCCGGCTCGCGCCACGCCAAGCGCTGGCAGGACGTACAGGAACTGCTGGCCGCGGGCATCGAGGTGTGGTCTGCCCTCAACGTGCAGCACCTCGAAAGCCTCAACGGCACGGTCGGCGCGATCACCGGCGTGCGCGTGCACGAGACCGTGCCCGACACCGTGCTCGACGAGGCCGACGAGGTGGTGCTGGTCGATGTCACGCCCGACGAGCTCACGGCGCGGCTCGCGGCCGGCAAGGTCTATCTGCCGCAGCAGGCCGAGCGCGCTGCGCAGAACTTCTTTCGCAAGGGCAACCTGATCGCATTGCGCGAGATCGCACTGCGCCGCACCGCCGAGCATGTGGAAGACGACGTGCGCGGCTGGCGCGTGGAGCAATCGGGCGCTGGCGGCAACGGGCAGGGCCGCGAGCTGCAGGCCTGGAACACCTCGGGCGCGATCCTCGCCTGCGTGGGCCCGCATGAAGGCGCGGCGCAGACGGTGCGCACGGCGGCGCGGCTCGCGGGCCAGCTCAATGTGCGCTGGCATGCGGCGTATGTCGAGACGCCCAGGCTGCAGCGGCTGGCCGCGGCGGAGCGCGACCGCATTCTCGCGGTGCTGAAGCTGGCCGAGGAACTGGGCGCAGTGACTGCGGTGCTGACTGGCGTCGACGTCGCGGCGGAACTTGCCGGGCAAGCCCAGCGGCTCAACTGCGCAACGCTGGTCGTGGGGCGTGCCGAAGCGGCCGAAGGCTGGCTGCGATGGTGGCCTTCGGCCGTGCTGACGCGTGAGCTCGCCCGCCACGCTCCAGGCCTCGACATCGTCGAGGTCGCGCGAGCCGAAAGCTCCCGGCGAATCGCGCATGGGCGTCCCGGCCGGCTTGCCGACGACAACGTGGAAGACACGGACAGGCCACGGGCGCGATGGCCCGGCTACGCCTTTACCGCGGCGATCAGCGTGGGCATCACGCTGGTTGCCATGCCGCTGTCGAATGTGCTGGAGCTGACCAACATCGTGATGCTGTTCCTGCTCGGCGTAGTCGGTTCGGCGCTGCGCTTCGGGCGCGGACCGGCGGCTTTCGCTGCGCTGCTCAATGTTGCGGCCTTCGACTATTTCTTCGTGCCGCCGCGGCTGTCCTTCAGCGTCAGCGACGTGCAGTACGTCCTGACCTTCGTCGTCATGCTCGGCGTCGGCCTGCTGGTGGGGCAGCTCACGGCCGGGCTGCGCTTCGCGGCCGGCGTGTCCGCCAGCCGCGAGCGACGGGCGCAATCGCTGTTCGAACTCACGCGCGAGCTGTCGGCTGCGCTCGAGAGCACGCAGGTTGTCGAGCTCGGAGCAGCGGCGGTCGAAGGCCATTTCGGCGGCCGTGCGCTGGTGCTGGTGACGGACGCGAACGACCGTCTCGTGATGCCGTCGCAGGCACCCAAGGGATTCGACGCCTCCGTCGCCGATTGGTCGTTTCGCCAGGGCCAGCCGGCCGGACTCGCAACCGCCACGCTGGCGGCACAACCTTGGCACTACGTGCCGCTGCAGGCGCCGATGCGCATTCGCGGCGTGCTCGCGCTGTCGCCGGCGCAGCCGCGCTGGCTGCTGATTCCCGAGCAGGCGCAGCAACTCGAGACGCTGGCGCGGCAGATCGCCATCGCGCTGGAGCGCGTGCATTACGTCGAGGTGGCCCAGCAGGCGGTGGTCGAAATGGAATCGGAGCGCCTGCGCAACGCCTTGCTCGGAGCGATTTCACACGATGTGCGCACCCCGCTCACAGCGTTGATCGCACTGGCCGAGTCGCTGCAGAACCTGCCGTCCGACGAGCACGTGGAGGCCGCTCGCGCAATCGTCTCGCAGGCACACCAGCTCCACGCGCTGGTCAGCAATCTGCTGGACATGGCGCGCCTCGAAAGCGGCATTGCCGGCGGCGCGGTGAACCTGCGGCGCGACTGGCAGTCGGTGGAAGAAGTCCTCGGGTCGGCGATCCGGGCGGCCGAACCGGCGCTGGGCGGCGTGCATGTGCAGACGGTGCTGCCGGTCGACTTGCCGCTCGTCGAGTTCGACGCCGTGCTCATCGAGCGCGTGCTCGTCAACCTGCTGGAAAACGCCGCGAAATACGGCGCGCCGCCGATCGTGGCGAGCGGCTCCGTCACCGACGCCGCCCTGGTGCTCACGGTGCGCGACCACGGGCCCGGCCTGCCCGACGTCGTGAAGGGCCATGAGCAGACGCTGTTCGACAAGTTCACGCGTGGGCAGGCGGAATCGGCCACGCCTGGCGTCGGCCTGGGTCTTGCCATCTGCAAGGCCGTGGTCAATGCGCACGGCGGAGACGTGACTGCCTCGAACTCGCAGGACGGTGGCGCCGAGTTCGTCGTGACATTGCCGCGGCGGGCCCCGCCGGTATCCATGGAAGCCCAGCTCTGAAGAACATGTCCTCACACACAGCCGTTGTCATTGAAGACGAGCCGCAGATCCGGCGGTTCGTGCGTGGTGCGCTCGAAACCGAAGGCTGGCAGGTGCACGAGGCCGGCACGCTGCGCGAAGGCCTGACGGCCGCAGGAACCCGCAGGCCCGACCTGCTCGTTCTGGACCTTGGACTGCCGGACGGCGACGGCGTATCGCTCATCCTCGACGTTCGCCGCTGGTCCGCCGTGCCGATCATCGTGCTGTCGGCACGCACCAGCGAGGCCGACAAGATCACCGCGCTGGATGCCGGCGCCGACGACTATCTGACCAAGCCCTTCGGCGCCGGCGAGTTGCTGGCGCGCGTGCGGGCCACGCTGCGCCGGCCGCGCCCGATCAGCGGTGCGGAGGAGGCCGAAGCCGTCTTTCGCTTCGGCGAGGTGGAGGTCGACCACGTCGCCCGGGTGGTGCGGCGCGCCGGTGTCGAAGTGCACCTCACGCCAACGGAATATCGCCTCCTGTCGGTGTTGATTGCCAACGTGGGGCGCGTGCTGACGCAACGCCAGTTGCTGATCACTGTGTGGGGTCCGGCGCAGACGGAGCAGAACCACTATCTGCGCATCTACATGGGGCATCTGCGCCAGAAACTGGAAGTCGACCCTGCGCAGCCGCGCCATCTGCTGACCGAGACGGCGGTGGGTTACAGGCTGTCCGTCTGACCAGGTCCGGCAGCGCCGGGGCATGAAGCCGCGATGAAATCTTTATGCGCGCGGCGCTACTTTTTACAAGGCTTTTATGAGGCGGCTTCTAGGCTATGCGCTTCCGTTTTTTTAACTATTGCCTCATGAAAAAAATCCCCAGCAGGGCCGCTTCCACCATCGCAGTCAAGCACGCGCTCGTGTTGATCTCTGCATTCGCCGCTTCGGGCGCAGCCCTGGCGCAAACAGCAACGACGGATGCCGCAGCAGCACCGGCAGCCGCTCCCGCCCCGAATCTCACGGGCAACGTGTCCATCACCACGAACTACAAGTTCCGTGG
>NZ_FNPM01000032.1:0-6457 GCF_900107295.1 Variovorax sp. YR266
CGCGCCCTCATCACGCGCCCCAAGCTCATCGTCGCCGACGAGCCGGTGAGTGCGCTCGACGTATCCGTGCAGGCCCAGGTGCTCAACCTCATGCAAGACCTGCAGCAGCAGTTCGGCATCAGCTATCTGCTCATCAGTCACGACCTCGCGGTGGTCAACCATCTGTGCGACGAGGTCTGCGTGGTCTTCAAGGGCCGCATCGTCGAACGAGGCCGCCCGGCCGACCTGTTCCAGCACGCCCAGCACGAATACACGCGCACCCTGCTTTCCGCCGTTCTGCACACGCCGTCCCGCTAGCCGGGCAAGGCTTTCTTTTCCTCCACCCTCACCTCCAGGAACTATCGAATGTTGAAGCGACGCACACTCATGACTTCCGCCATGGCCGCGGCAATCCCGGGTGTCTTCCTGCCCCAGGCGCGCGCGCAGGCCGGCAAGAACACGCTGACGATCGGCATGCCGCTCGAACCGCCAGGCCTGGACCCGACGAGCGGCGCCGCATCGGCCATCGCGGAGATCACGCAGTACAACATCTTCGAGACGCTCACCAAGGTGAACGCCGACGGCTCGGTCACGCCGATGCTGGCCGAGAGCTGGACGTCGTCGCCCGACATGAAGACCTTCGTCTTCAAGCTGCGCAAGGGCGTGCGCTTCGAGAACGGCCAGCCCTTCAACGCGTCGGTGGTGAAGTTCTCGTTCGACCGCGCAGGTGGCGCCAAGAGCACCAACAAGGACAAGCGCTTCTTCAGCGAGATCGGCACCGTGGTGCTCGACGAGTACATGGTGGGCGTGAACAGCACGCTGCCCAACCCCGACCTGCCGTTCATGCTGGGGCAATCGACCGCCTGCATCGTCGAGCCCAAGAGCGCCGAGACCAACGTCACTGCGCCAGTCGGCACCGGCCCGTACAAGCTGAGCGCATGGCAGCGCGGCGCCTCGTGCACGCTGGTGAAGTCGCCGACCTATCGCGACCCGAACCTTGCGAAGACCGAGAAATTCGTCTTCCGATTCATGTCTGACACGGCCGCGCAGACCGCCGCACTGCTGTCGAACGACATCGACATCTTCCCGCGCGCGGGCACGCGCTCGGTGAGCCAGTTCAAGGGCAACCCGCGCTTCCAGGTGATCGAGGTCGGCACGCGCGGCAAGGTGATCCTGACGATCAACAACCGCAAGAAGCCGCTGGACGACGTGCGCGTGCGCCGCGCCATCCTCGCGGCCATCGACCGCAACGCCATCGTCCAGGGCGCGGCGGACGGCTTCGGCAGGCCCATCGGCAGCCACTACGCATTGGGCGCGCCGGGCTTCATCGACACCACGGCAATGAACCCCTTCGACATCGAGAAGGCGAAGAAGCTGCTGGCCGAGGCCGGCGTGAAGACGCCGCTCGAACTGCGCCTGCAGCTGCCACCGCCTTCGTATGCACGCCAGGGCGGCGAGATGATCGCGGCGCAGCTCGCGCAGATCGGCATCAACGTGAAGATCCAGAACGTCGAGTGGGCCCAGTGGCTCAGCGGCACCTTCGGCGGCGCGCACGACTTCGACCTGACCATGGTCGCACACGTGGAGCCCTTCGACCTCGTGAAGTACACCGAGCCCGACTACTACTGGGGCTACGACTCGAAGAAGTTCCGCGACCTGTTCGTCAGCATCCAGAACGAAGAGAACAAGAAGCGCCGCGCCGATCTGCTCGCCGAGGCCCAGCGCCAGCTTGCGACCGATGCGGTCAACGGCTTCCTGTACCAGGCGGTGTTCCCGACCATCGCACGCAAGGAAGTGAAGGGCCTGTGGCCGAGCATGCCGATCGTGGTGAACGACCTGGCCGCTATCTCGTGGAGCTGATGCGATGACCAAGCCCCTGTACTCCCTGAGCGTGCAGGAGTTGCACGCGGCCTACGCCGCCAAGGAGCTCTCGCCGGTGGAAGTGGTGCGCTCGGTCAACGAGCGCATCGCGGCCTACGAACCCGAGCTGCACGCGACCTGGCTCTTCCGCCCCGAGCTTGCGCTCGAGCAGGCCCGCGCCTCCGAGGCGCGCTGGCTGGCCGGCAAGCCACGCGGCACGCTCGACGGCGTGCCCGTGACCATCAAGGACAACCTCGCGACCGAAGGCGACCCGATGCCGCTGGGCACCGCCGCCTACGACCTCGTGCCGATGACGCAGGACTCCCCGCCCGCCGCGCGCCTGAAGGAAGACGGTACGGTGCTGGTCGCCAAGACCACCATGCCCGACCTGGGCATGCTGTCGTCGGGCCTGTCGAGCTTTCATGAACTCTCGCGCAACCCGTGGGACCTGTCGCGCACGCCGGGCGGCTCCAGCGCGGGTGCTGGTGCAGCGGCTGCCGCGGGTTACGGCCCGCTGCACGTGGGTACCGACATCGGCGGCTCGCTGCGCCTGCCGGCCAGCTGGTGCGGCATCTACACGCTCAAGCCCAGCTTCGGCCGCATTCCGCTGAGCACGCCCTACATGGGCCGCTGCGCCGGACCGATGACGCGCACGGTGGCCGACTCGGCGCTGATGATGGCCTCGGTTGCGCAGCCCGACGACCGCGATTATTCGGAACTGCCGGCGCCGGGCATCGACTGGACAGCCTTCGAAGTTGACCCGTCGTTCATCAAGGGCAAGCGCGTGGCGCTGCACATGGACGCAGGCTGCGGCCTGCCGCTGGACCCGCAGATCGCCGAGGCGGTGCGCCGCGCTGCCAAGCGCATCGAGGCGGCCGGCGCGCTGGTGGAAGAAATCAAGCCCTTCATGACGCCGAAGATGCTGCAGGGCATGGACCACTTCTGGCGCATGCGCTCGTGCATCGACATGCAGGCGATGACGCCGGAGAGGCGCGCGAAGATCCTGCCGTACATCCGCGACTGGGCCGAGAGCGCGGCCGGTTTTTCGGGCGCGCACATCTTCGACGCCTACAGCCAGTTCATCGCCACGCGCGCGGCCACCGTTGCCGCCACCAAGGGCTACGACTTCGTGATCTCGCCGGTGTCGCCCAACATGCCCGCGCCGGCGGACCATGCCTCGCCGACCAACGACCCGATGCTGCCGCTGGAGCACATCGGCTTCACGGTGCCCTACAACATGTCGGAGCAGCCTGCCGCCTCGATCAACTGCGGCTACTCGGCCGAGGGCCTGCCCATCGGCCTGCAGATTGCCGGGCGCCGTTTCGACGACCTGGGCGTGCTGCAGTTCAGCCGCGCCTTCGAGCAAATCCGCGAAGCACAACACCCCTGGCCAGAACCCAAGTGACCGGCCGCAAGGAGACAAAGCAAATGAACGCAACCCACTACATCGACGGCCGCCACGTGCCGTCCGAAGGCAACGTCACCATCGACGTGATCGACCCGAGCGATGGCCAGAAATTCGGCCAGATCGCGCGCGGCACCGCCGCCGACGTGGACACGGCCGTGCGCGCCGCGCGCAAGGCAATGGGCGAGAACTTCGACGGCCCCTGGGGCGCGATGACCGCGCTGGAGCGTGGCCGCCTGCTCGCCAAGCTGGGCGCCGCCGTGATGCAGCACCACGAGGAACTGGCTCAGCTCGAAGCTCGCGACACCGGCAAGGCGCTGCGCGTGGCGCGCAACGACGCGACCGCGCTGGCCCGCTACATGGAGTACTACGCCGGCGCCTGCGACAAGCTGCACGGCGACACCCTGCCCTACGAGCGCGGCTACACCGTGCTGACGGTGCGCATTCCGCACGGCGTGACGGGCCACATCATTCCCTGGAACTACCCGATGCAGATCGCGGGCCGCAGCGTTGGCGCCTCGCTCGCCGCAGGCAACGCCTGCGTGGTGAAGCCGGCGGAAGACGCGAGCCTGTCGCTGCTGCGCCTGGCGGAGATTGCGACTGAGGTCGGCTTTCCGGCCGGCGCGCTCAACGTGGTGACGGGCTACGGCAAGGAAGCCGGCGCGGCGCTGTGTGCGCACCCGGGCATCGACCACATCTCGTTCACCGGCTCGACCATGACCGGCCGCAGCGTGGGCCTGGCCGCGGCCGAGCGCCATTGCCCGGTGACGCTGGAGCTGGGCGGCAAGTCGCCGCAGATCGTGTTCGCCGACGCCGACCTGGATGCGGCCGAGCCAGTGCTGCTCAACGCCATCATCCAGAACGCCGGCCAGACCTGCTCGGCGGGCAGCCGCGTGCTGGTGGAGCAATCGGTCTACGAAGAGGTGGTGCAGCGGCTCGCGAAGCGCTTCACGGCCGTGCGCGCGGGCACGCCCGCCGAAGACCTGGACATGGGTCCGCTCATCAACGAGAAGCAGTTTCGCCAGGTGCGCGACATGGTCTCGACGGCCGAGGCGAATGGCCTGAAGGTGGCGGCGCGCGGCACGGTATCACCCAACGCGTCGGCCACCGGCTACTACCAGGAGGCCGTGCTGTTCCGCGACGTGCCGCACGACAGCGACCTGGCGCAGCGCGAAATCTTCGGCCCGGTGCTGGTCGTGATGCCCTTCGCCGACGAGGCCGAGGCTGTGCGCCTGGCCAACGGCACGGACTTCGGCTTGGTGGCCGGCGTGTGGACCCGCGATGGCGCGCGCCAGCTGCGCATGGCGCACAAGCTGCACTGCGGCCAGGTCTTCGTCAACAATTACGGTGCGGCGGGTGGTGTAGAACTGCCTTTCGGCGGCGTGAAATCGAGCGGCTTCGGCCGCGAGAAGGGCTTCGAGGCCCTGCTCGGATTCACGACCCTCAAGACCATCGCCATCAAGCACGGATGAAGACAACACATGACAACCACTGAACAGCAAGCGCCGCGCAAAGTCGGCCTCGTCGGCGTCGGCCTGATGGGCCACGGCATTGCCAGCAATATCGTCAAGCACGGCCACCAGCTCACCGTGCTGGAGCACGCGGGCAACCAACCCATCGATGGCCTGCTGAAGGCCGGCGCCACTTCGGTGAAGGACGTGGCCGCGCTTGCTGCGCAGGTCGACGTGCTGATCCTCTGCGTAACCGGCACGCCGCAGGTCGAGGCCGTGATGCTCGGCGACAAGGGCGCATTGACTGCGCTGCGCCCCGGCACGGTGGTAATCGACTGCTCGACGGCCGTGCCCGCCTCCACCGCCAAGGTGGCGGAAGCGGTGAGCGCCAAGGGCGGCAAGTTCATCGATGCGCCGATGACCCGCACCGCGAAGGAAGCCGCCGAAGGCCGGCTGAACCTGCTGGTGGGTGGCGACGCCGAGGTGCTGGCCTCGTGCCTGCCGCTGCTGCGCTGCTTTGCCGAGAACGTCACGCACGTGGGCGGCATCGGTGCGGGCCACGCGATGAAGCTGCTGCACAACTTCGTGTCGCTGGGCACCGTGGCGCTGCTGTGCGAGGCTGCTGCCTGTGCCGAGCGCGCGGGCGTGAAGCCCGATGTGTTTGTCGACGTGCTTGCCAAGGGCGGCGGCAACGGTGTGGCACTGGAACGCGTCAAGCCCAAGCTGCTGACGGGCAGCACCGATTCGCTGAAGTTCTCGATGGCCAATGCCAAGAAGGACCTGGGGTACTACAACGACATGGCGGAGCAGTCTTCTTCCAGTCATGGCATTGCGCAGGCTGTCGATGCGCTTTTGACGCAGGGCGTCGAGAAATTCGGGCCTGATCGGATGGTGCTGGATCTGGTCGAAGCGCTGCGCTGATTTCTTGTTGTGTTCTGTGCGCCGTTGTTCAGGGCGCGTGCACAGGACACCGGGTACTCCCCTCCGCGAATGTCCCCCGGGGCTGCGCCCCTCCTCCTTTATTTCGCTGCGGGGAGCACCCGATGCCCTGCGCACGATGAGCGCGGCTGTGGCGTTGGCGGTTCGACCGCTGCGGCGAAGGGCTGGCGTCGGCCACGGTCGACATTGGTATGACTGCGTTCGATGCCCGCTTCAGACTGCAAAGCAGACATCCGTAACGGTCGGGTGGACGGCAGCACAGGGCCCTAAGCGGCTGTACGCATCGCTCCGAAACGGTCACTCATAAAAGGCCCTGGCTTGCTTCTGCGGCTTCTATGGACATAGTTATCCTCACAAACAGGACATCCTCGGTTCCACGTGTACAGCGAATGAACGGCGCAGTATGGCGCTTGCTCGATTGGAGCGAATGAAGTCACCGTCAGTTGCTCGGTTCCGGCTTCGACGAATGCCGGTAGCCTTCCAAGCTCGACGTGCACGTCCTCCCATCCCAGGAGGTGGAAGAGTTCAATTGGCCGACCCGCATCCACCGCTGCACCTAGCAGTCGGTGAACGTCGATTTCTCTCCACCCGGTCTGGGCGGCCATCCACCGTCGAAATTCTCGCTTTTCGTCTCGGCGAATCTTGGCCCACACCGAGAACTCAGCTACCTCAGTCATGCATTTGATCCCTATGGCTTCGCGCAGGCGCCTCTCCCGGCAGACCGCTTCTGGCCGACAGCCGCTATGCCTTACGGAACAGCAACATGTCAGGGGCGTTTGGTTGCGTCAATCGGTTCAGCATAAGCCCGCCACTTTTTGGCATC
>NZ_FNPM01000038.1:0-3380 GCF_900107295.1 Variovorax sp. YR266
GCCGCACTCGCACGCCTGCCCCTGGTCGCACAGGCCGCCGTCATCGCCCGCGAGGACTCTCCCGGCCACAAGCAGCTCGTGGGCTATGTGGTGCCCGAGGCCGCCGACTCGGCCGCCGAGGCCCTCATCGACACCGCCGCGCTGCGCCGCAGCCTCTCGCAGTCCCTGCCCGACTACATGGTCCCCGCGGCCATCGTGGTCCTGCAAGCTCTGCCGCTGACCCCCAACGGCAAGCTCGACCGCAAGGCACTGCCCGCCCCGGACTTCACCCCGCGATCCATCCGCGCACCACGCACCCCCCAGGAGGAGATCCTCGCGGCCCTCTTCGCAGAGATCCTGCACCTGCCCCAGGTCGGCATCGACGACAACTTCTTCGACCTCGGCGGCGACAGCATCAGCTCCATCCAGCTGGTCAGCCGCGCGCGCAAGGCCGGGCTGCTCATCACCCCGCGCAACGTCTTCCAGTGCCAGAACGTGGAAGCGCTGTCGGCAGTGTCCACGCCCTTGGCGACGCAGAATGCCACAGCGGATGTCGCCGCCGGGGCGTTTCCCACGACACCGATCATTCGCTGGGTCATCGAGCGCGGGGGGCCGATACGCCGGTACAACCAGTCGATGCTGCTGCAGGTGCCCGCCGGCCTGCAGCAGGCGCATCTGCTCGCTGCCCTGCAGACACTGCTGATCCATCACGACGCGCTGCGCATGCGCCTCCTGCCCGTGCCCAAGGATGCGGCTGAGCGGCAGCTGGAGATCGCGCCGGTGACGACCGACGATGCGCAGGACATCCTGCAGCGGCTGGACATCCAAGGACTAGATGAGACCGGCCGCCGCAGCCTCATCGCCGAGGCCTCGCGCGCAGCCGCATCCCGTCTGAACCCCGAGGCCGGGCGCATGCTGCAGGCTACCTGGCTCGACGCCGGCAGCGCCCAGCCAGGACGCCTGCTGCTGACGATCCACCACCTCGCGGTCGACGGCGTCTCCTGGCGCATCCTCGTACCCGACCTCGAACTGGCCTGGCAGGCCGCGCAGCGCAACGAGCGCGCCAAGCTCGAACCCCGCAGCAGCTCCCTGCGGCGCTGGGCGCTGCGCCTGAACGCCGAGGCATTCTCTCCACGACGGCTCGCCGAGCTGCCGCTGTGGACATCCATCGTGGGCGCCGCGGACTCGCTGCTGTCCCACCGTGCGTTCGATGCCAGCCGCGACACGGTCGCCACCGGCAGGCGCCTGACGCTGAGCCTGCCGAGCACGCTCACCTCCGCACTGCTCACGCAGGTGCCCACGCTCTTCCACGGTCGCATCAACGACGTGCTGCTGACGGCCTTCGCCCTGGCCGTGGCCCAGTGGCGGCGCAAGCGCTCATCCGAGCAGGCTCCGGGCGTTCTCTTCGACCTCGAAGGCCATGGCCGCGAGGAGATCTTCGAGGACATCGATCTCTCGCGCACCGTGGGCTGGTTCACCAGCATCTTCCCCATGCACCTGGATCTGCAGGGCGTCGACCTCGATGACGCCCTGCGTGGCGGCGCCCACATGGGCCGTGCGCTCAAGCAGAGCAAGGAGCAGTTGCGCGCCCTGCCCGACAACGGTCTGGGCTTCGGGCTGCTGCGCTACCTCAACCCCGAGACGGCCCGGGTGCT
Organism: Variovorax sp. YR266; assembly: GCF_900107295.1. Classification (NCBI taxonomy): domain Bacteria; kingdom Pseudomonadati; phylum Pseudomonadota; class Betaproteobacteria; order Burkholderiales; family Comamonadaceae; genus Variovorax; species Variovorax sp. YR266. The sequence continues at coordinate 1,635 of NZ_FNPM01000038.1, forward strand.
CGCGGGTGCGGCTCCGCAGATCGGGTTCAATTACTTAGGGCGCTTCGCTGCCCCGCAGGCGCAGGACTGGGCTGCCGCGCCGGAGGCCGGCGCACTGGGTGGCGGCGGAGATGCCGAGGCGCCCCTGGCGCATCCGATCTCGCTGGACGCGCTCACGCGCGACAAGGCCGACGGCCCCGAGCTCCAAGCCTACTGGGCCTGGGCCGGCGAGCTCTTCAGCGAGGACGACATCCGCGATCTCGCCCAGGGCTGGTTCGATGCCCTCGAGGCTCTGGTGTTGCACGCCCAGCGCAGCGACGCCGGCGGCTTCACGCCCTCGGACTTCCCTCTCCTGAGCCTGGAGCAGCCGGAGATCGAGCGCATCGAGCAGCAGCACCCCGCACTCGAGGACATCCTGCCGCTGTCGGCCCTGCAGCAGGGCCTGCTGTTCCACGCCATGTACGACGAGCAAGAGGCCGATGCCTATGTCGTACAGATGGCCTTCGAGCTCACCGGGCCCCTGCAGGCTTCCGCCCTGCAGGCCGCCGCCGGCGCGCTGATGCAGCGCCACGCGCACCTGCGTGCCGCGTTCCTGCACCAGGACCTCTCCGAGCCCGTGCAGGTCATCCCACGCCAGATCGCACTGCCCTGGCAGAACATCGACCTCGCCTCGCTCGAGGCGCATGAACGCGAGGCCCGCCTGGCCAGTTTCCTCGAACAGGATCGCCTGCAGCCCTTCGACCCGGCGTACGCCCCGCTGCTGCGCTTCGCGCTCATCCGCCTGTCCGCCCAGCGTGCACGCTTCGTCTTCACCAGCCACCACATCCTGCTGGACGGCTGGTCCATGCCGATCCTGCTCAAGGAGCTGTTCACGCTCTATGCGAGCCAAGGCAACCCCGCCAGCCTGCCTCCGGCCACGCCTTATCGCAACTACCTGGCCTGGTTCAAGCAGCAGGACCGCGCCGCCGCCGAGCAGGCATGGCGCGAGGCGCTCGCAGGCCTGCAGGAGCCCACCCGGCTCGTCACGACGCAGGCCTCCTCCTCGGGACGCCAGTCGTCCTTCACCTTCAGCCTGCCGCAGGCGTTGACCGAAGCCCTCACCCGGCAGGCTCGCCAGCACAGCCTCACCCTCAACACCCTCATGCAGGGCGCGTGGGGTGCGTTGCTCGCACGCCTGACCGGGCGCCAGGACGTGGTCTTCGGCATCACCGTCTCCGGACGCCCGCCCGAGCTGGCCGGCGTGGAGGCCATGGTGGGCCTGTTCATCAACACCCTGCCGCTGCGCCTGCAGTTCCACTCTGACGAGCCCGCCGTGCAGGTCTTCGCACGGCTGCAGGACCAGCAGTCCTCGCTCATCGCGCACCAACACCTGGGCCTGTCGGACATCCAGCGCCTGAGCGGCTTCAGCACACTGTTCGACACGCTGTTCGTCTTCGAGAACTACCCTGCGGACCCCAGAGGGCGCCAACCTTCGTACAACGGCATGGAGGTCGCGTGGGGCGGAGGCAGTGGGGGAGACACCACCCACTATCCCCTGAGCATCGCTGTCATGCCGGGCGCCCAGTTGCAGTTGCGGGTGGGCTATCGGCCTGACCTGTTCGATCTGCCCACCGTGGAGCAGCTCGTGCTGCGCCTGCAGCGGGTGCTGCAGGCCGTGGTCGCCGATCCCGCGCAGCCCATCGGACGCATCGAGATCCTCGCGCCCGAGGAGCGCCAGCAGATCCTGCTCGGATGGAACGACACCGCGCACCCCGTGGCCGAGTCGAC
>NZ_FNPM01000011.1:0-203228 GCF_900107295.1 Variovorax sp. YR266
GTCGACTCGGCCACGGGGTGCGCGGTGTCGTTCCATCCGAGCAGGATCTGCTGGCGCTCCTCGGGCGCGAGGATCTCGATGCGTCCGATGGGCTGCGCGGGATCGGCGACCACGGCCTGCAGCACCCGCTGCAGGCGCAGCACGAGCTGCTCCACGGTGGCCAGATCGAACAGGTCGGTGGCGAACCCGAGCCGCCCGGTCATGCCTTGCGGCGCTCCGTCCTTGCTGCGCTGCTCCCGCAGCTCGACCGCCAGATCGAGTGTGGCTGCGATCGACTCCAGCGACTGCGAACTCACCGTCGTGAGTCCCGGCAACTCGAAGCTGGCGCGGGTGTTGTTCTGCAGCACCAAGGCTACCTGGAACAGCGGATGCCGCGCCATCGAGCGCGTGGGGTTCAGCACCTCGACCAGACGCTCGAATGGCAGGTCTTGATGTGCGTATGCTGCGAGATTGGTCTTGCGCACGCGTGCGAGCAACTCGCGGAAGCCGGGATTGCCCGAGGTGTCGGTGCGCAGCACCAGTGTGTTGAGGAAGAAGCCCACGAGATCGTCCAGGGCCTCGTCGGTGCGACCGGCGATGGGGCTGCCCAGTGCGATGTCGGTGCCCGCGCCCATGCGGGTGAACAGCGCCGCGAGTGCGGCCTGCAGCACCATGAAAAGGCTGGCCTCGCCATCCCTGGCGAGGGTGACCAGACCTTGGTGCACCTCGGCCGGGATCGTGAACGCGACGCTCCCCCCGTGGTGGTTGGAGACGGCGGGGCGCGGCCTGTCGGTGGGCAGTTCCAGCTGCTCGGGCAGCTCGGCCAGTGCCTGCTGCCAGTAGCGCAGCTGCGTGGCGATGATGCTCTCGGGGTCCGTTTCGCTGCCCAGCAATTCGTGTTGCCAGACCGTGTAGTCGGCGTACTGCACCGGCAGGGGCTCCCAGCCCGGCGGCTTGCCTTGGCAGCGCGCGGCATAGGCGGTGGACAGATCGCGCGCCAGCGGCGCCCACGACCAGCCGTCACAGGCAATGTGGTGGCACAGCAGCAGCAGGACGTGGTGTCCGTCGTCCAGGTGATAGAGCCAGGCGCGAAACGGGATTTCACGGTTTAGCTCGAATCCGTACGCGGAGGCCTCGGCGATCTGCTGGGCCAGCGTGGCCTCGCTGGCCGTCTCTATCCGCAGGGCGGGACGCGCAGCCTCGGGCGCAAGGATGAGCTGTTCCGGCGCTTGCGCCGAGTCCGAGAAGATGGTGCGCAGGCTCTCGTGGCGCTGCACCAAGTCGGCCAGCGCCGCCTCCATTGCCGTGTCGTTCATCCGCCCCTCGAGCCGTACGACCGTCGGCACGTTGTAGGTGGGCGTGGGCCCGTCCATCTGGTAGAGGAACCACAGCCGCCGTTGTGCAAAAGACAGGGGAATCATTGAAGGTTCCGAACTAGGTGATGGGTTTCAACAGACGGGCGATCGGCATGGACAGCGGCAGGAAGGATTGGGCTTGGGCGTGCAGTCAGCGCGCCGTGGTGGCGCGCCAAACTGCCGCAACCCGCCTGCACGCGATCTACCCGCGTGTCAGAGGCTGTTGTCGTATTGGACGGTGGGCCGCGGCAACTGACTGCTTGGCCGGATCGGGCGCAGCGCCGTGCGTGCCTTGGGCGCGGCGGCCAGCCTGCCGGCCAGCTGCGCCACGCTCGAGGCTTCGAACAGCGTGTGGATGCCGATCTCGACGCCCATGGCCGTGCGGATGCGGTTGATCAACCGTGTCGCCAGCAGCGAGTGGCCGCCCAGGTCGAAGAAGCTGTCGTCGATGCCCACTTGCGGCAGCCCCAGGATCTCCGCGAAGAGCTTGACCAGCGTTTCCTCCTGGGGTGTACCGGGCGCACGGATCTTTTTCGCTGCGAAATGGGGCGCCGGCAAGGCCTTGCGATCCAGCTTGCCGTTGGGCGTGAGAGGCAGCGCGTCCAGCCACACGTAGTGCGCGGGCACCATGTGGTCGGGCAGCGAGGCGGCAAGCTCGGTGTGCATCTGCCCCGCGTCGGGCGGCGAGCTCAGGCGCGAGCGCTTCATCACCGTGGCCAGATGTGCCAGGCTCGCGAGCACTTCGTCCGTGGGCACGCCGAAGTCGATCAGGCACGCGAACTCGTCGACGCCGATCTTCTCCAGCTTGCGCACCAGTTCCAGGCAGCTCTCGGGGCCGCCGATGAGCGAGGAGGTGCCGAAGTAGCGGCGCACGGCGAGCGCGATGAGCTGGTCCGCGTCGACTTCGCCCACGGCCTGGTTCGGGATGTTCCCCTCGAGATCCTTGAACACGCTCTTGCGCAGTTCCGTGTGCGCCCGGAAATACTGAACCATCGGCTCATGGGCCACCTGTTGTGCCGTCTCGTCGTCGGGGCCGACGAACGTGTGCAGCATCAGCGTCACCTTGTGTGCGGCCGGATCGTGCCCGTTGGCACGCAATGCGTCGCGGTAGATCCGGATGTTCTCGGTCAATTCTGCAATGGTGAGGCTCAGCAGCGCCGTCAGTACGTTCGCGCCCATCCGACCGGCCGCCTCGAAGGTGGCCGGACTCCGGGTGGCCGTGATCCACACCGGCAGCTCCGGCTGGAGGGGCTTCGGTTGCAGGCGGACCTGGGACGTGTGGCCTGCACCGTTGCGCGCGGCCATCGTGCCGCCGCGCCAGAGCTCGCGCACCTGCGCGACCCCGTCGAGCATCACCTGGTACCGATCAGCGAAATGGTCCGGTGCCAGCACGAAGTCCTCGGGCACCCACCCTGAAGCGAACGCGACGCCGACGCGCCCTCCGGAAAGGTGGTCGACCACCGCCCACTCCTCCGCCACCCGCAACGGATGGTGCAGCGGCATCACGACACTGCCTGCGCGCAACTGGACGTGCTGTGTGACCATGGCCAAGGCCGAACTCAGCACGGACGGATTGGGAAACGCGGCCGCCACCTTGGTGAAGTGCCGCTCGGGTGTCCAGATGGCCGTGAAACCGTTGCGGTCTGCGAACTTCGCGCCCTCCACATACAGACGGTAGAGCTGCTCACTCTCCTGGCCCTGATTCGCATCGGCGAAGTAGAAGAGTCCGAACCCTGGGGAGCGCGAGCGCTGGGGCAGTGCGGTCTCGTCCGCGACGAGATAGGCGACAAGGCGCTTGCCGGCCGTCGAGTCCTCTCGCGCCACAACGGCGGCCTGCTTGATCAGCGGGTGCTTGACCAACTGCGCCTCGACTTCGCCGGGCTCGACCCGGAAACCCCGCAGCTTGATCTGGTGATCGACCCGGCCCAGATACCCGAGCACGCCTTCTTCACTCCAGCGTGCCAGGTCGCCCGTGCGGTACATCCGTTCGCCGGGCGGTCCGAAGGGGTTCGCCACGAAGCGCTCGGCAGTCAACGCCGGGCGACCGAGGTAGCCTCGCGCAAGCCCGGCGCCCGCGACGAACAGTTCGCCGACCGCGCCCGGCGGCACCGGCTGAAGAAGGGCATCCAACACATAGACCTGCACGCCCGGCAAGGGGGTGCCGATCGGCACGCTGGGCTGGACATGGCCCTCGAAGCTCTGGTTGACCCAGCCGGCCGCGTCCCAGAACTCGGAGGTGCCGTACAGGTTGACCAGCAGGGCCTGCGGCAGCGCCTTCCTGAAACGCTCGGCCAGCGCCGGCGTCAACGCTTCCCCGCCACAGGACCAGTACCGCAGGTGCGGCAGCCGGGTGCCCAGCTTGAACTCGTCCTCGAGCATCGCTTCGAGCAGCGACGGGACCAGGACGATCCGAGTCACTTTCTCGGCGGCGAGCAGTTCGATCAATCCGTTGAGGTCCTTGCTGAGCTGCGGCGGCACGACCACCAGGCGTTGCCCGCCGACGAGTGGCATCAGCACCTCCCATACGAAGTCGATGAAGTTGTGGGTCGTCCTCTGGGCGTACACCGTCGCGTCATCGGCCTGCTGCACGTCCCAGCGGAGCCTGTTGAGCAGCGTTCTTGCGGTTCCGGCAACGCCCTTGGGCCGGCCTGTGGAGCCCGAGGTGTACAGCACGTACGCAAGATCGAGCGGACTGGGGGCGCGCGTGCGCTGCGCGTCGGTCAGGTCCGTCGCGGGCAGGCTCGAGAGCTCGGCACAGAGCGACGCGTCGTCCAGGCGCACCCCCAGCGTTTCCATGTCCGCGAGGAGATGGGCAACGTCGGATTTCGAGATGACGCAGCGGGGGCGCGCGTCCTCGAGCATGAACCGCAGGCGATCCTCTGGGTAGTCGAGGTCGAGCGCGAGGTACGCCGCGCCTGCCTTCAGGACGGCCAGCAGGCTGACCACCAGTTCGGTCGAGCGTGGCAGGGCCAGCGCCACGATGCTGTCCGGGCCGATGCCTCGGGAACTCAGATAGTGGGCAAGCCGATTCGCCTGTTGATTCAGTTCCTGGTACGAGAGGTCGGTTGCCTCGAACGAGAGGGCGCGCCCATGCGGGGTTGCAGCGACCTGTCGTTCGAACAGGTCCGCCAGGGTGTCGGGGAATGAACCGGGGGCTTTGCCGTTCCAGTCCGTCAGGACGCGCTGGCGTTCCGCTGTGCTCAGGATGTCCAGCCTCGCGACGGGGATCTCCGGATGGGCCAGGCTTGAATCGATGAAACGCAGCAGCCGTTCCTGGTGCGCCTGCACGTCCGCCAGCGAGTAGGCGGACGCGTTCGCCGTGCAGTAGACGTCGGCGCTGCTGTCTTCGCCGATGAAGAAGGAAAACGAGATGTCGGCCGCCGTTCGGGCGGAGGTGTTGTACGACTTGGATGACAGGCCGCCGAAGGAGATGCCTTCCTTGAACGGCATCACATTGATCACGGGCCCGAAGTCGCTGCCATAGCCCCGGATCCGCTTGGCGTCCAGGTACAGGCGCGACGCCGGATAGCGCTGATGCGCGAGCACTGTGCGGATTTCCCTGTCGACGATCCCGACGATGTCCCGCATCGTCATTTCCGGAGAAATCGACAGGTGCATCGGCAGGGTGTTCGACATCATGCACGGGATCGCCCGTGTCTCGGCGGACCGTCCTGACACCGGCAGGCCGATCGACACCTCCCGAACACCGGTGGTGCGGAACAGATAGGCGGCCACCGCCGCGATCAGCGTCCGCGCGAGAGATGTCTCGGACACCCGAGCCAGTTCCGCAATACCCTCGAGTGCCGGCTTTTCCATCCGGCAGCTGCTTCGGATCGGCAGGCGCGAGAAGCTGCGCGTGCCATCCCCGAAGCGGGTCGGCGCAGGGAGTTTCTCGAGGTAGCCATGCCAGAAATCTCGATCCGACTTGAACGCATCCGAGGACAGGTAGGCCTGCTCGAGGTCCAGGAGCTGACCCAGCGGCTCGAACCACGCGCGCGGCGCGGTGCGCGCCTCGATTGCTGCCGTATAGAGCTCCGCGACCCGGCGTGCGATGAGCGAATAGCCAAAGCCGTCGATGACGATGTGGTGGTAGAGGTGGTGCCAGGCGAACCGGTCCGCGGAGAGCTTGAACAGGCAGAAGGAAAAAAGCTCGGGGTCGGTCGGCGAAAGCGAGGCCTCCATCTTCCGGCCGATCATCTCGAGCATCGAGCGATGGGGATCAACGTCGGCGCTCAAGTCGACGAAGCTGACGCACTGTTCGCTGAGCTTTCCATCGTGTACCTGCCGAGGCGCTGTGTCCGCCTCGATGAACGTGGTTCCCAGCGCTTGGGCCTCCTTGGTCACCGTGTGCAAGCAGCGCAGGAACAGTTCCGCATTCAGCGCGCCGGCAATCTCGATGTATTCGCCGACGTTGTGGGAGGGGTGGCTCGGATAGAACTGCCGTTCAAACCAGAGTCCGAGCTGCGCGAAAGACAGCGGCCAGCCATCTGCAGGGGTCGACGCCATATGGGGTCCTGTTGACTTACGTTTTGGGAAAGCCAAACGATCCGGGCCGGCTGCGCGCAATGGGCGCGCCGGACGGAGAGCCGCACAGCTTTTTTGGAATGAGCCGGGATGCAGCGCAGCGGCTGCCTATCCCTGAGCGCCCATGGCCTGGGCCAGGCTTTTCGGACGCATGTCGGTCCAGTTCTTCTCGACGAACTCCAGGCAGTCACCCTTGGCAGAAGGGCCGTAAACCTTTTTCCAACCCTTGGGGATTTCGATGAAGTCGGGCCAGATGGAATGCTGGTTTTCGTCGTTGGTCAGAACCACAAATGAAGCGTCGCCGTTGTCGAAAGGATTGGTCATGGAGATTTTTTCAAAGAAAAACGATTGCCAAATTCCGGTGCTCAACCACCAAATCTGGGAGGAAATTGGTGTAACTGAAAATAGTTGTGACATTCCAGCACAATGCGGATAGAGGCGCAATGCGTACATATTTCTTATTGCAAGGGGTTGATTTCAATTTCGATTTTTCGGAAAATGATTCCATTTCTTGCAAATAAGAATTTATAATTAATTTGTGGTTGTTTTTCCATTGGCTCGGTCGGTTGCACCTGAATACGGCGCTCTCTTCGAAATTGGCGTAAACCAAATTCATGACATTTGAGGCTTATTGGATGCCGGTGAGCCCTTGTCGGGCGATGCTGCTGCGTGCCCATCCGGGACCTCGCCGGACGCGCAGATCCGACGCCGTCCATCGCGGTGGGCGTGCGTCCGGGCACGCCCAGGCTCCTGCGCGTGTCTGCAGGGATGCATCGTGGATGCTGGGGCTGGGGGGCGGGCGCGTCGATCAGCGACGTCTTCGGCGATCCCTCCCGTGTGCTGAAGAGCCGCGGTCTTGCCGCGGCATCGCAAGGATCACGCTGCGTCAGCGGCAATCAGTGCGGTTGCTTGCTGCCCGGTGCATTCATGCAAAGGAAAGAGCTGTAGCAGTGCGCATCGCTGGAGCGATGAAACGGTTGCAAGCCTCGTCGTCCGTCGGATGTTCTGGTGCCCAGGAGAGTCTCGGCGACCACCGGTAACGCGGCTGCGGCGAAATCTGCGCGTCAAGTCGTTCCAAAGAACGCCAAGCGGCCTGGCACTTCACCTCGCGTGTGTGGCTCCGCCGTCGACGATCAGCGTCGAACCGACGACATAGTCGCCGGCGCGCGACGCGAGGTAAACGGCTGCACCTGCAATGTCTTCGGGCGTGCCGATGCGGCCCAAGGGAATGTAGGCCGCCACATCGTCGCCATGGTCTCGCGCGCTCTTGTTGAGGTCGGTGGCGAATGCGCCAGGTGCAATGGCGCTCACGACGATGCGTTCGGGCGCGAGCCTCAGCGCCATCAATCGCGTCAGCTGAATCAGGCCCGCTTTGCTGGCTGCATACGAATAGGTCTCCCGCGGCCCCACCGAGATGCCATCAACCGAAGCAATGTTGATCACTTTCGGCAGGCTCCTCGCCACTGCCTTGCGCAGCAAGGGCGCCAGGCATTGGGTCAGAAAGAAGGGCGTCTTGAGGTTCAAGTCAACGACCTTGTCCCATCCGGCTTCGGGAAACTCGTCAAAGGGTGCTCCCCAGGCCGTCCCCGCGTTGTTGACGAGGATGTCCAGCGAGCCTTCGCGTTTCGCGTAGGCGTTCGAGAGTTCCTGCGCGCCGTCGAGTGTCGAGACATCGGCGGGCAACGAAAAAACCTCTCCGTACTCCGAGAGCTCCGCCGCGGTGCGGTCGCAGTCTTCGGAACCTCGCGCCGAAATGTAGACCCGGGCACCCTGTATCAGATAGGCCTGCGCAATGATCCGGCCGATACCGCGCGAGCCTCCCGTGATGAGCGCCGTGCGGCCCTTGAGCGAGAACAATGTTGTCAGGTCCATAGGTACGCGATTCCAGGTAAGTGAGGATTCAAAGACGGTCTTGCGTCGAATGATTCGATTCTGCCGAGATGCTGAGGCACCTGTCGCTTATTCGTAGCCCTCGATCTTCTGCAGTGTCCACATCTGGGCGTAGCGGCCCTGCTTCGCGAGCAGTTGGGCGTGCGTGCCGCGCTCGACGATCACGCCCGACTCCAGCACCAGGATCTCGTGCGCATCGACCACCGTCGACAGGCGGTGCGCGATGACCAGCGTGGTCTTGTCCTGCGCGGCGCTCTTCAGCTCCGACTGGATGGCGCGCTCGTTGGCCGAGTCGAGCGCCGAAGTGGCCTCGTCGAAGATCACGATCGGCGGGTTCTTCAGCAGCGTGCGCGCAATGGCCACACGCTGCTTCTCGCCGCCAGATAACTTGAGGCCGCGCTCGCCCACGGTCGTGTCGTAGCCCTTGGGCGTGGCCACGATGAAGTCGTGGATGCGCGCGGCGCGTGCGGCGGCTTCCACTTCTTCGCGGCTCGCCCCCGGGCGGCCATAGGCGATGTTGTATTCGACCGTGTCGTTGAACAGCACCGTGTCCTGCGGGACGATGCCGATGGCGCGGCGCACGCTTGACTGAGTGACCTCGCGAATGTCTTCCCCGCCGATGGTGATGCGGCCGTGCTGCACGTCGTAGAAGCGGTACAAGAGCCGCGCCAGCGTGGACTTGCCCGAGCCCGAGGGCCCGACCACCGCCACCGTCTTGCCCGCCGGAATCTCGAAGCTCACGTGCTTGAGGATGGGCCGCGCGGTCTCGTAGACAAAGCTCACGTCCTCGAAGCGCACGGTGGAATCCGAGCCCACAAGTGCCCGGGCTCCAGGCGCATCGAGCACTTCGTGCTTCTCGTCCATCAGGACGAACATCTTGTCCAGATCGGTGAGACTTTGCTTCATCTCGCGGTAGATCACGCCCAGGAAGTTCAGCGGAATGTAGAGCTGGATCATGAAGGCATTGACCATCACCAGGTCGCCCAGCGTCATGCGGCCTTCGACAACGCCCGAGGTCGTGTGCCAGAGCATGAGCACAAGACTCCCGGTCACCAGCAACTGCTGGCCGATGGTGAGCATGCTGAGCGTGCGCTGGCTCTTGACGGCCGCCTTGCGGTAGTGGTCGAGGCTGGCGCCATAACGGCTGGCTTCGAACTCCTCGTTGTTGAAGTACTTGACGGTTTCGTAGTTCAGGAGTGAATCGATCGCACGGGTCTGCGCGACCGAGGCGAACTCGTTCATGGTTCTTCGGAACTTGGTGCGCCACTCCGTGACGGCGACGGTGAAGCAGATGTACAGCGCCAGCGCGCCCACAGTGATCCAGATGAAGAACAAGCCGAACTTCACGCCCAGGATGGCCAGTACCAGCGTCAGTTCGACGAGCGTGGGCACGATGCTGTAGAGCATCATCGAGATCAGGGCCTGCACGCTGCGAGTGCCGCGATCGATGTCGCGCGTCATGCCGCCGGTCTGGCGGTCCAGATGAAAGCGCAGGCTCAGCGAATGCAGATGACTGAAAACCTCGAGCGAAATCCTGCGGGCTGTTCCTTCTGCGGCCTTGGCGAACACCAGCTCGCGCAGCTCGGTGAAAAGCGTCATGGAAAGGCGCAGCATTCCGTAGGCAAGCAACAGGGCGATCGGGACAACCATCAGGACCTGCTTGACATCGGGCTTGGGCGTGACGGCATCGATCAGGATCTTGAGCAACACCGGCACGCCGACGTTTGCCACCTTGGCGGCGATCATGAAGGTGAGCGCAGCGAACACTCGCCACTTGTATTGCCACAGATAGGGAACGAGGCGACGAAGTGTGTCCCAGTCGGAGCGTTCGCCTTGCCTGGTTGCGCAATCAGTCGAAAGGACTACAGACGATTTTTTGATGTCGGTGCTTCGCATGCAGGCGCTCAAATTGTTGTTCTTGAATTGTGCCCACGTGCGATGTGCAATCTGCGATTGCCCCGAATCGGGAGCCTGCCTACACTCGGCCGGCTTGCCCCCGCGCGCGACGAGGCGCGCTATCAGACCGGCCGGCAACGGGCTCAGAAATCTTTACGGAAGTTTTCCCGATCATGTTTCGAACATTGCTTAAATCCAAGATCCATCGCGCTACCGTCACCGACTGCGAGCTGCACTACGAAGGGTCTTGCGCGATCGACGAGGACCTGCTTGATGCTGCGAACCTCGCCGAGAACGAGCAGGTGCACATCTGGAATATCAACAACGGCGAGCGCTTCGTGACCTACGCCATTCGTGGCGAGCGCGGCAGCGGCATGATCTCGGTCAACGGGTCGGCCGCGCGTCGGGCCTCCGTGGGAGACCTGCTGATCATTGCCGCCTTTGGCCTGGTGCCGGAGGAACGCGTGTCGGGACACCTGCCAAAGCTGGTGTTTGTGGACGGCGCGAATCGCATTAAGGAAGAGCGCGCGCACATCCCAGTGCAACAGACCTCCGGCGAGCCCGCGCTGGCTTGAGCTTGGGCTGGTGTCCGGGGCATGCGCCATTGCCCTGGGGCAAATGGTCTCCACCGTTCAAGCGCTTCGTCGAGGAATGCGTGATCGACGTGGGTGCTCGCGCGCGAAGCTCGTGCGTTGGGGCGCCGACGGGGGGAGGCCAGGGCCGAGCAACTCAAGCAAGCGTTCCTGATGATGCAGGCCGGCGAGCGCGTTCGGCGCCTGAAGGACTTTCTGGCCCAACTCGCGCAGATGGTCGACGGACTTCGACCATCCCGCGCTGAACGAGCCAAGGCCTGAGTGCCGGTGGTCACGACGGAACTGGCCGCCAGAAATCCGATGGAGGAGACCTTGCAGCGCTGCCTGTCTGCTTTATCGTGGAGTACTTGACCGTCAGACTGGTGGCCGGCGAAGCTAGGTGCTCGCTCTCCATCCAACGCATCTACTTGATCCAGCGCTCGCGTCGGGCCTGGGGTGAGGTGAGAACGCTGGGTGAAGCTGGCTGGAGGTGTCAGAAAACGCAGCACTTCTGGAGCTCTTCCCGCAGCCGTGTCACGACATTTGCCAGGTCCATGGCTTCAAGCCGGTTCTTCTTCAAGAATGCTGCCCACTGTGCCTTCTTCGCCCCGTCATTAGAGAAGCTGTCGCTCAATCCGACAGGAAGGCTGCTGGGCATCGCGAGCTTCCGGCGCTCGAACGTGGCCGCAATGGCACGCTGCAGTTCGGTGGTGTCCAGCCCACCCTCGGTCATCAGTACCCAGAGATCGAAGTAATCCTTCATCCGGGTGTTGGCCATGCCCAGGAGACAAACTGCATGGAACTTCTCAGCCACCACGGTGTACTTGGGGTAGCTGCGCAGCTGTGGTGTGGGCAGGTCATTGAGCAGGACTGGATAGCTGACGATTTCCGGCGCTGGCGTCACTGCATCGCCAAATCCGATGTCCACCTGCAGGGGGATTCGTGCGCCATCCAGTGTCGCTCGCAGATCGATCCGCACGCCGCCGTAGCCGGCTTCCTTGCGGATGACAGAGCCTTGTACCGACGCTGCATCGAAAGCGATCCCATCCTCCACCGTGATCTGGCAGATTTCTTGGAAGGTGCTCACCGCCGACTCCACGTCGTCAGGACCGAACTCCAACAGGTCGGCGTCGCGGGTGGGCCGATGCGGCTGGTCATACCAGAGCGAGAACAGCAATGCGCCCTTGAGCAGGTAGTTTGGGGCATACGGTGAGATGGACAACCGGTACAGCAGGCGCTCAAGGCCATAGTGGGTGAGCGTCAGGTTGAAGTCCTGCTTTCTGGCATTCGCATGCTGCTTCAAGCGGGCGCGGATCGAGGCGGCGATGTTGCGGCTCATGTGATGACGCTTTCGAGGTAGGGGCGCATCACATTGGAGACGCGATCGATCATGGCGTATTGCCAGAGCGCGTCAACCGTCACCTTGCGCTGTATCCATCCATCGCGCAACGCTTCCAGCGCGACGTCCAGGCCGATCTTGTTGCGAAACTTGAAGCAGTCGGCAATGGTTTTGGCCGCATTGAAGACCGGTACGCTGACACCATCAATCTGCATGGTTTCGACGCCTTCGGACAGCGCGGCGCCGGACATGCGGATGGCGCGCAGCGCGGGCTGGTCGAGCTTGGGCGTTGGCGAGTTGTGGGGAATCGCGATCCACACCTCAAACGGCGCTTGCGTGCCGATCCCGTGAACGCGCAGCGCCGACAGCAGGCAGACGATGCCTTGCGGCACGCGAAGGCCTACCTCCGCCAGCGAGCGGTGCTCGCTGAGTGTGCGTTCCGGCAGGCTGTAGACACCTCGGGCAACCCGCTCGAGCCTGCCTGTGGCCACCAGTCGGCTGAGCGCCATCGTCGGGAGGCCATGCTCTGCCAGATCGCGCGCCCGCAGCAGCGGCCGCTGTTCGGCCAGCGCCAGAACGGCTTGCTCGAATGTCGAGGCGGAGGATGCCATGCTGGAGTCTGTTGCATTTATTAGTCATTTGTCAATGAAAAGGGAGAAAATGCAACGGAACCGGCTTGGCTTCCATGAGTGCCGAGGATGAGATAATTGGGCAAGGTTGGTCGGGCGGGCCGTGGTTCGATGCCACTTTTGCCCTCACAACCGCTGGTCAGTTTGGTGTACCCAAACGTGTACCCCCAGGAATAGCAATGTGAGAATGAATGAAGGTTGATGCGGCCCGTCGCGGTTCTTTCGATTCCGCCCCAGGCCACCATATTCCGCAAGGCGCTACAACTTTCGAGGTTGTAGCGCCTTTTTGCTTTTGCGCTAGCAAATCGGCGTCATTGCGGCGCCTGTTCGCGTAGCAGGGCGCCACGCAAGGAGTTGATCGTGCCGCCCGCGGCTTCGATGCGCCGCCGCAGTTCCTCATTGACGAGGCGGATCAACGCGCCGAGTTCGGAGCGGGTTGGATAGACCTCTTCGCAGTCATTCACCTGCTGTGGAACGCCAAGCTTCTCGAGGCATGCATATGCGCATTGCACGTCGCGAATGTTTTCGATGTCATCGCCTGCTTGCAGCGCGAATGATTCGGGGTTGTGCTGAAGAGAGTGTGACTGTGGCGCTGCGTCGGGCGCCGCAGCGGGTTCTTCGACGGAATGAGGGAGCGTGCGCGTGAACGCGCGAGCGGATCTGGCGTCGTATCACGTGCGCATCGACGATCAGCTGACGACGTTCCGCGAGGTAGTCGCATCACAACTGCGTGCCTGATACGGCGCAACAAGCAGCTCATCACCATATTGAATATGGCTGCTTGCCGGCAGCTATGGATCGATTGAGCGGGCGTTGCTGCCTCGGTCCACGCGGTGGTTATGGTGGCCGCGGCGCTTGCGCTCGGTCCGGGCTTTCTCCAGCGTCTCCTGGCTTTTCTTCGCAGCCGCCTCGCAGCGCTCGTGCAGCGCAATCAACTCCCTGTCCGTGAGCTTCTCGATGCCGATGAAGTCATCCTCCGCGTTGGAGGAGCGGATCAGTTCGTCCAGCTTGGTCTGCAAGGCCACACCATCGCGGTTCTGGGTGTTCTGAATGAGGAAGACCATCAGGAAGGTGACGATGGTGGTGCCCGTGTTGATCACGAGTTGCCATGTCTCCGAAAAGCCGAAGAACGGCCCCGAAACCGCCCAGGCCACGACCACGGCCACGCAGATCAGGAAGGCCGCCGGGCTGCCGGCCATGCGGGCGAAGGTGTTGGCGAAGGAGTCGAAGAGTCGTTCCATGGGCGTGTTCTCCAGTGCGGGGCGATGCTGGCACCGTTGCGCGCGCGGATGCGTCAGCCGACGCCGTTTTGCGCGCCATCGCAATGCCCGTGGCGCTGTCGGCCAGAGGCGCCGGGGCAGGCTCGCGCCGTTACGCGCCCCCGTCCAGCACCAGTTGCGTCTGCGTGACGACCGCGCACAGCTTGCCGTCGGCATTGGTCACCGAGGTTTGCCACACATGCGTGGTGCGTCCGCGATGCAGTGCCAGGCAGGTGCCCGTGACGGTAGTGCCGAGGCGCGCGCCCGCGATGAACTTGGTGCTCGAATCGGTGGTCGTCGTGCGCTTGCCCTCTGGCAGGTTGGCGATGGTGCCGACTGCGCCCAGCGTGTCGGCGAAGGCCATGTAGGCGCCGCCGTGCAGGATGCCGCCGGCGGTGCACAGGTCTTGCCGCACCTCCATCTGCGCGACCACGCGGTCGGGTGCGAGCTCGGTGAGTCGTACGCCCATCAGGCCGGGGAAGATCGTGTTCAGCAGTTTCTGGAGCGCGGCGATGTCGTGCATGAATGTCTCCTTGGCTTGTCGAGGAGGCTCCATTCTGAATAGATAAGCACCATGGCCGGCGCGCGATGTCCGGTCAGGCCCTTCGCTTGAACATCGCGGAAGCCCCGCTGGCCTGCGCCACGTCCTCGGCCGACGACAGCAGCACCGGTCCCAGTTCGAGCATGCGTTCCTCGGTCAGTCGCACCAGTGGCCCTGCGATGGTGATGACGCCGATCACCGCGCCGTTGCCGCTGCGCACCGGCGCGGCCATGGCGGTCATTGCCGGCGCGAACACCTCGCTGATCATTGCGAAGCCGCGCTTGCGTGCCGCGCGCAGATACGCAAGCAGCGCTTTCACTGTGGTCGGCGCCTTCGGGCCGTAGTCCTCGGGCTTGCCGAAGCCCTGCTTCGCCACGAGTTGCAGCGCCTGCTCGTCCGTCATTGTCGACAGCCAGGCGTGGCCGGCGGAGCTGCAGGAGAGGTTCACCGAAAGGCCCATGTCCGGGTCGTAGCGCAGGCCGCGCGTTGCACCCTGCGCCTTGGCGACGAAGGTGAGCTCGTCGCCGTCGACCACAGCCAGCCGCACCAGTTCGCCCGATTCGGCGGCGAGCCGGTCGAGCAGCGGCTGCGCCACGTCGACGATGCCGCTGTTGCTGAGAAAGCTCAGGCCCAGCGACACCAGCTTGATGGTGAGCATGTAGTCGCCGTGGCTCTGGTCCTGCCGCACATAGCCGCAGCGGATGAGCTCGGTCAGCAGGCGGTGCGTGGCGCTCAGCGGCATTTCCAGCTCGGCCGACAGTGCCGACAGCGCGCGGCCTTCGGGGTGGCCGGCCAGGTGTTCGAGGACCTTGAAGCTGCGTTCGAGTATGGCTGTCATGACGTCACTCTAGCGCTTTTGCCAAGTGTTTTCACTAGTGGAAATATTTTCCAATTCCGCCCTAAGATCGCGCCGCCCTTGCACCTTCACACAGCTGGAGATCACATCTTGAGAACGCTTCATCGCCAGCTGGCAGCGGCCGGCCTGACCCTCGCCCTGGCCATTCCCGCGCTCGCGCAGGGCGTGCAGGACCGTGTGATCCGCTTCGGCCACCTCAACAACGCCGACCACCCCGTGAGCTTCGGCGTGAAGCGTTTTGCCGAACTGCTCGCGGCCAAGAGCGGCGGCAAGATGAAGGTGCAGGAGTTTCCGGCCTCGCAGCTGGGCAACGAGATGCAGCAGCAGTCGGCGCTGCAGGGCGGCGTGCAGCAGATGTCGGCACCGGCCACCACGTCGCTCGCGGGCATCGTCAAGGAGTTCGGCCTTGTCGACTTCCCGTTCGCGGTGGGCAGCTTTGCGCAGGCCGATGCGCTGCTCGACGGCCCGCTGGGCCAGGCGTTGATCGCGAAGCTGCCGGAGAAGGGGCTGGTGGCGCTGGGCTATTGGGACCTGGGCTTTCGCAACGTCACCAACAGCAAGCGGCCCATCACCAAGCCCGAGGACCTCGAAGGCCTGAAGATCCGCGTCATTCCGAACCCCGTGTTCCTCGAAACCTTCAAGGCCTTCAAGGCCAACCCGGTGCCGATGCCTTTCGCCGAGCTGTACGGTGCGCTCGAGTCGAAGGCGGTCGATGGCCAGGAGAACCCGTACGCGGTGATCCTGTCGAACAAGTTCTACGAGGTGCAGAAGTTCGTGAGTGCCACGAACCATGTGTATGCGGCCAACATCGTGCTGGTCAGCAAGAAGTTCTGGGACTCGCTGAGCCCTACCGAGCAGAAGATGATGCGCGAGGCCGCCGACGAAGCGCGCGGCTATCAGCGCCAGGTGAGCCGCGCCGCCGCGCAGCGCGCCGTAGGCGACTTGCAGGCCAAGGGGGCGCAGTTCAACGAGCTCGCGCCCGCCGAGCAGGCCCGCATGCGGCAGATTGCCAAGCCTGTCACCGAGCGTTTCGCCGCGAGCTATGACCCCGCCATCGTCAAGCTCTACACCGACGAACTCGCGCGCATCCGCAAGCAGTAAGACCTCCGACCGAAGGCGCCTCATGAAGATCCTCGTCCTGCACGGCCCCAACCTCAACCTGTTCGGCCGCCGCGAACCCCACATCTACGGCAAGACGACGCTGGCCGAAATCAATGCGCAGTTGCAGCAGCTCGCCACCGAACTCGGCGTGACGCTGGACATCCTCCAGTCGAACCACGAAGGCGACCTGATCGACTTTTTGCACACCCATATCGACGAGGCTCAGGGTGCGCTGGTCAACCCGGCCGGCCTCACGCAGCACGGCGTGCCGCTGCACGATGCGATCAAGGCGATGCCGTTCCCCATCATCGAGGTGCACATGTCCAACATCGCCGCTCGCGAGACATGGCGCGCGCATTCGATCATCTCGCCGGCGGTGAAAGGCACGGTCCAGGGCCTGGGCCCGCAGTCGTACCTGGCCGCGTTGCGTGCACTGGTCGAGATGCAGCGGCAGGCCGCGCCGGCCTGAGCGGGAATACGCCCATGAATCGATGGATCGACGGGTGCTGCGCCGGCATCGAAGCCCTGATCGCAGCCGCGCTTGCGGTCATGGTCGTGCTGGTCTTCGGCAACGTGGTGCTGCGCTACGGCTTCAATTCGGGCATCACCCTGTCCGAGGAAGTCTCGCGCTGGCTCTTCATCTGGATGACCTTTCTCGGCGCGGTCGTCGCGCTGAAGGAGCACGGCCACCTGGGCGTCGACATGGTGGTGCAGAAGCTGCCGCCCATCGGCAAGAAGATCTGCCTTGCGATAGGGCACGTGGTAATGCTCTACATCGTGTGGCTGCTGTTCCAGGGCAGCACGGCGCAGACGCGCATCAACTGGGACGTGACAGCGCCGGTCACCGGCGCCTCGATGGCGGTGGTGTACATGTCAGGCGTGGTGTTCTCGGTGCTGGCTGCGTTCATCCTCATGCTCGACCTGCTGCGCCTGCTCACCGGGCGCATTGCCGAGAGCGATCTGGTGATGGTGCAGGAGTCCGAGGAAGCGGTGCAGCTGCAGCAGATCCTCGGTTCGCAAGACAGCACCGCTCAAGGCGATGCACAACAGGGAGCACGCAAGTGACCATCGTCGTCTTCGTGGGCTCGCTGCTCCTTGCCATGGCGATGGGCATTCCCATCGCGTTCTCGCTGCTGGCCAGCGGCGTCGCGCTGATGTGGCACCTCGACCTGTTCGACGCGCAGATCCTTGCGCAGAACGTGATCGGCGGCGCCGACAGCTTTCCGCTGCTGGCCGTGCCGTTCTTCATGCTGGCCGGCGAGATCATGAACGTGGGCGGCCTCTCCAAGCGCATCGTCGATTTCGCGCTCGCGCTGGTCGGCCATGTGAAGGGAGGCCTTGGCTACGTGACCATCATGGCGGGCTGCCTGCTCTCGGCGCTCTCGGGGTCGGCCGTGGCCGACGCCGCCGCGCTGACGGCGCTGCTGCTGCCGATGATGGTCAAGGCAGGCCATGACAAGGCGCGCGCGGGCGGGCTCATCGCGGCCACCGGCGTGATCGGCCCGGTGATACCGCCGAGCATCGGGCTCGTGATCTTCGGCGTTGCGGCCAACGTCTCGATCTCCAAGCTGTTCCTCGCAGCCATCGTGCCGGGCCTGCTGATCGGCGGCGCGCTGTGGATCACCTGGGCCTGGCTGGTGCGGCGCGAGAAGATCGTGCCTCCGCCGCGCAAGTCGGGCGGCGAAGTCTTCACCGCGTTCCGCAAGGCGCTGTGGGCGCTGATGCTGCCGGTGATCATCCTCGTAGGTTTGCGCATGGGCGTGTTCACGCCGACCGAGGCGGCCGTGGTGGCCGCCGTCTATGCGCTTTTCGTGTCGACCGTCGTCTATCGCGAGCTGAGCTGGAAAGACCTCTACGCGGTGTTCGTGGGCGCGGCCAAGACCAGCGCCATCGTGATGTTCCTGATCGCCGCGGCCATGGTGAGCGCGTGGCTCATCACGGTGGCCGACCTGCCTTCGAAGGTGGTGGGGCTGCTGCAGCCCTTCATGGGCAACCAGATCCTGCTGATGATCGCGATCATGGTGCTCGTGATGATCGTGGGCACCGCGATGGACATGACGCCGACGATCCTGATCCTCACACCCGTGCTGATGCCCATCGTGAAGGCCGCGGGCATCGACCCGGTCTACTTCGGCGTGCTCTTCATCATCAACAACTCGATCGGCCTGGTCACGCCGCCGGTGGGCACGGTCCTCAACGTGGTGGCCGGCGTCGGAAAGATCTCGATGGACGACGTCACGCGCGGCGTGGTGCCTTTCATGATCGCCGAGTTCGCCGTCATGTTCCTGATGGTGCTGTTCCCGTGGCTGGTGACGGGGCCGGCCAGGTTGTTCCACGGATAGACATATACATACAAGGAGACGTTGCCATGAAGAAGCCTTCGATGCTGAAACTGCTGGTTGCCGCCGTTGCGTTGTTCGCCATGTGCGGCGCCGGTGCGCAAGTCAAGGAGCGGACGCTCAAGTTCGCGTTCCAGAACCAGACCGGCCATCCGCAGGCGCAGGGCGCGCAGAAGTTCGCCGACCTCGTGGCCGCCAAGTCGGGCGGCAAGATCACCGTCAAGCTGTTCGCGGGCGGCGCGCTCGGCGGCGATCTTCAGACCGTGTCGGCGCTGCAGGGCGGCACGGTCGAACTCACGGTGCTGAACGCGGGCATTCTCTCGGCGCAGGTGAAGGAGTTCGCGGCCTACGACTTTCCGTTCCTGTTCAACAGCGGCAAGGAGGCCGATGCGGTCACCGACGGACCCTTCGGCCAGAAGCTGATGGCCAGGCTGGAAGACAAGGGCCTGCATGGCCTGGGCTACTGGGACCTGGGCTTTCGCAACCTCACCAACAGCAAGCGGCCGATCGTGAAGGCGGACGACATCGCGGGGCTGAAGATCCGCGTGATCCAGTCGCCGATCTACATCGACCTGTTCGGCGCGCTGGGCGCCAATGCCACTCCGCTGCCGTTCCCCGAGCTGTATCCCGCTCTCGACCAGAAGGCGGTCGACGGGCAGGAGAACCCGAACACCACCATCCTGTCGTCCAAGTTCGCCGAGGTGCAGAAGTACATCACCCAGACCCGGCACATCTACAACCCGCAGGCGCTGCTGATCAGCAGGAAGACCTGGGACGGCATGAGCGCGGAAGAGAAGAAGATCATCACCGAGGCGTCGGCCGAATCGACCGTGTTCCAGCGCGAGGCCTCGCGCGGCGCCGCCGACAGCGCGCTCGACGCATTGAAGAAGGCGGGCATGACCGTGTCGGAGCTGCCGCCCGAGGAGATGGCGAAACTGCGCACGAAGGTGAAGCCGGTCATCGACAAGTACTCGGCCTCGGTCGGCGAGGCCACCGTGAAAGAGCTGATGGCCGAGATCGACAAGGCGCGCAAATAGGCGGGGGGCTCAGCCGGCCGTTGCACGCCGCAGTGCCGCGCGTGCCAGCAGGCGCGTCGAGTCGAGTGTCGGAAGCGCGGAGTTGCCGTCGTTCAGCACCAGTGGCAGTTCGGTGCAGCCCAGCGCCACTGCATCGCAGCCGCGCGCCTTCAGGCCGTCGATCATCTGCTGCAGCACCGCGGTGGACTCGGGCCGGACCACGCCGCGCACCAGTTCGTCCATGATGATGCGGCCAAGCGTTGCACGCTCATCGGCATCAGGCCGCACGGCTTCCAGCCCGGCGGCCGACAGCGCCTGCGGGTAGACCTCGCTGTCGACCAGCCAGCGCGTGCCCAGAACGCCCACGCGGCGAAAGCCCCGCGACACCGCCTCTGCTGCAGCCACTTCGGCAATGTGGAGCCACGGCAGCGGCGACTGCGGCAGCACCCGATGCATCGCCTGGTGGATCGTGTTGTCGGGGCAGATCAGAAAATCAGCACCAGCCGCCGCAAGCTTGCCCGCCGACGACAGCATCAGTTGCGCGACGCCGTCGACGTCGCCGCGATCGAGGTAGTCCACATACGCGGCGAGCGAGTGCGTGTGCATAGAAACCTCGGGGTGCGCGTGGGCCTGGCCCATGTGCTGGGCGCCTTCGACGCACAGCGTGCGATAGCAGAGCGCAGCGCCTTCGGCCGAGCAGCCGACGATGCCGATGTGCAGTGGCATGGAAGAAATCTCCGAAAGGGAAACAGCAGGGCGAACGATGTTCTCACGGCCTTCGCGACACTGCCATGCCCGCATGGCGGTCGAGCCGCAGCGTCATCAGTGTCGCGATGGCCATCAGCAGGCCGACCACATACCAGGCGTGATGGAAATCCGCGAGCTGCACGGCCGGCGCGCCGCGCAGCGCCTTCGACGCGCCGAGCACCATCGCGCCCAGCGCCACGCCGAGCGCGAGCGAAACCTGCTGCAGCATCGTGCCGAGCGTGCTTGCGCCGGCGCGCGATTCATCGGGCACGTCGGCAAAGGCGAGCGTGTTGATGGCCGTGAAGTTCATCGAGCGCGCCATGCCTGCCACGAAGAGCAGCACGCACACCCACGGCAACGGGTCGCCCGGCGACAGCAGCCCGCAGCCGAACAGCGTGGCGGCGCAGATCGCACCGTTCACCGTCAGCACATTGCGAAAGCCGAAACGCCGCAGCACCGCCGTGGTGGCGCTCTTCATCACGAGGTTGCCGCCCATGTACACCAGCAGCATCGAGCCCGCCTGGAACGCGTTCATGCGGAAGCCGATCTGGAACATCAGCGGCAGCAAAAAGGGCGAGGCGTTGATCGCGATGCGCGAGACGAAGCCGGCCGTCGCGGTGGCCAGCGCATAAGTCGGCACAGCCAGCGCGCGCAGGTCGAGCAGGGGCGCCGTCGTGCGTCGCGCATGGCGCACCGCGGCGGCTGCGGCCACGGCGCCGGCTGCCAGCAGGCCGAGGGTGGTGGCCGAGCCTGGCTGCGATCCGCCCAGGCGCGTGAGGCCTTCGACCAGCGCGGCCAGCGCAACGGCGGTGAGCACGAAGCCGATTGCATCGAAGCGCGTCGGAGCCACGTCGGTGCGGCGCGGGAACAGCCGCATGATCAGCCACAGGCCCACGAGGCCCAGCGGCACGTTCAGCAGGAAGATCCAGCGCCACGACGCGTGCGTTGCGATGAGCCCGCCCAGCGGCGGGCCGATCACCGGCGCGATGAGCCCCGGCCAGGTGATGGTGCCGATGGCCTCTATCAGCCGGTGCTTCGGCGTTTCGCGCAGCACCACGAGCCGGCCCACCGGCGACATGAAGGCCGCGGCCGCGCCCTGCAGCACGCGCGCCGCAACGAACACCTCGAAGGTGGGCGCCAGCCCGCAGGCGAGCGAGGCCGCGGTGAAGGTGCCGACCGCGAGCGCAAACACCCGCCGCGCCCCGAAGCGCCCGGCGCACCAGCCCGCCGCCGGCACCAGCGCCGCCATCGCGATCAGGTAGACCGTGACGCCCAGGCTCGCGTCCAGCGCGCCCATGCCGAAGCCGGCTCCGATGGCCGGCAGGGCGGTGACGATGATGGTGGCGTCCAGCGTCTCCATGAAGAAGGCGGCCGCCACCGTGAGCGCGATGCGCTTGGAGGCGCTGTCCGTGGCTGCTGCCGGCTGGGCGTTGTCGTTCATGCGGCAAGTCTGACATCGTTGAATGAGGGCTAGGGTTTTCCCCGAGGCGTTGATCCGGCGGATCGGACGGGCGTTGCCCGCGCCATCCGGATCGTCGGCGGGTCGCGGTTCGCACGCTCACCAAAAGGTCCATCAAATCAAGGACTTAGCGCGCGGTGCGACCGGTGCCGTGCGTGGCATGTCGATTGCTGAACCACGGGGCCGGCCGCGCGCCCCGCTGCGGAGCCTGGCCACGAAATTGGAGACAACCCGATGAGCCACCCCGTGGAACACACCACCGCACCCAAGCCCTTCTACAAATCCCTGTATTTCCAGGTCATCACGGCCATCGTGCTCGGGGTGCTGCTGGGGCATTTCTACCCCGACACCGGCGCTTCGATGAAGCCGCTGGGCGACGGCTTCATCAAGCTGATCAAGATGATCATCGCGCCGATCATCTTCTGCACGGTGGTGGTGGGCATCGCCGGCATGGAAGACATGAAGAAGGTCGGCAAGACCGGCGGCCTGGCGCTGCTGTACTTCGAGATCGTGAGCAGCATCGCGCTGGTGGTGGGCCTGGTCATCATCAACATCGTGAAGCCCGGCGCGGGCATGAACGTCGACGTGAGCCAGCTCGACACCAAGAGCATTGCGGCCTACACGGGCCCGGGCAAGATGCAGAGCACTACTGACTTCCTGCTCAACATCATTCCGAACACGGTGGTCGACGCCTTCGCCAAGGGCGAGATCCTGCAGGTGCTGCTGATCGCGGTGATGTTCGGCTTCGCGCTGCACAAGTTCGGCGGCCGCGGCACGCTGGTGTTCGACGTGATCGAGAAGGGCTCGCACGTGCTCTTCGTGATCGTCGGCTACATCATGAAGGTCGCGCCCATCGGCGCCTTCGGCGCCATGGCCTTCACCATCGGCAAGTACGGCGTGAGCTCGCTGTTGCAGCTGGGCCAGCTGATGGCCACCTTCTATGCCACCTGCCTGTTCTTCATCTTCGTGGTGCTGGGGCTCATTGCAAGGTTCCACGGCTTCAGCATCTGGAAGTTCATCAAGTACATCAAGGAAGAACTGCTGATCGTGCTGGGTACCTCGTCGAGCGAGTCGGTGCTGCCGCGCATGATGGCCAAGCTGGAGAACCTGGGCGCGAAGAAGTCGGTGGTCGGGCTGGTGGTGCCCACGGGCTACTCGTTCAACCTCGACGGCACCTCGATCTACCTGACGATGGCGGCGGTGTTCATCGCGCAGGCGACCAACACCGACATGACGCTGACGCAGCAGCTCACGCTGCTGGCCGTGCTGCTGCTCACTTCGAAGGGCGCTGCGGGCGTCACGGGCAGCGGCTTCATCGTGCTGGCGGCCACGCTGTCGGCGGTGGGCCATGTGCCGGTGGCGGGGTTGGCGCTCATCCTGGGCATCGACCGCTTCATGTCGGAAGCTCGCGCGCTGACCAACCTGATCGGCAACGGCGTGGCCACCATCGTGGTCGCCAAGTGGACCGGCGACCTCGACACCGTGCGCATGCACCAGCACCTGGACCAGGAGAGCACGGTGGAAGCCGACGAGCCCGAGCGCGTGCTCGACGCGACCGAGGCGCACATGCCTGCCAGCCCGGCACGGCAGGCCTGACCCCTTCCTTACCGGCCCCGCGAAAGCGGGGCGGCGCAGGGCCATCGGGCTGCCACCGATGCGGACGGCCCGGCCTTGTGCAATAACGCTCCCATGATTTCAAGGGAGCCGGCCCGGCGTTTCGATGGACCTTCCGACAATGCCAAGGGATGGCGCGGCCTGCCGCGCTGGTGGGGCGCACTGGCCTTGGTGGCCGTGGCCGCCTTCGCCGGCCACCAGATCGCCATGCAGGCCGGCCTGGCGCGCCTGCGCGAGGCGGCCGAACACCGGCTCGACATGCTCGCGACCGGGCTCGACGCCGACCTGGCCCGCTTCGACTACCTCCCCGCGCTGCTGGAGATGACGCCCGTCGTGCCGGCGCTGCTCGGCACGCCGACCGACACTCGCCTGCGCGACGTGGTCAACCGCTACCTCGACGGCGTCAACGCCACCGCCGGTGCCGAGATGCTCTATGTGCTCGACGCCTCCGGCACTTCGCTGGCGGCATCGGACTGGGACAAGCCCGGCACCACCGTCGGCCAGGACCTGTCGTTCCGGCCCTACGTGATCGACGCGCTGGGGCAGGGCAGGGGCCGCTTCTACGGCGTGGGCATCACCAGCAAGCGGCCGGGCTACTACCTTTCGTATGCGCTGCGCCGCGGCCAGTCCGCGCGCGGCGTGGTGGCCGTGAAGATCAACCTCGAAGAGACCGAGCGCGCCTGGCGCAAACTGCCCGGCGACGTGGCGCTGATCGACCAGCGCGGCGTGGTCATTCTTTCCACGCGCGACAACCTGAAGTTCCGCCCGCTGCTGCCGCTCGATGCGCTGCAGCGCGCCGAGGTGCTGCGCTCGCGCCCCTACGGCGAGGCCACCCTGCAGCCGCTGCAGTGGACGCAGAAAGAAGCGCTCGACCGCGACGTGCAGGTGATCTCGCTCGACGGCGTAGACCAGCTCGCTTCGGCCCGCACCCTGCGCGGCGCGCCGTGGCAGCTGGTGGTGCTCGACGACCTGGCGCCGCTGCGCGTGGCGGCGCGCAATGCAGCCATTACCGCCAGCCTCGCGATGGCGGTGCTGCTGCTTGTGGCCGTCGCGCTGTGGCAGCGCCGCCGCGCGGTACGCCAGAAGCTGGCCAACCAGGCCGCGCTGCAGGCGGCGCACGACACGCTCGAATCGACCGTGGTGGCGCGCACTGCGCAGCTGCGCGCCGCACAGGGCGAGTTGGTGCACGCCGGCAAGATGGCCGCGCTGGGCCAGATGTCTGCCGGCGTGGTGCACGAACTCAACCAGCCGCTCACGGCCATGCGCACGCTGTCGGAGAGCGCCACCATCCTGCTCGACAAGAGCCGCCTGGACGACGTGCGCGGCAACCTCGAGCGTATCCGCGGCATGGTCGACCGGCTCGCGCGGCTGACCTCGCAGCTGCGAACCTTCGCCTACAAGGGCGAGCTGCCGCTGGCGCCCGTGCAGCTGTCGCATGCCATCGCCGACGCGCAGGTGATCGTCGCCGAGGCCTCGAAGAAGCAGCGCGTGACCATCGAGGTCGACGTGCAACCCCCGGCGCTGAGCGTCATGGCGGAAGACGCCGCGCTGGGCAGCGTGCTCGCCAACCTGATGCGCAACGCCATCGACGCCATGCAGGACGCGCCGGTCCGCACGCTGCGCCTGGAGGCGCGGCCGAAGGAGGGGCGCGTGCTCCTGTCGGTGACAGACACCGGCCCGGGCATTCGCCCCGACATCCTGCCGCGCCTGTTCGAACCCTTCGTCACCGGCAAGGCCGCGGGCTCGGGGCTGGGCCTGGGGCTTGTGATCTCGGCACAATTGGTGCGGTCCATGGACGGTTCGCTGCGCGCGGCCAACCTGGACGGCGGCGGGGCATGCTTCGTCATCGACCTGCCCGCTGCCATTGCCGTGATCCACAACCCACCTGTCCCCTCCCATTCCCCCCTTTCCATTGCACAACAGGAGTGACCCCCAAGTGAGCGAAGCCCCTGCCATCCGGGTGCTGCTGGTCGAGGACGACGAAGACGTTCGCATCAGCACCACCCAGGTGCTGACCCTGGCCGGTTTCGAGGTCGAATCTTTCGCCAGCGCCGAGCGCGCGCGGCCGCACATCGGCTTCGGCGTGCCGGCCGTCGTCATCAGCGACGTGCGCCTGCCGGGCCTGAGCGGCACCGAGTGGCTGCCCGAGCTGCGCAACGTCGATGCCGAACTGCCCGTGATCCTGGTCACCGGCCACGGCCACATCGCGATGGCCGTGCAGGCCATGCGCGAGGGCGCCTACGACTTCATCGAAAAGCCTTTCAGCTCCGAGCGGCTGGTGGCCATCGTGCGCCATGCCATCGAGCGCCGCCAGCTCAGCCTGCAGGTGCGCGCGCTGCGCGACGCGCTGGAGAACTGGCAGGGCATCCAGTCGGTGCTGATCGGCCGATCGGCGCAGATGCAGCAGGTGCGCCAGACCGTGAAGACGCTGGCCGAAACCTCCGCCGACGTGCTGGTCTACGGCGAGACCGGCACCGGCAAGGAGCTGGTCGCGCGCTGCCTGCACGACCACAGCGCGCGCCGCCGACAGCATTTCGTGCCGCTCAATTGCGGCGGCCTGCCCGAGTCGCTGGCTGAGAGCGAGCTGTTCGGCCACGAGGCCGGCGCCTTTACCGGCGCCAGCCGCATGCGCGTGGGAAAGTTCGAATACGCCAGCGGCGGCACGCTGTTCCTCGACGAGATCGAGAGCATGCCGATGGCGGTGCAGATCAAGCTGCTGCGCGCGCTGCAGGAGCGCAGCATCGAGCGCATCGGCTCCAACAAGACCATTCCCTTCGACTGCCGCGTGGTGGCCGCGAGCAAGGACGACCTGAAGGCCATGAGCGACCAGCAGAAGTTCAGGGCCGACCTGTACTACCGCCTGGGCGTGGCCTTCATCGAGCTGCCGCCGCTGCGCGAGCGGCGTGAAGATATTCCGCTGCTGTTCGAGCACTTCACCCTGCAGGCCGCAAGCCGCTACGAGCGTCCCGCGCCGCTCTTGAGCAATGCGCAGCTGGCCGACCTGATGGCCTACGCCTGGCCCGGCAACGTGCGCGAGCTGCGCAACGTGGCCGACCGCTTCGTGCTGGGCCTGCTCGGCGAGCGCCTGACGCAGACGCGCGGCGGCAACAGCGCCGAAGGCGTGCCCGCCCTGCCGCGCGGGTTGCCCCAGCAGGTGGAGTCGTTCGAACGCGCGGTGATCGTCGAGGAGCTGCGCCGCCAGCACGGCGACCAGCCGGCCACGGCTGCCGCACTGGGCATTGCGCGCCAGACGCTGCACGACAAGGTGCGCAAGCTGGGCGTGACGGTGGACGAGTTCAAGTAGCCCGCGCGCTGCGGTTGTCGTGCCTCATGCCTGGAACTGGTAGCCGGTGCCCCTGACCGCGTGCAGCGGCAGCGACATGCCCGCCGCAAGCGCCTTGCGCCGCAGGCGGCTGACCACCGCATCCACGCGCTGAAGATCGAAATTCTCGAGATCACCGCCAAGCGCGGTCGCGAGCTGCGAGCGGTCGACGGGCTTGTTGCGCTGCTTGAAGAGGCAGGCCACGATGGCCCGCTCCGACATGGTGAGGCGAAGCCCTCGCCCGTCGGGGTCGCAGAGGATCCAGTCGCCTTCCTTGAGCGTCCAGCGTCCCGTGCCGCGCGGGGCCGCCGGTGGTTGCCCCCGTTCGGCGCTGCTCTTCGATGCCTTGATGCGCCGGTAGACGCCTTCGAGCGTGGCCGCAAGCTCCTCGGCATGCACCGGCTTCACGAAATAGGCGTCGGCGCCGCCGCGCAAGCCGCGAACGCGGTCGTTGAGCTCGCCGCGCGCGGTAGCGAACACGATGCCGACGTTGCTGGCGGAACGCAGGTGCTGGGCAATCGAAAATCCGTTCTCGTCCGGCAGTTCGATGTCGATGACGACGATGTCGCAGCGGCTGACGGCATAGGCCCGGTAGAACTCGGAGGCCGTCGAGAATCCGGAGGCTGCGAAGCCCAGCTGGTTGAGGCTGTAGACAAGCGCTTCCTGAAGGTCTTCTTCGTCTTCGATCAGATAGACGACTATTTTTTTATCGGTGTCGGGTCTTGTAGTCATGGTGCGCCTCTCTTCGGTTTTTCAGAATCGAGAGTGCTGGGCGTCGAAGGTAAGCCGGATATATCAATAGCATGAAAGCAAAACCCTGCCTTGTTCTTTTTCTCGCGGTATTGCTTTGGCTGTTTGCTCAGGGCGCGGAAGCCCTTGTTCTGCAGGAAAGCAAAGGCAAGGAAGGGCCGATTTCATTGGCTGGGGAAGTGGAAATATTCCGGGATGCACCCGGGAATATCACCATCGAAGACATCTTATCGGCAGGTAGTGGCATAAAGTTTATACCCAGGGATGTCCGCTATCTCCAGAAGCACTCGGACGACGTTTTCTGGATCCGCTTCTCATTGCAGCAAGAGCCTGGTGCAGCGTCCGACTGGGTCGTGCAGATATTTCCGACCTGGGTCGACGATGTGAGGGTGTACAGCCAGGATCCGGCTGGAAAAATATCCCTCCATCAATTGGGAGATAGGCATCCATTTGCCAGCCGGGCCATACAGACCAGCGTGCTGGCTTTTCCGGTGGCCCTGGATTCTTCGCCCAGAACCTATTACCTGCGAATAAAAACGCATGGGCCGACCGTTTTCGATCTGAATGCCTGGCAGAAATCGACCCTCGAAAGATCGGAAATCAACCGGACGATATTCTTTTCCGCGTTCGCGGGAGCGATCTGCGTCATGGTGCTCATGAACCTGATTTTCTGGGTGTGGCTGCGAAGCAGCATCTATCCGATCTATGCGCTGTTCCTGGTGGCCATGCTGGTCGCAATTGTTGCCATGCAGGGGTATTCGAGCTCGTTGTTCTTCCCAGATGACCCGCTGCGCGCCGACCGCTTTGTCGATGTGACGTCGTGCGCACTGATGTCGATTGCGGCCGTGTTCGCATGCCGGTTCTTCAACTATGGCCAGTACTCGGTCTGGGCGGCGCGGTTCATGTACCTGGCAGCGGCCGCCTTCGCCGCGATGATTCCATTTTCCCTCTGGTGGGGCATCGGCAACATCATCCAGCCGGCGGTGTATCTCGAGATAGTCGTCGCGCTTTTCAACCTTGCATTCGTCGTGTGGATCGTTGTCGGCCGAGGCGCCCGCCAGTACCTCCTTGCGGCGGTGGTCTTCGGCGTGGTGGATCTGTCGTGGATTTTCTTCTCGCTGGTGCTCCTGGGCTATGTGCAGGTGGACCAATCGTTCATTCTCGAAACCCTGATCCCGTTCTCGCAGCTGGCGAACCTGGCGTTGCTCAACTTCGCGGTGGCCAGCCGTTCCAGGCAGGCGGAACTGAAGCTGAGAGCCCAGCGCAAGCGCGCCTTCGACTCGATGAAGGTCGCCAAGCAGGCGCTTGAGGAGAGAGTCCGGCAGCGCGAGTTCGTGGCCATCGTCTCGCACGAGTTCCGCACGCCGCTGGCCATTGTCGACGCGGTGGCGCACGCGCTGGAGCTGTCTCCGTCCGGGCAGGACGACCGGGTGAAGCGCAGCGTCGGGAAGATCCGCAAGGCGATCCGCCGGCTCGCCGCGCTGATCGAGAACATCCTGCTGGACGACGCGCTGGAAGTCGGCTCGAGGCCCGTCGCCCGGAGCTTCGATCTTTGGGACGTGATCGGGAACATCCGCAGCATCGGGCTGCCTGAGGACAACGCCCGATTGAGTATCAGCGTGGCGCGGGGCCAGGCGATGTGTCGGGGCGATCAGACAAGAATCGAAATGGCAATCCGGAATCTGGTCCAGAACGCCCTGAAATATTCGCCGGCGGATTCGGCAGTCGATGTTCGATGCGACACCAGCGCGGACTCTTTCAGCGTGACCGTTTCGAACAAGGGAGCGCCGATTCCGGAGTTCGAGAGAAGCGGCCTGTTCGAACGCTACTTCAGGGGCGCCACGTCTGCCAACGTGCCCGGCTCGGGGCTCGGCCTCCACATTTCACGCACCATCGCCCAGCAGCACGGCGGCGACGTCACGCTGGTTGCCAGCGACGGCGAAGGCACGGTGTTCTGCCTGACATTGCCGCTGGACCTCGGGCATCAAGACCAGGAAGCGCCCCATGCGGCAAGTTTCGAGGCGCCGGCACTGAAAGTGTGAAGTTTTCGACGCGAAAAGAAAACGGTTTCATTGTCTCGGATGGGGCATTTATTGCCAATCTCCGTCATTAACAAGTGGCAAATGAGGCCGCGTATGTGCATCTTTTCTGGGTGCCGAGCTGAAAGCGCGATTTCCTGCATGGTATGAGTCGAAAGTTCGCATTTCTTAAGCTTCCGAGCTTGCTAACGACGGTCATTAACTGTCTTTAATTGTCATTGTCTAATGTGATTGTGAGCCGATACATTCCGCTGCCCAAAAGGGCATAGCGGAGTGCGGCGAGACGCCTCTCCGCGACATCCATTGATTGTTGTAACGGAGAGGTCGGAATGATTTCGTCAGAGTCCCGCGCCCACGGCTTGCGTCTGCAAGCATCTGAATGGAGCGCGGTCGGTGCCATCACCATAGCGCCGGTTTTCTTGTTCGTGGGAGCGCTCGATGGCGCAAACCGCGGTTGATCTGCTCGCGCAGCAGCGTCAATCGACCGGGCTTCCCCCCGTCGCATTCGATTTGCTGAGCGACTTCGCGAATGCGCTGCACGCGGGCCGGCGCTTTGGCGTGCTGCTCCTGACCCTGCCTTCAGGTGCCGACGTCCATTGGCTGCAGGCGATCCGTGGGCTGACCGACGCGCCGGTGCTGTTTGCGGCCAATGCCGACAGCATGGATACATTGCGGCGCATCGGCAGCGAATTTCCCGGTGAAAAGAATTTCGATTTTGTTCTTCCCCCATTCAATCTGGAGGAAATCAAATCGAAGGCGCAGCGTTTGCTGAGTCAGGCGAGCCTTGCCGCGCCGAGCTCGGTGAGCAATGAATTGCTGGTTTATAGAGGCTATCGCTTTCAGATCGGCGAGCGCAGGGTTTTCCATGAAGGACGGGAGATGCGCCTGCAGCCTCGCGAATACGACCTTGCCCTCGAGTTGTTTCGCAACAGGGATCGCCTGTTGAACAGAGACGAGCTGTACAGCCTCTTGTGGCGGGACATGGTCAATTTACGTTCTCGCGCACTGGATGTGTGCATTTTCAAGATCCGCAGGAAATTGAAAATAGAGCCGATAAATGGACTGATGCTCAGATCCGTATTCGGGCACGGATACAAATTGCACACGGTGACATCGACGATGGAATGAATGTCGAATTGCCTGGAGGCTCAGATTGTTGTTGATTAAAAGGTCAGGGATTAAAAAATGATTTCGTTGAAAGTAATAAGCAAGAGCGGCGGCGGAGCCAATCAGGTCTCGATGAACGAGATTCTTCTGAAAGAGGCATCGGTTGTCCGCATCGGCCTGTCCAAAGAACAGATCAAGGGAATGCGCCGTGTCGGCAACGATCTGGTCATTACCGCCGTTTCCGGCGAGGTCATCACCATTCGCGAGTTCTTCGCGTCGTTCGACGGCAACAAGAACGACCTGGTGCTGAGCGACGACAAGGATGGCCTGTGGCTGGCCGGATTCGGTGAAGGGCAGGGTGACCTGGTGGTCGGCTACACGGGCATCGATTCCATCGAACCCTTGCTGTTGCACCAGGACTTCAACTTCGGCGTGCTGCCCTGGCTGGTCGGAGGCGGGCTGGCCGTCGCGGGCGCTGCCGGTGGTGGCGGCGGAGGCGGTGGTCAGCAACTGCCGGTTCTCCCACTCGCGGCATCGGGCGACACCACGCCCCCGGCCAGGCCCACCGTCAACCCGGCCAATGCCAGTTCGATCACCGGCACCGCAGAGCCGGGTGTGATCGTCAAGGTCACCGACAGTGTGGGCAAGGAGATCGGCAGCGCGACCGTCGCGCCCGACGGCAGCTATGTCGTCCACCCCACCACGCCGCCGCCGCACGGCATGGAGCTTCGTGTCGTCGCCGTGGATCGGGCCGGCAATGTCAGCCCCGACGCCCGGACGACCGTCGACAGCACGCCGCCCCAGATGCCCACAGTCGACCCTACCGACGGCAGTCCGATCACCGGCACTGCGGAGCCCGGCTCGGTGGTCACGGTCATCGACGCAAACGGCACCGTCATCGGCCAGGCGACCGCGGCACAGAACGGCGCCTACAGCATCACGCCGGCCACGCCGCCGATCCACGGCACGGTGATCAACGTCGTGGCCGCGGACGCGGTCGGCAATGTCAGCCAGCCGGCCACGACCACCGTCGACAGCGCGGCTCCGGCAAGGCCCACTGTCAACCCGACCGACGGCAGCCCGGTCACGGGCACGGCCGAAGCCGGCTCCATGGTCACGATCAAGGACAGCGCGGGCAAGGTCATCGGCAGTGCAACCGCTGCGCCCAACGGCACGTATGCCGTCACCCCCACCACGCCGCCGCCCCACGGCACGGTGATCAGCGTCGTCGCAACAGACCCGGCCGGCAACGCGAGCCTGCCCGCCACGGCCGCGGTCGACAGCAAGGCGCCCGATGCGCCGACCGTCAACCCGACCGCCGGCAGCCCGATCACCGGCACGGCCGAAGCCGGCTCCCTGGTCACGATCAGGGATGACTCGGGCAAGCTCGTTGGTAGCGCCACCGTCACTGCCAACGGCACGTACAGCGTCACGCCCGCAACGCCTCCGGCAAACGGCACGCAACTGCATGTTGTCGCCACTGATGCCGCCGGCAACGTCAGTACGGAAGCCAGGACCACGGTCGACAGCGCGCGACCCGCCGCGCCGACCGTCGACCCGACCGATGGCAGCCCCATCACCGGTACGGCCGAGGCCGGCTCGGTCGTCACGATCAAGGACGGCCTGGGCAACCTCATCGGCAGTACGACCGCCGCAGTCAATGGCGCCTACAGTTTCACCCCGGCGAAGCCTCCGGCCGATGGCGCGGTGATCAACGTCGTGGCGACGGACGCGGCCGGCAATGCCAGCCTGCCCACCACGACCAAGGTCGACAGCATGCCGCCCGCTACGCCGACCGTCAGCCCGACGAACGGCAACCCGATCACGGGCACGGCCGAAGCTGGCTCAGTCGTCACGATCAAGGACGGCCTGGGCAACGTCATCGGCAGCACGACTGCCGGGCCCAGCGGCACCTACACCATCACCCCGGCGAAGCCTCCGGTCGACGGCACGGTGATCAACGTCGTGGCAACGGACGCAGCGGGCAACGCCAGCCAGCCCGCCACGGCCACGGTCGACAGCGCGCCGCCCGCTGCACCGAAGGTCGACCCGACGAACGGGAGCCGGATCGCGGGCACTGCCGAAGCCGGCGCTGTCGTCACGATCAAGGACGACTCGGGCAAGGTCATCGGCAGCGCCACCGTCGCTGCCAACGGCACGTACCACGTCACGCCGGCAACCGTCCCGGCGGACGGTACGGTGCTCCACGTTGCCGCCACCGATGCGGCTGGCAACACCAGTCCCGAAACCAGGGCAACAGTAGACAGAACGCCCCCGAGTGCGCCCAAGGTCAACCCGACCGACGGCGACCCGATCACGGGCACGGCCGAAGCCGGCTCGGTCGTCACGATCAGGGACGGCCTGGGCAACATCGTCGGCAGCGCCACCGCCGCGGCCAACGGCACGTACCGCGTCACACCGGCAACCGTCCCGGCGGACGGTACGGTGCTTCACGTTGTCGCTACCGATGCGGCGGGCAACACCAGCCCCGAAGCCACGACCAAGGTCGACAGCGCGGCGGTCGATATGCCGACGATCAACCCGACCAGTGGCCGCCTGATCACTGGCGCGGCTGAAGCCGGCTCCCTGGTCACGATCAAGGACGGCGCAGGCAACCTCATCGGCAGCGCCACCGCCGGGCCCAACGGCACGTACAGCGTCACGCCGGCGACCACTCTGCCGGACGGCACCGTGCTGCACGTCGTTGCCACCGACGCGGCTGGCAACCCCAGCCCCGAGGCCACGGCGACGGTGGACAGCAAGCCTCCGGCCGCGCCCACCATCAACCCGACCAACGGGAGTGCGATCACGGGCACCGCCGAGGCCAACTCCGTGGTCACGATCAAGGACGGCGCAGGCAACGTCGTCGGCACGACTGTTGCGCTCAACGGCAAGTACAGCGTCGCGCCGGCGGCCACCTTGCCGGAGGGCACCGTGCTGCGCGCTGCCGCCGCCGACGCGGCTGGCAACACCGGCCCCGAAGCCACGGCCACGGTCGATAGGACTGCGCCGGTCATCAGCGTCGCGATCGTCAACGACGCCAACAACGACGGCTTCATCAACGCCAGCGAGAAGGGCGCCGACGTGACCGCGAAGGTCACGCTCGTGTCCGGCGCCGCCGTGGGCGACGTCATCAGCCTCACCGACGGCACGGCCACGCCCAGCGTCACGCTGACCGCGGCGGATGTCGCCAACGGTTTCGTCAATGTTTCGTTCGCCAACCCGACCGAAGGCAGGGCGATCCGCGTCAGCGCGATCAGCCGTGACCTTGCCGGCAATGTCTCCACGTCGGCGGTGGCCGACAGTGCTGTGCTCGACACGACCCCTCCGGCCGCGGTCATCGCTGCGGTCACGGACAACGCCGGCCCGGTGCGGGGCCCGCTCGCCAACGGCAGCACCACCGACGACACCATGCCCGCGTTTGACGGGAGCGGCGCAACGCCGGGCGACGTCATCAAGGTCTTCGACAACGGCAGCGTCATCGGCAGCACGACGGTCGATGCCGGCGGCAGCTGGAGCGTCAAGCCCGGCACGCCGCTGGGCGAGGGCGCGCACCGCATCACGCAGACGGCCACCGATGCCGCGGGCAATACCAGCGCCGCCGGTGCGCCGTTGGATTTCAAGGTCGACACCACGAGCGTGCCCGTCAACCTCAAGCTGGCGTCCGGGCGCCAGTCAAAGACGTTCCCCGACGGATTCACCGACGAAACCAGTCCAACGCTCGAGGGCAAGACCACGGCAGGCGCCGTCGTGACTGTCACGGAGGGCGCGAACGTTCTCGGCTCCACCACGGCGGATGCCAGCGGCAACTGGCGCCTCGCGCTGCCGGTGCAGCGCGAGGGAGCGCACCAGTACACGGCCACCGCGGTGAACGCCGCCGGCACCAACAGCAAGGCTACCCTTGCGTTGACCATCGACGCGACCCCGCCGGCCGTGCCGTCCATCGCCGAGGTCATGGACGACGCCGGCTCGGTGATGGGCCCGCTCGCCAACGGCGGCTTCACCGATGACACCACGCCCACGTTCGCCGGAAGCGGTGCGACGCCAGGCGACAAGATCAGGATCTACGACAACGGCATCGCCATCGGCACCACGACGGTCAAGGACGACGGAAGTTGGAGCTTCGCCTTCACCATGGCGAATACGCCGCTGAAGGAGGGCGTGCATCGGTTCACCGCCACGGCCCTCGACCCGGTGGGTAATGAGAGCGTGCATTCGGGCAGTTTCTCGATCACCGTTGACCGAACGCCCCCGGTTGCTCCGCCCGATGCGGCGAGCTATGCCGACGATGCCGGTGCGGTCAAGAACCCGGCAAGCGTTGCCGCGACCACCGACGACACCACGCCCGGCATCAACATCGGCGCCGTTGCGGCCGGCCTGACCCCGTCGCTTTACGTCGACGGCACCAAGGTCGCGGCAGCCTACGACCCGGCCACCGGCACGTTGACGCCGAGCTCCCCGCTCGCCGAGGGCGAACACCAGCTCAGCTACACCCTGACAGATCAGGCCGGCAACGAGAGCCCGCGTTCCGGTGCCTTCAGGGTCGGCGTCGACACCACGCCGCCTCCGGCGCTGGACCCCTCCAGGATCGAAGTGCTGGACAACGTGGGCGCCGTGAAGGGCCCGCTGGCCGCCGGCGCACAGACCGACGACAGCAAGCCGGAGTACACCGGCAAGGCCGACCCGGCGCAGGCGTCGAGCATCAATGTCTACGACAACGGCAAGCTGATCGGCAGCACGGCGGTGAACGCCGACGGCAGCTGGCGCTTCACACCCGATCTGCCACTGGCCGAAGGAGCACACAGCCTCACCGCGCAGGCTGTGGATGCAGCGGGCAACGTCAGCGTCATCACGCCCGCATCGACCTTCACCTTGCTGGGCGATCGGCCCACGCCTCCGGCAATCACCGGCGTGAGCGACGACAGGGGCAGCGTGAGCGGCAACATCGCCAAGGACGCAAGTACCGACGACACCACGCCCACGCTGAGCGGCACCGGCACGGTCGGCACAGTCGTGACCGTATACGCCGACGGCGTGGCCGTGGGCTCGGCGAGCGTGGCCGCCAACGGCACCTGGAGCGTGACCACCAGTCCTTTGAGCGGCGACGGCGTCAAGAACCTGAGCGCCGTCGCGGTCGACGGCGCGGGCCAGGCCAGCCTGGCCACGGGGCTCTACCCGGTCGTGCTCGACACCACGGCACCGGCCACTCCGGCCATCGTTGTGGCTGCGGACGACCAAGGCGCAGTCACCGGCCCGATCACAGCCGGCGGCATCACCGACGACGCCTCGCCAACCTTCGGCGGCAACGGAGTGAAGGCCGGCGACACCGTCAAGGTGTACGACGGCGCCACCCTCATCGGCAGCACCACGGCGGCGACCGATGGCGCATGGAGCGTCACGCCCAGCAAGCCGTTGGGCGAGGGCGCGCACAGCATCACGCACACGGTCACCGATGCCGCTGGCAACACCAGCGTCGCCAGCGCGCCGCTGGACTTCAAAGTCGACACCACGGACGTCGTCGTCAGCATCGCCCGTGCCGCGGACGACCAGGGCAGCGTGCGGGGCAATCTCGCTCCCGGTGCACGCACTGACGACACCACGCCGACGCTCGAGGGCAAGGCCACGGCCGGCGCCATCGTGACCGTCAAGGAAGGCACGACCGTTCTTGGCTCCACCACGACCGATGCCAGCGGCAACTGGCGCCTCGCGCTGCCGGTGCAGGGCGAGGGGGCTCACAACTACACGGCCACCGCGGTGAATGCCGCGGGCAAGAACGGCGAAGCCAGCTTCGCGCTGACCATCGACACCAGTGCGCCGAATGTGCCGGCTGTCGCTGGGGTAGCGGATGACGTCGGCTCGGTGCAGGGGGCGCTCGCCAACGGCGCAGCCAGCGACGACACAACGCCCACCCTCACCGGCAGTGGTGCGACGCCGGGCGACGTCATCAGGATCTACGACAACGGCAGCGCCATCGGCAGCACTGCGGTCGGGGCCAGCGGCAACTGGAGCTTCACGCCGACCACGCCGCTGACCGAGGGGGCGCATCGGCTTACCGCCACATCCATCGACCCGGTGGGCAACGAAAGCAGGCCATCGCGCGACTTCGTGATCAACGTCGACACGACCGCGCCGGCCGCTCCAGCAGCTGCGACCAGCTATGCCGACGACTCCGGTGCAGTCAAGAACCCGGCGAGCGTCGAAAAGACCACGGACGACACCACGCCCGGCATCAACATCGGTACGCTTGCGGCCGGCTTGACGCCATCGCTGTATATCGACGGCACCAAGGTCGCCGCAACCTATGACCCGCTCACCGGCACGCTGACACCGGCCAATCCGCTCGGCGAGGGCACGCACCAGCTCAGCTACACGCTGACCGATCCGGCCGGCAACGAGAGCAGGCAGTCGCCGGCACTCGCCGTTGCTGTCGACACGACCGCGCCAGCCACTCCAGCCGCCGCGACGGGCTACGCCGACGATGCCGGTCCGGTTCGGAATAGCGCAAGCGTCGCCGCGACCACCGACGACACCACGCCAGGCATCAACATCGGCACCGTTGCGGCCGGCTTGACGCCATCGCTCTACGTCGACGGCAGCAAGGTCGCCGCGACTTACGCCCCCCTCACGGGCACCCTGACGCCGACATCCCCGCTCGCCGAGGGCGCGCACCAGATCGGCTACACGTTGACCGATGCGGCCGGCAATGAGAGCAAGCCGTCACCGGCACTTGCCGTCACCGTCGACACGACCGCCCCGGCCGCGCCGGCTGCCGCGACGGGCTATGCAGACAATTTCGGCGCGGTCCAGAGCCCGGCAAGCACAGCCGCGACCACCGACGACACCACGCCCGGCATCAACGTCGGCACGGTTGCACCCGGATCGACACCGTCGCTCTATGTCGATGGCGCCAAGGTCGCCGCGACCTATGACCCAGCCACGGGCACGCTGACGCCGACCGACCCGCTTGGCGAGGGCGTGCATCAGATCAGCTACACGCTGACCGATGCCGCAGGCAACGAGAGCAAGCAGTCACCGGCATTCGCCGTCACCGTGGACACAGCGCCGCCCGCAGCGCTGGATCCGTCCCTGATCCAGGTGCTGGACGACGTAGGCGCCGTAACGGGGCCCATCGCCGCCGGTGCGCAGACCGACGACAGCAAGCCGACTTACGCCGGCAAGGCCGACCCCGCGCAAGTGGCCAGCGTCAATGTCTACGACAACGGCAAGCTGATTGGCAGCACGGCCGTCAATGCCGACGGCAGCTGGCGATTCACGCCCGCGCTGCCCCTGACCACTGGCGCACACAGCCTCACCGCGCAGGCCGTGGACGCGGCAGGCAACGTCAGCGCTGTCACCCCGGCATCGACCTTCACCCTGCTGGGTGATGCGCCCGCGGCACCTGCCATCACCGGTGTGAGCGATGACAAGGGCAGCGTGAGCGGCAGCATTGCCCCGAACGCCAGCACCGACGACAACACGCCCACCATCAGCGGGACCGGCACTGTCGGAACAATCGTGACTGTGTATGCCGACGGCGTGGCCGTGGGCTCGACCAGCGTGGCCGCCAACGGCACCTGGAGCGTGACCACCAGCCCTCTGAGCGGCGACGGCGTCAAGCACCTCAAAGCCATCGCGGTGGATGGTGCGGGCCAGGCAAGCCCGGCCACGGGCGACTACCCGATCGTGCTCGACACCACGGCGCCACTCACACCGGCTGTGGTCGTGGTCACGGACGACCAGGGCGCTGTCATCGGCGCGATCACGACCGGCGGCACCACCGACGATGCCTCGCCCGCCTTCAGTGGCAGCGGCGCCAATGTCGGCGACATCGTCAAGGTGTACGACGGCGCCACCCTCATCGGCAGCACCACGGTCAAGGCCGGCGGCAGTTGGAGCCTCACGCCCGAGAAGCCACTGGGCCAGGGCGCGCACAGCATCACGCACACGCTCACCGACGCCGCGGGCAACACCAGCGCCGCCAGTGCACCTCTGGCCTTCACGGTCGACACTTCGGGTGTCGTCGTCAGCGTCGGCCACGCGGTGGACGACCACGGCAGCATTCGGGGCAACCTCGCCCCTGGTGCGCTCACTGACGACACCACGCCCACGCTCGTGGGCACGGCCACTGCAGGAGCCATCGTGACCGTCAAGGAAGGCACGACCGTTCTGGGCTCCACTACGGCGGATGCCGGTGGCAACTGGCGCCTCACGCTGCCAGAGCAGGGCGAGGGCGCGCACAACTACACGGCCACCGCGGTGAACGCCGCCGGCACGAAGGGCGAGGCCACCCTCTCGCTGACCATCGACACGACGGCGCCGAGCGTGCCGGCCATCGGCAAGGCCGGAGACGACGTCGGCTCGGTGCAAGGCCCGCTTGCGAGCGGAAGTGCTACCGACGACACCACGCCCACGCTTGCCGGCATCGGCGCGACGCCGGGCGACGTCATCAAGGTCTACGACAACGGCAGCCCCATCGGCAGCACGGCGGTCAAGGCCGACGGCAGCTGGAGCTTCACGCCGACCACGCCGCTGGCCGAGGGCGCGCACAGGCTCACCACCACGGCCGTCGACCCGGTGGGCAACGAGAGCAAGCCCTCGGGCGACTACGTGGTCAACGTGGACACCACCGCCCCGGCCACCCCGGCCGCAGCAACAGGCTATGCCGACAATATCGGCGCGGTCCAGAACCCGGCAAGCACCGCTTCGACCACCGATGACGCCACGCCCGGCATCAACATCGGCACGGTGCCGGCCGGCTTGACGCCGTCTCTGTATGTCGACGGCACCAAGGTCGCCGCAACCTATGACCCGGTCGCCGGCACACTGACGCCGAACACGCCGCTGACCGAGGGCGCGCACCAGATCGGCTACACGCTGACCGATGCCGCGGGCAACGAGAGCAAGCAGGCCCCGGCGCTCGCCGTCGCCGTCAATACCAGCGCTCCGGCCACGCCAGCCACTGCGGCAGGCTATGCCGACAACGTCGGTGCGATCCAGAACCCGGCAAGCACCGCTTCGACCACTGATGACACCACGCCGGGCATCAACATCGGCACGGTTGCGGCTGGCTTGACGCCGTCGCTGTATGTCGACGGCACCAAGGTTGCAGCGACCTATGACCCAGCTGCCGGCACGCTGACGCCAACCAACCCCCTGGGCGAGGGCGCACATCAGATCGGCTACACGCTGACCGATGCGGCCGGCAACGAGAGCAAGCCGTCACCGGCACTCGCCATCACCGTCGACACGACCGCTCCGGCTGCTCCGGCCGCCGCGACGAGCTATGCCGACGATGCCGGCGCGATCAGGAATCCGGCGAGCGTCGCCGCGACCTCCGACGACACCACGCCCGGCATCAACATCGGCACGGTTGCGGCTGGCTCGACACCATCGCTGTATGTCGATGGCACCAAGGTTGCCGCGACTTACGACCCGGCCACCGGCACGCTGACGCCGACCAACCCGCTCGGCGAGGGCACGCATCAGCTCAGCTACACGCTGACCGATCCGGCCGGCAACGAGAGCCCGCGTTCGGGTGCCTTCACGCTCAACGTGGACACCACGGCGCCCGCGGCGCTGGACCCGTCCCTGATCCAGGTGCTGGACGACGTGGGTGCCGTGACAGGCCCCATCGCCACTGGCGCGCAGACCGACGACAGCAAGCCGGTGTACACCGGAAAGGCAGACGCCGCGCAGGTGTCGAGCATCAACGTCTACGACAACGGCAAGCTGATCGGCAGCACGGCAGTGAATGCCGACGGCAGCTGGCGCTTCGAGCCCGCGCTGCCCCTGGCCACGGGCCCGCACAGCCTCACCGCGCAGGCGGTGGATGCGGCGGGCAACGTCAGCTCCGTGACGCTCGCCTCGACCTTCACCCTGCTGGGCGATGCGCCCGCAGCACCGGCCATCACCGGTGTGAACGATGACAAGGGTGGCGTGAGCGGCAGCGTTGCCCCTAACGCCAGCACCGACGACAACACCCTCACGCTGAACGGCACCGGCACGGCCGGCACGATCGTGATCGTGCGCGCCGACGGCGTGCCCGTCGGATCGGCCAGCGTAGCCGCCAACGGCACGTGGAGCGTGACCACCAGCCCATTGAGCGGCGACGGTGTCAAGAACCTGAGCGCCGTTGCAGTCGATGGCGCGGGCCAGACCAGCCCAGCCACGGGCGCCTACCCGATCCTGCTCGACACCACGGCACCGGCGACTCCGGGCGTGGTCGGGGCCACGGACGACCAGGGCGCAGTCACCGGTCCGATCGTGGCCGGCGGCACCACCGACGACGCCTCCCCAACCTTCGGCGGCAGCGGCGCCCAGGCCGGCGACACCGCCAGGGTGTACGACGGTGCCACTCTCCTCGGCAGTGCCACTGTCAAGGCCGATGGCAGCTGGAGCTCCACGCCCAGCACGCCACTGGGCCAGGGCGCGCACAGCATCACGCACACGCTCACCGACGCCGCGGGCAACACCAGCGTCGCCAGCGCTCCGCTGGACTTCAAGGTCGACACCACGGATGTCGTCGTCAGCATCGCCCAGGCGCTGGACGACAAGGGCAGCAAGCAAGGCAATCTCGCCGCCGGCGCGTCAACCGACGACACCACGCCCACGCTCGCGGGCTCGGCCACGGCGGGTGCCGTCGTGACCGTCAAGGAAGGTGCGGCCGTTCTCGGCTCCACCGCGGCGGATGCCAACGGCAACTGGAGCCTCACGCTGCCAGTGCAGGGCGAGGGGGCTCACAACTACACGGCCACCGCGGTGAACGCCGCAGGCAAGAACGGCGCAGCCAGCCTCGCGCTGACCATCGACACGAGCGCGCCGAACGTGCCGGCCATCGGCGGAGCTTCGGACGACGTCGGCTCGGTGCAGGGCCCGCTCGCAAGCGGCGGCGCCAGCGACGACACCACGCCCACGCTCACCGGCAGCGGTGCGACACCGGGCGACGTTATTCAGGTCTACGACAACGGCGGCGCCATCGGCAGCACGACGGTGAAGGCCGACGGCAGCTGGAGCTTCACGCCGACCACACCGCTGGCGGAGGGGGCGCACAGGCTCACCGCTACGGCCATCGACCCGGTGGGCAACGAGAGC
Organism: Variovorax sp. YR266; assembly: GCF_900107295.1. Classification (NCBI taxonomy): domain Bacteria; kingdom Pseudomonadati; phylum Pseudomonadota; class Betaproteobacteria; order Burkholderiales; family Comamonadaceae; genus Variovorax; species Variovorax sp. YR266. The sequence goes on from NZ_FNPM01000011.1 coordinate 41,426, forward strand.
AAGCCCTCGGGCGACTTCGTGATCAACGTGGACACCACGGCGCCCGCGATCAAGGCCACGCTCGGCGCGATCAGCACTGACACCGGCACGAGCAGCAGCGACTTCGTCACCAGCGACCGCACTCTCGTGGCAACGGTCACGATCGACGCGGCAATGGAGGCGGGTGCCACGGTGCAGGTCTCGCTGGACAACGGCAAGACCTGGAACAACGCCACGCTGGTCAGCGGCAGCACCTACCAGTACGACAACACGGGCGTCTCGCTGCCCGATGGCAGCCATACCTTCCTGGCACGCGTGGTGGACGCGGCAGGCAACGCGACGCAGGCGACCTCTCAAGTCGTGGTCATCGACAGCAGCGCACCGACCACGGACAACGCCGTGGCCATCACCGCCTACACCGACGACGTTGCGCCCAACACCGGCGAATACGGCAGCGGCACCAGCACGAACGACACCACGCCGGTGCTCAAGGGCACGGTCTCGGGCCTGAAGACCGGCGACGTCGTGCAGATCTACGAAGGCACCGCGTTGCTGGGCACGGCCACCGTGACAAACACCACGTGGACCTTCGCCACGCCGGCACTGGCCAATGGCAGCACCCACAACTACACGGCGGTGATCGCTGATGCGGCAGGCAACAAGGGCACGGCCTCGGCCGACTTCACACTGACCGTGCACACCGGCTTGCCGCTCCAATCGGTAGCGATCACGGGCTACACGGACAACGAAGACCCGCAGCAGGGCACCTTCGCATCTGGCAGCACGACCAACGACACGTCGCCGCAGCTCGGCGGCACGCTCGCCGGCACGCTCGTTGCGGGCGAAGTGGTGGCGGTCTATCGCGACGGCATCCGTCTGGGCGCCGCCACCATGACAAGCGCCACGACCTGGACCTTCCAGGACGCGGGCCTCGTCGACGGCACCAGCTACAGCTACACCGCCCGCGTCGAGGACGGGGCGGGCAACCGGGGTGGTGCTTCGGCCGCCTTCAGGCTCACAGTCGACCAGAGCGCGCCCACGGCGGCGCCTTCCATCGACGGCGCCATGGACGACGTGGCACCGGTCACCGGTCCGATCACATCGGGCAGTACGACCAACGACACCCGCCCCGAGTTGAAGGGAGCCGGTGCAGAACCGAACGGCACGGTCAGGGTCTACGACAACGGCACGCTGATCGGCACCGCAATGGCGGACGGCTCGGGCAAGTGGAGCTTCACGCCCGAGGCCGGCAAGGAACTGGCCAACGGCGCGCACAGCCTGACGACGAGCAACGTCGACGCGGCTGGCAACGAGGGGCCGAAGTCGACACCGCTGACCTTCACGGTCGACACCATTGCGCCAACGCAATCGACGGTTGTGACTGCGGTCAACGACGACCTCGATCCACAGCGGGGCATGGTGGCCAACAACGGCCACACCAACGACCTGACGCCGCAGGTGGCGGGCACGATCTCGGTCGCGCTGAATACCGGCGAGACGGTGGTGGTGCTGCGCGATGGCGCAGTGGTCGGCACCGCGACGATGACCGATGCGACCAACTGGACCTTCAATGATGCAGGCCTGAGCAATGGCCAGACCTACAGCTACACCGCCCGCGTCGAGGACGCGGGCGGCAACCGCGGCGCCATCTCGGGCAGCTATGCCATCAACATCGACACCTCGGTGCCGAAGCAGGTGGTAACGATCTCGACCGTGTTCGACAACGTCGATCCGGGCCAGGGCAACATCGCCAACGGCGGCACCACCAACGACTCGCAGCCCGAGTTGCGAGGCACGCTGTCGATTGGCCTCGGCGGCACCGAAGTGGTCGTGGTCTATCGCGACGGCGCCAGGATCGGCAACGCATCGGTCTCCGGCACCAGCTGGTCCTTCATCGACGCAACCGGCCTCGTCAACGCGTCGAGCTATAGCTACACCGCCCGGGTCGAGAACGCAGCCGGCAATGCCGGTGCGGCCTCTTCGCCCTATGCCATCACGCTGCAGACCACCGGCTCGGCCACCACCGCCACGATCACGGCAGTGATCGACGATGTCGATCCGCAGCAAGGCACCGTGGCCAACAACGGCGACACCAACGACACGGCGCCGCAGATCACGGGCTCGATCACCGCAGCGCTGCAGGCCGGCGAGAAGGTCGTCGTGCTGCGTGACGGCAAGGAGGTCGGCACCGCGACCATGACGGATGCAACGCACTGGACCTATGCCGACAGCGGCCTCGCCAGCGGCGGCACCTACGTCTACACCGCCCGCATCCAGGATGCGGCCGCCAATCCGGGTGCCGACTCCAACGCCTACACCATCCGCATCGACACCACGGCGCCGACGCAAAGGGTGGTTCTCACCCGCGCCATCGACAACGTCGACCCGGTTTCGGGCGACATCGCGGCCAACGGCAGCACCAACGACGACACGCCGACGCTGGAGGGCACGCTCTCGGCGGCGCTGAATGGCACCGAGCAGCTGCATGTGTTCCGCAACGGCGCGCACGTCGGCACCGCGAAGGTGACCGGCACGGCCTGGACCTTCGAGGACGCAAGCCTCTCGAGCGGCACGACCTACACCTACGAGGCCAGAGTAATGGACGCTGCCGGCAACGCCGGTGCCGCCTCGAACAGCCTGAGCTTCACCGTCAACACCTCGGGTGTCACCCAGACGGTGCAGATCCTGCAGGTGCAGGACGACACAGATCCGGTGCAGGGCAATGTGGCCAACGGTGGCGCGACCAACGACACCACGCCAACGTTCAGCGGCTCGATCTCGACCGCCCTGAACGCAGGCGACGTGGTCCAGGTGCTGCGCGATGGCACGGTGGTCGGCACAGCCACTGTGACGAACACCAGCTGGAGCTTCAGCGATGCGGGCCTTGCCGACGGCACGACCTATAGCTACACCGCCCGCGTCGTGAACTCGGGCGGCAACCAGGGCGCTCCGAGTGCGGCTTACGCGATCACGCTCGACCGGACGGCACCGACCCAGACGGTGGCGATCACGAGCTACACCGACGACCAGGACCCGCAGCAAGGCACCTTCACGTCAGGCAGCACGACCAACGATGCAACGCCGCAGCTCAACGGTACGTTTGCCGGCACGCTCGGCGCGGGCGAGGTGGTGGTCTATCGCGACGGCGTTCGCCTTGGCGCTGCCACCGTGACCGGCGCCGCGACCTGGACCTTCCAGGACGCCGGTCTCGCCAACGGCACCAGCTATAGCTACACCGCCCGCGTCGAGGACGCGGCGGGCAACCGAGGCGCCACCTCGGCTGCTTTCACCCTCACCGTCGACCAGAGCATGCCTACGGCAGCGCCTTCCATCGACAGCGTCATGGACAACACGGCACCGGTCATCGGCCCGATCACTTCGGGCAGCACGACCAATGAAACCCGTCCGGCACTGCAGGGGTCGGGGGCAGAGCCCAACGGCACCGTCAGGGTCTACGACAACGGCGCGCTGATCGGCTCTGCAACTGCCGACGGCGCGGGCAAGTGGAGCTTCACGCCCGAGGCCGGCAAGGAACTGGCCAACGGCGCGCACAGCCTGACGACGAGCAACGTCGACGCGGCTGGCAACGAAGGTCCGAAGTCGACACCGCTGACTTTCGCAGTCGACACGATTGCACCGTCTGCGGCACCTTCCATCGACAGCGTCATGGACAACACCGCACCGGTCACCGGCCCGATCACCTCGGGCAGCACGACCAACGAAACCCGCCCTGTGTTGCAGGGCGCGGGAGCAGAGCCGAACGGCACCGTCAGGATCTACGACAACGGTACGTTGATCGGCACTGCAACGGCGGACGGCGCAGGCAAGTGGAGCTTCACGCCCGCAGTGGGGTCTGAACTGGCCAACGGCATGCACAGCCTGACGACGAGCAACGTCGATGCGGCTGGCAACGAAGGGCCCAGGTCGGCACCGCTGGCCTTCACGGTCGACACGGTCGCGCCCTCCACGGCGCCTTCCGTAGACAGCGTCATGGACAACATCGATCCGGTCAGCGGTCCGATCACCTCGGGTAGCACGACCAACGAAACCCACCCTGTACTCAAGGGAGCGGGAGCAGAGCCCAACGGCATCGTCAGGGTCTACGACAACGGCACGCTGATCGGCTCCGCAACGGCGGACGGCAGGGGCAATTGGAGCTTTACGCCCGAGCCTGGCAAGGAGCTGGCCAACGGCGCACACAGCCTGACGACGAGCAACGTCGATGCGGCCGGCAACGAGGGTCCGAAGTCGACACCGCTGACCTTCACCGTCGACACCGTGGCGCCGCCCGTTGCAACACTGAGCCTGGGCAACTACTCGGACAGCTTCCCCGCGGCGGGCACATTGGCAGCCAATCAATCGTCTGACCACAACAGCAACGACAACACTTTCGATCTCGTGTTGACCGGTGCCGACGCCTCGACCGCAAGCTATGAGGTATCCACCGACGGCGGTCTGGTCTGGAAGGCAACGACCGCCGCGCAGAACAACCTGTCCGACGGCAAATATCTCTTCCGCGCGACCCTCACGGATGCGGCGGGCAACAGCACGGCGGCGGCCAACAACATCGCGGTAACGGTGGACCGGACCAGCCCTGGGCTCGACCTGCAACGCGTCGGCAGCACCCTGGTTGCAGGCACAACTGAAGCCTATGCACTTGTCGCGATCGACGTGGGCAACAACGGGTCTGTCGAGGCGAGCGTCACGGCGGATACCAACGGCAACTGGACCTGGACTTCGTCGACGCCCATCGCGGCCAACACGGTCGTCTCAGCCGTTGCCTACGACCTTGCCGGCAATGCTTCGAGCAAGGGAACGCAGGCTGCCGACACAACGCCGCCTGCGGTCACCATCCAGAAATCCGATGGCAACAGCTTCTCGGGAACGACCTCGGACGCCGACATGCCGGTGGTTTCCCCCACCGCAACGAGGCCGATCACCGTGAGACTCAGCGTCGACAGCAACGCCGATGGCGTGGTCGACTACGTGCTTCCATTCACGGCCACGGTCACCGCTGACGGCACATGGAGCATCGACGCGAAAAGCGCGCCGGTGAATGTCGGCGCGATCGTTACGGCTGTGGCGCAAGACTACAACGGCAACCTTTCGGCACCGGCAACGGTGACCGTGGGTGGCGGCACAAGCAAGATTTCCGGTAGCGCCAGCCATGACAACTTCGGCTACGACGTGCAGGCAATCGGCGATTTCAACGGAGATGGCTACAACGACTTCGCGGTCGTGGCACCTCATGGATCGTCCGCCCAACGCAGCGCGAACAAATGGAGCGTCAACATTCTCTATGGCAGCAAGCAAGGGCTGCCAGACCTGAGCGATATTGCACACCTGCCTGGAACCGACGGGCTGAAGATATATACGTCGGGGGATATTTCCGACTCCAACATCCTGACTGCCGTGCAGGGCTATGGCGACGTCAATGGCGACGGTTATTCGGACGTGATCGTCTACGACGACAACCTGAACAGCGACTGGGTCATCTTCGGGAGGTCTTCCGCGAGCGCCACTTCCACACCGGTGAACGTGGATGTCCGCACCATCATCTCGTCTGGCGGCGACAGCGACGGTGTTGCCATCGTGCAGCGCGAGGGGGGATCGACCTGGTTCGGTGCGGGCGGCGCGCTCGTGGACGTGAACGGCGACGGGTATGCCGACATCGTCATGCAGGACTGGCAGCGGGGAACTGGCTCCTCGGGCACGGCCATCATCTATGGGCATGCCGGGGCAGCGGGCACTGCAGCGTGGGCCAACTACTACGTCGGCTTTACCGGCTCAAGCCCGTCGAGCTATGTCTCGGACAGTCGCGGCTCGTCCACGGAAAGCTCGCGACCCCACACTGTCATCTACAACGACAACACGAACGGTTATCCCGTTAACGTGGTGAACATCGGGGACATCAATGGGGATGGGTACTCGGACTTTGCTTACAGCCTGTACAACGCCAGGAACCCCGTGGCCAACCTGGGCGATGCCGGGGCCATTCAGGTGATCTATGGCACGGCGAAAGGCTTCCCGCAGGACTACAGCCTGCAGACCGACTACACGAACATCGCCAATGGCTTCCGCGTCTATGGCGAGCAGGCAAGCCAGTTCCTCGGCACCTACATCGATCCGGAGCCGTACGGGTATCTGTCGAACACCGGCATGCCCACTTCCTCTGGCGACGTCAATGGAGACGGCATTGCGGACCTGATCATCGGTTCGCCGCAATTCGGACCGGATGCGGGAGAGCAAAGTGGGCCAGGTCGCGTCTACGTGGTCTACGGCAAGGCCGGTGGCGTGAAGTCCAACATCAACCTCGCCAACCTCTCGTCTGCCGATGGCTTCGTCATCACGGCATCGGACAGCACGCCGGATGCGATGTTCGGCAACGGGACTTCGGTGGGCGACTTCAACGGCGACGGTATCGACGACATCGCCATTGGCGCACCATTGGCCGACATTGGAGGCATCAACAACGGCGCGGTCTATATCGTGTATGGCCAGCAAGGCGGCTACTCGGGGACGATGAGCGTCGCAGCAACCTATTCGGGTGCCAAGCTGGCGAACAGCGCGAGCTTCACCTATAGACAGAAGGGCGATGCAAACTCCGGATCGATGCTCGGTGTGAACGTGGCGTTGTCCGATCTGAACGGTGATGGCCAGGCCGACCTGGCCCTCGGTTCCGCATACCAGGGCATGCCTTGGACGCCTGCGGCGGGCTACCTGGAAGTGGTCTATGCCGACGCATTCAACTTCACCAACTTGATGACTGTTGGCGACGACGTCATCAAGGCGACGGCTGGCAGAGACAGGCTCTCCGGCGGCGCCGGCAACGACGTCATCACCGGTGTGCAGGCAGGAGACAGCGCGTATGGCGGCGCGGGGAACGACAGCATCCACATCAACGAAATCAATGGCGTGGTCCGGGTGGACGGCGGCCTGTGGATCGACACCCTGGCCATCGACAGCTCGAACGTCACGCTCGACCTGTCGCAACTGGGCCTGAAGGTGAAGGGCTTCGAGAACTTCGATCTGGGACGGGGCGCGGGCAACACGGGCAACGTTTTGAAGTTGCGGATCGCCGATGTCCTGAGCCAGCAGAGCAGCACCGGTACCGGCAATGGCGCGGGCCAAGGCCACTTGCGTGTGACCGGGGATGCCAGCGACACGGTGGAGTTGCTCCGCGGGACCGACAGCTGGAGCAACACGGGAACTACGAACGTTGGTGGGGTGAGCTACAGCATCTATCACAACAGCACGCTGCCAGCCGAAAACACGCTTGGAGACATCTGGATCCAGCAGGGAGTGACGGTCGTCGTGAACTCGGGCGGCAATCAACAGGCGCCAACCCAGACGGTAGCGATCACGAGCTACACCGACGACCAGGGCTCGTCCAAGGGGAGTTTCGGCAGCGGCACCACGACTGACGACGCCAATCCGGTGCTCAACGGCACGCTTGCAGGCTCGCTCGGCGCGAGCGAGGTTGTGGCTGTCTATCGCGACGGCACCCGTCTGGGTAACGCCACCATGACCGGCGGCGCGACATGGACCTTCGAGGACGCGGGTCTGGCCGATGGCAAGACCTACAGCTACACCGCCCGCGTCGAGGACGCGGTGAGCAACCGGGGGGGCGCTTGGGCTACGTTCACGATCACCGTCGACTATGCCGTGACGGTCAACAGCCAGGTGACCGTGGACACGACGCCACTCGTCACCGGTACGATGCCCTTCAAGCTGACCAACGGCGAGTTCATCGAGGTCACCATTGACGGCAAGACCTACAGCTCGGCCAATGGCGCAGTGGTCGTCGATTCGCAGCACAACACCTGGTATGTGCAGGTGCCGTCGGCGATCGCGCTTGGAACCTACGACGTCAAGGCCGTTGTCAAGAGCGCTTCCGGTGTGCTGATCGCTTCCGACGATACCAAGGGCGAGTTGATCGTCTCTGCCGCGCCTACGGTGACGGTCGGCTCCGCGGCCAGTGACCCGAACCAGAAGGCAACCGCCTACACGCTCGGCGAGAACGGCATGTGGCGCATCCACACCAACCAGACGATGCTGGATGCCAGCGGGACCGACAGCGCTTCGCTTGGCAACTTCAATCAAACCCATCTGTGGAGCAACACCAACGAAGCGGGGAGCTTGGGGTACGACTCGGGATATGTCGGACGCAACTACGTTCAGAACGCCACGTTCATGGACTTCAACCGCGACGGGCACATGGACCTGTTTGCTGAAGACAGCACCTATGACGATGGTCAGCAGGCTTTCATCTTCAATGGCAGCGGCTACACCGCGGTGCAGGTCGGTGGGCCGTCCGCCGTAGGCGGCGACAAGCTCACCCTGGGCAGCGCAAACACGTTCAGCTGGTACGGCGGCGTGATGGCCTTCGACAAGACGGGCGATGGTTTTATCGACCTGGCCTATGGCGACCAGACGCCCAACGACTCCACGAGCGGAGGAGGGTACGACTCCCAGGTCGTGCTGAATGTCGACGGCAGCATCCTCGGCATGACCAAGGACAGCGGTTACACCGATGACCAGGCAGCCACTCCCGGCCCTGCGAATTCGAGCAACTACCAGAACGCCACTTTCGACATGGAGTTGTCGGGCGTCGATCTGAACAACGACGGCAAGGTCGATATCGTCTATCACGCGACGGCGGGCCTCACGAAAATCGGCGGGCCTTCCGCTGATCCGGCCCTGGCATCCACGGCGAAGAGCTCCGATCCGTATCGCCTGGTCGTCGCGACCAACAAGGGCGACGGCACCTGGGAAAACACGCAGATCATCGAGCAGACGTTCCAGCGCGCCGACGACGACCCGAGCTACGGCAACGGCATCTCCATGACCTGGGCCGACTTCAACGGCGACGGCTACATGGACTTGTTCATGGGTCGTGGCTACAGCCCGGCGGTCGGTTCTCAGTATCAGAGCCGCCTCCTGTTCAACGACGGCACCGGCAAGCTGGCGATGGACGACTGGAATGGCGACAAGATCGGCAATACGCCGACGAACATGTTTACCTTCGCCGACTGGGGCGGGAGCGGCACCCCTCCCTGGCAGCAGGGCGGCCCCTCGCTCGCAGTCGACTGGAACGGCGACGGCAAGATGGACGCCATCGAACTGCCGGGCTTCGGTGCCACCGGCGGCTTGACGGCCATCGGCAACACCGGCCAGATCAATCTCTATACGAACAACAGTTCGGCTGGAAAGATCGAGTTCGGCAGGGTCAATCTGCTTGGCGGGTCGAGCACGATCGGCAACTGGACCGGCGACCCGTTGACAAACAACGCCGTGACCGGTGCCATCGCAGCCGATATCGACTGGGATGGCGACAGGGATCTGCTGGCGTTCACCCAGAAGGGCAACACGAAGTTCATCGCCAACACCAGCACGGTGGCCGACGGCACGTCGCTGCACTTCCGCATCTTCGATGCGCAGGGCATCAACGCGCTGTATGGCAACACCGTCCAGCTGTTCGACTCGTCGGGCAAGCGGGTGGCCACGCAGATGATCAATCCGCAGTCCGGCAACCAGACCAACGACAGCTCGGCGATCGTCGATTTCTACGGGCTCGACCCGAAGGAAACCTACACGCTGGCACTCCTGCGCATCGCCAATGGCAAGGCGGCAGACGTCGGCGGGCTGGGCAACCTGGGCGGCAACACGATCGAAAACGTGAATGCCGCCTGGACCGGACTGAAGGCCGGCGAGGCGAACCACGCCTTTGTGCTGACGACTGAATCCGGGAGCAACGTTGCCGATGCCAACATCGGCAACGGCATCGTCGGCACCGGGTACAACGACACCTTCTTCGCCACCCGCGGCAACGACAAGTTCGAAGGCGGTGGCGGCGCGGTAACGGTGTCCGGCGTAAGGGCCTGGAGCAACACCGGCGGTATCGACATCGTCGACTACAAGCTCGCCGACAGTGCACCGCTCACGATCGACCTGGGCAACACCGGCGCGCAGAACACCGGCTTCGGCACGGCGACCTTCAAGAACATCGAAGGCCTGGCGGGCGGCAGCGGCGCGGACACCTTCACCGACAACGCGGGAGACAACGTGTTCGAGGGGCGTGCCGGCAACGACACCTTCAAGCTCACGGGCGGGGGCAAGGACACGCTGCTGTACAAGCTGCTCGCAACCACCGATGCCACGGGCGGCAACGGTGCGGACGCGGTCAGTTCGTTCGAGGTCGGGACTTTCGAAGCCACGGCCAATGCAGACCGCATCGAGCTGAAGGATCTGCTGGTGGGCTACACCGCCGACGCGGATGGCGCGGCGCGCTACATCAATGGCGTGGCCACCATCGATTCGGGGGATGCCATCGGCAACTACCTGAGCGTGACGGTCAGCGGTGGCAATACGACGTTGAACATCGACCGTGACGGATCGGGGAGTGCCTATTCGGCAACGGCGCTGATCACCCTCAACGGCGTGACCACCGACCTCGCCACGCTGCTGGCCAACCACCAGCTCGTCCTGGCCTGACGCTCATCACTGGATGAAAGAAAAGGGGCGCACCCGGTGTGCCCCTTTTTCCCGGTCCGGCCCAGGGAAACATACACATGCTCAATCTTCGCAATGCCACCCGCGCCGTCGTCATCGGCGGCGGCACCGCAGGCTGGTTCGCGGCCCTGACCTTGCGCCGCGTGTTCGCACCACAGGTCGAGATCCGGGTGATCGAGTCGCCCGAAATAGGCATCGTCGGCGTGGGGGAGGGCGGACTGCTCAACCTCATCGACGCGCTGCGCCGCAACGGCATCGACGTCAACGAATTCGTGCGCGAAACTGGCACGGCCTTCAAGCTGGGCTTCTCCTACGAAGGCTGGCGCACCGGCGCCGAGGACGACCGCTACTACCACCTCTTCGGCCGGCCCGGCCTGCAGGAAACCGACTGGATGGAGGGCGGCTTCCGTCCGCTGTTCTCCGGCATGGTGCGCGAGGGCGTCGAGCTTCACCGCTACATCCCCGGCTTTGCCGCGATCGCGTCGAATGCATCGCAGCAGGAGGCGGCGGCGATGCTGCAGCTCGGAGCAAGGTCGGGCCTGTCGGCGTCGTTCCATTTCGACAGCCACAAGCTGGCGGACTACCTGCGCCGCGTGGCCGTCTCGCGCGGCGTGGTGCACCAGCAAGCCCACGTCGAGGAGCTGATGTGCGACGCGCAGGACATGGCGCGCGGCGTGCGCATCGATGACGGCGAAATCATCGACCTTGACCTGCTCATCGACGCCTCGGGGCTGGCACGTCTGGGCATCGGCAAGAAGCTCGGCATTCGCTGGCGCTCGTTTTCCGAGCATCTGCTGCTCGACCGCGCCGTGCCGTTTCACATGCCACATCCGCAGCAGAACCCGTCGCTGGTGACGCGCGCGATCGCGATGCCGGCCGGCTGGATGTGGCAGATCCCGTTGGTCGAGCGCGTCGGCGCCGGCTATGTCTTCAGCAGCGCCCACACCGACGAGACGCAGGTCATCGACGAGATCCATCGCTGCATCGGCCCTGATGTCGAGCCGATGCGCACTCTGCGTTTCGAGCCCGGCCACTTCGAGCAGGTGTGGGTCGGCAACGTCATGGCGATCGGGCTGGCCTCGGGTTTCGTGGAGCCGCTGGAGGCAACCTCCATCGGCCAGATGCTGGAGCAGCTGCGCAACTTCGAGCGCATCGTCACCGCCGGCGACGGCGTGGTGTCGGGCCACCTGATTGATGGCTTCAACGAAGCCAATGCGCGGTGCTGGTCGGGCATTCGCGACTTCCTGCGCATGCACTACGACTGCCCGCGGCGCGACACAGCCTTCTGGCGCGACGTGGCGGCCCTGCCATTGCCGCCCAGCTACTCCGAGCTGCGGCAGTGCTTCCAGCAGCGCACGCCGCGGCTCATCGACGTACAGAACTACGCCATCCACGGATGGCAGGGCATCTTCCACGTCATCAACTGGTTGTTCGTGGCCGCGCCGCTGGGCGTGGTGCCACCCGAAGCCGCCGCTGCCGAACTGGCGAGCCTTCCGGCCGCCAGCCGCCAGCGCGTGGCCATCTACATGAACCGGCTGCGCGAGCTTGGCGCGGCCGACAGCATTTCCAAAGAGGAGCGACCCGAGTGAAACCAGGCCCTACCGCCTTCTGCGCGGCCTCCACAGCCGCATGGCTGGCCTTCGTCAGCATGCCGGCCGCTGCGCAGATCATCTCCGGCGGATTGACGGTGGCGCGGCGGCTCGCACCGAGCGCGCTGGTCCGGGACATGGGCGTGCGGCCCGGCCCCGAGCTGCCCTCGGCGCCCGAGACCACGACGCCGCTGGAGCTGACCGATGCGGTGCGCCAGGCGGTGGCGCGCCATCCGTCCATCTCCGACGCCATCGCCGCGCTGGCTCAGCAGTCGGGCGGCGTCGACGTGGCGCGCGCCGGCTACTACCCGGCGGTGCGCGTGGGCATGGGCGGGGGCGCCAACAACGGTGCATCCGGCGCTGGCCGGGGGCGCGGCGCCGGCACACTGGCCACGGCCTCCGTATCCCAGATGCTTTACGACTTCGGCAAGGTCGACGGCGCAGTCAACCAGTCGGAGGCACAGGTGCGGCGCCAGCAGGCCGCGATCCTCAAGCAGATCGATACCGTCGCGCAGCAGGCGGCCGAGGCCGTCGTCATGACGCACCGCTACCAGTCGCTGGTCGCGATCGCGCAGGAGCAGGTCAATGCCGTCGAGAAGGTTCTGGAGACGGCACGGCTGCGCGCCGGCGCGGGCATCAGCACCAAGGCCGACCCGATCCAGGCCGAGTCGCGCGTCGACAGCGCGCGTGCCAATCTGCTGCAGGTCAAGTCACAGCTCGCGCAGTGGAGGGAGCGTCTGGGCACGCTGCTGGGCAAGTCGGTACCGCCGGCCGTGGCTCCGCTGCCGGAACGGCTGGCCAGCGAGTTGCGCATCGACCAGCTACCCGACGCCAGCCTCATGCCCGATGTGTTGACTGCAGAGGCAGAGCGGCGCGTGGCCTCGGCCCAGGTCGAAGTGGCCAGGGCCCAGCGCTACCCCACCATCAGCCTCGACGTTTCCGCCAACAAGGCCATGGGCGGAGTGAACCCCAGCACGCTGGAACGCAACGGCATGTACCACTCGGTCATGCTCAATCTTTCGAGCGTGCTCTACCAGGGCGGCGCGCTCGACGCCCAGGTGCGCGCAGCAGTCGCCGCCGAAGAGGCCGCGCGCATGCGCGTCGAAACCGCCCGCCTGAACGCGGGCGACCTGGCGCGCAATTTCCGGGAACAGGTCATCGGCGCGCGGGAGCGCCTGGGCGTGCTCGCAGATAGGCGCCGAAGCATCGGCGAGGCGCGCGACCTCTACCGCGAGCAATACAAGCTCGGCTCCCGTTCCATCCTCGACCTGCTCAATGCCGAGCAGGAGATCCACCAGGCCGCAGCTGAGCAAGAGGGCGTGCTGCACGACCTCTGGGCAAGCCGCATTGGTTACATCGGCGCCACCGGCCAGGGCCGCACGTACTACGGCCTCAACAACACCACCGTCCAAGGAATGGAACTGCTTCCATGAGTCTGCCCCCGCAGTACACGAGCTGGCTCGACGCCATGCTCTTCGTCGCCCGCCACTACGGCATTGGCGCTTCAGAAGAGAGCGTGCGCGTCTCGCTTGCATGGGAGCGCGGCGCGCCGTTCGACACGTTGCTCGACCACATGGCGCGGCAGCTTGGCCTGGCGCTGCGGCTGGACGCGTTCTCCAACGCGCAGATCGACCCGTGGCGGCTGCCGCTGGTGGTGGAGTTCGACAACGGCGAGATCGGTGTCGTGCGCGCTTCCGACGGCAAGGGCAGCCTGGGCGTGCTGCAAGGCGGCGACCACGGATTGGAGACGGCGCTGCCCATCGATGAGTTGCGCCGGCGCGCGAAGCGCGTCGCCATCCTGCGGCCCAACACCGCCGTGCCCGACGCGCGTGTGGACGACTACGTCAAGCCCTACAAGCCCAACTGGTTCTGGGCCATCGCCCTGCGCGACTGGCGCCGCTACGGCGACATCGTGCTGGCCTCGGTCTTCGCCAACGTGCTGGCGCTGGCCTCGACGATCTTCTCGATGCAGATCTACGACCGCGTGGTGCCCGCGCAGTCGGAACCCACGCTGTGGGTACTGTTCGGCGGCGTCATGCTCGCCGTGGCCTTCGAGTTCCTGCTGCGCATGTCGCGCACGCACATTTCCGACGTGATCGGCAAGCGCGCCGACCTCAAGGTGTCCGACCTCGTCTTCGGCCATGCGCTGCGGGTGCGCACCGACGCGCGCTCCAAGTCCACCGGCTCCTTCATCGCGCAGGTGCGCGAGGTCGAGCAGGTGCGGGAGCTGCTCACCTCCACCACCATCGGTGCGGTGGCCGACCTGCCGTTCTTCTTTCTCTTCCTGGTCGTGCTGTGGATGGTGGCCGGCCCGCTCGCGCTGGTGGCGCTGGCGGCGGTGCCGCTGCTGGTGATTCCGGGGCTGCTGATCCAGAAGCCGCTCGCGCGGCTGGCCAATGAAGGCATGCGCGAATCGGCGTTGCGCAACGCGCTGCTGGTCGAGGCCGTCGAGGGCATCGAGGACATCAAGCTCATGCGCGCCGAGCCGCGCTTCCAGAACCAGTGGAACCATGCCAACGACGTCGCGGCCGGCGTCAGCATGCGCCAGCGCTTTCTCACGGGCCTGCTCATGACCTGGACACAGGAGGTGCAGACCATCGTCTACGCGGTGATGCTGCTCGCGGGCTGCTTCCTCGTGATGCGGGGCGACATGACGACCGGCGCGTTGGTCGGCTCGTCGATCCTGGCCTCGCGCATGATCTCGCCGCTGGCGCAGCTGTCGGGCGTGTTCGCGCGCTGGCAGCAGGCCAAGGTGGCGCGCGCCGGGCTCGACCAGCTCATGCAGCGCCCGGTCGACCAGCCCGAGAGCGCGCGGATGGTGCACGTGCCAGCACTGCAGGGTCGCTACAACGTCACGGGCGTCGAGTTTCGCTACGGCAAGGACGACAGGAGCCCGGCATTCTCGTGCGCGCAGCTGCAGATCCAGGCCGGCGAAAAGGTCGCGCTGCTGGGCCGCATGGGCGCGGGCAAGTCCACGCTGCTTCAGCTGCTGGCGGGCCTGCAGGCACCGCAGCGCGGCAACGTGGCGCTCGATTCGCTCGACCTCGCGCTGATCGACCCGGCCGACCTGCGCCGCGACATGGGGCTGCTTACGCAGAACGCGCGGCTCTTCTACGGCACCGTCCGCGAAAACGTCACCATAGGCATGCCGCTGGCGACCGATGCGCAGGTGCTGGAGGCCATCACGATGGCGGGCGCCTTGCCCTTCGTGCAGTCGCGCGCCGAGGGGCTGGACGACCTGATCCACGAAGGCGGACTCGGACTCTCGGGCGGCCAGCGGCAGGCGCTGCTGCTCGCGCGCACGCTGATACGCCAGCCTTCCGTCTTGCTGCTGGACGAGCCGACCGCGCACTTCGACGAAGTCACCGAACGCCAGGTGATCGAGTCGGTGGGCGCCTGGCTGGGGTCGCGCACGCTGGTGGTGGCAACGCACCGCATGCCGGTGCTGCATTGGGTGGACCGCATCATCGTGATCGACAGCGGCCGCATCGTGATGGACGGGCCGAGGGACCGGATTATTGGAGAGCTTTCGCATGGCAACAACGCCTGAGACAACCCGCCCACGAGGTGCCCGCAGCGTGGCGGTGGTGGCCGGTGCCGCGGCCGGGGTTGCTGACCCGCAAGGCACAAAGGGAACACAGGTCGGGCAGGGCAAGCAGGGAGCACAGCTTCCGCGCCCGAAGACGCCTCCCGTAGTGAGCTATTCGCCAGCCGAGCCGCCGCTGCCGCGCGCCTCGCTGGTCGTGTGGATCGTCGGGACGGCGCTGGTCGCGCTGCTGGCCTGGGCGTGGTCTTTCAAGCTCGACGAGGTGTCCACCGGCACGGGCAAGGTGGTGCCCTCGTCGAAGGAGCAGATGATCCAGTCGCTCGAAGGCGGCATCCTGGTGGACCTGAAGGTGCGCGAGGGCGACATCGTCGATGCGGGGCAGGTGCTCGCGCAGCTCGACAGGACCAAGACCGAGTCGACCGTGCAGGAAAGCGCCTCGCGCGTGCGCGCCGCGCTCGCCATGTCGGCGCGCCTCGCGGCCGAGGTGGGCGGCATGCCGCTGGCGTTTCCGCCGGAGGTGCAGTCGGACGACGACCTCGTGCGCACCGAGACCGCGCTCTACCGCTCGCGCCGCGAACAGCTTGCGAGCAGCCTCGCCGGCGTGACGCAGGCGCTGGCGCTGATGCGCAGCGAACTCGCGCTGACCGAGCCGCTGGTGTCGCGCGGCGCCGCGAGCGATGTGGAGGTGCTGCGCCTCAAGCGCCAGATCAATGAGGCCGAGACCAAGGCCGCCGACATCAAGAGCCAGTACTACGTGAAGGCACGCGAAGAGCTTGCCAAGGCCAATGCCGAAATCGAGGCACAGCGCTCGGTGACGCGCGGGCGCTCCGACTCACTCACCCGGCTGACCTTCGCCTCGCCGGTGCGCGGCATCGTGAAGGACATCGCCGTGACCACCGTGGGCGGCGTGCTGCCCCCGGGCGGCAAGCTCATGGAGATCGTGCCGCTGGACGAGAAACTGCTGGTCGAGGCGCGCATCTCGCCGCGCGACGTGGCCTTCATCCACCCGGGGCAGGACGCGACGGTGAAGGTGACGGCATACGACTACGCCATCTTCGGCGGCCTGCCGGGCAAGGTGACGACCATTTCGCCCGACACCATCCAGGACGACGTGAAGCGCGACGTGTACTACTACCGCGTGTACATCCGCACCGACGCGGACCACCTGAAGAACGGGAGCGAAAAGAACTTCCCGATCGTGCCCGGGATGATTGCCACGGTGGACATCCACACCGGCAGCAAGTCGGTGCTCGACTATCTGGTCAAGCCGCTGAACAAGGCGCGCGAAGCCTTGCGCGAGCGCTGAGGAGCAGCGTGTGAAGAGAAGACAACCGGTGATTCCGGGCCGCAGGCCTGCGCTTACGCAGCAGGCGCTGAATGCGCTGGGCGAGCAATTCCGCGCCGCTTTCGCGCAGGGCGACTACGCGCAGGCGCACAAGTTCGCAATGCAGGCCTGGCAGGCCACGCACAGCCTGCAGCCGCTGGCCGACGTTGCGCTGTGCCTGATGCGGCTCGACCAGCCGCAACAGGCCTACCACCTCTACTGCCGCGTCGCCAGCGAGTTGAAGACCGCGAACACCTACGACGGACTGGCGGAAGCGGCGGGGCAGTTGGGCAAGCGGGACGAGGTGGGCGAGTTCGGCTCGGTGTCGCTGTGGCTCAAGCTGCAGGAGGCTGCAATGGAAGTAGCCGCTGCCACGGTCGATTCGCCCGCGCCACGGTGCTTCGACGAAAGAAGCCGCCATCGCAACGTCATCGCGTTCAGCCTGTTCGGCAGCAATCCGCGCTACTGCGAGATGGCGCTGCTCAATGTGCGGGCTGCGCACGAGTTCTTCCCGGCATGGGTCTGTCGCTTCTACGTCGATGCCTCGGTGCCGGAGGCAGTGTGCGAGCGACTGGCGCATGCGGGCGCGTCGGTGGTCGACGTGCGTTCGGTCGGCGGCGAAGACCTGCCGGGCACCATGTGGCGTTTTCTCGCGCTCGACGACCGCGATATCGACCGCGTGCAGTTCCGCGACGCCGACTCGCTGCTGTCCACGCGCGACCAGGCTGCCGTGCGTGCATGGTGCGCGTCGGACCGCTGGTTCCACGTCATGCGCGACTACCACTCGCACACCGAATTGATACTTGCCGGCATGTGGGGCGCGTGCCAGGGCGTCTTCTCAGACATCGCGGGCGACATGCGCGCGTACCTGAAGAGCCGGCCGTTCTCAGCGCGCTATGCCGACCAGCACTTCCTGCGGCATCGCGTCTGGAAGGTCGCCGAGCGCAGCATGCTCGCGCATGACGAATGGTTCGACCTGCCCGGCAACCAGCCCTTTCCGCCCCATGTGCCCATGACCATCGACGCGCGCTATGCCCACGTGGGCGCGAACATCGGCGCGCCCTCGATGCAGGTGCTGCATGAAGCGCCCGATGGCACGCAAGTGCGATGGACCCTGTACGACGCCGCAGGGCAGGCCGTCTGCAGCTACGACGCCGTCGTTCGCGACAACGGCTACGGCGCGAGCATTCCTGCACCCTACGCCGCGGAGATCGCGGCGGGGCGCTGGAAGGTCGTGACCCGCTGACCCTGGGCGCTGATCCTTCAGCGCACCAGCAGCTTCATCATCCGTTCGAAGGTCTTGCCGTAGGGCGGCTTGAACAGGCCCAGGCCGTTCAGCGCCGACTGGTGAAAGATCGGCTTCATCTTCGAGAAGGTCTCGAAGCCGTGCTCGCCGTGGTAAGCGCCCATGCCGCTGGCGCCTACGCCGCCGAAGGGCAGGTTGTCCTGTGCGACATGCAGCAGGGTCTCGTTGATCGACACGCCACCGGTCACCGTGTTCTCCATCACCCGCTCGATGGTCGCGCTGTTCTTCTCGAACAGGTACAGCGCGAGCGGGCGAGGGTGTGCATTGACGTACGCAATGGCTTCGTCGATGCCCTTGTAGGTCAGCACCGGCAGCAGCGGGCCGAAGATTTCCTCCTGCATCACGCGCATGCCGTCGTTCACGCCGGTCAGCAGCACGGGTGGAAAGCGGCGCGTTGCGGGGTCAGGTGTGGTGTCGGACAAGGGCAGGGCAGAGGCGCCCTGCTCCTGCGCCAGCGCCGACAGTTCCTGCAGCCGCGCGAAGTGGCGCGGGCTCACGATGCTCGTGTAGTCGGTGTTGGTGGCCAGCGCCGGGTACATCGAGGCGAACACGCGCCGGGCGCTTTCTGCAAAGCGCTGCTGCTGGCCTTCGGGCAGCAGCACGTAGTCGGGCGCGATGCAGGTCTGGCCCGCGTTGAGCGTCTTGCCGACCAGAATGCGTTCGACGGCCTTGTCGAAGTTGGCATCGGGCCCGATGATCGCGGGCGACTTGCCGCCCAGCTCCAGCGTCACCGGCGTGAGGTGCTCGCTCGCGGCGCGCATCACGTGGTGGCCGACAGCGGTCGAGCCGGTGAACAGCAAATGGTCGAAGGGCAGGCTGGAGAAGGCGCGCGCGGTTTCTGCGTCGCCGTTGACGATGGCGATCTCGTCTTCGGAAAACTGCTTTCGCACCAGCGCGGCGAACAGCTCGGCGAAGCGCGGCGTGAACTCCGACTGCTTCACCATCAGGCGGTTGCCCGCCGCCAGCGCCGCGGTCATCGGCCCCACCGCCAGGTACAGCGGGTAGTTCCACGGCACCACGATGCCCACCACGCCCAGCGGCTGCGGCATGATCCGCGACGACGCGGGCTTGAACCACAGGCCCGTGGAGCGGCGGCGCACGCGCATCCATGCCTTGCCGTGCGCGAGCGCGTGCTGCAGGCCCTCGATGCTGGGGAACACTTCTGCAAGCTCGGTTTCCTGCGCAGCCCGGTGATGGAAGTCGGCGCTGATGGCGGCGGCGATTTCCTGGCGGTTGTCTTTCACCAGCGCACGCAGGCGCTTCAAGCGGTCGGCGCGCTCGTTCCACGGCGGCGTCTGTGCGCGCAGGCTCGCGGCACGCATCGTGTCGAAGGTCTGTCGCATGTCGTTGTGTGTCATGGTTTTTTGCGAAGGCCTAAGCCCGCTTGTTGATACACCGGCCAGCGATCCTGCACCTTGCCGCCGCGCACTCCACGGCCGCCGCCGTCAGAAGGGCTCGACGGGCAGCGCGCGCTTGTGGGCGCTCTTGCGATGCGTCGCAAGAATGATCTGTCGGGCCGTGGCCGACACCGGCTTGCCTTCGAGGAAGTCGTCGATCTGCTCGTAGGTGACGCCGAAGGCATCTTCGTCGGGCTTGCCCGGCACCAGCGATTCGAGGTCGGCGGTGGGTACCTTGTAGACCAGCGCGTCGGGCGCGCCCAGCCGCTGTGCCACCGCGCGCACCCGGCGCTTGTTGAGGCCGGTGAGCGGCGTGATGTCGGCCGCGCCGTCGCCGAACTTGGTGAAGAAGCCCATCAGCGCCTCGGCCGCATGGTCGGTGCCGATGACGATGCCGTCGTGCGCGCCGGCCACCGCGAACTGCGCAATCATGCGCTGGCGCGCCTTGATGTTGCCGAGCACGAAGTCTTCGTGCGCCGCGTCGCGGAACGTCAGGTCGCCGGCCTTCAGCGCGGCGAGCATGCCGTCGGCGGCGGGGCGGATGTCGACGGTGATGGTGCGGTCGGGCTTCATCACCGCGAGCGAAGCCTGCGCTTCGGCTTCGTCCTTCTGCACGCCGTAGGGCAGGCGCATTGCGATGAAGGTGGCGTCGTAGCCCGTGGCGCGCAGCCGCTCGACGGCGCGCTGCGCGAGGCAGCCGGCGGTCAGCGAATCGACGCCGCCGCTGATGCCCAGCACCAGCGTCTTCAGGCCGGTGCGCTTCAGGTAGCTGGCGAGAAAGTCGGTGCGGCGCTCCAGCTCGTGGGCGGCATCGAAGACGGGCGCGACATGCAGCGCCGCGATGATCTCGCGCTGCGTGTCGTCGACGGGAGTGAGGTCTGCGCTCATTGTGGGATACGACGTGTGAAGTGAATCAGAAATCGACGAGGCTGAGACCAATGCTCAGCACCGTGCGCTTGCGGTTGTAGTCCACCAGCGTGTCGCCATAGCCCGAGAACAGCTGCGTGTGGAAGCGCAGGTTGCTCTTGGTCGGGTCGCCGATGGCCTTGAGCCATTCGAGGCGCACCGAGCCGCGGCCGCTGTCGCGCAGGTTGTTGCGCACGGTCACTGCGAGCTGGTTGTCGCGATTGAGGTTCCAGCGGCCGGTGATTTCGGCGCGGCCGTAGTAGTCGGCGATGTCGGGGTTGTCGTCCTTGGCGGCATTCTCGGAAATGCGCTTCCAGATGCGGCCGGTGATGGTGAAGCGGTCGTCGAGCTCGGCGCCGCCCATCAGGTACACGCGGTTCCAGCTGCGCGACAGCGGCAGGGTCTGGCCGTTCGACTGGTGCACGATGCCCAGGCCCGAATAGCGCCAGCGCCAGCCGCCCGGCAGCTTGAAGTCGGTCGGGTAGACATACATCAGCTCGGGTTCGTGGTCGGTGGTGCGGAAGGGCCGCGAGATGGCGCCGTTGAACAGCTGCCAGGTCGACTGCTGGCTGTAGGCGAACCACAGCGAGTCTTTCTTGGTCGGGTCGTCCTGCGTGAGCATGCCTTGCGCGAGCTTGGTGCGCACCGACAGGCCGATGCGCATCTCGTTGGCCTGGTAGGCCACCGGGTCGGCGGTGTGGCCGGCCGAGGGCGAGGTCGGCGTCTCGGGCTTCTTGGTGGCGGCCGAGACCGACACGTTGAGCGGGCGGTAGCCACGGAAGCCGAAGGTGCCGCAGTCGGTGGCGTTCTCCAATTCCCAGAAGCGCGAGAGCGCCGAGTACTGGCGGTCGCGGCAGCCTTCGGTGGTGGCGACCGAGACGATGCGTGTGGCCGGGATCGATGAGTCCACCGGCGGCTGCGTGGTCGCCAGCACGGGCGGCGCCACGGGCACCGACACCGAAGGCAGCGTCTGCTGCTGCGCCCAGCGGTCGAAGCAGGCCAGGCGCGCTTCGTTGTTGGCGCCGAGCGCGGCGCACTGCTGCCAGGTGAGCTGGGAGTCGGCCAGCGGGCTCGCTGGCTTGTCCACGGCCTGTGCGTGCACCGCGGCGCCGCCGCCGAGGCAGGCGGCCACGGCCGCGAGCGCGCGGAGGTTGAAACGGGGTTGTCGTCGTGTCGTCGTCATCATTGCTTTCCTTCCTGGGCAACCGTCTTGCTGAGCACGAAGGGATGCGTGCTTTCGTCCGCGGCGTTGCGCCACGTGCCCCTGAATTCGCGCCCGCAGGAGCCGGCCTGCAGCTTGCCCGACCACACGCCGCTGATGGCGCGGCCGTCCTGCGATTCGTCGATGGAGAGCGCGCCTTCGTCGTCCACATCGCCCGCGAGCTGCGCGACCGTGGCCTTCGCCGGATTGGCGCCGTTGCGCGTGATGGTGCCGCGCACGCCGTCGTAGTCGGGGTGCTTGCCGAGCTGCACGGCGGCCACGGCCGGCAGGTTGTCGAAGCGAGCTTCCCAGCGGCCGTAGAGCGATTGCACCGGCAGGTCGCGCGCGTCGGCGGGGCAGTCGGCGCTGCCCCGGGTGGAGGCGCAGCCCGACAGTGCGAGGAGGGCGCCGGCCAGCAGCGCGGCAGTGGCGGTCGTTCTCATGGCGCCGCTGCGGCTGCCGCCGCCTTTGCCGCGCTGTCCTGCGCCTTGCGCGCGAACTCGGCGCGCAGAGCCTTGAGTTTTTCGCGCGGGTCTTCCTTGATGGTTTCCTTGTCGAGGCCCATCTCGGCGATGAAGCGGCTGGGTATGCAGGGCACCATTTCGCGGCCCTGCTTGCGCTTCTTGGTCCAGCTCACGGCCAGGCTGCGTTGCGCGCGCGTGATGCCCACGTACATCAGGCGGCGCTCTTCCTGCAGCCGCTGCAGCGTGTCTTCGCTCACCTTCTGCTGGCGGCCGTTGTCGTCGTCGAGCTTGAAGGGCAGCAGGCCCTCGCTCACGCCGATCAGCATCACGTGCGGCCATTCGAGGCCCTTGGAGGCGTGCAGCGTCGAGAGCGTGACCACGTCCTGGTCTTGCTCGCGCTCGCTGATGGTCGACAGCAGCGAGATGGTCTGCGCCACCTCGAGCAGGCTCTTGCGTTCGGTCTCGATGTTGTCGTTGGCGCCCGAGGCGTCGTCCAGCGTGCCGCCGGCGCGCTGCGACATCCAGTCGACAAATTCGAGCACGTTGGTCCAGCGCGAGGCCGCGGCGGCTTCGCTGTCCTCGCCGTCGTAGAGGTGCTTCTCGTAGTCGATCTCCTTCAGCCAGTCGAGCATGAAGGTGCGCGAATCTTCCGCGCCCATGGTGCGGCGCGCGCGGTATTCCAGGTCGTTGATGTAGCGGCCGAACTCGTGGATGCCCTCGAGCGTGCGCTTGGGCATCACGCTGGGCAGCGAGGGGCTGAACAGCGCCTCGAACAGGCTCAGCTTGTACTGGCTTGCGAAGGTGCCCAGGCTCGCGAGCGTGGAGTGGCCGATGCCGCGCTTGGGCGTGGTGATGGCGCGCAGGAACGCCGGGTCGTCGTCGTTGTTGACCCACAGGCGGAACCAGCCGCACAGGTCCTTGATTTCGGCGCGGTCGAAGAAGCTCTGGCCGCCCGAGACCTTGTACGGAATCTGCGCCTTGCGCAGCGCCTGCTCGAACACGCGTGCCTGGTGGTTGGCGCGGTACAGGATGGCGAAGTCGCGGAACTCCTTGTGTTGCTTGCCCTGCGTGATGGCGTCGCCCGCGCGAATGCTCACGATGCGCGCCACCGCGCGCTCGGCCTCGTGCACTTCGCTGTCGGCATCGACGATGCGCACCGGCTCGCCTTCGCCGAGCTCGGAGAACAGCGTCTTCGGAAACAGCTTGGGGTTGGGCCCGATCACGTTGTTGGCCGCGCGCAGGATGGCGCTGGTGGAGCGGTAGTTCTGCTCCAGCTTGATGACCTTGAGCTTGGGGTAGTCGACCGGCAGCTTGCGCAGGTTGTCGAGCGTGGCGCCGCGCCAGCCGTAGATGGACTGGTCGTCGTCGCCCACCGCGGTGAAGTGGCCACGCTCGCCGGCCAGGGCCTTGAGCACTTCGTACTGGGTGGCGTTGGTGTCTTGATACTCGTCCACCAGGATGTGGCCGAGCGCGGCCTGCCACTTGGCGCGCACCTCGGGAAATTCGTAGAGCAGCTTCAGCGGCATGCCGATCAGGTCGTCGAAGTCCACGCTCTGGTAGGCCGCAAGGCGCTCTTCGTAGCGGCCCATGATCTTCGCGGTGATGCGCTCGTTGTCGTCCGCGGCCTGGGCCTCGGCCTGCGCGGCGTTCAGGCCCATGTTCTTCCACTTGCTGATGGTCCACTGCCAGATGCGGGCGGTGGCCGCGTCGGTGGTGCCGCCGGCGTCTTTCAGGATCTTGGTGACGTCGTCGCTGTCGAGAATGCTGAAGGCCTTCTTCAGGCCGAGCACGGCGCCGTCCTCGCGCATCATGCGCACGCCCAGCGCGTGGAAGGTGCAGACAACGACCTTGCGTGCGTCCTTGCCGATCAGGTCTTTTGCGCGCTCGCGCATTTCTGCGGCTGCCTTGTTGGTGAAGGTGATGGCCGCGATGCGCTGGGGCGCGATGCCCGACTGGATGAGGCGGCCGATCTTGTGAGTGATCACCCGCGTCTTGCCCGAGCCCGCACCGGCAAGCACCAGGCAGGGACCGTACATGTAGTTGACAGCTTCGAGCTGCGCGGGATTGAGACCGTGAGACATTGGAGAAAAAGAGAACCGGAAAAAGGCCGTGGAGAACGCCGTGGGGAACGGCAGGCGCAAAGCGGGCAATGATACGGGGCCGGCCCCCGCGGGGTTGTAGGCCAGACACGCCGATGCAGCTGCTGGTGGGCAACGACAATGGTCCGGTGCTGCCTGTATTCCTTGTTACCTTCCCTTTCTTCGCGTTAATCGCGGCCGGCTATGGCGCGGCCCGCGCCCGCATCCTGCCGCTGGACGCGATTCCCGGCCTCAACACCTTCGTGCTGTATTTCGCGCTGCCGTGCATGCTGTTGCGCTTCGGCGCGGGCACGCCCATCGGCCAGTTGCTGGACGGCAGCGTTGCACTGGTCTGGGGCATCAGCGCGCTGGCCGTGGTGGCGGGCGTGGTGACGTTCACGCGCAATGCGCGCATCGGCTGGAACGACGCGGCCTTCGGCGCACTGGTGGCGGCGTTTCCGAACACCGGCTTCATGGGCGTGCCGCTGCTGGTGGCCATTCTTGGGGCTCAGGCAGCGGGGCCGATGATCATCACGATCGCGTTCGACCTCGTGGTGACTTCGTCGCTGTGCATTGCGCTGTCGCGCCTCGACGGTGCAGGCGGCGCGGGGCGGCATGGTGCCACGCAGGCCGCGCGCAAGGCGCTGCGCGGGATTCTGGTCAACCCGATGCCGTGGTCGATCCTGCTGGGCGTGCTGCTGTCGGCTGCGCGCTGGCCGCTGCCCGGGCCCATCGAGCGCACCATCGCCATGCTGGCCGATGCGGCCTCGCCGGTGGCGCTCTTCACCATCGGGGCGGTGCTGGCCCGTTCGGCGCTGCTGGCGCGCGAGCATGGCGCCAGCGCGGCGGTGGCCGAGGCCATGGGCACCACGGCGCGCAGCCCTGCGACCAAGGCACCGTGGAGCGACGTGCTGCCGGTGGTGGCGGTGAAGCTGCTCGCGCATCCGCTGCTGGTGTGGGGCCTGGGGCTGGGTGCCATCGCGCTCGGGCTGCCGCTGTCGCACGAGGCGCTGGTGGTGATCGTGCTGGTCGCGGCGCTGCCGAGCGCGAGCAACGTGTCGATGTTGGCCGAGCGTTTCGGTGCGGACAACGGACGCATCGCGCGCATCATCCTGTGGACGACGGCGATCGCCTTCTTCAGCTTTCCGCTCGCGGTGAGCGTGCTACGGGGTTAGGACGCCGAGCTTGTACGGATCGGCATCGGCAAGGCGCTCGCACTTCGAGAAGTCGCGGCCCTGCGTGCCGTCGCAGTAGTAGGTGTTGTAGATGCGGCCGAAGAGCGTCGGGCTCGCGGTGAAGAGCACGCCGTGGTCGGGCTGCCAGTTGTCCTTGACGACGGGCGGGGCGCTGGCTTCCACCGGCTTGGCTGCCGAGGTGGTGGTGGGCGTGAAGTCGGCCAGCGTCTTGTGGGCCTCCTCGCCGCGCCAGCGTATTGCCAGCTCGGCGGCCGTGGGGCGCGACGCGACCGGCAGCAGGATGCCGTTGACCTGCAGGCCGTAGCCGAAGCGGTGGGTCTTGCCGGCCAGGAAGGCATAGGCGCAGGCGGCCATGCACTGGCCTCGTATTTCGGTCTGCACGCCGCTCGCGCGGATGGCGTCGGCATACGCACCCGCTGCTTCGGCGGTGCCGCCGAATGAGTCTTCGAAGACCACGGTATGGACTGTTCCGCTGCCCAGCTGGTCGGTGAATTCCTTGATCGCGGTGCCGTCGAGCATGCCCGACACCACCAGGCGGCTGCCCTGCAGATCGAGCTCGGCCGCCGAGGCGGCGGGTGCGGCAAAAACGCAGGCGAGGCACGACGCGAGCGAGAGAACCCAACCTGAGAAAGACGGCGGTTTCACGGCGACCTACCCTTTGCCTTCGATGAGCGAGCCAGTTTGGAACGCGAAACCCGCGAGGAGTTCGCGCGCTGTTACAGCTTGAACAGCGACGAGGCATGTCGTCAACTCTTTTTTCACAAATTTTCGGGTAGGCCGAGGCAGGCCGTAAGACATAGATATCGCTATGACTTCAGATGAATGCTTGAGTTTGCAGATGCGCTGCTACAGTGCTTGCAAGTCAAAGGTGTGAAGGGGCGCGCAATGGCAATTCTTTTTCGCATCCTGCTGTGGTTGGTATGTCTCGCCGGCGTCGGCTGGTTCTGGCATGCCGGCAAGTTCGGTACCGCCACCGGGCTCGCGCTCGCCGCGCTGAGCCTCGTGGTGTTCGCCTGGCCCGTGAGCATCGCGCGGCGCAGGCACAACGAGCTGCGTTATGTGGACATGGGCAAGGAGCCCACTGGCTACCACTGAAACCGCGGTCTCAGGTTGACCAGTCGCCGATCCATCGGCTCAGATGCTGTGCGGATCGACGTCGACGAGCCAGCGGATCACGCCTTTGCCCTCCGGCGTGCGCCGCAGCTCGTGCAATAGCGGCTGCCAACTCGCAAGCAGCCGCTGCAGCGCGGCGCGCGAGGGGCTTTCGATCAGCATCTGTGCGCGCTCCACATTGGCTACGCGCTGGATCGCCAGCGGCACCGCCGGGTAGCGCGTGACGAGGTCGGAGCCCGGTATCGCCTCGGCCTGATCGGCTGCGATGTTCAGGAAGCCCTGCGCCACCGACTGCTCTCGCGCGTCGGCCCGCAGCAGCGCCTGGAACGCGAAGGGCGGCATGCCGGCCGCGCGGCGCTCGTCGAGCTGCTGCTGCGCGAAGCTGGCGTAGTCGTGCTTGCGCAGCGCCATGAACAGCGGGTGCTGCGCATGGTGCGTCTGGATCCACATTTCGGCCTTTGCGCCCTGCGCCGCGAGATACGCGGCATCGCGGCCCGCGCGGCCGGCCGACTGCATCAGCAGGCTGAACAGCCGCTCGGGCGCGCGGAAGTCACTGGAGAACAGCGCGCCGTCGGGGTTCACCGCCGCCACCAGCGTGATGCGGCGAAAGTCGTGGCCCTTGGCGATCATCTGCGTGCCGACCAGCACGTCGACCTCGCCCGCGTGCACGGCCGCGAGCTGCGATTCGAGCGCGCCCTGCTTCTTGGTGCTGTCG
The DNA here is from genome assembly GCF_900107295.1 of Variovorax sp. YR266. NCBI lineage: Bacteria > Pseudomonadati > Pseudomonadota > Betaproteobacteria > Burkholderiales > Comamonadaceae > Variovorax > Variovorax sp. YR266. The sequence goes on from NZ_FNPM01000011.1 coordinate 68,753, forward strand.
GCGTCGATGCGTGCGATGCGCACCGCGCTGCCGTCGGGGTGCTTCACGGCCGAGAACAGCTCGGCCAGGTGCTCTTCGAGCCGCTCGGTGCCGCGGCCCACGGGCGCGATGTCGGGGTTGCCGCAGGCCGGGCAGGCGCGCGGCACGCGCTCGGTAAAGCCGCAGTGGTGGCAGCGCAGCGTGCGGTCGATCTTGTGGAACACGCGATACGCGCTGCAGTGCGGGCATTCGCTCTTCCAGCCGCAATCGCCGCAGGCCAGTACCGGTGCATAGCCGCGCCGGTTCAAGAAGATCATGCTCTGCTCGCCGCGCGCGATGCGCTGGCCGATGGCGTCGAGCAGCGCGCCCGAAATCACCGTCTTCGGCGGCTGCAGGTTCATGTCGACCAGCCGCACGGCCGGCAGTTCGCCCGCGCCGATGCGCGATGGCATGGCCAGCCGCACATAGCGCCCGCCCGGGTCTTCGCCGTCGGCGGGCCGGCTCTGGTGCCAGCTTTCGAGCGAGGGCGTGGCCGATCCCAGGATCACCTTGGCCTTTTCGCGCTGGCCGCGCCACACGGCGAGGTCGCGGGCGGAATAGCGCGCGCCTTCCTGCTGCTTGTAGCTCGGGTCATGCTCTTCGTCGACCACGATGAGCTTGAGCCCCGGGACCGACGCGAACACCGCCATGCGCGTGCCCAGCACGATGCGCGCCGCGCCGCTGTGCGCCGCCAGCCAGCTCGCCAGCCGCTGCGGGTTGGTCATGCCGCTGTGCAGCGACACCACCGCTTCTTCGCCGAAGCGGGCCTTGAAGCGGGCTTCGAGCTGCGGCGTGAGGTTGATCTCGGGCACCATCACCAGCGCCTGCGCCTCGGGGTCGCGCGCCAGCAGGTCGGCCACGCAGCGCAGGTAGACCTCGGTCTTGCCGCTGCCGGTGCTGCCGACCAGCAAAAAAGTACCTGCTTCGGCCTCGATGCGCGCCAGGGCGGCCGTCTGCTCCGCGCTCAGCGCGATCAGGTTCGCCGACTCGGCTGTTTCGGCCACTGGCCCGGCCGTCGTCTTGCGCTTGAGCCGGCGCGCCAGCTGCGTCGTCGAAAGGTCGCGCAGCTGCGGCGGCAGGGCGGCCAGCGCGATCTCGCCGATCGAGCGCTGGTAGTAGCGCGCTGCAAAGGCCACGAGGTCGCGCCACGCCTCGCCCAGCGGGGCCAGCGCGTCGAGCGCCGCGCCCACAGGCTTCAGCGCCATGTCGGGCTCGGCACCCACCAGCGAAACCGGCTCGTTCCAGACCACGCCCAGCACTTCGCGCTTGCCCAGCGGTACGCGCACCAGCGTGCCGGGCGGCATCGGCTCGGCGCTGGCGTAGCTCAGCAGGTCGCCGAGCGCGGCATGCGCGGGCGTCTGCACCGCGATGTCGAGTCGCCACGGCAGTGCTGGCGGCGCACCGTTCGTCGGCTGGGAAGCGCTGTCTGAGGGGAGGCCGGCTGTGGAGATGAGCGGTCCTTCTTGGAAAGGTTTGTTAAGGAGACTTTGAGCAAGAGCGCTTAAGTCGTTGATTTTTCAGAGCTTTGGAGGCCGTCCAGAGTTTCTGTGGATAACTTTGTTGACAAGCCGGCTCGATTCGCTGCGGGGCCTTGAAAATCAAGGCTCTGGCTGGAATGCCCGGAAAAAAAGCAAAGTTCAAATCCTATATAAATCAATAACTTAGCGTCGCTATCTCTTTAGGAGCAAAGAGGGAGGTCCCCCGGAAAATCTTGCGCAGTGCAACACGGGTTTTGTGCATAAGTCAGACCGATATGCCGTTTTTGCGCTTGACAAACGGCTTCGTACCAACTTTACGGGGCGCCTCGGTGCCCCGCCGGCCCGTTCCCGAAGACTGCAGTGTTAACCGCGCAGCGCGCGCGACTGGGCGTGCACCGCCTGCACCAGCGCCGCCACGTGGTCCGGCGGCGTGAACTGGCTGATGCCATGGCCCAGGTTGAAGATGTGCGTTGGGCCCTGGGTGCTGCGGTCGGCGTGGGGCTTGCCGAAGGCCTGCAGCACTTTCGCCACCTCGGCCTCGATCTGCGCGGGCGGCGCGAACAGCACGTTGGGGTCGATGTTGCCCTGCAGGGCCTTGGCCTTGCCGTCCGAGCCTTCGGCGATCTGCTTTCGCGCCGAGGCCAGGTTCACGGTCCAGTCGACGCCCAGCACTTCGCAGTCGAGTTCGCGCATGGCGTCGAGCCACAGGCCACCGCCCTTGGTGAACACGATGCGCGGCACGGGCTGGCCGTCGGCGCCGGTGCGTTTGAGGCCGGCCAGCACGCGGGCCGTGTAGGCGAGGCTGAATTCCTGGAACGCGCCGTCGGCCAGCACGCCGCCCCAGCTGTCGAACACCATCACGGCCTGCGCGCCGGCGTCGATCTGGGCATTGAGGTACGCGGCCACCGAGTCGGCATTCACGGCCAGCAGGCGATGCATGAGATCGGGGCGGCTGTAGAGCATGCTCTTCACGAGGCGGTAGTCGCTGGAGCCCGCGCCTTCCACCATGTAGCAGGCCAGCGTCCACGGGCTGCCCGAGAAGCCGATCAGCGGCACGCGGCCGTCCAGCGCCTTGCGGATCGAGGCCACGGCATCGAACACGTAGCGCAGCTTGTCCATGTCGGGCACCTCGAGCGCGGCCACGGCCGCTTCGTCGCGCACCGGGCGCGCGAAGCGCGGACCCTCGCCGGCCTCGAACGACAGGCCCAGGCCCATGGCGTCGGGCACCGTCAGGATGTCGGAAAACAGGATGGCCGCGTCGAGCGGATAGCGCTCCAGCGGCTGCAGCGTGACCTCGGTGGCGTAGTCGGTGTTGGTGGCCAGCCCCATGAAGCTGCCCGCCTTGGCGCGGGTAGCAACGTACTCCGGCAGATAGCGGCCAGCCTGGCGCATGAGCCAGACGGGCGTGTGGTCGGTGGCCTGGCGCCAGCAGGCTCGCAGGAAAGTGTCGTTTTGCAATGGGGCGAAAGGCATTTCCCGATTGTCGCAGGGCACCCCGGCATTGACCGACAGCGCATTTTGAGTTGCACCAACCCGCCTCGGTGATCCATGGCGCGCCGCAGCGCCGAGCATCCGGGCGGAACAACAACTCCGGACGAACATGGCGCAACAGGTTTTCGATTTCGTGGTGGTGGGGGCCGGCTCGGCGGGCTGCGTGCTCGCGCACCGGCTGGCGCTGGCGGGGCGCAGCGTGCTGCTGCTGGAGGCCGGCCCGCCCGACAACGACCGCTTCATCCACATGCCCGCCACCTTCGTGCGCGTGATCGGCACCGAGCGCACCTGGGCCTACGAGAGCGAGCCGCAACCCGCGGCGGGCGGCCGCAGGATGTTCGTGCCGCAGGGCCGCACGCTGGGCGGCGGCAGCTCGGTCAACGCCATGGTCTACATCCGGGGCACGCCGGCCGACTACGACGGCTGGCAGGCACAGGGCTGCGAAGGCTGGAGCTGGAGCGACGTGCTGCCGTGGTTCCGCAAGGCCGAGTCGAACGCGCGCTTCGCCTGCGAGCTGCACGGCACCAGCGGGCCGCTGAAGGTGAGCGACACGCGCTTCCGGCACCCGCTGAGCCTGGCTTTCCTGCGCGCGGCGCAGCAAAGCGGCCTAGCCTACAACGACGACTTCAATGGCGCCGACCAGGCCGGCGTGGGCTTCTACCAGACGACCACCTTCGAAGGCCGGCGCGCGAGCACCGCGGCCACCTACCTCGCGGCCGTGCGCGGCAACCCGAAGCTCACGGTGGTCACCGGCGCCCATGTGATGCGTGTGCTGACGCAGGACGGCGCGGCCACGGGCGTGGTCTACCGCACCGGCCAGGGCGGCACCGGCGAGGACATCGTGGCCACGGCAAGCCAGGAAGTGATCCTCTCGGCCGGCGCGCTGGCATCGCCCAAGCTGCTGATGCTGTCGGGCATCGGCCCCGGCGCGCAGCTGCAGGCGCTTGGCATTCCCGTCGCGCGTGACCTGCCCGGCGTGGGCGAGAACTTCCAGGACCACCTGGAGGTGTCGGTCTACGGCCGCACGCGCGAGCCGATCAGCCTGCTGGGCAACGACCGCGGCCTGGCCGCGCTGAAGCACGGCCTGCAATGGACGCTCTTCAACACCGGCCTTCTCACCTCCAACGTGGTCGAGAGCGGCGGCTTTGTCGACACCACCGGCGAAGGTCGGCCCGACCTGCAGTTCCACGTGCTGCCGGTGCTGGTGGGCGACGTCGACCGCGAGCCGCTGGCCGGCCACGGCATCTCGATCAACCCCTGTTTCCTGCGGCCCCGATCGCGCGGCAGCGTGCGGCTGCGCAGCGCCGATCCGATGGCACCGATCCTGTTCGACGGCGGCTACCTGCAGGCGCCGGAAGACGTCGCCACGCTGGTGCGCGGCGTGAAGCTGGCACGCCGCATCCTGCGCGCGCCGGCGCTGCGCGAGCTGGTGTCGGAGGAACTCGCGCCGTCCGCCGCTGAGGACCTGACCGACGATGCCATCGAGGCCTACGTGCGCCAGCGCGCCAAGACCGTCTACCACCCGAGCGGCACCTGCCGCATGGGCCGCGATGAATTGGCCGTGGTCGATGCGCGCATGCGCGTGCACGGCGTGGCGAGGCTGCGCGTGTGCGACGCCTCGGTAATGCCATCGCTGGTCAGCGGCAACACCAACGCGCCCACGGTGATGCTGGCTGAGCGCTGCGCCGACTTCGCGCTGTCGGGCAACTAACTCTGCGCGTTCGGTCAATCGCCGATGCGCGCCGAAACCTAGAGTCGATCCCGACAAGGAGACAGAGCAAATGAGTTCCACGAGAGATTCCATGGCCGGCAAGGTCGCGTTCATCACGGGCGGCGGCACCGGCATCGGTGCGGCGGTCGCTGCGCAGTTCGCCGCGGCGGGCGGCCGTGTCGTGCTGATGGGGCGGCGCCTTGCGCAGCTCGAGGCCGTCGCTTCGAAGCTCGACGGCCTCGCGGTGGCAGGCGACGCCGCCAGCACAGAAGACGTGCGCCGGGCACTGACCCAGGCACGCGAGAAGCTCGGCCGTGTCGACGTGCTCGTCGCCAACGCGGGCGGCCACGGCGTGGGAGATGCGCTGTCCACCGACGACGCCTCGTGGGCGCTCTCGACGCGCCTGAACCTCGACACCGCCTTCGTCTGCGCACGCGAACTGCTGCCGGAGCTGATCGAGCGGCGCGGCAACATCGTCGTGCTGTCTTCCCTCGCAGGCCACTTCGCAGGGCCGGGCGTGGTCGGCTACGTGACGATGAAGCATGCGCTCATCGGCCTGGTGCGTTCGCTGGCGCGTGACTACGGCAGGCAGGGCGTGCGCGTGAACGCGGTGTGCCCGGGCTGGGTGCGCACCGAGATGGCCGACGAACAGATGCAGGTGCTCGTCGACAAGTACCGCCTGGCCGGCACCGATGCGGCCTACGACCTCGTCACGCGCGACGTGCCCATGGGCCGCGCCGCCAGCCCCGGGGACGTGGCGAATGCCGTGATGTTCCTCGCCTCGCCGCTGGCCGCGATGGTCACCGGCAGCTCGCTGATGGTCGATGGCGGCGCCTGCGCCGTGGACCTTCCCACCATCGCCTTCGCGCACGACGCCTGAGCAAGGAACAACGACGCCATGAGCACAGACACCACCAAGCCCGCCGACTGGAAGACCTACGACCAGTTCGCACTCGGCATTGCCACCAACCGCCTGCCGCCCACCGACGCGCTTGCGGGCCGGACGCTGGTGCTGGCCCTGCCCGACTTCCGCCTCACATTGAAGCCGCGCACGCAGCACACGATCGACTGGCAGGAAGAGGGGGCACGCGGCGGGCAGGCGCAGGGCGACTGGTACGAGGCCATCGAGGTCGCGCCAGACACCTTCTTCCTCGATATCACGCAGGCCGGCCGGCCCACCGAGGCACTGACCGTGGTGCTCAACACGCGCACGCGCCGCGTGCTCGCCATCCGCTGCCGCATCGTCGGTGCCGAGGAGGCCGCCGGCCAGCCGCGCGTGCCGCAGGACTTCTGGGTCGGCACGCTCGAAGGCGGTGATGCCACCGGCCTTGTCCCGCACGCCACGCGCGACCTCATCGGCCTGCGCACCTGGCAGACCTACAGCCCCAACCACACCTACGAGCACACCTACCTGAGCTCGGAGCGCTACGCCTGGCAGTGCCTGGTCGGCGTGCAGCGCGGCCACGGCGACGTCGACCTGGCGAGCTACTGGAAGTTCGACGACGAGCAGTACGTCTTCACCTTCCGCGAGTTCCTGATTCCGGTGGCGTCGGTGTTCTTCTTCGACTTTGCGCGCGGCCGCTCGACTGGCAAGTTCCTCGGCGTCACCGGTGCCGGCGAAGTCGCCAACAACCCCGCGGGCGCCTTCATGCGCAAGGCCTCGCAGACCTTCTATCCGCCCGAGTTCGGGCCGGTCTGATCTTTCCCTTCTTAGCTGTCACACCAGGAGCTTCACTTCATGCGCACGCCCCACCAGATCGTTGCCGATCACTACGCCGCCTCCGACCGGCAGGACCTCGACGCCATGTTCGCCGACGTGTCCGACGACGTGCAGTGGACCGAGATGGCCGGCTTTCCCTGCGCCGGCACGCACGTCGGCCCGGCGCAGGTGATCGAGAAGGTCTTCAAGGCGCTGGGCGCCGAGTGGGAGGGCTACCGCTTCGTGCTGGAGCGGCTGGTCGACGGCGGCGACACCGTGGTCGGCATTGGCGACTACCACGGCCGCAACCGCGCCACCGGCAAGACCATGCACGCGCGCGTCACCCATGTGTGGCAGGTGCAGGGCGGCAAGGTGCGGCGCTTCGAGCAGTTCACAGACACGCTGCTCGTGGCGCGCGCCATGCAGTGACAGCACTTTCTTCTTTCTCTTCTTCAACGCATCGCCCCGGAGCCCCTTCATGAATCTGCGAGACCTGTCGATCGAACACCTCGGCCAGGTGGGCCTGCTGGCACAGCGCCGGCGTGGCAACCACATCGACGGCCGCGAGGCGCCCCCCGCCAGCGGCAGCTACCTGCCGGTGGTCGACCCCGCTACCGAGATGACCGTGGCCGAGGCACCCGACAGCGACGCGACTGACGTGAACACCGCCGTCGCCAGCGCGCGCCGCACTTTCGAGAGCGCCGCATGGAGGTCGCTGCGCCCTGCCGACCGCGAGCGCATGCTCTACACGCTGTCGACGCTGATCGAAGCGCACGCCGACGAACTCAGTGCGCTCGAGACGCTGCAAAGCGGCAAGCTGCGCGGCATCGCCCGCATGGTCGACGTGGGCGCGGGCGCCGAGTTTGTGCGCTACATGGCGGGCTGGGCCACCAAGCTCGAAGGCCAGACGCTGGACAACTCCATCGGTATTCCGGGTCCGCAGTGGGTGACCTACACGCGGCGCGAACCGGTCGGCGTGGTGGGCGCGATCGTGCCGTGGAACTTCCCGCTGGCCATCGCGCTGTGGAAGGTCGCGCCCGCGCTCGCGGCAGGCTGCACCGTGGTGCTCAAGCCTTCGGAAGAAACACCGCTCACCGCGCTGCGGCTGGCCGAACTGGCCATCGAGGCGGGCTTTCCGCCGGGCGCGCTCAACGTGGTGTGCGGGCGTGGCGCTACGGCCGGCGCGGCGCTCGCGCAGCATCCGGACATCCGCAAGATCAGCTTCACCGGATCGACCGGCGTGGGCCGGCAGATCGGCCATGCCGCCGTCGACAACATGGCGCGCTTCACGCTGGAGCTGGGCGGCAAGTCGCCGCTGATCGTGCTTGACGACGCCGACCCGGCCGCGGCGGCGCAGGGTGCGGCCAACGGCATCTTCTTCCACCAGGGGCAGGTGTGCACCGCGGGCTCGCGCGTGTATGTGCAGCGCGGCATCTTCGACAAGGTGGTGTCGCAACTGGCGCAGGCCGCCGAGGGGCTGCACATCGGCTCGGGCTTCGACCCGCAGGCGCAGTTCGGCCCGCTCGTCTCCAGGCGCCACATGGACCGCGTGATGGCGCACATCGACGGTGCGGTGGCCGAGGGCGCGACGCTGGTCACCGGCGGTAGCCGAGCCTTCGATGGCGGCTGCTTCGTGAAGCCCACCGTGTTCGTCGACGCGAAGCCCTCGATGCGCATCGTGCGCGAGGAGGTGTTCGGCCCGGTCGCGACGGTCGTGCCCTTCGACGACGTGGAAGACGCGATCCGCATGGCCAACGACAGCGCCTACGGCCTGGCCGCCAGCGTGTGGTCGAACAGCCTCTCGGCCGTGCACCGCATCGTGCCGCGCCTGCAGGCGGGTGTGGTCTGGGTCAACGCGCACAACGTGCTCGACAACGCACTGCCGCTGGGCGGCGTGAAGCAGTCGGGCTACGGGCGCGACCTGGGGCGCGCGGCGGTCGAGAGCTTCACCGAGCTCAAGAGCGTGTGCATGGCGGTGTAGCCGCCGGGTTTCGATCACCAGAAAAGGAGACATCCATCATGAAGAAGATCCAGAAGAAGATTGCGCTGTCCTTCGCGGTCGGCGCCATGGGTATCGCGGGTGCGGGCGGTGCATGGGCACAGTCGGGCCCCGACTGCGGCCTCAACACCGGCAAGCCCGCAACGGGCGAGCCCATTCCCATCGGCGCGGTGGTCGGCAAGACCGGCCCCGACGACTTCAGCGCCTCGGGCCAGGCGGCGGCCGCGTACTTCAAGTGCGTGAACGCCAACGGCGGCATCAACGGCCGCCCGGTCGACTACATCGTGGTCGACGACCAGTGGAACCCGGAGACCGCCGCGCAGGTTGCCTCCAAGCTCGTGAAGGACCGCAAGGTGGTGGCGCTCGCGGGCAGCACCAGCTTCGTGGAGTGCGGCGCCAACGCCAAGATGTACGCCGACGAGGGCGTGATGGTGATTGCCGGCACCGGCGTGCCGCGCGAGTGCTTCAACGCGCGCAACTACGTGCCGGTGAACGCGGGGCCGCGCGTGTCGGCCACCATCGCCGCCATGTACGCCGCGCAGAAGTACAAGTCGAAGAAGATGGTCTGCATCATTCCGAACATCCCCAGCCTGGGCAACTGGGCCTGCGAAGGGCCGAAGGAGTGGGGCAGAAAGAACGGCGTGGAGGTCGAGACCATCGCCATCGACCCCGGCTCGGCCGACGCCACCTCCACCATGCTGCAGGCGGCCGCGAAGAAGCCCGACACCATCATCATGAACGTGCCCAAGGGCATCCTGGTGCCGATGCTGGCGGCCGCCGAGCAGCAGAACATCGGCAAGAAGATCCACTTCGTGTCGTCCGCGCCGGCCTACAACACCGACGTGCCCAAGGCCATCGGGCCCTACTGGAAGGGCAACTTCGACGTCAACCTCGAATTCAACCCGCTCGAATCGGCCGGCCCCGACAACAAGAACTGGCTTGCGGTGATGGACAAGTACGGCGCGAAGAGCGATCCGCGCGACACCTTCTCGCAAGGCGGCTACGTGGCAGCGCGCATCGTGACGCAGGCGCTGCTGAAGATGGACCCGAAGAAGATCGACCGTGCAGGCGTGACCGATGCGCTGCGCAAGGTGAGCGACTTCAGGAGCGACATCCTGTGCAAGCCCTTCTACGTGGGCAACGGCAACCGCCACAACGCCAACAACAGCGGCCCGGTCGCCAGCCCCGACGGCAACGGCTGGCGCTTCGCCCCCGGCGGCTGCCTGACGGCGGACGACCCGGAGCTGGTCGACATCCGCGCCGACGAGCAGAAGATGGGCCTGAAGTAAGCGCGCCCGGCCATGGACGAATACCTGCCTTTCGTCATCTCGGGCCTGGGCCTGGGCGCGGTGTATGCGCTCTCCGGCGTGGGGCTGGTGGTGCTCTACCGCTCGTCGGGCGTGCTGAACTTCGCCTTCGGTGCCATCGGCGCGATCGGCGCCTACGTGGCCTGGTCGATGCTCGAGGCGGACTGGCCGCAGGGGCTGGCGTGGTGCGCGGCCATCGTCACTTCGATGCTGCTGTCGCTGGCCTACGGACGGCTGCTGGCGCCGCGGCTGTCGCACCGCGATCCGACCATCCGCAGCATCGCGACGCTGGGCTTCGCGCTGGTGGTGGTGGGCTTCACCGAGTGGTACTGGGGCGAACAGCCGCGCCGGCTGGTGCTGCCTACCGACGCGGGCGCCATCGACTTCGTGCTGGGCGAGGTCGAGGTGCGGCTTACCCATACCCGCGCCCTGGGGCTCGCGCTGGCCGTGCTGATGATGGGCGGCGTGGGCCTGCTGCTGTCGAAGACGCGCGTGGGCCTGAAGATGCGCGCGCTGGCCAACGACCGCGACCTGAGCGCGCTGCTCGGCATCCGCGTGCTGGGCGTCGACACAGTGGCCTGGGTGCTCAGCGGAGCCTTCGCCGGCGTGTGCGGCCTGCTGCTCGCGAACATCGTGCGGCTGCAGGCCACGCTGCTGACCTTCCTGGTGATTCCGGCCTTTGCCGCCGCCATCATCGGCCGCCTGCACTCGCTGCCGGCCACGGTGGCGGGCGGCATCGCCATCGGCGTACTGGAGGCGCTGGCGATCACCGTGCCGGGCTTCGCGGCGTTCCGCACTGCCACGCCGTTTCTGATCGCGCTGGCGATGATCGTGTTCTATCGCACCGGGACGCGGCAGGCATGAGCGCCTCTTCGACCATCGTCGGGGCTGTGCCGGCGCACGACGTGCAGGGGCCGCCGGCTTCGCTCGCGCAAGCATCGCGCCGCGCGCGCATCTCGCTGGCGGTGATGGTGGGCTGCGTGCTGCTCATCGGCCTCGTTGTGCCGTGGCTGGCCAATGCCTACTGGATCAAGACGCTGACCTCCTCGCTCGCGCTGTCGATCGCGGCGGCCGGCGTGGCTCTGCTCTACGGCCAGCTGGGGCTGGTATCGCTGTGCCAGTACGCGCTGCTCGGCGTGGGCGGTTGGATCGCATTGCGCGCGGGGCACGGGCTGGGCTGGCCCTTCGAGCTGTCGGTGCTCGCGGGCGGGTTGCTGTCGTGCGTGGTGGGCATGCTCGCGGGGCTGCCGGCGCTGCGGCTCAAGGGGCTGTACCTGGCGCTCGTCACGATGATGATGGCGGGCGGCTTCCAGGTGCTCATCAACGTCACGGGTTTTCCCGACGGCGGCGCGGGATGGCTGGGCCGCGTGTTCGGCAGCGAGCGGCTGATGATGCCCAGACCGACGCTGGCGCTTTCCGACGCGGCGTACTTCCGCTACGTGGCCGTGTGGCTGGCGGCGGTGCTGGCGCTGATCGAGCTTCACCGACGCACGCGCGCCGGGCGCTCGTGGGCGCTGATCCGGCGCGGCGAGGCGGCGGCCGTGGCGGCCGGCGTCAACATCCTGCGCTACCAGACCTGGGCCTTCGGCCTCGCGGGCTTCTGCGCCGGCGTGGCGGGCGCATTGCTTGCGGGCGGCGTGGGGCAGCTCGACGGGCGCGCCTTCACCGCGGGCGACTCGGTGATGCTGTTCGCGCTCACGGTGGTGGGAGGGGCCTACAACTGGGCGGGCGCGCTGATTGCCGGCTTGCTGCTTCGCGCGGTGCCGGCGCTGCTGACGGACTTCGGGGTGAATGGCTATCTGGCGATGATCTTCTTCGGCGTCGCGTTGCTGCATGCCCTCATCACCGCGCCCAGCGGCATCGCCGGACAACTGGCTGGCGCCTTCGCAGCAGTGCGCCAGCGGCTGTCTGGCGGCAAGGATGCTCCGCCATGATCCGCATCAGCGATCTCACCGTCGCCTTCGGCGGCGTCAAGGCCATCGACGCGCTGAGCGCCGAACTCGATGCGCCGGTGTGCGGCCTCATCGGCCCCAACGGCGCGGGCAAGACCACGCTGGTCAACGTGCTCAGCGGCCTCGTGCTGCCGCGCAGCGGCACCGTCGCGGTGAACGGCGCCGATCTGCTGGGCCTGAATCCCATCGAGCGCGTGCGCTTCGGCCTGCGCCGGTCGTTCCAGACCGAGCAGGTGGTGGAGGACCTCAGCGTGTGGGACAACGTGCGCGCCCTGCTCGACCACGTGCCGCATGCGCGCAGCGATGCGGTGGCGCAGGTCGCGCGCGCGCTGGCGCACACCGGCCTGCTCGATGCGGCAACGGTGCCGGGCCATCTGCTCAACCTGTTCCAGCGCCGCATGCTGGAGATCGCCAAGTCGCTGGTCGGCGCGCCCAAGCTGCTCCTGCTCGACGAACCCGGCGCGGGCCTCACCGAACAGGAGGCCGGCGCGCTGCGCCGCGTGATCGGCTCGGTGCACGCTTTCTGCGGCGCGCAGGTGCTGCTGATCGACCATGACGTCGACCTGATCGCGGCCACCTGCACGCAGACCCTGGTGCTCGATTTCGGCCGCCGACTCGCGCTCGGCCCGACGCGCCAGGTGCTCGACGACCCGGCCGTGCGCAAGGCCTACCTCGGAACGGAGTGACAAGCACATGCTGAGCGTGAACGATCTGCGCCTGCAGCGCGGCGGCAAGGCCGTGCTGCACGGCATCGACCTGCAGGTGCCTCCCGGCGAAGTGACGGCGCTGCTGGGTGCGAACGGCGCGGGCAAGTCGAGCACGGTGATGGCCATCGGCGGCGTGCTGCCGATTGCGGGCGGACGCATCGAGGTCGAGGGCCATGCGCTGCACGGCCAGCGGCCCGAGCGCGTGCGTGCGCTCGGCGTGGCGGTGGTGCCTGAGGGCCACCGCGTGCTGGGCGATCTCTCGGTGCTCGACAACCTGCGCGCCGCCGCCACTGCGTTGCCCGCTGCGCGCGTGGCCGATGCTGTGGAGCAGGTGCTCGCGGTGTTTCCGGAATTGCGCGTGAAGCTCGCGCTGCCCGCGCGTTCGCTCTCGGGCGGCCAGAAGCAGATGGTCTGCATCGCGCAGGCGCTGATCGGCAAGCCGCGCTACCTGGCCATCGACGAGCTCTCGCTGGGGCTCGCGCCCACGGTGGTCAAGCGGCTGGTGGAGGTGGTGCAACAGGTCGCGCGCGAAGGTGTGGGCGTGCTGCTGATCGAACAGTTCACCACGGTGGCGCTCGCGGTGTCGAGCCGCGCCTATGTGCTGGAGCGTGGTCGCATGGCCTTCGCGGGCTCGTCGCAGGAGCTGCGTAGCCGGCCGGAGATACTGCACAGCAGCTATCTCGCGGCGGCTTGACGAAGGTTCGACGGGAGCGCGAAGGCGCGGCTTACCTGGGCGCTAGTGCGTCAGCATGGCCGAGGCGGCGACGCTCCCGGCCTCGCGCCGCTGGAACTCGCGCGGCGACACGCCGTATTGCGCCTTGAACACTCGGCAGAAATGCGCACTGCTATTGAAGCCCCAGGCAAAGGCAATCTCCGACACCGACGTGCGACCGCCCGCCGCGTTGCGCAGCGCCTCGCTGCAGCGCTCGAGCCGCATCTGCCAGATGAAGCGGTCGAGCGTCTGCTCCTCGTCCTCGAACACGCGGTGCAGGTAGCGTTTGGAGCAACGCAGCTGCTGCGCGATGAGGTCGAGCGACAGGGTCGGGTCCGCGAGGTGCGCGTGCACGAACTGTTTCACGCGCACCTTCAGCACGCCAGGCACCGGGTGCGCGCCGAACTGCTCGTCGGAGTGGGTGGCCAGCGTGGAGGCCAGCAGGCCCAGCACCGTGTCGCTGACCGAGCGGCCGACTGCGTTGGGCAGCGAGGGCAGCTGGTCGGCCAGCGAGGTGAGGAACGAGCCGAGCACCGCGTAGAGCCCCTGCATGGCCGGCGTGTGCGCCTCGCAGGTGTGCAGGTCGGGGATCTTCATGCCCTTGAACTGCTGGCGCGGGATGGTGATGGCCAGCAGGCGCGAGCGCTCGGGGTTGGTGATGGCGTAGGGCACGCGTGGGTCGTACAGGCTCCAGTCGCCGGGGTGCAGGTGGAACTCGCGGTCGCGCTGCGAGATGTGGCCGTGGCCTTCGAGCTGCAGCACCAGCTTGTAGTGCTCGTCGAGCGCGATCTCGCTGCGCATGTCGGGCCGCGCCACGCGGTGCGAGGGCGCCTCGATCATGAACATGCCCAGCGGGCCGAGTTCGTAGGCGTCCATGCGCGCGTCGAAGGTGCCTGTGTCCAGGCACTGCACGTTCAGCGCGCCGAAGTAGGTGGTGTTGATCCGGCCCCAGCAGGCCTGCCGGTCGGCGGGGTGTTCGAGCAGCGTGCTGAAATGGTGTGCGTTCATGCCGTGGGTTCCGTGGAGGGCGCCCGGAAGCGCTTCCGCAGGATAGGCACGCGGGGGCGCGACATCATCGGTGTTTCCACCCGGGACACCGTGGATGCTGCGCTCCCGGTCAACGTACGGTGCGCGCTGGATCAACGCACGGGCTTCTCGCCGAACACCTCGGCCATGAGGCCGATCAGCCACTGCAGGCCTGGATCGCCGTCGCGCGCTGCCGCCCACAGCAGCGACACCTCGTAGGCCGGTGTTTCGAAAGGCAACGGGCTCACGGCCAGCCCGAGCGCGTCGCGCCACGTGGCGGCGGCGAAGGTGGGCACGGTGGTGATGGCGGGCATCTGCCGCACGATGAAGGGGCTGGTCGCGAAGTTGCGGCTGGAGAACACGACCTGGCGCGCATGCCCCTGCTCGCGCAGCAGATCGTCGACGAGGCCGCTCAGGTCGGCGCTGAACGAGGTCAGCAGGTGCGGGTGGTCCAGGTATTCCGCCAGCGTGATCTTCCTGCCCCGCGTCTTCACGAGCGCGGCGTTGTAGACGCAGACGAAATGCCAGCCGAACAGCGCGCGCTGCCGGTGCCATGCGGCGCACTCGATGAACACGCCCACTGCCAGTTCGATCTCGGCCGCGTCGAGCATGCCGGGTGCGTTGGTGCGGTCGGCCGCGCGCGCGATGAGCCGCACGCCCGGCGCCTGTTCGGAAAGTCGCTGCATGAGCTGCGGCATCAGCGCCACCTCGAGCGCGTCGCTCAAACCGATGCGGAACACGCGCTTGGCCGTGGCGGGGTCGAACGCCGGCTGTGCATGCAGCGCCTGCTGCAGCGACAGCAGCAGCGGCTCGATGACGCGCGCGAGTTCGAGCGCGCGCGGCGTCGGCGTCATGCCGTGCGAGGTGCGCACGAACAACTCGTCGCCCAGCGCGGCGCGCAGGCGCTTGAGTGCGCCGCTCAGGGCCGGCTGGCCGATGAACAGGCGCTGCGCCGCACGCGTGACGCTGCGTTCGTGCAGCAGCGCGTGGAACACCAGCAGCAGGTTCAGGTCGAGCCGCCTGAAATCACTTTCGTTGATGTATTCCATGGTTTCAAACGATTTGAATGATAGGGCGCCGCTCCCTAACCTGAAGGCACTTTCTTCATCAGGCATTCAAAGGAGTCGACATGGCTTTGGAACAACAGACAGTGGTGGTGGTCGGTGGCTCGTCGGGCGTGGGGCTCGAAACCGTGCGGCGGCTCGCGGCAAGCGGTGCGCGGGTGATCGCGACTGGGCGCGACAGCGGCAAGCTGCAGGAAGCGATCGGCGGCTTGGGCAAGAACGTGAGCGGCGCGGCCTTCGACGCCTGCGATCGCGGTGCGCTCGATGCCTTCTTCGAGAAGACGGGGCCCGTCGACCACCTGGTGCTCACGCTCAGCGGCGGCGAGGGCGCGGGCGAGTTCGCGCAACTCGATCTTCAGTCGCTGCGCCGCGGCTTCGAGGCCAAGTTCTGGCCGCAGCTCGAAGCGGCGCAAGCCGGTGCGCGGGTGCTGCGCAAGGGCGGCAGCCTGACCTTCGTGACGGCGATCTCCGCGCGCAATTCGCTGCCCGGCACTGCCGGGCTGGCAGCGATCAACGGCGCGATCGAAGCGATGGTGGGTAGCCTGGCGCGCGAACTGAAGCCGAGCCGGGTGAATGCCGTGTCACCCGGCCTCATCGACACGCCGTGGTGGAACCGCGTGCCAACCGCGATGAAGGACGACCTGTTCCGCCAGCAGGTCGAGACGCTTCCCGTCGGCCGCGTGGGGCAGCCGCAGGACGTGGCGCATGCCATCCAGTTCCTGATCGAGAACGGCTACACCACGGGCACGGTGATCGAGTGCGACGGCGGCTTGCGGCTGGTGTGAAGAAGAAGACGGGGGATCAGACCGCCGGCACGCGCCGTGCGTCCGCCGGACTCACGTTGCGCCGGTACAGCACCAGCGTCGCGATCAGCCCGCAGATCGCGGCTGCCGTCATCCACAGGCCCGGCGCGCCCTTGTCGCCGGTCATCTCGATCAGCCCGGTTGCAATTGCCGGCGTGAAGCCGCCGAACAGCGCCGTCGCCAGGCTGTAGGCCAGCGAGAAGCCGGCGGTGCGCACATTCACCGGCATCACTTCGGTCAGGGCCACGACCATCGCGCCGTTGTAGCTCGCATAGAGGAACGACAGCCACAGCTCCACTTCGAGCATGCGCGCGAAGCTCGGCGCGCCCACCAGCCACTTGAGCGACGGATATGCCGTGAGGATGGTCAGCACCGTGAACAGAATCAGCAGCGGCTTGCGGCCCACGCGGTCCGACAGCGAGCCCATGATCGGCAGCCAGATGAAGTTGGAGATGGCCACGCACAGCGTGACGATCAGCGCGTCGGTGGTGCTCAGGTGCAGCACGGCCTTGCCGAAGGTGGGCGTGTAGACGGTGATCAGATAGAACGACACCGTGGTCATCGACACCAGCATCATCCCGGCGACCACGAGGCCCCAGTTGGCGACCATCGACTGGAAGATCTCGCGCGCGTCGGGGCGGTGCTTGCGCGCCATGAACTCCTCGGTTTCCTGCAGCGAGCGGCGGATGATGAACAGCACCGGCACGATCAGGCAGCCCACGAAGAAGGGAATGCGCCAGTAGAAGTCGCCGATCTCCTGCGACGTGAAGGTCACGTTGAGCCAGTAGCCGAGCGCCGCCGCGACGACGATGGCCACCTGCTGGCTGGCCGACTGCCAGCTCACGTAGAAGCCCTTGTGGCCCGGCGTCGCCATTTCCGACAGGTACACCGACACGCCGCCCAGCTCCACGCCGGCCGAGAAGCCCTGCAGCAGCCGGCCGATCAGCACCAGCAGCGGCGCCGCCAGGCCGATGGTGGCGTAGGCCGGCACGCAAGCGATCAGCAGCGTGCCCACGGCCATCAGCGCGAGCGTGACGATCAGGCCCTTGCGGCGGCCGACGCGGTCGACATACGCGCCGAGAAAGATCGCGCCCAGCGGCCGCATCAGGAAGCCCGCGCCGAAGGTCATGAAGGTCAGCATCAGCGAGGCGAATTCGTTGCCCGCGGGGAAGAACGCCTTCGAGATCTGCGTGGCATAGAAGCCGAACAGGAAGAAGTCGAACATCTCCATGAAGTTGCCGCCCGTCACGCGCAGGACGGTGGCGACCTTGGAGGACGAGGCGGTGGAGGCGTGGGCGGCCGTGCCCGATTGCGCAGCGTTGGGCGCAGGATTCATCTTTTTGTCCCCTTGGGCTGTATTGGCGATGTGCTCGCACAAGGGTAGGCCGGACTCCCCGACCGCTACCTGACTGCGCAGGTCAGGTAGCTGTCACGCGCGCATTGCGTTACGTTGCGTCGCGCGGACGGACTTCAGGTTTTGTACTTGATCGAACAGCCGTAGGGCCGCGTACTGGCGGCCGATATCGGCTTGCCGCCGAAGGCCTCGCCCAGCGCCTGGTTCACGTAGTTGGTCGCGGTCTTGATGTCGTCCGCCCGCGCCGAGGCGATGCTGTCGATGCCGCCCGCGTACACCAGCGTGCCCTTGGGGTCGATGATGAAGATGTGCGGCGTGGTGCGCGCGCCGTAGACCTGGCCGATCAGGCCGTCTTCGTCCATCAGCACGGCGGTGGGCGCGCCTTTTTGAGACTTCATCCACGCGTCGAGCGCGTCGGGCTTCAGGTAGTCGGTGGCGGCGCGCTCGGTGGAATTGATGGCCAGCCACACCACGCCCTTGTCGGTCGCGGCCTTTTGCGTGGCGGGCATGTTGCCGCTGCCGTAGTGCTTGCGCACGAAGGGGCAGCCGGGGTTGGTCCATTCGAGCACCACGAACTTGCCGGCGAAGTCCGAAAGCTTGTGCTTGGCGCCGCTGGTGTCTACGGCAACGAAATCGGGCGCCTGCTGGCCCACGGCGGGTGCGGCGGCGGCATTGCTGCCCATCAGGAAGGTGGCGCCGAGCGCCACGGCGGCGGCGACTACGGCACGGCGGGAGGCACGGCTCAGGGCGGCGCGGGCATGACGCGCGGCACGACGGGAACGCGAGTCTGTGGATGGCGAAAGAGACATGGCCAGCTTGAACTCCAAAACAAAATTCCAAACAACGAGTGCAGCTTAGAACGGTTTCTTCAAGTGCATGTGACAACCCATGTCACGGCGGTGGTCAAAGCGCGGCGAGCGCGGCGCGGACCTCGTCTTTACCGAGGATTTCGGTCAGCACGACCGGCGGCTTGCCCGGCGCCTGCAGCACGTACACCGGCACGCCGCTGCGGCCCAGCGCAGTGAGCGCCGCGGTGATGGCGGGGTCGCGCCGGGTCCAGTCGGCGCGCAGCATGGCGACCTTCTTGGCGTCGAAGTCGGCCAGCACTTGCGTGTCGGCCAGGGTGCTCTTCTTGTTGTACTGGCAGGTCACGCACCAGGCGGCGGTGAAGTCGATGAACACCGGCTGGCCGGCGCCCGACAGCTCGGCCACGCGCTCGGCGGACCATGGCTGCCAGCGCTGGCTGGCGGTGCCCTGGGCAGATGCCAGTCTGGTCGGCTCCACCACTTGCAACACATTGCGGCCGATGGTGGCGGTGAGCACGGCGGTGAAGCCGATCAGCATCGTCGCGATCACGACCCGCGTGCGTCCGCGCAGCGTGAACGCCCAGACGATGGCGGCCAGGCAGACCAGCAGCGCGAGCAGCGTGCCCGCGCCGTCGATGCCGCTTTGCTGGCCCAGCACCCACACCAGCCACGCCACGGTGGCGAACATCGGGAAAGCGAGCAGGCGGCGCAGCGTGTGCATCCACGGGCCGGGCTTGGGCAGCAGGTGCGCGACGGCGGGCACGAAGCCGGCCAGCAGATACGGCAGCGCCAGCCCGAAGCCCAGCGCAACGAACAGCAGCAGCGCCTGGGCGGCCGGCAGGCCGATGGCGAAACCCATCGACGCGCCCATGAACGGCGCGGAGCACGGTGAGGCGATGACCACGGCGAGCACGCCGGAGAGGAAGTCGTTGGCCAGCGGGTGCTTGGCCTGCGCGCTGCACACCGACGAGGGTGCGGCCCGGCCGAACTCGAACACGCCCACGAGGTTGAGTCCGATCAGCGTGAACAGCGCCGCCAGCGCCGCGACCACGCCCGGCGACTGCAGCTGGAAGCCCCAGCCCAGCCCGGCGCCGGCCGCGCGCAGCGCGAGCATGCCGCCGCCCAGCGCGAGGAAGGACAGCATCACGCCGCCCGTGTAGGCCAGCCCGGCCTTGCGGTGCGCGCTGGCGTTGCCCGCCTGCCGCGCGAAGCCCAGCACCTTGATCGCGAGGATCGGGAACACGCAGGGCATGAGGTTGAGCAGCAGGCCACCGAGCAGCGCGCCAAGCAGGGCGGCCATGAAGGTGGTCGAGGAGGGGGCGGGCAACTCGCCGGCCGGCGTTGCTGCTGCGCCGTTGTTGGCAGCGTTGGCGGTGAGCGCGGCCTGCAGCGCCGGCGACACCTCGGCGCGCGGCGCCGCGCCCGCAGGCCAGGCGCCCGTGACCGGCGCTTCGGCGCGCCAGGCCACCGGCTGTCCGGCTTGCCGGTCGGCCTCGGCCAGCGCCACCACCACCGGCATCGTCGTGGGGCTGGCGCTGCGCTGGTCGGCCAACGGCATCGTCGCGGTCCAGGTGCTGCCCTGCCAGGATTGGGTCCAGTCCTTGCCGGAGACGGCCGCGGTGCGGATCACCTCGGGAGTCTCGGGGAAGAAGCCCAGCGTCTTGCCCTGAACGGCGGCCGGCAGGCCTTCAAGCCGCACCTTCAGGTTGTGGCCGTCGACTTCGACGGTGCCGGGCTTGGCCAGCGGCTGGGGCTGGGCCGCCGCGGCGGTGTCGAAATCGGTCTTGTGCAGCGCGGTCGAGCCTTGCAGCGGCAGGGCCAGCGTGAACGTGCCCTCTTCGGGAATGCATTCCTTGCGGCAGACCAGCCAGGAAGCCTTGAGCTGGATGTCCATCGCCGGCGTGCCGCCCAGCGCCACCGGCGGCTTGTAGAGCGTCGACACCTCCAGCGGCACCGGCAGCAGCACGGTGTTCTCGTAGCCGTAGTTGGCGAGGCTGCCGACCGGAATCTTCTTCGGCACCGGCCAGGCGATTTCGCCGGTGGACACGCCGGCCGGCAGGGTCCACGTCATCTCGGTGGGCAGGCCCGAATCGCCGGCGTTCTTCCAGTAGGTGTGCCACTCGGGCTGGTGCGTGATCTGCAGGCCGACCCACACCGGGGCGCCGGGCGTCACGCCGTCGGGGGCGTGTGCGATCAGTTCGGCGCGTACGTGGGGAGTGGTTACAACCGCGCCCGGCTTGGATGGCAGGCTGGAGGTCGATTGCGCCGCAGCCGGCATGCTGGCTGCGGCTGTTGCTATCAGAAGCGTAGCGAAATGGATGCGCGAAAAGATCATGCCGTCAGTCGGAGCATTCAGTGGGGGCGAAGTTCCGGGTGTTTCAGGCGGCCAAATCGGCTGATGAGGCCCAGCCCAGCACCACGCGCCGGCTGTTGGCGCTCTTCTTCTCGATCTTGGTGACCACTACCGCCCCGATTTCCGAAGTGTTTGCAACATGCGTGCCGCCGCAGGGCTGGAAGTCGATCTGCGCGTCGCCTTCGCCCGTTCCGCCGATGCGGATGGTGCGCACCGTGCCCGTACCGCGAGGCGGCTGCACGCTCATGCTCTTGACCAGCGCGGGGTTGGCGTCGAGTTCTTCGTCGGTGATGGCGCCCACGGTCAGCGGGTGGGCGGCTTCGACCAGCCTGGCGAGGCCGGCGGTTAGCGCTTCCTTGTCCAGCGGGTCGGTCATGTGGAAGTCGAGCCGTGCGTACTCGGGGGTGATGGAGCAGCCGTTCACCGGCTGCGGCACCAGATGGCACAGGAGATGGGTGGCGGTGTGGAAGCGCATGAGCCGGTGGCGGCGCTCCCAGTCGAGGCGGGCGGTGACGGTGTCGCCGGGCTTCAGCGCGGCCAGCAGCTCGGCTTGCTCGGGGGCCGGCACGTGGACGAATTCATTGGTCGGCAGGCCCTCCGCATCCTTGGCCTTGCGGGTGTCGGCAATGACCAGTTCACGCCCGTCGGCCAGGGCCAGCACGCCGCTGTCTCCAGCCTGCCCGCCGCCCAGCGGGTAGAACACGGTGCGGTCCAGCACGATGCCGGTGTCGTCGATGCGCAGCACGCGGGCCTCGCAGGTGCGCAGGTAGGCGTCGGCACGGAACAGGTCGTCGGTCATCCGGCGATGGTAGCGGCGATGCGCAAATGAGGTGCGCCCACGCCAGAAAGCGCCCACGACCGACAACCCCGGGGCCGCCCGGCTGTGGATGATCCGGTGCATGCGGCCCCCGGCCGCGCAAGGACCATGCATGAATGAACCGCAGCAAGCACCCACCCGCATCG
Organism: Variovorax sp. YR266; assembly: GCF_900107295.1. Lineage (NCBI taxonomy): Bacteria > Pseudomonadati > Pseudomonadota > Betaproteobacteria > Burkholderiales > Comamonadaceae > Variovorax > Variovorax sp. YR266. Next base: position 90,196 of record NZ_FNPM01000011.1, read on the forward strand.
TGTTTCCCTGGCAGACGACCGCCCTGGCCCTGGCCGCCGCACTGCTGGTCGCCGGCTGCGGCGAGGCCGCCAAGCTGGCGCCCGAGCTGACCACCGGCCCCCGCCCACAGCTGGCCGAGCCGAACAAGACCCTGATTCCCACCGTCAACGTGGCCACCGCCGTCGGCTGGACCGACACCGCCTCGCCCACCCCGGCCGAAGGCCTGCAGGTGACGGCGCTGGCGCGCGGGCTCGACCACCCGCGCTGGGTCTACACCCTGCCCAACGGCGACATCCTCGTGGCCGAGAGCAACAAGCCGCCCAAGCCTGGCGGCGGCGCCACCGATGGCGGCGATGGCCTCGTGGCCAAGATCCGCAACTGGGTCATGGGCAAGGTCATGGGCCGCGCTGGCGCCGGCGTGCCCAGCGCCAACCGCATCACCCTGCTGCGCGACGCCAACGGCGACGGCCTGGCCGAGGTCAGGCAGGTGTTCATGACCAACCTGATGTCGCCCTACGGCATGGCGCTGGTCGGCAACGAACTCTTCATCGCCAATGCCGATGCGCTGGTGAAGGTGCCCTACACCGAAGGCCAGACCTCCATCAGCGCCAACCCCACGCTGGTGACGCCGCTGCCCGCCGGCATCAACCACCACTGGACCAAGAACGTGATCGCCAATGCCGACGGCAGCAAGCTCTACGTGACGGTCGGCTCCAACAGCAACATCGGCGAGAACGGACTCGCGGCCGAAGAGGGCCGCGCCGCCATCTGGGAAGTCGACACGAAGACCGGCGAGAAGCGCCTGTTCGCCAGCGGCCTGCGCAACCCCAACGGCATGGGCTGGGACCCGGACACCAAGGCGCTGTGGACCGTGGTGAACGAGCGAGACGAGATCGGCAGCGACCTCGTGCCCGACTACCTCACCTCGGTGAAAGACGGCGCCTTCTACGGCTGGCCCTGGAGCTACTACGGCGGCATCGTCGATGCGCGCGTGACGCCGCAGAACCCCGAGATGGCGGCCAAGGCCATCGCACCCGACTACGCGCTGGGCTCGCACGTCGCTCCGCTGGGCCTGGCGTTCTCGCGCGCGGGCGGCATGCCCGAGCAGTTCGCCAGCGGCGTCTTCATCGGCGAGCACGGCTCGTGGAACCGCAAGCCCAAGTCGGGCTACAAGGTGGTGTTCGTGCCCTTCATCGGCGGCAAGCCCAGCGGGCCGCCAGTCGACGTGCTGACCGGCTTCCTGACGGCCGACGAGAAGGCGCAGGGCCGGCCGGTGGGCGTGGCGCTGGACAAGGGCGGCGCGCTGATCGTGGCGGACGACGTGGGCAACGCCGTATGGCGTGTGTCGAAGGCGAGGTAACGCTTCTTCAGCGCTGGATTCGGTAGAGGCGGTGCCGGCGCAGCGGATGCCCCTCGGGCACCAGCGGGTGATCGAATGCACCGGCCACGTCTTCCTTCATTCCGATGCGTTCCATCACCGCTGCCGATCGGGTGTTGTTCCAGGCGGTGAATGCCACGATCTCAGCGAGCCCGAGCTTTTCGAAGCCGACCTGCAGCGCACCGCGCGCCGCCTCGCTCGCAAACCCCTGGCCCCACCACTTGCGAGCGAAGCGCCAGCCGATCTCGACGCATGGCGAAAACGGCAGGTCGGCCAGCGGCGAGTTCAGCCCGGTAAAGCCCATGAACTCGCCGGACGCCTTGTGCTCCACGGCCCAGAAGCCCCAGCCGTTCCCGGCAATGCGCGTCCTGATGCGCTCGACCAGCGCATCGCTGTCGGCCCGCGTGGCCAGCGGCAGCAGAAATTCCATCACCTGCGGGTCGCAGGCAAGCGCAAAAAATGGCGCGAGATCGCTCTCGCGCCATTGGCGCATCCGCAGGCGTTCGGTTTCGAATTCGATGATGAGGCGAGGACGGGCAGCGTTATCGGTCATGCGACCGATTGTGCTGACTCAGAACCCCGCCAGCACGACCTTGCCCTGCGCCTTGCCGCTTTCGACCAGCGCATGTGCACGCTGAAGGTTCGCGGCGTTGATGGTGCCGAAGCTCGCGTTCGCCGTCGTGCGGATGCGGCCCGCGTCGACCAGCGCCGCCACTTCCGCCAGCAGCGCGCCCTGCTCGGCGATGTCCGGCGTCTCGAAGCGAGAGCGCGCGAACATCATTTCCCAGTGCAGCGAGATGCACTTGGTCTTCAGCGGCATCGCGTCGAGCACCTTCATGTCGTCGATCACCGCCAGCTGGCCCTGGGGCTTGAGGCTTTCGATGATCTGCGCGTAGTGCTGCTCGGTCTGCGTGAGGCTGGCGACCATGTCGACTTCGCCGATGCCGGCCGCCTTGAGCTCGGCTGCGAGCGGCTTCGAATGGTCGATGACCACGTGTGCGCCCAACTCCAGGCACCACGCGCGCGTTTCGGCACGCGAGGCGGTGGCGACGATGCGCAGCTTGGTGAGCTGGCGCGCCAGCTGGATGAGGATGGAGCCCACTCCGCCCGCGCCACCGGTAATCAGCAGCGTCTGGCCTTCGCCGCCGCCGCCAGCACTACCGTTCTTGGGCACCTGCAGGCGGTCGAACAGCAGCTCGTACGCGGTGATGGTGGTCAGCGGCAGCGCGGCGGCCTGTGCGTCGTCCAGGCTCTTCGGCGCGATGGCGGCGATGCGCTCGTCCACCGCGTGCAGCTCGGCATTCGCGCCCGGCCGGATGATCGAGCCCGCGTAGTACACGCGATCGCCCACCTTGAAGTTCTTCACGCCGCTGCCGATGGCCTCGACCGTGCCGACGGCGTCCCAGCCCAGCACCTTGGCCTGGCCGGCCTCGGGCGCGGCGTTCTTGCGGACCTTGGTGTCCACCGGGTTGACCGACACCGCCTTCACGCGCACCAGCAGGTCGCGGGGGCCCGCCACGGGGGCGGGCAGCTCGATGTCCTGCAGCGATTCGGGGTTGTCGATGGGGAGGGGCTGGTAATAGCCGACGGCTTTCATGACGGGAACCTTTCAGTAACGATGCCTCGAATGTAGGATCGCAAGACCGGTTTGATAAGGTGGCTCAAACCAGCAACACTTTCAAATGAAGATTGAAAATCTCTCCGACCTGCAGGTGCTGGTGCACACGGCGCGCGGCGGCACGCTCACGGCGGCGGCGCATGCGCTGGGCATCACGCCCGCGGCCGCCAGCGCCACGCTCAAGAGGCTGGAGGCCCAGCTCGGCGCGCGCCTGTTCGAGCGCTCCACCCGCGCCATGCGCCTCACGCCGCAGGGCCAGACGCTGCTCGACTACGCGGTGCGTGCGTTCGAGCTGCTGGACGAGGGCGAATCGCTGGTCACGGCCGACCGCGGCGAGCTGGTCGGCACGCTGCGCGTGGCCTCGCCGTCCGATCTCACGCGCAGCACGCTGCTGCCGTGGTTCGACGAATTCCTGGCGCTGCACCCCGGCGTGCAGCTGTCGCTTTCGGTGGGCGACCGCCCGCTGGACGTGATGCGAGACGAGGTCGACGTGGCGCTGCGCTACGGCGCGCTGGCCGATTCGCGGCTGGTGGCGCGGCCCTTCGCCCTGACCAACCCGGTGCTCACCGCCTCGCCCGATTACCTGCGCCGCCATCCTGCGCCGAAGGTGCCGCAAGACCTGGTGCACCACAACTGCCTGACCTTCAACCGCTCGGGGCGGCGGCATCGCGTGTGGCGGTTTGCGCAGAACGGGCAGTGGACCGAGGTGCGAGTGAACGGCAATCGCAGCGTGGATGACGCCTCGCTGGCGCGCGAATGGACGGTGGCGGGGTATGGCGTGTCGCTCAAGTCGGCGCTTGATGTGCGTAACGACATTCGCGAAGGCCGTCTGGTACGGCTGCTGCCTGATTGGGAGACCGAGCCTTATCCGCTGCACGCATTGCTGCCGAGTGGGCGCTTTGTGCCGGCGCGGGTAAGGGCGTTTGTTGATTTTCTTGGGTTGAAGTTTGAGGGGTTGTTGGCGCTGGGGTGAGGTTTTTTCCCGAGGCCGGGACTCGCCCCGGCGGGCGACCTACTTTTCTTTGCTTCGCCAAAGAAAAGTAGGCAAAAGAAAGGCGACCCCACTGTCTGCGACCCTTCGCTTCGCTACGGGCAACCTGCGGTGCTCGCGTTTCGCGGGGTCTCGCCCAAACTCGCTTCGCTCAGACAAGGGCGAGCCCTGATCCGCGAAACGCTGCGCTCCTCGGCGCAGCCAGAGGGGAGGGGGAGACGGGCGGGCCTTTGCTTCGCTCGGCCTCAGATCATGGGGGTGACGGCGCCGTCCATCGCCACGATGGCGCCGGTCACGTAGCTTGCCTTCGGCGATGCCAGGAATACGACCGTGTTGGCGATCTCTTCGGGCGTTGCGATGCGGCCCAGCGGCAAGCGGGCCTTGGCGCGCTGCAGTGCTTCGTCGGTGCCGATGCCTTGCAGTTTCGCGTCGGCCTTCATGCCTTCCTGCAGCCGCTCGGTCAGTGTGAGTCCGGGGTTCACCGCGTTCACGCGCACGCCCTTGGCGGCGTAGGCAGCGGCCATGCCGGCGCTCACCAGCATCAGTGCCGCATTGGCCGCGCCGCCGGCCATGTGCACGGGGCTCGCGACTTTGCCGCCCTGGCCGATCACGTTGACGATGGCGCCGCGGCCGCGTTGGCCCATGCGCTTCACGACCGGGTCGATCATGTGGATGTAGGTGAAGTACTTCGCGTCCATCGCGTCGTGCCACGAGGCGGCCGTCAGATCGTCGGGCGGGGTGCGGCGCGCGGCGCCGGCCGAGTTGACTAGCACGTCGACCGCACCGAAGGCTTTCTCTGCCGCATCGAGCGCGGCCACTGCGCTGGCCGGGTCCTTGAGGTCGGCCGCATGCACGGAGACCCGGCCTTCGGCCTGCGCGAAGGTCTCGATCAGCGTCTTGCGGCCCTGCTCCAGATTGGCGATGTCGCGTGACACGAGGCTCACGCGCGCGCCTTCGCGCAAAAAGCCCAGTGCGCAGGCCAGGCCGATGCCCTTGCTGCCGCCGGTGATGAGTGCGTGCTGGTCCTGGAGCTGGAGGTCCATGAAAGAGTCCTTGCCGTGATGAGTGGTGTGAGGCGGCGATTGGAGCACCGCCGCGAAACCCCTGCACGGACGCGGCTGTGCCCTCAGCGCCGCGCGGCTGCGCGCTGCAGCGGTTCGGGCTCCAGCGCGCCCGGCGCGGTGTCGGTGGCGTCGCGCAGGTGGCCGTTGTTGTCGTGGTGCACCAGCAGCTGCCGCGTGCGCTGCCAGGCCGACAGCCGCGCGGGCGGCACCTCGATGTACGAAGCCAGCGCGAACAGCGACGACTGCTCCTGCTCCGGCGGGGCCTCGCGCCGGTGCTGGCGGCGGCGCCACGGCGCCATCATCAGCATCGACACCAGGATCACGCCGATCACTACCGCATACAGGCCCAGCAGGTGTAGCACCTCGGGTTGCGAGCGCGCGCCCAGCACATAGGGCCACGCATACCAGACCGCGCTGAACCAGATCGCGATGGTGATGGCCGGGCGCAGCACGCGCAGCCACAGGTACATGGCCAGCGTGCGCTGCGGCGAGCGACCGCTGCCGAACGCGCGCAGCGAGATGCGCGCGGCGTCGATGATCGGTTCGTCCACGGCGGGCTGCCCCCAGGAGCGCTGGCGGCTCGGCGGCGGTTTGTCGTCGTGCGGTCGGCTGTGGGCATGGGTCTCAAGGTGCATCGGAAACTCCTCGGTCAGGGCTCGTCCACACCGCGCGCTTGCCGCGGCGGCGTATCAGAGCGTTGGGAAGGGCGACGACGGTGCTCGCCATCGTGATGGTCCAGAAGGCGATCGGATACCAGATCGTTCCGGCGAAATAGCGCATCAGGTCGCGGTCGTAGCGGCGGTCGATCCACAGGCTCAGCAGCATCTGCAGGATGCAGGTCATGGCCAGCAGCGTGCCCTGCCAGTGCGGCAGCAATGCCGAGTGCCAGGACGAGTCGGCCGGCAGGAACGGGCGCACCAGGCTGACGAGCAGCACCCCGGCCATCGCATAGGCCCAGACCACGCTCGTCATGTACTCGAAGTAGATGAGCCACATGCGCCAGTGGCGCGGCCGCAGGATCTTCGAGGTGTAGCGCAGCATGGTCTGGATGCCGCCGACGGCCCAGCGCAGGCGCTGCTTCCAGAGACCGCGCAAGGTCTCGGGCATCAAGATCCAGCACAGCGCGCGCGGCTCGAAGCGCAGCTGCCAGCCGCCGAGCTGGAGCTTCCAGCTCATGTCGATGTCCTCGGTGAGCACGTCGGGGCTCCAGAAGCCCACTTCCAGCACGGCGCGGCGGCGGAACATGGCAATCACGCCCGACACCGTGAACAGCGTGCCCACCAGCTGCTGCGATCGCTTGATGAGCCCGATGATCGAAGAGAACTCGCCCACCTGCATGCGCCCCAGAAGCGTGGTGCGGGTGCGGATGCGCGGGTTGCCCGTGACCGCGCCAATGCGCTCCGACGCCAGCATCGGCTGCAGCATCCACGCAATGGCGTCCTCGTCGATCAGCGCGTCGCCGTCGATGCCCAGGATGTATTCGCCGCGCGCGAGCTGGCAGGCGGTGTTGAGCCCGACTGCTTTACCCTGGTTGCTGGCGTTGTGGATCACCCGCAGGCGGCCGTACTCCTTCGTCATCTCGTCGAGCAGCTCGCCGGTGCCGTCGGTGCTGCCGTCGTTCACGGCAATGACCTCGTAGTGCGGGTAGCGCGTGCGCATCAGCTGCTCGATCACCTCGCGCAGGTGCGGCGCTTCGTTGAAGCATGGCACCACCACCGTGACCAGCGGGTGCGAGGGCAGCAGGGTGAGCGGGTTCACGTCGACGTCGCGCTTGCGCTCGAACACCCACGCATGCGAGAGGCCGCCCGCCATCCACACATAGGCCATGAAGAACGGGTAGTAGAAGACGAAGCCGAACAGCAGCGTGGGCAGCGTCTGCGCGAGGAACTGTGTGGTGGTCATGGCGACCGTTCTCCTGGCGCGGCTTGCGCGGGCTGTGCGGGAGTTTCCGCGGCGGAAGGCGTGCGCAATGCGCGCGGCAGCAGCGTGCGCACCGAGATCGCGCGGCGCACGGTCTCCAGCGATGGCTGGTTATCGAGGAAGTCGTCGGGGTAGTAGCCCAGGTGGCGCACGCCGGCGCGCTGCAGCAGCGTCCACTGGCGCGCGAGCTCCGCGTCGGGCACGGGCTTGCCGGTGCGCCAGTCGCGCGCCTGCAGCTCGAACACCGTGCCGTCGAGGCCGCGCGGCGTGTCGGCCACGCGACGCGCGAGCCGGCCCAGCCACGCGTCCGCATCGGTCTCGCGCTCCATGCGCGGCATCGCCATCAACGCGACGTAGTCGTAGGCGGCGAGCGAGGCTTCGTAGTTCTGCGCGAACCACTGCTCGGCCTGGGGCTCCAGCACCGGGCGCGCGTAGAGGTTGCGCGCAGTTTCCAGTGCGGGCCGCCAGGCTCCCACGCGCGCGGCGAGCTCCTGCGTGAACGCGATCAGGTAGCGCGTCTTGGCGGTGGTCCAGCGCGCCATCAGCTCGGGGTTCGCGCGGATCGCGGCCACGTCGGCCGGCAGGCCCCATTGCGCATAGGTGGCCAGCGCGGCGGGGCTCGCGTCCTCGTCGTCGGACAGGGTCGCGTCGTCGTGGAACAGCAGGCCTTCGAAGAAGGCGTGGCTGCCCAGGTCTTCGTAGATGTCGCCGACCAGCGCGCGCACCGCGGGGTCGAAGGGCGTGAGCCGGTGGTAGCGGTCGGCCGGCATCGCGCCGCCCTGCGCCGCCACCGTGTGCGTGGCGAGCGGGTTCGAGGCCGGCAGCCGGAAGGCCGTTACCGGCATCCACGCGTAGACCTTCACGCCGGTGCGGCTGCGCAGTTGCCACGCAGCGCGGCCGAACAGGTCGGCGCGCACCGGCAGGTGGCGGTTGGGAAAGTACAGCGCGTCGGCCACGCCGTCGCCGTCGGGGTCGGCATAGGCCTGCAGGAACACCGCGCGCGGGCGCACGGCGGCCACGCGGTCGATCAGTGCCGAGAGGTTGCGCTCCTGCTGGGCCGGGTCGGGGTCGTACACGTAGTCGAGGTCGACGTGCATCACGCGGTTGACGGGCCGCACTTCGCCGCCCACGGGGCTGCGCAGCAGCTGCGCGTATTCGGGCGCCTCGTTGTCGTAGGCTGCGAGCGCACGGCGGATTCGGGTGAGTGGCACGGTGGGCGTGTTCGAGCCGTCGTCGAGCGTGAAGGTGATGGGCATGCCCGCGCGCGCAGAGGCTTTCAGCGCCGCGTCGTTGTAGGCGCCGTAGGGCCACACCATGGCGCGCACCTTCGCGCCGGTGCGTTTCTCGATGAGCTCGCGGCTGCGGCGCAGGTCGGTCTCGATGCGCCGCGCGTAGGCGGCGTCGTCCTCGTAGCGGCCGGTCTTCGGGTCGTAGCGGTGCGTGGCCGCGGCCGGCAGCATGTTGCCCTGCGGGTTGGCGAGGATGCCGGTGTGCATTGCGTCGGTATGGCTCGCGAACTCGACGAGGCCCGAACGCGCCATCTCGGCGGCTTCGCTCCACAGCAGGAAGTCTTCGCGCGGCGCGGGCTTGTCGCCCCAGTGCACCTGCTGGCCTTGGGGCACTTCGAGCCAGCTGGTCACCAGCGCCATCAGCGCGGGGTAGTTATAGCGCTTGAGCAGCGGAAACACCTTGGTGTAGGCGCTGCGGTAGCCGTCGTCGAAGGTCAGCAGCACGGGCCTGGGCGGCAGCGGCTTGCCGCCGGCGCGCGCGTCGACGATCTGCTGCAGGCTCACCGGGTGGTAGCCGCTGTATTGCAGCCAGGCGAACACTTCGGCGAAGGTGCGCTCGTCCACGGCAGTCTCGTCGGGCGAGGTCTCGAAGCTCGCACGCACGTTGGTGCGCACGTCGTGGAAGGAGATCACGCGAAAGCTCAGGCCGTCGTCGGGGTCGGCGCTCGGCAGCGGCTGTGCGAGGGCCGGCAGGCAGAGCGCCAGCAGCAGCCATGGCAGGGCCGCGCGCAGGAAGGTGAAAGGGTTCTTCGTCGTTCTTCGCATCACGGCAGGGGCGTCGAGAGGTTCAGGAAGACGCCGCGCTGTCGTTCGCGCACGCCGTCGTAGGGATGGCTGGAAATGCTCAGGCCGTAGCGCAGCGCAAGCCTGGGGCCGAGGTTCCAGCGGTGCTCGTAGCGCAGGGTCCACATCGGGCCGCTGCCGAAGCCGGCCTGCCGGTAGCTGCCACCGCCGAGCTCCACGGCCTGGAAGAACTGGCGGTCGTCGCTCTTCCAGTTGAGCCATTGCGCGCGCACGCTGAGTTGCACGCTGCTGTCGCTCGAGGGGTTGAAGTAGGGCGCGGTGTCGATGGCGCGGCCGCGGCTCGCGTCGGCGCCAAGCTTCGTCTCGAGCTGGAAGCTCGGCGTGCTGACCCAGCGCTCGCTCCAGCCGATGTCGAGCCCGTTGCGCAGGTTGCCGTCGCTGAAGTCCAGCTGTTGCCACTTCAGGTCGAAGCGGCGCGACTCGTTCACCACATAGCCCACGCTCGCGCCGGCTTCGCGCGCGCCGATGCCGGCCACGCGCGCCTTCCACGGCAGCTCCTTGCTGTCGCCGTCATAGGTGGCCGACAGCCGCCACGCGTCGCCCGCGCGGTAGTCGAGCCGGCCGGCCACGCTGTTGCGGTAGGGGCCGCTGTTGGCGTGCTGCAGCGCGCCTTCGGCCAACCAGCGGCCGCGCTGCCAGCCCAGGCCGAGGCCGCCGCGCGCCCAGTTGGCGTTGCCGATGTCGGTGACGCCGCGGCCCAGCGACTGGTCGTAGAACACGCGCCACTGGTCGTCGATGAGGCCGGAGCTGAGCCGGCTGTCGATGCGCCATTCGCGGTTGGCGATGGCCGCGCCGCCGGAGGAGGCTTCGGCGTCCACGTCGAGCCGCGGGTCGACCTGGGCGCGGCGCTTGCGCTCCATGTCGCGCACCTGCACCGAGTCCGGTAGGTCGGCCGCGAGCGATTCGGCGCGCCGGCGGGCTTCGGCGAATTCGCCGGCATCGAGCAGGGCCTCGACATGGCCGGTGCGCGCGCCGATGTCGTAGGGCGAGTCGGCCGCCAGCGCCTCGAAGCGCGCGAGCGCGGCTTCGGGGTGTTCGCGCAGGCGCTCGGTGAGGGCCGCGCCGTAGGCATAGCCCGGGTTGAGCGGCGCTTCGCGCGTCAGCACCGAGAAGCTCTGCTGCGCCAGCGCCGGCCGGTCGGTGTAGAGCTGCGTCAGGCCGCGCAGGCCGCTCACGTCGGTGTACTCGCCGTTGGGGCGGCCGGCTTCGGGCGTGAGGCGCAGGAGGGCCGGCGTGCCGTGCTCCAGCCGCTGCAGCAGCGCCTCGGCGTCTTCGAAGCGGCCTGTGTCCTGGTAGGCGTAGAGCAATCCGAAGTAGAGCGGGTCGGGCGTCTGCAGCTCGGCGCAGCCGCGTGCCACGGCCGCCTCGTAGACCGGCACGGCCTCGGCCGAGCGGCGCTCCTGCGCGAGGGCGCGTGCCGCGGCCCCGAGGCCGTAGAAGGGCAGCTCCATGCCAGTGGCGCGCGCCGTGTCGTAGAGCGCGATGGCGTCGGCCGGGCGGCCGCTTTCGACCAGCGCCAGCAGGCGGTCGGACAGCAGGCGCACGCGCACGGTGCGCCATGCATCGGCGTCGCTGGCGTCCGCCTTCAGGGCCGCGGCATCGGCCCGCGCCATCGCGGCTTCCTGGTCGGCGAGCACGCGGTCGAGCGCGACGAGGCGCTCCGCGCCCAGTCGCTGGTCGCGCGCCTGGATCGCCCAGCGCAGCCGCTGCGCCAGCGCCTCCTGCTGCAGGGTCGAGAGCGCCAGCGGCGAGAAGCTGCCCGGCGCGGCACGCTCCGCCGCCTCTGCGTCTTCGAAGGCGCTCGATGCGGCGCCGGCGCTGGCGAGCAGGAAGTCGGCCTCGCGGCGGATGTCGCGGCGTTCGGGCCGCAGCGTGCCGGCCTCGGTGTAGGCAGCGAGCGCCTGCAGCGGGTCTTTCGCCGCGCGCGCCAGGGCGGCGCGCAGCTCCAGCAGCGCGACGCGGTCTTCGATCTGCGTGGGCGCCGGCTGCGACAGCGCGCGGTACAGCGCCTGCGCGCCCGCGACGTCGCCGCTGTCGATGCGCCACCAGGCTTCGTGCAGGCGCGGCTCGCGCGCTCCGGGTTGCCGGGCGCGCCAGACGGCCACGGCCTCGCCCTGCAGGGCGAGCTCATGAGTGCGCCGCGCGGCCAGCGCGAGCGGGCCCAGGGCATAGTCGTTCAGCTTCGACGGTGCGAGCTGGCGGCCCAGCGCCACGGCTTCGGCGAACTGGCCGTCGCCCGCGGCGATCACGATGGCATCGGAAGCCACACGCTGGCGGGCCTCGTCGCCGATGGGCGCCGCAAGCCAGGCCTTCAATTGCTGGAGCGCCTGGGTCGCGGTAACGCGGCCTTCGCGCCGCGCGACGATCAGCGCATCGTGCTGCCGGACGTCGTAGGTCGTGGCGGCGATAGCGGCAGACGGCTGCGCGAGCACTGCGGGCGTGACGAGGGCCAGTGCGCAGGCTGCTAGAGGTGGAAATCCTTGTGATGTATGTGCAAGGCGATGAGACAACGAGCAGGCGAGCGCAGCTTTGCGCCCGGCCATGACCGTGCCTCCAGCTTTTTTCTGGATGAACACTCTGCTCCCTTGAATTCGGACGGCGGTTTCCGGCGACCGAAGCCGCAGCGAAAACCGGGCCGCCGGCGTATGTGACAGGCCGGCAACCTTGAAAACTCACTTGGGAATCACTCTAGAGAGGATCATTAACAATGGCAAACCAAAGTGTCACGAACTGGTTGTATGTGTGAACAGATTCGCGTTTTTGGCGTCCCTGTCGTTTACTTTTGTGGTCCGGAAGCCATCGATGCCGGCTCGCGACCGGCCTAAGATCGCGCGATGAACGCTGCTACCCAGGCCCCTTCGCCTTCGCTACTTCCCCGCTTCTGGTCCCGCCTCACCACGCGCGACTTCGCGTCGCTCGATGCGGCAACCACCGTCGCGGTACTGCCGCTGGGCGCGACCGAGCAGCACGGCCCGCACCTGCCGCTGGGCGTGGACACGGTGCTGGCCGACGGCATCGTCGCCGCTTCGCTGCCCCTGCTGCCGGCCGAACTGCCGGTGCTCTTCCTGCCGACCCAGCAGATCGGCCTGAGCCCCGAGCACGCGCGCTTCGCGGGCACGCTCACGCTATCGGCCGAGACTTTGATCCGCCTGTGGAACGAGATCGGCGCGGGCGTGGCACGCGCGGGCGTGAAGAAGCTGGTGCTGTTCAATGCGCACGGCGGTCATGTGGGCGCGATGGACATCGTGGCGCGCGAGCTGCGCGCGGCGCACGGGCTCATCGTCTACAGCGTGAGCTGGTTCAACCTGCCGCTGGGCGACGCGGGCGCGCAGTTCAGTGCGCAGGAGCACCGCTTCGGCGTGCACGCGGGCGAGATCGAGACTTCGATGATGCTGGCGCTGACGCCGCAACTCGTGCGCATGGGCGAGGCACAAGACTTTCGCTCCACTTCCGAGCAGCGCGCGGCCGACTACGCCATCCTGGGCAACGGCAAGAGTGCCAAGCTCGGCTGGGCCATGGAGGACTACAACGCCCACGGTGCCGCCGGCAACGCGGCTGCCGCCACGGCGGAGCATGGCCAGGCGGTGATCGATGCGGCGGCGAGGCAACTGGCGCTGCTGCTGGCAGAGGTGTCGCGGCTGCCGCTGGGCACGGCAAATACCGGCCCGCTGCCCTGAAGCCGGCTCAGGCAGCGCTGCGCGCAAGCACGCCCGCGTACATGCCTGTATCGACATTGCCCCCGCTCACGCACACACCCACCGTCTTGCCGCGCCAGCGTTCCTGCTGCTGGAGCGCGGCCGCCAGTGCGGCTGCGCCGGCCCCCTCGGCCACGTTGTGCGTGTCGCTGAAGAGGATGCGCATGGCCTCGGCGATCTCGTCATCGGTGACGGTGACAACGTCGTCGGCTTCGCGCAGGATCACTTCGACCGATTCGGGCACCGGGACGCGGCAGGCCATGCCGTCGGCCAGCCGCGTGGTGACGGGCGACTCGACGGGCTTGCCGGCGCGAAAGGAATCGCGATACGCCGTGGCATGCGCCGACACCACGCCGATGAGCTTGGTCGACACGCCGCAATGCGCGCGCGCCGCTGCAGCGCCGGCAAAGCCGGAGCCCAGGCCGATGGGCACGAACAGCACGTCCGGCGGCGTGTCTTTCAACGCGTCGAAGAACTCCACATACGCAGTCGACACGCCGCGCACCAGTTCGCGGTGGAACGAAGGCACGCGGTGCAGGCCGTCACGCTCTGCCAGCACGGCCGCATGCTCGGAGGCCGCCTGGAAGTCGTCGCCATGCTCGACCAGCGTGACGCCGAGCGCGCGCATCGCGGCGTTCTTCTCGGTCGAATTGCCGTGCGGCACCACGATGGTCGCGGCCAGCCCGTGGCGCCGCGTGGCGAAGCCGACCGACTGGCCGTGGTTGCCGCGCGTGGCGCTGATGGCGTGGCGCACCCCGGGCTGCTCGCGCGCCAGGGTTTCGAAGTAGGTCAGGCCGCCGCGGATCTTGAAGGCGCCGGCCGGCGTGTGGTTCTCGTGCTTGGCCCACACGGTGGCGCCCAGGCGCTGCGAGAGCAGCGGCCAGGCGTATTGCGGCGTGGGCGGCATGGCCGCATGCACGGTGCGCTGCGCGGCTTCGATCTCTTCGCGGGTGAACTTCACGGGATGTCCTTACTTGCGTTCGGTGAGTGCCACGCGAACGGCCAGCGCGGCCAGCACGCTGCCCATGATGTAGCGCTGCGCACGCAGCCAGCCCGCGCTTTGCGACAGCACGGCCGTGATGCTGGCGGCGCCGACGATCATCACCGTGTTGACCACGGCGCTGGTCGCCATCTGCGCGATGCCCAGTTGCATGCTCTGCAGCAGCACCGAGCCGCGCTCGGGGTGGATGAACTGCGGAAAGAACGAGAGATAGAACATCGCCACCTTCGGGTTCAGCAGGTTCGTGAGAAAGCCCATGCGGAACAGCTTGCCCGGCGGATCGGCCGGCAGTGCGCGCGCCTCGAAGGGTGCATTGCCGCCGGGCCTGACCGCCTGCCACGCGAGCCACAGCAGGTAGGCCGCACCGGCGATGCGGATCGCGTCGAACGCCAGTGGCACGGCCAGCAGCAGCGCGGTGAGCCCGAGCGCCGCGGCAAACAGGTGCGCCAGGAACGCCAGCAGCACGCCGCCCAGCGAGATGAGCCCCGCGCGTCGACCCTGCACCAGCGTGCGCGAGACGCAATAGATCATGTTCGGCCCCGGCGTGAGCGCCAGCAGCAGCGAGGCGAGGGCGAACCAGGCGATTTCGGTGAGGCTCAGCATGATCGGGTCAGAGTCCTTGCGATTCGAGCGTGACGGGGCCGCGCGGCGTGTCGAGCACGGCGATGAGATTGGGCGGGCCGGCACTGATGTCCATGCCGGTCATGCCGATGGCCGACAGCGCGGCGACCAGCGTGGGCGCGCGCGGGTGCACGGCGCGCAGCGAGCGCATGGCGAGGTCAGACTTCGGCATGGCATCGGTGGGGTGCACCGGGCCCCATTGGATGAGCGTGGGCAGTGCGCCATAGAACAGCCGCTGGCCGTCGTCGCGCACGGTGATCTGCCATTCGAGCCGGCCGGCGGGCGTGTCGCGCGAGGCTTCGAGCAACTGGCCGCGATCGATGTGCGCATGCTCTTCATGCGCGAGCGCCCGCGTTGCCGCATGCGCGTCGGGCACGCGGGCGACGAAATGGATCAGCTTCGGGCCATGCTGTGCGAGCCCGGCCTGCAGCGCGGCGTCGTCGAGGTCGAACCAGCGGTGCGTCTTGGGGCGCGAGGGCTGCTTGCCCGGCTCGATCGCGATGATTTCCGCGTAGGCCGCGGGGAAGGCGTCGCTTGCGATGTTCAGCAGGCGGTTGTGCGTGCCCATCAGCGGATGCGAGCCGCCCGGTGCCGGCGTGACGCCGAGCGTTGCCTCGCACCAGGCCACGCCCTCGGCGAGCGAGGCGGCGGCAATCACGAGGTGGTCGAGTTGCGCGTGCATGGCAGGCCTCGGGCGTTGCGCTTATAGCGTGACGTGGCCGTCGACGCAGGTCACGGCGTCGCCGCCGACCCAGATCTTTCCTTCGGCATCGCGCTCGATGTAGACGCGGCCCGCGCGTCCCAGGCACTGGCCCTGCGCGGCAAGGTAGCGCTCGGGCATGTGGCCGTCGGCGATCAGCCATTCGGCCAGGCTGGCGTTGAGGCTGCCGGTGACCGGGTCTTCCTGCACGCCGATAGGCTCGGCGAAGGCGCGCACCTCGAGGTCGATCTTCGCGCCGTCTTCGTTCGGGGTAGCGGGCCGGTTGCCGAAGGCGCGCGCCTCGCGGTTCGAGCGGCCGATGAGCAGCGCGGTGTCGTGCGCCGCGGGCACGCCCGCCACGCCGGCCTTCACGCCCAGCTCCTTCAGGGCGCGGTGGTCGGGCTGCAGCGCCAGCACGGCGTCGGCGTCGTTGACCAGCAGGCCGAACCAGACCGGACCGTTGTCGAGCACTTGCGCCGCGATGACCTGCTGCGCCTTCAGGCCCAGCGCACCGGCCACCTTGGCCAGCAGCGCGGGGCTCGGGGCGCTGCGCTTCAGGGGCGGCGCGGCGAATGCCAGGCGCTCGCCGTCGCGCCGCAGGGGCACGAGGCCGGCGCCGCATTGCTGCACCACCAGGCCTGCAGCCTTGGGCTTGCCGCCGGCCTGCAGCCACGCATGGCAGCTGCCGATGGTCGGGTGGCCGGCAAAGGGCAGCTCGCCGCCGGGCGTGAAGATGCGCACGCGGTAGTCGGCGGCCGGATCGGTGGGCGGCAGCAGGAAGGTGGTTTCGGACAGGTTGGTCCATTGCGCAAAGCGCTGCATGGCGGCGTCGTCGAGGTCCTGGCCATCGATCACCACCGCGAGCGGATTGCCGTAGTAGGCGGTGGCGGTGAAGACGTCGACTTGCTTGAAGGGGCGGGATTTCATCGGATTCATTCGAGGGGAAGGTCGAGCACGCCGCGCGTGCCCGGGCGGGAAAGCAACTCTGAATACCAGCGTTCGACGTTCGGCCAGTTCGGCCTGCGGTATTCGGCAGCCGGCAGGTTGAACCAGCGGTGCGCCTCGCAGCCAACCGGGATGTCGGCCATGGTGAAGCGCTGGCCGGCCATGTACGGCTGGCTCGCAAGATGCGCGTCGAGCATCGAGAACAGCGCTTCGCTGTCGCGGACGGACGCCTCGATGAGCGCGCTCTGGCGTTCCGACGGCGGCGTGCGCACCCACTGGATGAAGGCGTCGCGGCTCGTGCGGTTGAGCGTGGTCTGCTGCCAGTCCATCCAGCGCTCGGCGTCGAAGCGCGCGGGCAGCTCGCTCGGGTAGAAGTTGCCGTGCGAATGCTTCGCGCAGAGGTAGCGCACGATCACGTTCGACTCCCAGAGCGTCACGCGCTCGGCGCCTTCGCCGTCGTCGATGGTGGGCACCATCGCATTCGGGTTGAGCGCAAGGTACTCAGGCGTCTGCACCACGCCGAACTTGCCGCCGGCCTCGGTGCGCTGGAAGTCGAGCCCGAGCTCCTGCGCGCACCACACCACCTTGCGGACGTTGATCGAACTGATGCGGCCCCAGATGTTGAGCATGGTCGGTTTCTTTCTATCTTTTCTTTGCTGCCCGCTTCAGCGGGGCGAGGGACGATCGAGGAAGAGCAGGCGCACGGCCAGCCCCAGCATCACGGCGGCCAGCAGGCCGCTCTGGAACAGCGCCGCGCCGGGCCGGTTGTGCAGCCAGCGGCCGACCTGGCCGCTGCACGCGCCCAGCAGCGTGTTGAAGGCCAGCGCGGCCATCGACAGCACCACGCCGAGCTGCACCAGCTGCAGCGGCACGCTGCCGCGCGAGGGATCGACGAACTGCGGCAGGAACACCATGAAGAACAGCAGCGCCTTCGGATTGACGAGGTTGTTCAGCAGTGCCATGCGCACGATGCGGCCGAAGCCGGCAGGCTGCGCCTGCGCGCCGATGCGAAGTCCGCCACCACCACGCAGCGCCTGCACCGCCAGCCACACCAGGTACAGCGCCCCCGCATAGCGCAGCACGTCGAACGAAGGCGGCCACGCGGCCACTAGCGCGGTGACGCCGGTGGCCGCGAACAGCGTGTGCACCAGGTCGGCCGCAGAGATGCCGATGGCCGCCGCAAAACCGCCGCGCGGGCCATGGGCCACACCGTGCGAGAGCACGAAAGCCATGTTCGGGCCGGGCGACAGGAACAGCGCCAGAACCGCGAGCAGGAAGAGCGACAGCGTTGCAAGGCCGATCAAGGGAGGCTCCTGGTTTGTGCTTTCAGGCCTGTGCGGCGGCCAGCTTCTTGTCGCCGAGCAGCACCAGCTCTTCGCGCAGCGTCTGCGCCAGCGCGGCGATGGCGGTGTCGATTTCTTCGACGCTGGCCGTCACGAACGACAGGCGCAGCGTGCGCGGATCGCCTTCGCCCGCGTAGAACGGCGCGCCGGGCACGAAGGCCACGTTGCGCTCCACCGCCTTGGGCAGCAGCGTCACGGTGTCGATGCCCTCGGGCAGGCGCGCCCAGAGGAACATGCCGCCCTTGGGCGCGTTGAACTTCACGTCCAGGCCGGCCATCTCGCGCTTGAGCGCGGCGATCATCGCGTCGCGCTGGCGCTTGTAGAGGGCGCGGATGGTGGGCACGTGGCGGTCGAGGAACTTGTCTTTCATCACGGCCGAGACCATGCGCTGCGTGAAGATCGGCGTGTGCAGGTCGACC
The DNA here is from genome assembly GCF_900107295.1 of Variovorax sp. YR266. NCBI lineage: Bacteria > Pseudomonadati > Pseudomonadota > Betaproteobacteria > Burkholderiales > Comamonadaceae > Variovorax > Variovorax sp. YR266. The sequence goes on from NZ_FNPM01000011.1 coordinate 107,963, forward strand.
GCCTGCTTGGCCTGCAGCAGCTTGGGGTAGATCGACTTGGGCGCCACCAGGAAGCCCAGGCGCAGGCCGGGGGCCAGCACCTTCGAGAACGAGCCCAGGTAGATCACGCCTTCGGGGTTGCGCGCGGCCAGCGGCAGCGGCGGGGCTTCGTCGAACCAGAGTTCGCCGTAGGGGTTGTCCTCGACGATCGGCAGGTTGGCTGCCGCAGCGGCGGCCGACACGGCGGCGCGGCGCTCTTCGGTCATGGTGCGGCCGGTGGGGTTCTGGAAGTTGGGCAGCAGGTAGACGAAGCGTGCGTCCTTGGCCTTGGCCACCAGGTCTTCGACGATCACGCCGTCATCGTCGCTGGCCACGCCCACGGGGTGCGGCTCCATCGGGCCGAAGGCCTGCAGCGCGCCGAGGTAGGTGGGCGTTTCGACCAGCACCTTGCTGCCCGGATCGATCAGCACCTTGGCGACCAGGTCGAGGCCCTGCTGCGAGCCGGTGGTGATGAGCACCTGCGAGGCATCGACGTCCCACGGCAGCATGTCGGCCACGGCCTGGCGCAGCGGCGCGTAGCCCTCGCTGGCGGCGTACTGCAGGGCGGCCTGGCCGTCGTTGTGCAGCACTTCGGCGCAGGCGTCGGCAAAAGCCTGGATCGGGAAGGTCTTGGGCGAGGGCAGGCCGCCGGCCAGGCTGATGATGCCGGGGCGCTCGGTGACCTTGAGGATTTCGCGCAGCACCGAGGGATTCATCTTGGCGGCGCGGGCGGCGAGTTTCCAGTTCATGGCTTTCTTCTTTCAGGCGGTGAGGTGAGATTCGAATGATGCGGGCAGGCGTGGCGGCGCTCAATCCGGCTGGATGTCGCCACGGTATACGACGCGGGCCTTGTTGTCTTGCGGCTGCGAGAGGCGCTTGCCGATGACCACCGTGGCCACCACCGCGACGGCGAAGCCCAGCGTGACCATGTCGAGCGGCTCGCCCAGCAGGGGGATCGACGCGAGGATCGAGAGAAAGGGCTGCAGCAGCTGGGTCTGGCTCACGCGCAGCGCGCCGCCCAGGGCCAGGCCGCGATACCAGGCGAAGAAGCCGATCCACATCGAGAACGTGCCGACGTAGACGAAGCCCAGCCACGAGGTTGTGGCAATGGGTTGTTGCGGCCACAGCGCCAGCGCGGCCGGCAGCGTGAAGGGCAGCGCCATCACGCAGACCCAGCAGATCACACGCTCGGCTCCCAGCGACGGTGTGACCTGCGCGCCGTAGATGTAGCCGATGGAGGCGGCAATGACCGCGCCGACCAGCAGCAGATCGGCCCATTCGAAGCCGAAGCCATGGCCGCTCTGGCTCGCGCGCAGCACCGAGAACGCCACCACCAGCAGGCTGCCCGCAATGGCGCAGAGCCAGAAGCCGAGCCGCGCGCGCTGGTGCAGCACCAGGGCCGCGACGGCGGCCGTGACCAGCGGCAGCAGGGCAGTCACCACCGCCGCATGGCTGGCCGTGACCACGCGCAGCGCATAGGCCAGCAGCAGCGGAAAGCCGATGGCATTGCCCAGCACCGCGAAGGCCAGCGGCGTCCACTGGTGCACTGCAGGCCGCGGCGAGCGCGTCACCAGCAGGAAGATGGCCGACAGCACGCCCGCCAGCGCCGCGCGCCCGAGCGTGACGAACCACGGCGACAGCTGCGGTGCGTCTTGCGTGCCGGTGGCCAGGCGCGTCATCGGCAGCGTGACGGCGAACATGGCCACGCCTACGACGCCGAGCCACATGCCCAGCGTCTCGTCTTTCATGGCGAGCTTCATACGCTCACCATCCACCAGGCCGTGAGCACCAGTACCAGGCCCATCGCGCGGTTGAACCACAGCAACCGCGAACCCTTGGCCAGCCATTCGCGCAGCAGCGCGCCGACCAGTGCGTAGGCGAAGTTGCTGATGAAGGCATAGGTCAGCATCACCGGCGCCACGATGGCGAAGCGGCGCAGCGCATCGGGCTGCCCGGCGATCCAGCCGGCCACCAGCGTGAGCGCCAGCAGCCAGGCCTTGATGTTCACGAACTGCAGCATCACGCCCTGGCCGAAGCCTACAGACAGCTTGGCGCCGTCGGCCTTGCCGAGCGTGGCGCTGCCGCTGAGCTTGTACGCGAGCCACAGCAGGTAGCCGATGCCCAGCGCCTTGATGGCCAGGCGCAGCGAAGGCATTGCCACCACCAGCGCGCCGATGCCGGCGGCGCACAGCGCCAGCAGCAGCGTCCAGCCCACGGGCACCGCAACCACGAAGCGCATGGCGCGCGGCAGGCCGCCGTTGGCCGCCAGGGCGGTGGAGAGCGTGGTGTTGGGGCCGGGCGAGAAACTCATCGCCGTGGCCAGCACCAGCAGCGCGGTGAATTCTTGCCAGTTCATGACACACACTCTAAACTTGAGACCATTACAGTTCCAGTACAGTTGGTCGAACAATCGGGCAATCTGTATTGGTCACTCCTTCGACACAGAAGCCGGCACAGCCCAAAACAACGCATGCTGACACGCACCTCCACCCAGTCGCTGACGGGGCAACTGGCCGACCGCCTGGCCGAGCGCATCCGCACCCGCCTGCTGCCGCCCGGCGCTCGCCTGCCCTCGGTGCGCGAATGCGCGCGGCAGCAGGGCGTGAGCCCGTACACCGTCGTCGCCGCGTACGACCAGCTGCTGGCGCAGGGGCTGGTCGAGGCCCGCCGGCAGCGCGGCTTCTATGTGCGGGATTCGGCACCGGTACAGGACGGCCGTCCGAACCACGGCGCGGACGCCGGTGGCGCGAGCGGCATGCCGGCGGCGATGGCGGTGCAGATGATGGCCTCGCGCATACCGGCCGACGCGAGCTCGCTGATACGCAGCATGTTCCACCGCCCGAGCGACAAGCCGCAGCCGGGCATGGGCGTGTTTCCGCCGGACTGGATGTCGTCCACCTTCATGCCTACGGCCGTGCGGCGCATGACCAGTACAGCCGCCCTGCAGGAGCTGTCGCTCCAGTACGGCGAGCCGGCCGGCGACATGAGCCTGCGGCGCAGCCTCTCGCAGAAGCTGGTGGGCATCAACGTGCCGGCATCGCCCGACCAGATAGTGACCACCATCGGCGCCACGCATGCGCTGGATATCGTGAGCCGCACGCTGCTGCGCGCGGGCGACCCGGTGATGGTCGAGGAGCCGGGCTGGGCGCTGGAGTTCGCGCGGCTGGAGGCGCTGGGCATGCGCATCCTGCCGGTGCCGCGGCGCGCCGATGGGCCCGACCTGGAGGTGATGGCGCAGTACTGCGCGCTGCACCAACCCAAGCTCTTCGTCAGCGTGAGCGTGCTGCACAACCCGACCGGCTACAGCCTCACGCCGGGCAGCGCGCATCGAGTGCTGAAGCTGGCCAACGAATACGACTTCCACATCGTCGAGGACGACACCTACAGCCACCTCGCGCCCGAGCACGCCACCCGGCTCAGCGCGCTCGACGGGCTGCAGCGCACCATCTACGTGAGCGGCTTTGCCAAGATCCTGGCGCCCAACTGGCGCATCGGCTTCCTGGCCGCGCCCCCGGCGCTGAAGGAGCGGCTGCTCGAAACCAAGCTGCTGGCCACGCTCACCTCACCCACGCTGTTCGAGCGGGCGTTGTCGTGGTGCATCGACCAGGGGCAGCTGCGCCGGCATTCGGAGCGCGTGCGCATCCGCCTCGACGGGGCACGGGGGCGGGCGGTGAAGCTGGCGATGTCCCACGGCTGCACCTTCGCCTCGGAGCCCGCGGGGCTGTTCGGCTGGGTCGATACGGGTGTGGACACCGACGCGCTGACGCAGCGCATGCTCGACCAAGGCTACCTGCTGGCGCCGGGCTCGCTGTTCCATGCGCGCCGGCCGCCAAGCACGATGATGCGGATCAACTTCGCCACGTCGCAGGATGCGACCTTCTGGAAGGTGTTCAGCAAGGTCCGAAGCGAGCTCTGATGGCAGGTAAAAGGCGAGGAGGTCCGGGCCAAAAGGCCGGAGGCTTGGAGTAAGCTGGCAATACAAGAAAACCCACCCAGGAGACTACCCGCATGAGCACCGCCAGCAAGCCCTTCGACTTCAGCCAGTTCGTCCCCGGATTCGACTTCCTGAAGAACCTCGCCGGTGGCGCCGCAGCAGGCACCGGCGCCGGTTCGGTGCCAGGGATTCCGAGCCTTGCGAGCTGGGTGGCTCCCACGCTGAGCGTGGAAGAGGTCGACAAGCGCATCCAGGAGCTCAAGACGGTGCAGTACTGGCTCGAGCAGAACGGCCATGCCCTGAAGGCCACGATCCAGGCGCTCGAAGTGCAGAAGATGACGCTGTCGACGCTGCGCGGCATGAACGTGCGGATGGAAGACATCGCCAGCGCGTTCACCAAGCAGGCAGCCGCGATGGCGCCGGCGCCTGCCGCGGCAGCTCCGGAGCCCGAACCCGAAGAGGTCGAGGAAGAGGACGAGATGCCCGAAGAAGAGGCTCCAGCACCGACGAAGCCGCGCAGCAGGCCGGCTTCGGCCAAGGCGAAGGCCGCGGCGGCCGATGGCGCCGGCGTGGTCGATCCCATGCAGTGGTGGGGCTCGCTCACCGAACAGTTCCAGCAGATCGCCAGCTCGGCGCTGCAGGACGCGGCCCAGCTGAAGGTGCCGGCCATGGCCCAGCCGCTGGCCGATGCGGTCGGCAAGGTCATGGGCAAGCCGGCAACAACGGCCGCCCGCAAGCCTGCTGCGGCCAAGAAGGCTGCAGCGCCGGCTGCCAAAAAGAAGACGTCGACCGCCGCGCGCAAGCGAACCTCCGCCCGGCGCTGACGTCATACACATCCATTTGTTGAAGAGAACGGGTTGGCACGCATCATGAAGTTGTTTCCCTCCGGTCACGCCACCCATCCGCAATGGCGCATGGCGGCCGGCCTCGTGCTGGCCCAGTTGCGCGCACAGATGGCCCTGCCCGACTACGCCTCGTCGCCGACGTTGGGGCTGCTCTACATCACCGACCACTATGCGAGCGAGGCGCAGGACATCCTCGACCACCTGAGCGCCGAGCTGCCCGAAGTGACCGACTGGTCGGGCACCGTCGGCATCGGCGTGTCGGCCAACAACGCCGAGTACTTCGACGAACCCGGCATGAGCCTGATGCTTTGCGCTTTGCCGAGCGACCAGTACCGCGTGTTCTCGGGCGTGGCGCCGCTGGGCAATTCCGAAATGAGCGGCTTCGAGGCGCACACGGCGCTGGTGCATGCCGACCCGGCAACGCCCGACCTGGCCGAGCTGATCGCCGAGATGGCGGGGCGCACTGACACGGGTTATCTGTTCGGCGGGCTGTCTTCGGGGCGCGGCAGCGCGCTGCAGTTCGCAGTCGGCGGCAACGGCAACATCCGCGGGCACGGAGCGGCGGGTGGGGTGTTTTCGGGCGGCCTGTCGGGCGTGGTGTTCGGCGAAGGCGTGCGGCTGGTGTCGCGCGTCACGCAGGGCTGCCAGCCGCTGCGCTCGGGGGCGGTGCGCGAGCGCGAGATCACCGAGGCCGACGGCAATCTGCTGCTGAAGCTCGACGGCGAGCCGGCGCTCGACGTGCTGCTGGCCGATCTGCAGGTGTCGCTCGAACGGCCGCAGGAGGCCATCGACGCCGTGCGCAACACGCTGGTCGGCCTGGCCGATGCCGGTAGCGACGGCATCCGCCGCACCGGCGACCTGGGCGCCGACGTGCTGGTGCGCCACATCATCGGGCTGGACCCGACGCGGCGCGGCATCGCCATTGCCGATGTGGCCGAGGCCGGCATGCGGCTGACCTTCTGCCGCCGCAACGCGCAGGCCGCGCGGGCCGACCTGATGCGCATCTGCGCGGAAATCCGCGAGGAGCTGGAGCCCGAGGAGCAGACGCTCGCCACCGCGCGCGCCGTGGCGGCGGGCGAGGCCGAGGCGGCGCCGCATCCCGCACGGCGCATCGCAGGGGCGGTGTACGTGAGCTGCTCGGGGCGCGGCGGGCCGCATTTCGGCGCACCGGGCGCTGAGTTGCAGATCGTGCGGCACGCGCTGGGCGACGTGCCGCTGGTCGGGTTCTTCGCTGCGGGCGAGATTGCCCGGCATCACCTGTATGGCTATACCGGGGTGCTGACGGTGTTCACTGCGGCGGATTGACAGGCGACGCGCGGTCGTCCGTTCGCTTGCCTCGGGCCCTGACCACCGAGGCGCCCCCTGAAATCGACTTGGCCCAAGTCGCGGCGAGACAGTACGCCAGCAACAAGATGCTCCCCCAACTTCGGGTCTTGGTTGGCGCGAATTCAGTCGCCTAACGAAGGGGTAATTGTTATTTGATGTAATCAAGTTGTCATAAAGACCGCTGGCGAAGCGCTGCGCGCGAAAGCCGGTGTATGAAAAATAATACTTTGGCGTTATTTTTAATGTCATGCTTCTACCCAAGTCGAGATCGAATTTCCCCGCGCGATGAGCTATTTGTCTTTTGATGAGGTCATTTTTCTGGATGATTTCTTTCGATCGGAAGAGGCTGGGCTTCAATCTCATCCATCCAATAGACGCTTTCTTCGGGGACTTTTTGATTTCGCGGGCCAATCTCTCGGTATTCCAATGCGCGAGGAGTACCCCACCTCCAATGGAGGGCGAATTCCTGTCGGGCTCATGATGGATTCGCTGGGTTTGCCCCGAGCGGTGGAAGGGTGGGCGAGCGCCGCCATTGCCGATCTGCAGCCTGCATTCAACGGATGTGAAGTTCGCGGATTTGGCGAACGGAGCCTGGTCATTGGATGGGGAATGCCTCCCTCACTGTTGAAATACATCGCTTCCCGCGGCGCGGTATTCATTGATGTGGAGGTGCATCCGCTGCGATTTTCCAGGCACCTCCAGCTGGGCGTGCGAACCAATAGCCGGCGGATTTCCCGCATTCTTTCGAAAATCCAAACTCCGGATGAGGCATTTCAAAGCGCAGCGATTGGAATGAAGGCGATGTTCTCGCGGCGAGGCGACGGTGCCTTGCTTTGCCGCGATTCCAGGGTGGGCGTTTTTTTGGGGCAGACGGAGGTTGACCTGGCCCTCGTCAGCAATGGCCGACTTGTGCGTCCAGCGGATGTCGCTGAGAGGGTTGCAGATCTCGCGGCTGAAGTGGACGTCCTGGCAATCAAGCCTCATCCGTATCAAGAAAATACGGTGCTGCTCGACGACCTGTTGAGGCGCATACCGAACGCGATAAAAATCGAATCCAATATCTACGCAATGTTTTGTGCCGAAAATATTGAATTCTTCGCAGGAATTTCATCGGGCGCATTAACTGAAGCGGAGTATTTTGGTCGCCGAAAAGAAATGCTCGCCGAGCCAGATAGAAATAACGCCGCGCATCTTCCAGATGGATGTACGGATTGGATTCCCGTTGGAAGCGAAATTGCCTCCCTTCCTGTGATGAGGGACATCGTCGGCCGAGTGCGCCTGCCGTTCTTTCTGATGCCCCGGAAGCGCTATTCCACAGTCATGTCGGCTGCAAACGCGGACATGGTGGATCGGGCATTCGGGTTTCGCTGGGGCCTTCAGCTCGACGCCGCGGGACTGCGCTCGAGCCCGAAGGTGGCGCTGGGCGAAGATGTCCAGTTCGGAAGCGGGAGCCCCTATGCGGGGGGGCTGTTGTCCGGCTGGCACGAGCCGGAAGTCTGGGGTGTTTGGAGTTCGGGGGAGAAGGCTGCCTTGCTGTTCGTGCTCGACACCACGAAGCTCCCTGCAACCGGGCAGCTACGAACTAGCGTGGCGGGTGCACTCTATCAACCGAGCGGGAGCACGCGGGTTGCACTGGAGGTCCAAATCAATGGCAGGGCTTGCCAGGCTGCCAGGGCGGGCGATTCACTGACCTTGTCCTGCGATCTGGATGTGCAGCAATTGCGCGCCAGGCCGTTCCTGGCTGTCGAGCTTGTCGTGAGCGGCGCCCACCGGCCTTGCGACATATCCGAAAGCGTCGACGCCCGCTGCCTCGGCTTCGGACTTCGGCTGTTGAAGGCCGAAGTGGTCGTGGCGAATGACAGTGAGGCTGCGAGCGTCTCGCTTCAGGATGCGCTTGTGGAGTGAGCGCGAGCCGCACCGGTGCGGCTCGCGGGAGCGATACCCGTGAACGCGAAATCCACCTCAGGCGCCAGCCCGCTCACGATCCGCGCGATCGACTTGCCCGAGCCGCAGGCATGCGTCCAGCCGAGCGTGCCGTGGCCCGTGTTGAGGAACAGGTTCGGCAGCCTGGTCTTGCCGATCAGCGGCACGTTGCTCGGCGTGGCGGGGCGCAGGCCGGTCCAGAACTGGGCCTGCGTGGTGTCGCCGGCGCCGGGGAACAGCTCTTCGACGCGGCGCACGATGGCCTCGCAGCGCACGCGGTTCAGGTCGCGGTCATAGCCGTTGAGCTCGGCCGTGCCGGCAATGCGCAGGCGGTCGCCCGACTCCGAGGTGTAGCGCGAGAACACGAGCTTGAATTCGTCATCCGTCAGCGAGACCTGGTGGGCCTTCGACGCGTCCTTGACGGGCAGCGTCACCGAATAGCCTTTGGCCGGGTAGATCGGCAGGCGAATGCCCAGCGGCGCGGCATACAGCGGGCTCAATGAACCCATTGCCAGCACGAAGGCGTCGCCGCGGATGCGCTGGAAGCGGCCTTCGCTATCGGTGGCTTCGACGTGATCGATGCTGCCGCCGGCTTCGCGCAGCGCGGTCACGGTGTGGCTCATCAGGAACTTCACGCCCGCCGCGGTGGCCAGGCCCACCAGTTCGCGCGCGAAGCGGTTGGCGTCGCCGGACTCGTCCTCGGCCGTGTAGGTGGCGCCGGCCAGCTTCGGGCGGATGTGGGCGAGGGCGGGCTCGATCTTCACGGCTTCGTCGGCCGAGATGACCTGGCGTTCGCAGCCCAGGGCGCGCATCTGCTCGGCGGGCGCGAGGGCGCCGTCGAACTCTTTTTGCGTCGTGTAGAAGTGCAGGATGCCCTGCGTGCGCTGGTCGTAGTTCAGGCCGGTGTCGCGGCGCAACTGTTGCAACATCGAGCGGCTGTATGTTCCGAGACGCACGATCTGCTCGATGTTGTGGCGGGTGCGCGCCGGCGTGCATTCGCGCAGGAACTGGAGGCCCCAGAGCCACTGGCGCATGTCGGCGCGGATGCGGAACAGCAGCGGGGCGTCTTCCTTGCCCAGCCATTGCAGCACCTTGAGCGGTGCGCTGGGGTTGGCCCAGGGCTCGGCGTGGCTGACGGAGATCTGCCCACCGTTGGCGAAGCTGGTTTCGGCGGCCGGGGTGGCCTGCCGGTCGATCACGGTCACTTCGTGGCCGAGTTGCTGGAGGTAGTAAGCCGAGGTCACGCCGAGCAGGCCGGCGCCAAGAACGATCACGCGCATTTCAAGTACCTTTGAGGTTGCAGCGCTTGAACGACGGGCGTGGTGTGCTATTGAATAAATAGCAAAGCAACCGGACGACCGTAGTCCAAGTTGCCGCTCCCCCTGTCCTCGGTACCTGAGAGATTCACCCGCTGCGCCCGCAGAGGGTTTGCTCCTTCGGTGCATCACGACCACGTTGGGCGGTGTGATGGCTCTCCAGACGGCGTTTCAGTTGGTGCAGTACAGGTCCCTTGTTCGGACCGACCTGAGCGTTTATGGGAGTTTGCGCCTTCGGTAGGGCCACCGGGGTGGCCCGCTCTCCTGCAGTGGGGCGATTGTAGGCGGGGCTTGCGCGGGCGCCAACCTTTGATTTCTCTCCTCTGGCCGAATGGGATAATCGCCTGTTGATTTGCCGCAAGGCGATCGTTCCATATATCAGCAGGGGACTTCATGATCCTGGTTACCGGCGGCGCTGGCTTCATTGGCGCCAATTTCGTACTCGACTGGATCGCCAACGGCGACGAGCCGGTCGTGAACCTCGACAAGCTGACCTACGCAGGCAACCTCGAGACCCTCGCGTCGCTCAAGGGCAACCCGAAACACATCTTCGTGCAGGGCGACATCGGCGACAGCGCCCTCATCGACCGCCTGCTGGCTGAGCACAAGCCGCGTGCAGTCGTGAACTTCGCCGCCGAATCGCACGTGGACCGCTCCATCCACGGCCCCGAAGACTTCGTGCAGACCAACGTGCTTGGCACCTTCCGCCTGCTCGAATCCGTGCGCGGCCACTGGAGCGCGCTGCCAGCCGAGCAGAAGACGGCCTTCCGCTTCCTGCACGTGTCCACCGACGAGGTCTACGGCTCGCTGTCGAAGACCGACCCCGCCTTCACCGAAGAGAACAAGTACGAGCCCAACAGCCCCTACTCGGCCAGCAAGGCTGCCAGCGACCACCTCGTGCGTGCCTGGCACCACACCTACGGCCTGCCGGTGCTGACCACCAACTGCTCCAACAACTACGGCCCCTTCCACTTCCCGGAGAAGCTCATCCCGCTGATGATCGTCAACGCACTGGCCGGCAAGAACCTGCCCGTGTACGGCGACGGCATGCAGGTGCGCGACTGGCTCTACGTGAAGGACCACTGCAGCGCCATCCGCCGCGTGCTCGAAGCCGGCAAGCTGGGCGAGACCTACAACGTGGGCGGCTGGAACGAGAAGCCCAACATCGAGATCGTCAACACCGTGTGTGCGCTGCTCGACGAGCTGCGCCCCAGGGCCGACGGCAAGCCCTACAAGGAACAGATCACCTACGTCACCGACCGTCCCGGTCACGACCGCCGCTATGCCATCGATGCGCGCAAGCTCGAGGCCGAGCTCGGCTGGAAGCCCGCCGAGACCTTCGACACCGGCATCCGCAAGACCGTCGAGTGGTACCTCGCGAACGGCGAGTGGGTGCGCAACGTGCAAAGCGGCGCGTATCGCGAGTGGGTCGAGAAGCAATACGACACGACGAAGGCTGCGGCATGAAGTTGCTGCTGCTGGGCAAGGGCGGACAGGTCGGCTGGGAGCTGCAGCGCAGCCTGGCGCCCCTGGGTGAACTGGTCGCGCTCGACTTCGACAGCACGGATTTCAACGCTGACTTCAGCCGGCCGGAGCAATTGGCCGAGACAGTATTGAAGGTGCGTCCCGACGTGATCGTCAATGCGGCGGCGCACACGGCCGTCGACAAGGCCGAGAGCGAACCTGACTTTGCGCGCAAGCTCAACGCGACCTCGCCGGGAATCGTGGCCGAGGCGGCCCAGCAGATCGGCGCGCTGATGGTTCACTACTCGACTGATTACGTCTTTGACGGCAGCGGCACGAAGCCCTGGAAGGAAGACGATGCGACGGGTCCGCTCAGCGTGTACGGGCGCACCAAGCTCGAAGGCGAGCAACTGGTGGCGCAGAACTGCGCGAAGCACCTGATCTTCCGCACCAGCTGGGTGTACGCGGCGCGCGGCGGCAACTTCGCCAAGACGATGCTGCGGCTGGCGAAGGAGCGCGACAAGCTGACCGTCATCGACGACCAGTTCGGCGCGCCCACGGGTGCGGAGCTGCTGGCCGACGTGACGGCGCATGCCATTCGGGCGACGCTGCAGGATCCGGCCAAGGCCGGCCTCTATCACGCCATCGCTGGTGGCGAGACCAGCTGGTACGGCTATGCGCGCTTCGTGATCGAGCAAGCCAAGGCGGCGGGTGTCGAACTCAAGGCCGGCCCGGAGGCCGTCGAGGCCGTGCCGACCAGCGCCTTCCCGACCCCGGCAAAGCGCCCGCACAACTCGCGCCTGGACACCACCAAGCTGCAGGCCACGTTCGGCCTGCGCCTGCCGCCCTGGCAGGAAGGCGTCGCGCGCATGCTGCGCGAGATTCTTTGAACTTTCACGAGAAAAAGAACATGACCAAGACGACGCAACGCAAAGGCATCATCCTGGCCGGTGGTTCCGGCACCCGCCTGCACCCCGCGACCCTGGCGCTCAGCAAGCAGCTGCTGCCGGTGTACGACAAGCCGATGATCTACTACCCGCTCAGCACGCTCATGCTGGGCGGCATGCGCGACATCCTGATCATCAGCACGCCGCAGGACACGCCGCGGTTCCAGCAGTTGCTGGGCGATGGGAGCCAGTGGGGGATCAACCTGCAGTACGCGGTGCAGCCCAGTCCTGACGGGCTCGCGCAGGCGTTCATCATCGGGGACAAGTTCGTAGGAAATTCGTCCAGCGCGCTGGTGTTGGGGGACAACATCTTCTACGGGCACGACTTCGTGCATCTGCTGTCCGATGCAGACACGAAGACCTCCGGAGCCACGGTGTTCGCGTATCACGTCCATGATCCCGAGCGCTACGGCGTGGTGGCCTTCGATGCCGAGGGCAAGGCGAGCAGCATCGAGGAGAAGCCGCTGAAGCCCAAGAGCAGCTATGCGGTGACGGGGCTGTACTTCTATGACAACCAGGTGGTCGACATCGCCAAGGCTGTGAAGCCAAGCGCACGTGGGGAACTGGAGATCACTGCGGTGAACCAAGCCTACCTGGATCGCGATCAGCTGAATGTGCAAATCATGCAGCGTGGCTATGCGTGGCTGGACACGGGCACGCACGACAGCCTGCTGGAAGCGGGGCAGTTCATTGCGACGCTGGAGCATCGGCAGGGGCTCAAGATCGCCTGCCCCGAAGAAATCGCATGGCGCAATGGGTTCATCACGGGTGAGCAACTCGAGAAGCTGGCGACGCCTCTGGCCAAGAGCGGATATGGCAAGTACCTCAGGCATTTGCTGAGCGAAGAAGTCCGTTCTTAATGTCGAAGTACTCGATGCTCGCCACTCCACGGTTCAGCATCGTCGTACCGACGCGCAACCGTCCCGAGACCCTGCGCCATTCACTGGCGACCTGTCTCGATCAGGATTTCGATGACTACGAGATTCTGGTCTGCGACAACAGCGATCCGGCCGCAGCGGCGCAGGTGGCTGAGATCGTCGCCGTGGCAGCCTCTTCGCGCATCCGGTATTTGCCACCTGAACGCCCTTTGGCAATGAGCGCCAATTGGGAGCGCGGTTTGAGCCAGGTGCGCGGCGAATACGTTACGGTGCTCGGTGATGACGATGGGCTCATGCCCTACGCGTTGCGCGAACTGGATCGCCTCGCTTCGCGCACGGGGGCCAAGGCCATGCGTTGGCAACGCGGAATTTATACCTGGCCAACGATCGGAGTCGAAGGCGAAGCGAACCTCCTCGCCATCACGCTGTCCCGAACAATCACCGAGATCGACGGACGGGCGCAGATCGCCAAAGTGATCCGGTTCGAGGATGGCACCGACTCGCTGCCAATGATCTATTGCTCGGCCATTCACCGCGATCTGATTGCGCAGCATCGAGAGGCAACGGGGCGCGTTTTTCTGAACGTCTATCCCGACATCTACTCCGGCTTCGGCTTCGGGTATCTGGTGGGGTCCTATCTGTCGATCAGCACGCCTATGAATATCGCGGGTCTCTCGCATGCCAGCAATGGTGTGGCGACGCTGATGAAAGAAAAGAAGACCGCGATAGCGAGCGATTTCTCGCGACTGAATGAGGCCTTCGGCTATCGGAGGCATCCACTCGTACCGGACAAGATGATCCTCGCCCCCGTTCATGTTGCCGACTCCTTTCTCCATGCGAAGGACGCGCTCTTTCCCAATGACGACACGCTGGTGCTGGATCGAAAGGCGATCACCGAGCGCTATCTGGGGGCGATACTGGAAACAGATCCCCAGGAGCGTGCCGAGGTGCGGCAGATCATCCGGGCCTCGATTGCCGACTGTGCCGAGTTACTGCAATGGTTCGACACTGAGGCACCGGACTTGCCGCCCGCGTCTGCCCACACGTTCCGCCCTAGCCGGTTTGGATTTGACGGTGTCACGTTGAGCCTGGATGCAGCGCCGTTTGGCGTCAAGGATGTTTCGGGTGCGGTCAGCTTGACGACGTCGCTGCTCGGTATCGACAGGCAGGCTATTCCGTTCGATCTCCCATCGCTGCCCGACATGCGTGCACAGGTCGAGGCGGAAAGACAGAGCGCGTTGCGTGCGCATCACGAGGCGGCTGAAACCCGCCGTCAGACGCATGTCGACCTCACCGCTGCGGCTGCCAATACGGCCGATCTTGTGTCACAGGCACAAGCTTGGCGAGAAGCATGTGCGCAGTTGGAGCACAGCCTCGGCGAGGCCCAACGCATGGGTTCGTTGCGCTATGTTCCGAAACGGTTGGTGCGCAAAGCGCTCAGTTTGTTCAGAAAGCCTCCCTCTGCCGCATAGCGCCCCGAGCGAAGACGCGGGGCTTGGGGGCTTTCATCGCGTGCTGACAGCTATAGGGGCCGTCAGGATCTTTTCTTTCTTTCGAATCGCGAAGTCAAAACGATGAAAGCAGTCATTCTTGCCGGCGGGTTGGGCACACGCATCTCGGAAGAGACCCACCTCAAACCCAAGCCGATGGTTGAAATCGGTGCGAAGCCCGTGCTTTGGCACATCATGAAGCTCTACTCGGCCTACGGCATCAATGACTTCATCATCTGCTGCGGCTACAAGGGCTATGTGATCAAGGAGTACTTTGCGAACTACTTCCTCCACATGTCCGACGTGACCTTCGATATGCGCAGCAACGAGATGAACGTGCATCAGCGCAAGGCCGAGCCCTGGAAGGTCACGCTGGTCGATACCGGCGACGAAACCCTCACTGGCGGGCGCTTGAAGCGGGTGGGTGACTACCTGAAGGACGAAGAGGCGTTCTGCTTCACTTACGGAGACGGTGTTGCGGACCTGCGAATCGATCAGCTGATCGACTTCCACCGCGCGCACAGTCGTCTGGCGACGGTGACGGCAGTCCAGCCCGCAGGGCGCTATGGCGCTCTTGAAAGGGATGGCGATGTGGTGCGGGGATTTATCGAGAAGCCCCGCGGCGACGGCGGCTGGATCAATGGCGGCTTCTTCGTCCTCTCTCCGAAATGCCTCGACTACATCGAGGGGGATCAATCCAGTTGGGAGGGGCAACCGCTCGCCCAGATCGCACGAGACGGTCAGTTGATGGCATTCGAGCACGGAGGCTTCTGGCAGCCGATGGATACGCTACGCGACAAGACGCACCTCGAGCAGTTGTGGGCCAGCAATGCTGCGCCCTGGAAGGTGTGGTCGTGAACCGCGCATTCTGGCAGGGCAAGCGGGTGCTGGTGACAGGGCACACTGGATTCAAAGGCAGTTGGCTGGTACTGTGGCTGCGCAGCCTGGGCGCTGAAGTCCACGGTTATGCGTTGGCGCCACCGACGCCGACCAACCTGTTCTCGGTGGCACGTGTCACCGATTTACTGCAGAGCCACGTCGTTGCCGATGTTCGCGATGGTGAGGCCGTGCTGCAAGCCTTGCGAGCAGCTGATCCGGAAATCGTTTTCCACTTGGCAGCGCAGCCTCTGGTTCGCCAGTCTTATCATGCGCCGGTGGAGACATATGCCACCAACGTCATGGGAACGGTCAACCTCCTGGAGGCAGTGCGCTCGTGCAAGGATGTGCGTGCCATCGTGAATGTCACGACGGACAAGTGCTATGACAACCGGGAGTGGGTCTGGGGTTATCGCGAAGGCGAAGCATTGGGTGGCTCCGACCCTTATGCCAGCAGCAAGGCCTGCGCGGAGCTTGTCAC
The DNA here is from genome assembly GCF_900107295.1 of Variovorax sp. YR266. Lineage (NCBI taxonomy): Bacteria > Pseudomonadati > Pseudomonadota > Betaproteobacteria > Burkholderiales > Comamonadaceae > Variovorax > Variovorax sp. YR266. The sequence goes on from NZ_FNPM01000011.1 coordinate 123,461, forward strand.
GGCCGCGTATCGGGCTTCCTTTCTGACGCAGGCTGGCATAGCGGTTGCCACCGCTCGGGCGGGAAACGTGATTGGTGGCGGGGATTGGGCCGATGATCGGCTGGTGCCGGACTTCTTTCGTGCGGCCCATGCCCGTCGTCCACTCGAGGTGCGCTATGCGGGCGCGACGCGGCCCTGGCAGCATGTGCTGGAGCCTCTGTCGGGCTACCTGTTGCTTGCCGAGCGGCTGGCGGAAGAAGATCCGCAGTTCGCAGCTGCGTGGAATTTTGGCCCGGCCGATGAGGATGCCGTGCCCGTGCGACAACTGCTGGATCGGCTGGTGAGCAAAGTCGAAGGAGCGCAGTGGCGGGAAACCGATGAGTCGGCCCTGCATGAAGCAGGCTATCTAAAGCTCGACAGCAGCAAAGCGAAGAGCGTGCTCGGGTGGCAACCGCGTTGGGGGCTCGAAGAGGCACTCGACAAGACTGTGGCATGGGACCGTGCCTGGCGCGGGAGCAATGACATGCAGAAGGTCTGCCTTTCGCAAATCGAGACACATGAAGGCGCGGCGGCGCATGGCTAGATTCGTCGTTGACTCCACGGCGCTGGATGGCCTGAAGCTGATCCATCGGCGGAAGCTTGAGGATTCGCGCGGATTCTTCAGTCGCTTCTTCTGTGCCGAGGAGCTGGCGCATGTCGGTTTCACGCAGCCAGTTGCACAGATGAACCACACGATGACGCGGCGCTGCGGCTCCGTGCGAGGATTGCATTTCCAGTACCCGCCCCATACCGAAGACAAGTTGGTCAGTTGCCTGCGCGGCGAGATCTTCGACGTTGCGGTCGATATACGCAGAGGCTCACCGACCTTTCTTCACTGGCATGCGGAAAGGCTCAGCGCTGAGAACGGTCGCAGCCTGTTCATTCCCAAGGGATTCGCACATGGATTCCAGACCCTCACCGATGACGCAGAATTGTTGTACCTTCACTCGACGCCCCATGTTCAAAGCGCGGAAGGTGGTTTGAATCCTGCCGATCCGATGCTTGCCATTGCGTGGCCGCTGTCTTTTGCAGAGGTGTCGCAACGCGATGCCGCGCATGCCTGCCTCACCCCTGAATTCGGCGGTATCTGATATGAAATGTCGCCATTGCCATGCGGAGCTCTCACTGCAATTGATGGACCTGGGGGCCTCGCCTCCTTCGAACGCATACTTGAATGCGGCGCAGCTTGCCGCGCCAGAGAAGTGGTATCCGCTGCGTGTGTTCACGTGCACGCAATGCTGGCTGGTACAGACGGAAGACTATGCGCACTATGCGGAGCTCTTCTCCAGCGACTATGCCTACTTCAGCTCGTTCTCGACGAGCTGGCTGGCCCACAGCAAACGCTATGTAGACGAAGTCGTGCAACGCTTCGGGCTGTCGTCGGCATCGCACGTCGTCGAAGTGGCAGCCAACGACGGCTATCTGCTTCAATACGTGCAGCAGGCTGGCGTCCCGTGCACTGGTATCGAACCGACGGCGAGCACCGCGCGGGCGGCGCGGGCCAAAGGGTTGGAGATCGTCGAATCGTTCTTCGGTGTCGCATTGGCCGAGCAATTCGTTGCCGAGGGAAAAGCGGCCGACCTCGTCGCCGCCAACAACGTGCTTGCGCACGTGCCGGACGTCAACGATTTCGTTTCCGGCTTTGCCAAGCTGCTGAAGCCTCACGGTGTGGCCACCTTCGAGTTTCCGCATCTGATGCAGCTGGTGTCCGGTTGCCAGTTCGACACGATCTACCACGAGCATTTTTCCTACCTGTCCCTGGCTGCGGTGCGCCGATTGTTCGAAGCCAATGGGCTGAGAATTTTCGATGTGGAGGAGCTTGCCACGCATGGAGGAAGTCTGCGGGTCTACGCACAGCGCAGCGATCGGGGCTTGCGTCTGATCGAGCCTCGTGTGGAAAGACTGCTGAACACCGAAGCCGAAGCAGGCGTCGAAACGGCGGCGTACTACGCGGGCTTTCAGGCACGCGCGGACGACATACGGGACGGTATCGTGACTTTCCTGATCGAAGCACGCAAGACCGGTAAACGCGTGGCTGCCTACGGCGCGGCTGCCAAGGGAAACACTTTGCTCAACTATGCCGGTATACGGCCTGGTCTGCTTCCCTGGGTCGTCGACCGCAATCCCGCCAAGCAGGGCCAATACATGCCGGGCAGCCGGATTCCGATCGTCGACGAAGCCCGCTTGCAGCGTGAGCAACCTGACTACGTGCTTGTCCTGCCTTGGAATCTCAAGGTGGAAGTGATGAATCAGCTTGCCTACATTCGCGAATGGGGCGGCCAATTCGTCTGTGCGGTTCCACGGCTCGAGGTTCTGTGACCATGAAAATCGCAGTTACCGGAGCAAGCGGTTTTGTGGGGCGCCATGTGTTGCGGGTGCTGGCCGATGCCGGCGATGCCGAGGTCGTGGCCGTGTCACGCCAGACACCCGGCTCGTGGATGCAGCCGGGTGTCCGTCATGTGAGCATCGACCTGGCAGCGGCACCCGCTGACGCATTCACCATGCTCGGGCGCCCCGATGTACTGATCCACCTGGCCTGGAGCGGACTGCCGAACTACCAGTCGAGGCATCATTTCGAAACGCACCTGTCTGAGCAATACCGGTTTCTCGAGCGACTCATGACCTCCGGCCTTTCGACGCTGGTGTGCGCGGGCACCTGCTTTGAGTACGGCATGCAATCCGGCGAATTGGTTGAATCGCTGCTGCCCGATCCCCGCAACCCCTATGGCTTCGCCAAGGATGCCTTGAGGCGGGAACTCGAGTTCCTTGCCGCAGATATAGGGGTCAAGTTGACCTGGGCTCGTCTGTTCTATATGTATGGCGAGGGACAGGCGGCAGGGGCGCTGTACAGCCAGTTCATGGCCGCTCAGGCGCGCGGCGATGCTGAATTCCGGATGTCCGGCGGAGAGCAATTGCGTGACTATCTTCCAGCGGAAGATGTCGCGCGCTATTTGTCTCTGCTGGCTCGCACAGCGTCGGGCAACGGCATCGTGAACGTCTGCTCGGGCCGGCCGACGTCGGTGCGATCACTTGTCGAGGGTTGGCGAGAGGCGCTGGGCGTGCCGATGAAGCTTGCCCTGGGGCACTTTCCCTATCCGAGCTATGAGCCGATGGCGTTCTGGGGCAGCAATGCCAAGTTGCTGCAGTTGACGGAGGCGCGCTGATGCAGCACGAACTCTTGCGCATCGAGGGCTTGCCGGTCTTGCAAAATCGGGTGTTTGACAGAGCCTCCTCAGGAATGGCTTCGCCGCAAGGCAACATGGTCCTCGTCCAGGACCTGAGCAGCGGCCTGGTCTTCAACCGGGAGTTCGACCCGGACCTGCTGACCTACGACGCCGACTACCAGAACGAGCAGGCGTGTTCATCGGTTTTTCGGGAGCATCTGGATGCGGTCTTGTCTATCATCCGGCGCCACTTTCAGACTCCATCGCTGATCGAGGTCGGCTGCGGCAAAGGCTATTTCCTGAATCATCTGAGAGCGGCAGGCTACGATGCAACGGGAATCGACCCCGCTTACGAAGGAGACAGCCCGCACGCCATCAAGGCCCCGTTCTCCCCGTCGCTGGGCTTGTCTGCAGATGCACTCGTGCTTCGGCATGTGCTGGAGCACATTCAGGAGCCAGTGCGTTTTCTGCAGGACATTGCGCGAGCTAATGCAGGCCAAGGCAAGATCTACATCGAGGTGCCGTGCTTCGATTGGATCTGCGAGCGGCGCGCGTGGTTCGACATCTTCTACGAGCATGTGAACTACTTCCGGGCTGCCGATTTCCGGCGCATGTTCACGCGCATCGATGAATTGGGCCACGTGTTTGGCGGACAGTATCTTTACGTGGTGGCCGATCTCGCGTCGTTGCGGCAGCCGGCTGGGGAGTTGCAGGACCAGGTCGAGTTGCCGGGGAGCTTCTTCTCGGGCATCGAGCAGAGCAAGGCTCTCGCGCGGGCGACCCCGGGCCCGAAGGCTATCTGGGGTGCCTCCTCCAAAGGCGTCATTTTTTCTCACCATCTGCGGGCCGCAGGCATCGAGTTCGATGTGGCGGTGGACATCAACCCCATCAAGCAAAACAGATACATGGCGGGCACTGGGCTGAAGATCGTGTCGCCGGAAGACGCGTTGCAGATGCTGCCGCCGGATTCCCTCGTGTTTGTGATGAACTCCAACTATTTCGGCGAGATCGCGAATCAGTCTCGCGGCAGGTTTCGTCTTGTTAAGGTAGACCAGAATGACATTTGAAGCTGAAGTAACGGCGCGCGTAGCAGCCAACGAAACCAACGAGACCTTGCAGGGCGATGCAAAGGCCTTGATGAAGTCTTCCATTCAGGCTGGCTATTCCTACAACTTCTCCTGGTTGGGCCGCCCGATCATCCAGTATCCGCAGGACATCGTGGCAATGCAGGAGATCATCTGGCGCGTGCAACCCGATCTGATCATCGAAACCGGAATTGCACACGGCGGGTCGCTCATCTTCTCCGCGGCCATGCTCGAGCTGAATGCCGCATGCGGAGGCCCTGCCGATGCGCAGGTGCTCGGAATCGATATCGACATCCGTGCGCACAACCGCAAGGCTATCGAGACGCATCCGATGGTCAAGCGCATCTCGATGATCGAGGGTTCCAGCATCGCGACGGACGTGATCGAGAAGGTTCGCACAGTCGCATCCGGAAAGCGCAGCGTGCTGGTGTGTCTCGACAGCAACCACACCCATGCCCACGTTCTCGACGAGTTGCGGGCCTACGCGCCGATGGTGACGGTCGGCAGCTATTGCGTCGTGTTCGACACCGTCGTGGAAGATCTGCCTGAGAGCATGTTCCCGGACCGGCCCTGGGGCCCTGGCGATAACCCCAAGACGGCGGTTCACGAATTCCTCAAGACCCATGCAGCCTCTTTCGAGATCGACCGCGCCATGGACAACAAGTTGCTCGTCAGCGTGGCGCCGGACGGTTACCTCAAGCGCGTGGCTTGATCCATCACTCTCTGATTCCCCAGCCATGAAAGCAACATCTACATCCATTCCCGACGTTCTGGTGATCGAACCCAAGGTCTTCGGCGACGCACGCGGCTTCTTCTTCGAGAGCTTCAACCAGAAGGCTTTCGACGAGGCCGTTGGCCGGCATGTCGACTTCGTGCAGGACAACCATTCCCGCTCGGTGAGGAGTGTGCTGCGTGGATTGCACTACCAAGTTCAGCAGCCACAGGGGAAGCTCGTACGCGTGGTCAGCGGCGCGGTGTTCGACGTGGCGGTAGATATTCGCCGCTCATCGCCGACCTTCGGTCAATGGGTTGGTGTCGAGCTCTCGGAAAGCAACCACAAGCAGCTGTGGGTGCCGGCGGGATTTGCCCATGGCTTCCTGGTGCTGAGCGAAACCGCCGATTTTCTCTACAAGACGACTGACTACTACGCGCCGGCGCATGAGCGATGCATTCGCTGGGACGATGCGTCGATCGGCATCGAGTGGCCGGATACTGGGGCTGTCCCTGCGTTGTCCGCGAAGGACGCGGCAGGGCTGAGCTTCGATGCCGCTGAAATATTTCAGTGAATTTTTGGTGGAGCGTCGTGAATCAATTTCGGCATGCCGAGCCTGAATCGATAGGTTGAAGCCTTCATCGTCAGTTCACCGGCGGGCAGGTTCACGCCCTTGTCGGGTGTGAGCACGAATTCCTTGGCACGCACCCGTTTATTGAAGAAGACTCGCACGCCCCATGGCGCGGGCAGCAGCCGGAACTCCTTGACGCGGTTCAGCGGCTTTCCGTCCGCGAGCATATGGTGATCGCCAAGGTAAATTTCATTGAAGCCGCCGGCCATGCCATAGAAATCGATGAAGTCGATACCGTCTCCGTTGGTCGAGAAGGCGACCCGGTTGTCTGGCCCGATCTTCTCGAGCGCAATCGGTGACGCTGGCTTGACCTTGTACTGTGGCGACAGCAGAGCAGCAACTGCGATCAGGACCACCAGTGTCCGAACCGTCAGGCCCTTCGGACGAGAGCTTGCCGGACTCTGGAAAATCCATCGCACGACAAGCCATCCAAAGAATGCCAGGTACGGGAACATCCACTTGAAGTAGTGGATGTTGTAGTAGCGGTAGACGCCGTTCGGAAGCAGGTCTCCATAGGGGGCGTACAGGCAGAACTGCAGACAGAGGGCTGCAGCCATCACCCGAAGCATTGCGGATCCGCGCACCAGCGCTGCGGTCACTCCGATGATGCTCAAGACCAACCACGGAAAGTGTGTGATCAGCGCCCCGTTCGGCTCGAGAAAGACGGTATTGGAGTCGAAGACGAGCGAGAAGATTTTTCTGGGCAGTTCCAGCGGGAAGTAGCCGGACGCCGTAGCCGTCGACTGGAAGTAGCCCCCCAGTACATGGCCATGGACTTTCAGGTTGAACAGGAAGAAGAGCCCCATCCCGACGAGCAGGCCAGCACCGAGTGAGACGGCCTGAGCGAGCAAGAGTGCTGTGCGTCTAGGCGCTGCGGTCCCGCTCAGGCTCTTGAACGAGAAATACAGGTAGGCCGGATAGAAGACCGCTGCCGCCCCTGCGTCCACAGGTCGAAGAATGGCCAGCAGGCTGAACGCACTCGAAAAGAGAAAGGCCTTGGCGCTCTGCAGCGCCATGCCGTCACTCGGCTTCTCTTGTTTAGACTTTTGAAGCAGTTGATAGATGGTGACCGCGTAGATCAGCGTCGTACCCGTGGTGGTCCAGGGGATGGCGAAGTTGAGGATGATGATTTCGTTGAAGTACAGCGAAATCGCCAGCAGCGCGAACGCCTCCAACTGCGACATGTAGCGCGTTGCGAACGCTACAAAAACGTACGCAAACGCCAGCAGGCTCAGCAGGTTGAAGAAGAAGAACGGATGCACCGGCAAGACCGGCATGAAGATCGATCCGATCGCCGGGTACAGCGGTGGGTAGGCGTGCTTGGCGTGAGAAAAATCGCCAATCCTGATGGCCGCTGCCGCCTTGATGTACTCGCCTTGATCGAACCAGCCCCACCATCCGCGCGGGTACTCGAGGTTGTTGCCTGGCAGCGCCGGGTGGTTCAGGTAGAAGTAGCAGTAGACCAGCGTGCCTAGACCCAGGACCAACCAGATCGGAATTCTTGTTTCTCTTAGGTACTTCATCGCGTCAGTGCTCGGTGGCATCAGCGCGCGTGGCTGGAATTCCCAGGAAGGCCAGGCACTTCATTTCATGCCGGCCTTGAGTGATATTCTGCAGAATCAACCCGCAGGTCAGCGCAAGCATGGCCATGAGCATGAGAGAGGCGGACAGCACTGCTGTCGGCAGGCGCGGGACATTGCCGGCCTCGAGATACTGAACGAGAAGAGGAAAGGCCAGCACCAGCGCCGCAATGCAGAACGCGGCAGCCCAGCCGCCGAAGAATGCGATCGGGCGCTCGCTGGCGTGAAGCCGAATGATCGTCTTGAGAATGCGCCAGCCGTCGCGGTAAGTCGACAACTTGCTGGCCGATCCCTCGGGGCGCGATCCGTACGGAGTCATTAGTTCCCCGTAGGGCATGCGCAGTTCGAGCGCGTGCACTGTCAGTTCGGTTTCGATCTCGAATCCCCGCGACAGTGCGGGAAAAGACTTGGCGTACCGGCGCGAAAACACCCGATACCCTGACAGCATGTCATTGAAGTCGCCGCCGAAAATGCCTTTCACACTCCCGGTGAGCATCTTGTTGCCCCATTGGTGCCCGCGCCGGTAGGCGGCCTGAGCATCTTCGGCACTGGTCTCCCGGCATCCCACGACCATGTCTAGGCCCTCGTCGAGAAGCTTGTCCACCATTCGGCAAACCGAGGATGCATCGTAGGTCCCGTCGCCATCCACCATCACGTAGACGTCCGCCTCGGTGTCCGCGAACATGCGCCGCACGACATTGCCCTTGCCGCGCAGGGTGACTGTTCTCACGTGCGCATTTTCCGCCCTGGCGAAATCCGCGGTCCTGTCGCTCGACATGTTGTCGTAGACGTAGGCGTCGATGCATGGCATGGCCGCGCGGAAGTCCCTGACCACACCGGCGATGGTGGGATCTTCGTTGTAGCAGGGAACGATCAGCGCAACGCGCTGCCCTCGATAGAGAGTCGTCGACATGGACTGGCTCATGATGTTGTTATGGTTGATCAAAACGGGAATTGGGAGGCTCGAACGTTATCTCGTTGCGGTCTTGGCGGCCGCATCAGAGCATGCGCGCCAAGGTGTCTTGAAGCGTCGGCGGTGCAAAAGCCACGCCACAGTCGCGCAGCAAGGCATTCAGCTTGTCGGGGCTGCCGCAGAGGCGGTGCACCTCGTTCTTGCGAACGAAAGCAGGATTGACCTCGACATCCATGCGATGGCCGGTGACCTTTTCGAAACATGCAATCACCTCTCGCAGCGTATGGGGTTGACCCGAGCACACGTTGTAGGCTTCACCGGGACGGCCGTGCTCCATGAGGCAGAGGTAAGCGTCGCACACCATTTGCACGTCGTTGAACTCGCGTTCCACATCCAGGTTGCCGAGCGAGATGGAACTGGCCCTCTCGGCGAAATGCTTGGCGAGCTTGGGGATTACGAAGTTGATGTCCTGGCCGTGGCCCGTGTAGTTGAACGGGCGAGCAATGACAAGGTTCAGCCGCTCGGCAAACGTTCTGGCCATGTATTCCATCGCCAGCTTGCTCATCGCGTAGTGGTTGACGGGCGCTGGTGGCTGGGTTTCAGTCAGCGGCGATTGTTCGCTGTTGCCGTAGATGTTTGCACTGCTGGCGATTAGCACGCGATGCGGCGCAGATGGCAGTCGTGTCAAGGCTTCGAGCAGGTTCGTCGTGCCGACCACATTCACTGCGTAGAACGCACTGCTGTCCGTATGCCCGACGAAGCTGATGGCCGCCAGATGCACAACGACCTGCGGCTGCACCGACAGCACCTCGCGAGTCAGCGCTTCGCGGTTCGTCAGGTCCGCCTGCATAGGGACGACGTTGTGGCCGGCGGCGGCGGCCCGATCTGCAAAGTAGCGACCGGTGAACCCCTCTGCGCCGGTCAGGAAGATCTTCAAAACGAGAAGCCCTTCTTGTTCCGCTCAAGGTCGGCCTCGACCATCATCTGGCACAGCTGTTCCAGCGTGGTTTGCGGCTTCCAACCGAGCTTTTCGTGCGCCTTGGCCGGGTTGCCGATCAGCAGCTCGACTTCGGCTGGACGGTAGAACTTCGGATTCACGCGCATCACCGCCTTGCCGGTGGCGGTGTCTACGGCAGATTCGCCTTCGCCGGTTCCCTTGAACTCGACGGCAATGCCGGCGCCCTTGAAAGCCATAGTCACGAAATCGCGAACGGTTTCAGTGCGATTGGTCGCAAGCACATAGGTGTCCGGCTCGGCGACCTGCAACATGCGCCACATGCCTTCGACGTACTCTTTGGCAAAGCCCCAATCGCGCTTGGCGTCGAGGTTGCCGAGTTCCAGAACGTCGAGCTTGCCGAGCTTGATCTTGGCGACGCTGTCGGTGATCTTGCGCGTCACGAATTCGCGGCCACGCAGCGGGCTCTCGTGATTGAACAGGATGCCGCTGCAGCCGAAGATGTCGTAGCTCTCGCGGTAGTTGATCGTCATCCAGTGTGCGTAGAGCTTGGCGACGCCATAAGGGCTTCGCGGATAGAAGGGCGTGTCTTCGACCTGCGGCACGGCCTGGACTTTGCCGAACATTTCCGAAGTCGAGGCCTGGTAGAAGCGGATCTTGGTGTTCGTCAGGCGAATGGCCTCGAGCAGGTTCAGCGCACCCACTCCGGTAATCTGGGCGGTGGCTGCGGGCTGGTTGAAGCTCACGCCCACGAAACTCTGCGCAGCAAGGTTGTACACCTCGTCTGGTGTGGTGTCGCGGATCAGGGACAGGGAACTGCCCAGATCGGTCAGGTCGTATTCGACGAGGTGCAGGTTCGGGTCATTCTGAATGCCGAGTTCCTCGATGCGCCAGAAATTCACCGAACTCGTGCGGCGGTAGGTTCCGTAGACGACATAGCCCTTGGCCAGCAGCAGTTCGGCCAGATAGGCCCCGTCTTGGCCCGTGATTCCAGTGATGACAGCTCTTTTATTCATGACTCAACTCTTCGAGGGGTTTGGATTGGATACATGGTGTGCCGGCATCGGCACAACGGACCAGCTTCAACAGGTCTTGCGTGGTTTGGCGCCAAGTCAGCCATGGCATGGCGTCCGACTTCGGGTGGGACTGTTCCTTGAACAACGTGGACCATGACTGGATAGCGTCCGCCAGTGCACTTGCCGTGATTCCATGGAAATAGTATGCATTTTGCCCTGCCACCTCCTTGAAGACCGCCAGATCCCTCGCGATGATCGGAGTCTTGTGGCGTGCGGCCTCGATCAGGGGTAGCCCGAATCCTTCGCCCTCCGAAGCCGCGACCAGGCAGGTCGACGCGCCATAGATGCGTTCGAGGTACTCGTCGCTGATGTTATCCAGCCAGAAAAGCCGCTTGCCTGCCTCGGGATGGTTGCGCAACCTCTCGGCCAGCCTGTCGACGAGCCAGCCCTGCTTGCCCACGATAACCAGATTCGCATCGACCTCGCGCCCCCAGAGCAGGTCAAAGGCGTCAAGGGTCTGTGTGTGCCCTTTGCGCGGTTCGACGGTTCCCACTGTCAGGAAGCTGGGGCGTGCCTGCAGTGACTGCAGAATCTGCTCTGCATTGGCGGGGAGGCCTTTGCTTGGGCTCGAACTCTCGATGTCCGCACCGATGTGGAACCAGCCAATGTCGAAGTGCCTTGCTCGTGCGGGATGAACTCGTTGCATATAGGCAGAAAGATCGTCTGCCACCGACTTCGAAATACAGAATGCGCCGTCGTAGGCTGCAATGGCGTCCAGCCATTGACTGAAGCCCTGGACGGTGCCGTCGACGAAATGCTGCGGCATTTGAACGCACAGCAGGTCGTACACCACGAATAGAACCTTGACCCCGGCGCGGTGCATGTTGTCCAAGGCGCTCTTTTGCGCGCACACCACATGCGGATGGAAGTCCAGGCCCAGGAAGATGTCCTCGGTATAGAAATCGACAGCTTCGTCGGAAACGCCATGCTGAAAGCCTTTCCCGCCGAATTTGGTCAGGAAATTCCTTGCAGCGAAGTAGCCCTTCGTTTCCATTGTGGCGTAGACGGGCACGATCTCGAAACCGGCTGGCGGGTTCTCGAGCAACTCCTTGAGAATGCTTCGGGTCACGCGCTGGATGCCGGTCTTGGAATCGCGGTGAACGAGCTCCGAGACATCGACGAAGATGCGGGCGCCGAAGTTGGCCGGCCTAATGTTCGACGTGATGCAACGAGCAATTGCGGCGACATCATCGTCGGCCTCATTGCGCAGGTGAGGCCCGAGTGCAGCAATCAGTTGGCTGGTGATGGCCTTGTTCGTCAACACTGGCGCGGAGGTCGAAATACCTGTCGCATTCACCGCCTCCATGACAAGGTCGTAAACCTCGTCAACTGTGATGTCAGACAGGCAGTACAGCTCGTACTTGCAGTCGGCGCGGGTCGCAATGTGACAGGGAGAGCAATCGGCCTCCCGATGGATGACGAAGCTGTTTGGGAACACGGGAGCCCATTCCGCCGCAGTTTCGTGTCCGCCATAGACGCCGACCACCGTCAAGCCCAGATAGGAGGCGATATGGGCGCCACCCGAATTGTTGGCAATGCAGACAGCGTTGTGCGCCACCGATTCCATCAGCGCGGGAATGCTCAGTCCCGTATGCGCAATCACCTTGGGGGAGGGATCGAAAGCGTGCCTTTGTGCTTCGGCCGGCGACGCAAAGAAGATGTTGATCTCCGTCACGCTGTCCGCAGCACAGAGCCTGGAAGCCAGCGCCTGAAACTTCGCGATCTCCCATTCCTTGACGTCGTTGCCCGCATACGGGAAAAGCGCGATGGAGCCTTTTTTTCTTTCCGTCGACGCGAAAAGGCGAGGCAATGAAATGAAGTCGCCCGGATCGGTGGGAAGCGCATCGACCAGCGCGAGCATCTGATTGCTGATGGAGGTGCGGTTCATCGAGGTTTCGAGGAACGGCGCATCCTGGACTGCGTCCAGGGCAATGTCGAGTACAGAGTCGACGGCTGGATCGAAGGTTTGGTAGCCGATCTTCAGCTCGGCCTTGACGCCCTTCAACACAAAGCGTGTGTCGCTTTGCCTGCGCAGATCGATGGCAATGTCGAACGTGCCAAGCTGGGCGAAGAAGGATCGGAGTTCTTCCTGGGCTATCGATGCCTGGCTCGCGGATTGCTTCTTGAAGTAGTCTAGCGTGTGGATCTTGTCGAAGAAGGGAAACATCTTCGCCAGTTCGAGGTTCCAGCTACCCACCGCGATCTCGAGTGTTGCGTCGGGGTAGCGCGCCTTCAGTTTGGCGATGGCCGGCATCGCGAGGATCAGGTCTCCCAGATGGTCGAGCTTGAGCACCAGAATGCGCTTGTGGCTGGGCTGGAAGATGGTCGTCTTTTCGATGCGTGACAGACGCCTGATGCTTCTTGTTGCCTGGACATCGAAGCGTTCGAGGGCCTCGATCGCCTTGCGGCCGCTCTGGTCCCAAGAAAATGCCGCTGCCTGCACGGAGGCATTGCGCAACAGCAACGCGCGAAATGCCTCATCCGTCAGGGCTTGAAGCATCTTGTCCCTGATGGCATCGATCGACTCAGGGTCGAACATCGCCTCGCTGGAGCCGATGACCTCGGGCAGGCTGGTACTGTTCGCGACGATGACCGCGGCGCCGCAGGACATGGCTTCCAGCGGCGGAATCCCGAAGCCCTCGTGAGTGGAGGGAAAGACGAAAAGCTTGCACATGTTGTAGAGCGCAAGCAGCTCTTCGTCGGATATGTAGCCGGTGAAGACGAGTTCGTCGCTTCCCAGTCCGGCTTCCCTGGCACGGATCTGCAAGGCCATTACTTCGCCGCTGGGCATGCGGCCTGCCATGACGAGCCGGTGAATCTGGCGAACGTTGGTGGGCAACTGCGCATAAGCCGCGACTAGACGCGCGAGGTTCTTTCGTTCGTCGGCGCCACCTGTGTAGAGCACGAATTCCAGCGGAATCGAGAACTTCGCACGAATGGCCTGCTGCTCCGCCTCGGTCAGTGCGATTTTCTTGAACGAGACATCGCACGCACCCGAAATATTCGTCACATCGTCGGGTGCGAATGAAAGCCCCCGCAACGCTTCGCCACGGGCGCTTTCGGAGATGGCCAGCAAGAGCTTGCTGCGCTTTAGTGATTCGATCTTGCGCGCGTAGTACTCTTGGCGAAGTGGACTGGAGCGAAAGTGAATATCGGGGTTCAGCAGTGGGATCAGGTCGTACAGGATGACGGCCGTCGGTGTCTTCGTGTCGAAATTGCCGACGCTGACGACTGCATCGTCGCCCAGTCCTTCGAAAAGGCTCGTTACCAGCACGACGTCCGGCTTGAGCGAAAGAATGAAAGCTTCGCGCACGTGCTCTGCAATTTCCCGGCGCGTGCTATTGGCGGGGTCGAGTTCGCGCGTGGGCCCGAGGGCATTCCAGACGCGGATGTTCTGGCGCGGAAGAATGTCTGCAAAGGCTTCCCTGATGGCGTCGATCGAATCGGGCAACAGCCCGTTCAGTGCCAGGAAGACTTCGTGCTTTTCCGCGACTCGTGCAATGGCCAAGGCCAGCGAGAGGCTGTACCGTCCGATTCCGCGGAAGCGGCTTTCGGTCTGGGCTCCCTGCATGTCAATGATGATTCGCATCGGATTTACTGGTGATTTGGCGTGACAGATGAGAAGACCGAGATCTAGACTTTTCCCAATAGCGGTTGTGCGAATTCAAACAGGTCCACACCTTTGAACAGATGGCCAGGAACGCCCGCGCGAGTGGCAGCGGTGACATCCGATTCGTTGTCGCCAATCAGCAGCGAGCGGTTGAGGTCGATGTTCAGGTCGAGTGCTGCACGAAGAACCATGCCTGGATTCGGCTTGCGATCGAAGTGATCTTCGTGTCGGTAGGCCGGATTCTTTGCTTCGTCGTGGAAAGGGCAGTGATACCAGGCATCGACATGAGCCCCCTTTTCCTGGAGACGTGCGGCCATCCACTGATGCAGGGCCAGCAACTGGGCTTCGCTGGCATAGCCGCGGGCAATGCCCGACTGATTCGACACCACCACGACCTTGTAGCCTAGGGACTGGGCGAGCCTGATGGCGTCGCTCGCCCCTTCGATGAAGGTGATGTCTTCGGGTTTGCTCGGGTAGTGCGTGTCGATGTTGATCACGCCGTCCCGGTCAAGAAACAGCGCGGGCGCCTTCGCCGATGTCGAGGCGGGAGGATGCTGTAGAACGCGGCCGAACACACGCTCGCACTCCATGAGTGCAAAGACGAAGTGATAAAGGCTGCTAGCCGGAACATCGGCCGATAGTGTCTTTCCTTGGGCATCGATGCGGTCTCGCCAAAGACCGTAGGGCTCGATCGAAAGGAAGCCGCTATGCAAGGCTGCCAGCGCGCTGGCAGCCTTATCTCGCCACTTGTCCGCATCTGCGGGTGTTGCTTCCGCTTCGGCGGCGCAAGCCTTCAGATATTCGCAGGTGCCCCAGGAGCGGCGGCTGCCGACCGGAGCGCCGCCAAGAATGCTGACGCGCTCTACGGCGAAGCCCTCGGCATCGATGCCCTCGCGCTCTGCGCGCGATAGCAGGATTCGAACGTCGTCGTCGACATTCACGTCGCTCAACACCGAGAAGCGGCGCAGCAGCCACACCCATTCAAAATGGTGGCCGGGTTCGTACCAGTTGTCTGCGATGCCTTCGGCGTTCCAGGCGTCATCGTGTTGTTCGGGCAACGCGGCTTGCGCTCGCCAGAGCATCTGCGTGGAAAAGTTCGCGTGTAGTGCGTGCGCGCGTGTCAGGTCCTGTGGGCGTCCTGCGGATTCATAGAGTGCCAGGCAGGCCTCCAGCAAGTGCATCGTTGGGTTCTGCCGCAGAAAACCATCGGGCCTCGGCAGTGCATCGATGACGCCTCCCTTGCTGGCGGCCAAAGGGCCTTCAAGGACCGCGAACACCTCGTCGGACAGCGCGAGGTAAGAGGGATCGGGCTTCAGCCGGTAGAGCCAGGCGAGGGCGAAAAGGAGGAATGCCAGCGTGTACGAATCGCACTTGCAGTCATGGATCTCCCCGTCGGGGCCGATGGAGAATGCCCAGCGATGCGGCAGGTCCTTGCGATAGAAGCGGCGCAACACCTGCTGCCAGGTGCGGTCGATCAAGGCACGGCTGTCGCGCATGCCGCGCAAACTCAAGTGCGCTAGCACGTACAACTGGCGGCACTGCACCATCAGGCGCCGCGGTAGCGCTTCAAGCGGGCGGCCCGAAAAATCGAGTTTCTCGTGGAAGAGTCCGAACTTTTCGTCGTGCCCGCTATCGACCCATAGTGAAAGTGCGTCGGCGCTCAGCCAGTTGCCGATTCGCGCGCGCAGTTCCTCGAAATTTTCCACCTGTGTCACGACTTTCGGGTCTTGTTGATCTCATCGACGATCCGGGTCGTCGAATATCCGTCGTGAAAATCGAGTGCGATGACTTGTCCGCCGCGTGCCGTCACTTCGCTGTAACCGACGATATCGGCCACGGGATAGTCCCCACCCTTCACGAGAATGTCCGGCAACACGTACTGGATGGTTTCCAGCGGTGTCGGCGCATCGAATTCGACGATGTAGTCCACCGAGGTTAGACCGGCCAGCACCTCCGCACGGTGGGGGAAGTTGTTGATCGGGCGGCCTGGCCCTTTCAGTTTGCGGACCGAGTCGTCGGAGTTCAGCCCGAGCACCAGAACATCGCCCAGCGCACGGGCCGCCTTCAGCAGTCGGACATGGCCCGGATGAAGGATGTCGAAGCAACCGTTGGTGAAGACGATCTTCTTGCCATGCAGCCTGGGATTGACCAGGGCGATCTTGAGCTGGTCTTCGGTCAGCACCTTCGGGTGTTCGTGGCTGAAGTCGTTGGCTTCCGCATCGATCTCTTGCTCGCTGACGACATAGGTACCGGGGTGCGATACGGCAATGCCGGCCGCCACGTTCGCTCGGTGAACGGCATCCGAGATGGAGTGCTTGGCCGACAGTTCCGTGGCCAGCGCGGCCAGCACCGTGTCACCCGCGCCTGACACGTCGAAAACGTCACGTGCCCGAGTGGGAACGAAATCCGTGTGGCCGCCGGCGCTGACGATGACCATGCCTTTGGCACCACGCGTGATGACGAGGTGCTGCAACTGCAGCGCGTCGATCGCGGCGCTGGCCTTGGCCATCAACTCCTGGTCGGAGCCGTATGCGCCGAAGAGGCCGATGAATTCGCTGTTGTTCGGCTTCAGCAGGAAGGCCCCTCGATAGAACTCCGGAGTGACCCGTTTTGGGTCGACCAGTGTCGGTACGCCTTGCCTGGACGCGGCTTCGAGGAACTCAGGCAGCCGGTCCAGCGTGCCCTTGGCATAGTCGGAAAAAACCACCAGGTCGTAGCGGCTCACCTGGCGTTCGAACTCCTCCAGCAACCGTTGCTGTGTCTGGCCCGTGGGCCGCACGTCCCGGTCGACACGGGCTATTTGCTGCGAGCCGACCACCAGACGTGTCTTCTGGGTCGTGCCGGCCTGTGGGTCCTTCACGAACAGTGTGTTGACGTTGTAGCGCTGCAGGCAGGCATCGAGTTCCGCCGAGGCGTTGTCTTCACCGACAACAGCCAGCAGCGTCGCATCGCCGCCCATGGCTGAAATGTTGGCAGCTACGTTGGCGGCGCCACCAGGCCGGTTTTCTTCGTGCTTGGCGGCCAGCACCGGAACTGGCGCTTCCGGCGAGATACGCGACACCTCGCCGATCACGTAGCGATCGAGCATGATGTCGCCGACGACCAGGATGCGCGGCTTGGCGGGGGAGGAAGAAGGCTGCTGCATATCAGGCGAACTTGTCGGGCGTGTTGAGATAGCTTTGGACGTAGTCGGCCACGCCCTCTTCGAGGGAGTAGAAGCCTTCGTCATACCCTGCTGCGCGAAGCTTCTGCATGGCCGCTTGCGTGAAGTACTGGTACTTGCCGCGAAGGTTTTCGGGCATGGGCACGTACTGGATGTCCGGCTTGATGCCGCATGCCGTGCCCACAGCCTCGATGAGGTCGCGGAACGAGCGGGCTGAACCCGTGCCGAGGTTGTAGACGCCGTTCTGGCGCGCGTCGGCCATGAACCACGACATGACCTTGCAGCAGTCCTTCACGTAAACGAAGTCGCGCAGTTGCTCGCCGTCCTTGAAGTCGGGGCGATGCGACTTGAAGAGGTGGATAGGCTCCTTGGCCATCACGCGGGAGTGGTTCTTCGCGACGATGCTCATCATGTCGGCCTTGTGATATTCGTTCGGGCCGTACACGTTGAAGAACTTGAAGCCGGCCCAGCGGGGAGGGCAGATGCCTTTTTCCGCCTGTCCGAGCGCCCAGCGGTCGAATGCCTGCTTGGACCAGCCGTACAGGTTCAGCGGGCGAAGCGGGGCGATGTCGTGCGTGTCGTCGAACCCCTGATCACCGTCTCCGTAGGTTGCGGCCGACGATGCATAGAAGAAGGGCACTTGGCTGGCGGCGCACCAGTTCCAGAGATTCATCGAGAACTGGATGTTGTTGCTGACGACTTCGTCGCCGTCCGTTGCGGTCGTCGACGAGATGGCGCCCATATGAAACACGGCCTCCACCACGCCGCTGCTCTTCTCGAGAAAGGCCGGGAAATCCTGTGGAAAGACGAACTCGATGAAACGGTGTTTGGCGATGTTCTTCCATTTCTCGCCGGTGCCGAGCCAGTCGACGATGACGATGTCGGTGTGGCCCAGTTGATTCAAATGGGCGACCAGATTCGATCCGATGAAGCCTGTCGCTCCAGTGACGATGATCATTTGCAGTACTCCGAGCGTTTGGCTTTGTGATGTGGGGTCGGGGGCAGCGCGGAAACCGGCGCGCGCGGCGCTCTCATTCGCGTCCGTTGGCTGCCTTCAGTGCCAGGTATACGGCGCGCGTGGCGGGCGACATCGCCGACAGGGTGTCGCCTGGCAGCGAGCCACCCTGTGGTGCGGCGGGCGGAGGCGCGAGCATGGCGCGCAGCCGCCGGTGCAGGGGGGGCACGAGCTTCAGGACGGTCAGCAGGCCACTCTTGAGCGTCGGGTGCCGCATCACGGCGAGGGCGCAGATGCGCAGGCCAGATTTGATGCGGCGCTTGATGCCGCTGGTCAACCGGCCCTCACGGAACGCGGAAAGTAGCCGTCGGCACAGTGTGCCAACCGAGCGCATGGGGGCGGTGATTTGCCAGGACGAGCTGTGCAGGACGGCATCGAGCCGATGCTGAACCGCGCTGCGTTGCAATTCGGCCAGCTGCAGTGCGGCGGACGCGGTCTGCACGTCGCGCTGGGCCTGTGCCTCGATTTCGCTTTGCCTTCGTTGAGCCTGAGCCCTTGCCTCGGCCAGTGCTTCGAGGGCCTCGCTTCGCTGCACTCGGATGGTTTCGCCGAGCTTGTCCATCTCGGCGCGATGGGCCTCCAGCAACCCTCTGCATAGCTCAGAGTTGGCCAAGCCGCTGAGGCGCACCCCGTCGAACACATTGGGCGGTGAAGAGAAGGCCGCTTTCAGCTCAGAATGCTCGGCCGCGATATAGAAGCGATTGAGGCCGTCAAAGTAGACGAATTCGTAGCGGGCGTCCAACAGGATGTCTTCCGCGCCCTGGTAGCGGACTTCGGTCGACATCGGCACGGTCGCTTCGATGACGATGATCCAGGGCCGAAGCACTTCGCTGTCCCAGCCGCGCAGCACTGCCTCTTCGAGTCCCTCGACGTCGATCTTGAGCCAGTGCACCGGCTGCCCCGCGAGCGATGCGAAAGCGGTGCGCATCGGCAGCATCGGCGTCGCAACGGTGCGGTGCGCGAGGCCGTGCTGTGTGCGGTGGCTGTCCGCAAACTCCTTGACGCCGGTGCTCAGGCCGGTGTCCTCGAACACGTTGAGTTCGAGGATGCCCGCTTCGTCCGATAACGCCAGTTGCAACACCGTTTCATCGGGGCGATCGCGGCGCAGCATGTCCGCATAGCGAGGGACCGGCTCGACATGGATGCCGCGCCAGCCGTGTTCGTAGAACGCCTTGCTGACCGAGTCGACGACGGGGTCCTGGGCGCCCACGTCGATGTACCTTCCGGCCGGCACGTGCTTGAGTGCTCGCCAGAGCATGACGTCTTCGAAATTCTGCGCGTATGAGATAAACGTCATGGGTCGTTAACAAAAAGTGCAAAAAGGACCAGCCGGCAAGACTGCGGACGTTCCTGGGAAACATGCACTCAGATGGGCGGATGTTTCGCATTTTACGAGGTGAAAGCGCCCATTCTTGGGCATGATCTCCTCGTCGATTACCCCACGATCCGGAAGAAATTACGTTTGCGAGAGAAAGTAAATAACAAATGACAGGGTTCGATGCGCTGCGCCGAAACGCGCGAAGGGTTCCGAAGGCCGCGTTCTGGTTGATGACGCCATGGCGCATGCCCGAGCGGCTTCGTTTCCTGCGAGAGCGTGCGGCCAGCCAGGAGAGAGAGCAGCTGCTGGGGGGGCTGATCGAGAGGGAGCGCGCTCGTCTGGAGGCGCTGGCGCAGGGCAACGTCGCGGCGGGCATGCCGGCGCTGCTGGACCTGTGCAGCGATGCTGCGCTGTCCGAGGCGGCGGGCACGCCGACGGCGTCGGTCGTCGGGTCCTCCGTCGATCCTGGGGCGGTAACCGACACGTGGACGGCCGCGCGCTTCTGCATGTCCTTGTTGCGTGGCCGTAAGGACTTGTATGCGAGGTTTCCCTATGCTTTGTCGGAGACGGCTGACAAGAACGCCTTTCTGGTGTGGCTTCAAAGCGACGATGGCGCGCAAGACACAGGCCTGACGCCCGTTTCGCAGGCGCATGTCGCCGGACTTTTTTCCGGGGACTTCGCAGCGCGGGCGCGACAGGCGTTCATGGCCGAGCCGCGCATCCGGCAAGTACTGCCTCATGGGCTGACTCCGGCGGGCCGGCACAGCCTGCTCGGGTGGTTCATGCAGCATGTGTGGAGCGAGGCCGAGGCTCATTTGCGGCGTGAAGAGATCCTCTGGCTCTTCATGCAGGCGGCCGAGAACCCCCGCGCCGAGTTGGCTCGGGCCTATTTGTTCACGCCTGATTGGCAGCAGCAGTTTCCCGATGCGTTGACCGTTTTTGGCTGGTCCGCATTTGCCTCCTGGTTCGCACGTCATTACGGCGCCGACCCGCAGTGGGTCGGCGTGGACGCCGCCCCCGAGTGGTACGAGCCGGCGCTGCAGGTTCGCCTGGGCTATGGCGCGCAGGCGGCGTGGCAGGCCAGGCATCCACAGGCCCTTTCAGATCCCGGCCAGGCGCTCGCGTTGCTCGAATGGATGGCCTCCGCGGAGGAGGCCGGCCTGAGCGCCGAGGCCCGTCGATGGTGCCAGGCGCTGGATGCCCGCGCGGTGGCGTCGGCGCTGCTCACGCCGGGCGTGAACATCATCGGCCATTTCTGCTATCCGTCTGGCCTGCGAGTCTCCGTCGAGTCGATCGCGGAGGCACTTGGGCAGGTCGGCCTCGACACTTCGCTGCGCGACCTGCGAACGGACGCCAAGGACGATCCGCACCATGTCGATTTCGACGGCCTTGAGGTGTACGACGTCACGGTCATACATACGCAGCCTGAACCCTTTTTTCCGGAGGCCTACGCGAGGGCCGACCTTGCAGAACGCTCGCCCCGGACCTACAGGATCGCTTACTGGTACTGGGAGTTCGACTCGATCCCCGATGCCTGGGTCGAAAGCGCGAAACAGGTCGACGAGGTCTGGACGGCCACGGAATTCATCGCACGCGGCCTGCGCGAGCGCTTGTCCGTGCCGGTTCGCACCTTATTTCCTGGGGTGCGGCTGACGCCTTTCGAGGTGCGCAAGCGCAGCGATTTCGGTCTGGACGAGGGCCGCTACACCTTCCTGTTCACCTTTCACATGATGAGCGTCATGGAGCGCAAGAACCCGTTGGGGTTGATTCGCGCTTTCAGGGCCGCCTTTCGTGAGGACGAGAAGGTCTCGCTGGTCCTCAAAACCTCGTTCGGCGACCGGCATCCGGCGGAGCTGCAGAAGCTGCGCGATGCCGCTGCCGGCGCGAACATCACGGTCATCGACCAAGTGTTCAGCCCCGATGAAGTGCTCTCGCTCATGAATGCCTGTGACGCATACGTGTCGCTCCACCGCAGCGAAGGCCTTGGCCTCACGATGGCGGAAGCCATGCTCATGGGCAAGCCCGTGATCGCCACCAACTTCTCGGGCAACGTCGATTTCATGGACGACGGCAACAGCCTGCTCGTGCCCTATGAACTCGTGAAGCTCGGCAAGCCGATTCCTCCTTACGACGCCGACCTTGAGTGGGCGGAGCCGTCGGTCGAGCACGCTGCACGGCTCATGCGTCGCCTCTACGACGATCAGGTATGGGCGCGTGGCCTCGGCGCTCGCGCCAAGGCGAGCGCCGAGGCCAACCTCTCTCTGGAGGCCGCAGGGCGAAGGATCAAGGCACGTCTAGAAGAGATCGACGTGCTGCGGCGCACAAGGCGCTGAGTTTGCGCGCCAAACATTACTGCTCGACGATCCGCCCGTGCTCCAGGTGAATCACACGGTTGCACTCTTTGGCAATGAGTTCCGGCGAATGCGATGCGAGCACCAGGATGCCGGACTTCGAGACCACGTCCCGCATCCGCTTCTCGGCCTTTTCGGTGAATTCCGCGTCGCCCACCGAGAGCCATTCGTCCATGAGCAGGATGTCGGCTTCGACACTGGTAGAGATCGAGAACGCCAGGCGCATCATCATGCCGGTCGAGTAGGTGCGCACGGGCATGTTCACATACTCGCCCAGGCCGCTGAATTCGCAGATGTCAGGCGTGAGGCGGTCGATCTCCTTCTTGCTCATGCCCATCACGAGGCCGCGCAGCATGATGTTCTCCACGCCCGTCGCGTCCATTTCGATGCCCAGCGAAGGATCGATCAAGCTGGCTACCGAGCCTTGGCGCGCGAACTCTCCTGAGGATGGCTCATAGACGCCGGCCAGCGTGCGCAGCAATGTCGACTTGCCCGCGCCGTTGTGGCCTACCAGGCCGAGCCGGTCACCGCTCTTGAGCTCGAGGTTGATGCCGCTGAGCGCCTGCACCACGGTCACGCCAGTTTCCTTGCCGAAGCGCCCGCCGGTCACGGAGGCCGCAAGGGTTTTCTTGAGAGAGTTGGCACCGGCACCGTAGATCGGAAAGTTGACGGCGACGTTTTTGAGTGAGATGAATGCCATGGATCAGAGCCAGTAGACGACGCGGCGGCGGTACTTCGAGAACAGAAGGATGGCGAGAGTCAGGCACAACACCGTCCAGAACAGGATGCCGATCCAGCTGTGGATGTGCGCCACGCCGCCCATCAGGGGCGTGCGCAGCAGGTCCAGCATCTGCGCGAACGGGTTCCACAGCACGTACTTGGCGCGGCCTGGGAGGCTTTCGGGCAGCCAGAACACTGGTGTCAGGAACATCAGCATCTGCATCACGCTGGTGACGATCTGCGTGACGTCGCGGTAGCGGGTGCAAATCAGCCCCAGCAACAGGCCCAGTGCATGCGCGTTGACGATCAGGATGGCGAAGGCCGGCAGCACGAGCAGCACCGACCAGGACAGCGAAATGCCGGCCCAGATCGCCACGGGGATGTAGAGCACGATCTGGTGTGCAAACTGGATCAGGTTGCGCGCCAGGCTGCGCCAGACGAATAGGCTGATCGGAAAGTAACCCTGCTTCAGGTAGTTCGACGATCCGACGAAGGCGTTGCAGGCATCGGTCACGATGCTGGAGAAAAAGCCCCAGAAGATGATGCCCAGTGCCAGGTGCGGAAAGAAGCGCGAGAGCTCGGTGCCGAACAGCGAGCTGTACAGCGGCCCCATGCCACCGATCATCACGCCCATGCTCAGGGTGAGCCACATCGGGCCGAGCATGGAGCGGCGATAGCGCAGGACGATGTCGAACCAGGCGAGGGTCCACCAGATATCGGTGCGGCGGGTGCCTTGCCACCAGTCGGACAAGGCGCTTCGGTGAAGATTGGAGTGGACTTGACTCATGTACGGCCGTAAGTGTCTGCGAGGCGGACGATGTCGTCTTCGCCCAGGTAGCCGCCGCACTGGACTTCGATGAGCACGAGCTCCTCGTCGCCGATATTGGTCAGGCGGTGTTTTTCCTTCAGGGGAATGTACCGATACTGGCCCGGGAGCGTCTCGTGCTCGGTGTCTCCGATTTGCACGATGGCGCGCCCCTGTACGACCACCCAGTGCTCCGCGCGCTGGTGATGGTATTGCAGGGACAGCGCTTCGCCGGGTCTGACGGTGATGCGCTTGACCTTGTAGCCTTCCTCTTCCTTGAGCGAGGCGTATGTGCCCCACGGACGGTGGACCACCGGCGGCAGGTGCACCGTGTCGTGCTTGCGAGCCTTGAGCACGTCGACGACCTTCTTCACCTTTTGTGCGCTGTCCTTGTGAAGCACTAGCAGCGCATCGGGCGTGTCGACGATCACGAGATCGTGAACGCCAATGGTGGCAACGACCTTCGGGCCATAGCTTTCGACCTGCACGTGCGTGCCTGTCGTGTCGAGGGCTACGACATCGTCGGGAAGCGTGTTGCCGCTGGCGTCAGGCGTCAGCGCATTGGACACCGCAGGCCACGAACCCACATCGCTCCAGCTGAACTTGGCGGGCACCACGTGGACATTCGAGGCGTGCTCCAGCACCGCGTAGTCGATGCTGATGTCCGGCTGCAAACCGAACGCATGCAGATCGAAATTGACCGATGCGCCAGAGGTCTTGGCGGTTTCGAGTGCGCGCCTTGCCGCTCTTATCACCTCGGGGGCGTGCTTCTCGAGCGCCGCGATGATGGTGTCGGCAGTGAACGCGAACATGCCGCTGTTCCAGTAGTAACGGCCGGTGGCCAGGTACTTCTGCGCCGTCCCGAGGTCGGGCTTCTCGACGAAGCGCTTGACTTCCTGGCTCTCGCGCGAGACATGCTCGACCTCGATATAGCCGAAGCCCGTGTCGGGGCTCGTCGGGCTCACGCCGAAAACCACGAGATTGCCTTCCTGCGCCAGGCGGAAGGCTTCCGTCGCGCTGGCCACGAAAGCATGCACGTCGGGCACCAGGTGGTCTGCGGAAAGGACGAGCATCACTGTGTCGCCACTGAACTGGCGCGCACATTGAAGCGCTGCAAGCGCGATGGCCGGACCGGTGTTGCGTCCCCTGGGTTCAAGGAGAAACGTCGTGGTCGGCGGGTCGCTCATCTGCCCGAGCACGTCTTTCGTGAGGAACAGATGGTCTTTGTTGGTGACGATCATCAGGTCGCCGGTGCCGCAAGCCTGGCCCCGTTCGATGGCTTGTTGGAGCAGCGTGGAGTCGCCGATCTTCATGAACGGCTTGGGAAAGGCTTGGCGTGAAGCAGGCCAGAGCCTGGAGCCGGCGCCTCCCGAGAGCACCACTGAGAGCAGCCTCATTCTTTTCCTTTTGCTTTGTAACCCGCCAATTTTACGGGCAGCCCTCCGAGGACTGGTTCGGGGGTGAAACGGCTGTCGTCGGCCATCGTGATAGATGGTTGCGAAGATAATCCCCTCCCGCGCAGCCGGTGACGCATTGTTTCGGCGCCGCCTTTTTTTCGACATTTCTCCCACAAGCTCCGCCTCATCCGCCTCGCGGGTGCGCAATCTATGAAATCTGTCTATCGATTCATCCTCGGCCTGGCCGGACTCTGGCAAGGCCCCGGAATGATGGGGCGCGTGCAGCGGGCATGGCGAATGTTCAAGAAGTCGGGGTGGGCGGGCATCCGCTGGGAACTGGGCCGGCGCTTCGGCGGCTACAACGACTATACGAAGTGGGTGCAGCGCTATGACACCCTTACTCCCGAATTGCGCGACAAGATCGCCCAGCGCGTGGCTGCCCTGAAAGACAGGCCGCTGATTTCGGTCGTGATGCCCACCTACAACCCCAACCCCGCGTGGCTGCGCGAGGCTATCGAGTCGGTGCGCAGCCAGATCTATCCGAACTGGGAGCTTTGCATCGCCGACGACGCGTCGCCTTCGGCCGAGGTGCGCGAGATCCTCAAGTCGTACAGCGAGAGCGACCCGCGCATCAAGGTGGTGTTTCGCCCTAAAAACGGTCATATCTCGGCCGCTTCCAACAGCGCGCTGGAACTGGTCTCGGGCTCCTGGGTCGCGCTCATGGACCACGACGACCTGCTGCCGGCCCACGCGCTTTTCTGGGTGGCCGATTGCATCGCGACCCATCCTGACGTGAAGCTGATCTATTCGGACGAAGACAAGGTCGACGAGGGCGGCCACAGGTTCGGGCCCTATTTCAAGTCGGACTGGAACGTCGATCTCTTCCGCTCGCAGAACATGTTCAGCCATCTGGGCGTGCTTTCGACCGAACTGATGCGTTCAGTCGAAGGCTTCCGCGTCGGCATGGAAGGCTCGCAAGACTGGGATCTGGTGTTGCGCTGCATGGAGCGGATACAGCCCAGCCAGATCCAGCACATTCCGCGCGTGCTGTACCACTGGCGCGTGCACGTCGAGAGCACGGCCCGTTCGATGAGCGCCAAGCCCTATGCGGCCATCGCAGGCGAGCGCGCGCTGAACGAGCATTTCATGCGCACAGGCGTGCGTGCCACAGCCGAACACCTCGATTTCGGGTACCGCGTGCATTACGCCTTGCCCGATGTCTTACCGCTGGTTTCCGTGATCATCCCGACACGCAACGCCTTGCAGCTGACCCGGCAATGCGTCGAATCGATCCTGGAGAAAACCAGCTATTCGAACTACGAAATCATCATCGTCGACAACGGCTCCGATGATCCGGACACGCTGGCCTGGTTCAAGCGGATTGCCGCGGAGAAGCCGAATGTCCGCGTGCTGCGCGACGACCGCGATTTCAACTACGCGGCACTGAACAACGGCGCGGTTGCCGCGGCCAATGGCGAACTAGTGGCCTTGGTCAACAACGACATCGAGGTCATCACGCCGGACTGGCTCAGTGAGATGGTGAGCCTTGCGGTGCAGCCGGGCGTGGGCGCCGTGGGGGCGCGGCTGTGGTTCCCCAACAAGACTCTGCAGCACGCCGGCGTGATTCTGGGCGTGGGGGGCATCGCCGCGCATTCGCACCGCCGCATGCCGATGGGCCGCGAAGGCTATGCTGGCCGCGCGGCGTTGATCCAGACTCTCTCCGCGGTCACCGCGGCCTGCCTCGTGATCCAGAAGTGCCACTACCTCGAAGTCGGCGGCCTTGACGAAGTGCACCTGAAGGAATCCTTCAACGACATCGACTTCTGCCTCCGGCTGCGCGAAGCGGGCCTGCGCAACGTCTGGACGCCCTACGCGGAGCTGTTCCACTACGAGTCCGCCACCCGCGCCAAGGATGTCTCGCCGCAGAAGCAGGCACAGTTCCAGGACGAAGCCGCCTACATGCACAAACGCTGGGGCGCCATCATCCAGAACGACCCCGCCTACAGCCCCAACCTCATGCTGGCCCGCGAAGACTTCAGCTACGCTTGGCCGCCCCGCCTGCCTCCGGTCTGATGGCCCTCGACGTTTCCGTCGCGCTCTGCACCCGCAACGGCGCGCGCTATCTTCCCGAGCAGGTCCGAAGCATCTGCGCGCAGACGCCGTTGCCGCGGGAGATCGTGCTGTCCGACGACGGCTCGACCGACGACACCCTGGCCGTCGTGCGTGACACCCTCGCGCAGTGCGGCGTGGCGGACCAGGTCGCGCTGCGCGTGTTCAGCAATACGCCGCCCCTGGGCGTCACGCGTAACTTCGAGCAGGCCGTGCGGGCCTGCAGCCATGAACTCATCGCCCTGTGCGACCAGGACGACGCCTGGCATCCAGGCCGGCTCGCGCGCATGGTGGCGCAGTTCGAGGCGCGGCCCGACCTGCTGCTGCTGCACACCGACGCGCGCCTCGTCGATGCCGAACTGAAGCCCCTGGGCTCCACGCTCTTCCACGCGCTGGAGGTGCAGCCTGCCGAACTGGCGGCCATCGCGGGCGGCGAGGCCTTCGGTGTCCTGCTGCGGCGCAATCTCGTGACCGGCGCCACCACGATGTTCCGCAAGACCCTGCTCGACACAGCGCTGCCGTTCGCACCGGAGTGGGTGCACGACGAGTGGCTGGCCGCCGTGGCGGCAGCCATCGGCCGCATGGACGTGCTGCCCGAGCCGACCATCGACTACCGCCAGCACGCCAGCAACCAGATCGGCGCACGGCGGCTCACGTTGTCCGAGAAGATGGCCAAGGCCTTTGCCGAACGCGGCGACAAGCACGTGGCGCGGCTGCGCAGGGCCGAAGCGCTGCTGCAGCGCTTGCAGCAGCTTGGCACCCGGGTGCCGGCCGCTTACCTGGAGGCGCAGCGCGCCAAGGTCGAGCATCAGCGGTTCCGGGCCGAGCTTCCGGCGGCGCGGGCGCTGCGTCTGCTGCCGATCCTGATCGAGGCGGCGCGCGGCCGCTATGCGCGCTTCGGCCGCGGCGGGCACGCCATCGCGCAAGACTTGCTCGAACGCGGCTGACAGACTTGATCGGTCAACCGCGAAGCCGCCAGTACCGCCAGAACGACCCCGACAGCCACACCTTCAGCAGGCTGGTCACGTGCCAGTACAGGTATTTCTTGCTCCGGTGGCTTTCTCGTTGCGCGTCGTGCCGGGCGACCAAGTCTTCGCCGACCTGCAGTTTCCACCCCGCGAGCCGGGTGCGGGCGCAGATGTCGAAGTCTTCGCCGTACATGAAGAATTTCTCGTCGAAGCCACCGAGCTGCCGGTAGACCTCGCTGCGAAACAGCATGAACAGCCCCGGAATCCACGCGGGCACCGTCGGCCGCACATAGCCGGGCTTCCTTCTTCCTACGATTTCAAGAGGCGTGAGCATCGCCCGGTGCGGCTCCGGCTCGGCCTTGCCGGGCTCCAGGATGCGCGGCGTCAGCAGGCCGGCGTCGGCCGCGGCCTGCGCGAGCAACGGCGTCAGCACGTCGCTGTCGAAGCGGATGTCCGGGTTGAGCACCAGGAACCACGGCGTGCCGCAGCGCTCGAAGGCCTGGTTGTGATTGGCACCGAAGCCCTTGGGGCTCGCGTTCTCGATCCGCTCCACCTCGAAGCCCCAGTTGCGGCCAGCGAGCACATCGGGCTCGGGAATGTTCAATGTGAGCAAAACCTTGTCGATGACTTCGCGGCTGTGCCGGTCCAGCTGCTCGAGCAGCGGCAGCACCAGCGCGAGCTGGCCGTGGCTCACGATTGAAATGGTGATCGGGGGGCGGGGGGAGGGGGGCGTGGGCATGGTCTAATTTCGCTCGGGAATTCTAGGGTTCCCCAACCCCCACACATGATTGCTCTGATCGTCATCAGTTTCTTCGTCGCTGCCTTCTCGGTCCAGCTGTTCATGCGCCGCGCGCGCAGGCATGCCCGCCTCTACGGCGCCGACATGCCCCAGCGCTTCCACAAAGGCCACGTGCCGCGCCTGGGCGGTGCGGGCATTCTGGTGGGCATGGGGGTGGCCTGGCTGGCGGCCGGCATCACCGGCACCGATCCGTTCAATGTGTCGTGGCCGGTCAAGACCTCGATGCTCACGCTGCTGTGCATCTTGCCGGCGGTGCTGGGCGGCATCGTCGAAGACGTTACCCAGAACGTGAAGGTGCGCTACCGGCTGGGGCTCACCATCGGTTCGGCGCTGCTCGTGTGCTGGCTGCTGGGGCTGGGCGTGGCGCGCACCGGCTTCGAGACGGTCGACGGCTGGCTGGCGATGATTCCGTACGCCACCGTGTTGTTCGCGGCCCTGGCCATCGGCGGCCTGCCGCATGCCTTCAACATCATCGACGGCTACAACGGGCTCGCGGGCACGGTCGCCGTGCTGGTCTGCCTGGCAATTTCCCACGTGGCGCTGCAGGTGGGCGACCGGCAACTGGCGGCCATGGTGATCTGCCTGGTTGGCGCCACCTTCGGCTTCCTGGTCTGGAACTACCCGCGCGGCAAGATCTTCGCCGGAGACGGCGGGGCCTACGTCTGGGGCATGGTGATCGCCGTGGCCTGCGTGACGCTGGTGCAGCGGCACCGCGTGGTGTCGCCCTGGTTCCCGATGCTGCTGCTGATCTATCCGGTGTGGGAGACGCTGTTCTCCATCTACCGCAAGCTGGCGCGCGGCCAGTCGCCCGGCACGGCCGATGCGCTGCATTTCCACCAGCTGATCTTCCGGCGCATCGTGCGCGTGGCCTTCGCGGACGACGAGGCCCGGCAACTGCTGGCGCGCAACAACCGCACCTCGCCGTATCTGTGGATGTTTGCCGCGCTGTCGGTGGTGCCGGCCGTGCTGTTCTGGAACAACACGATCGTGCTGATGTTCTTCTGCCTGCTGTTCGTCACCACCTATGTGGGGGCGTACCTGATGATCGTGCGCTTCAAGGTGCCCCGCTGGTTGCGCCCCTGACGACATCTTTCTTTGCGAGAATTTCCTTCCGTCCTTCGCTTTGGAGCCTGACCGCCCATGACCGACCCCGTCCTCAACATCCCCCCGCGCGACAAGGCCGAGATCCTGGCCCAGGCGCTGCCGTACATCCGCAAGTTCCACGGCAAGACCATCGTCATCAAGTACGGCGGCAACGCCATGACCGATCCGGCGCTGCAGGCAGACTTTGCCGAAGACGTGGTGCTGCTCAAGCTGGTCGGCATGAACCCGGTGGTGGTGCACGGCGGCGGCCCGCAGATCGAGGCGGCGCTCAACCGCCTGGGCAAGAAGGGCAGCTTCATCCAGGGCATGCGCGTCACAGACGCCGAGACCATGGAAGTCGTCGAATGGGTGCTGGCCGGCGAGGTGCAGCAGGACATCGTGGGCCTGATCAACCAGGCCGGCGGCAAGGCGGTGGGCCTCACGGGGCGCGACGGCGGGCTGATTCGCGCGCAAAAGCTCAAGCTGGCCGACCGCGCCGATCCCAACGTGCACCATGATGTGGGCCAGGTCGGCGACATCGTCTCCATCGATCCCAGCGTGGTGAAGGCGCTGCAGGACGACGCCTTCATCCCCGTCGTCAGCCCCATCGGCTTCGGCGAGGACAACGAAAGCTACAACATCAACGCCGACGTCGTGGCCGGCAAGCTGGCCACAGTGCTCAAGGCCGAGAAGCTCATGCTCCTGACCAACACGCCCGGCGTGCTCGACAAGGACGGCAAGCTGCTCACCAACCTGAGCGCACGCGAAATCGACGACCTGTTCGCCGACGGCACCATCTCGGGCGGCATGCTGCCCAAGATCGAAGGCGCCCTCGACGCCGCCAAGAGCGGCGTGAACGCGGTGCACATCATCGACGGCCGGGTGCCGCACGCGATGCTGCTGGAGATCCTGACCGACCAGGCTTACGGGACGATGATCCGCGCCCGTTGAACGGGTGGGCGCGTGCTCACTGCGCTGTGCGAGAATCAATTGATTACATCTTTGCACGCGCTCCCATGCAGAACGAAGAGACGACCAGTGCTTCCGGCGTAGAGACCCCCGCGGACACGCTCACTCCCCCGGCGCGCAAGCGCCCGAAGCCGGGTGAGCGGCGCGTGCAGATCTTGCAGGCGCTCGCCGCCATGCTCGAGCAGCCCGGTGCCGAGCGGGTCACCACCGCCGCGCTGGCCGCCCGTCTCGAAGTGAGCGAGGCCGCGCTCTACCGCCATTTCGCCAGCAAGGCCCAGATGTTCGAGGGCCTGATCGATTTCATCGAGCAGAGCGTCTTCACGCTGGTCAACCAGATCCTCGAGCGCGAGGGCGCCACCGGCGCCCAGCAGGCCGCCAAGATCCTCACGCTGCTGGTCCAGTTCGCCGAGCGCAACCCTGGCATGACCCGCGTCATGGTGGGCGACGCGCTGGTCTACGAGAACGAACGCCTGCAGCAGCGCATGAACCAGTTCTTCGACAAGATCGAAGCCACCCTGCGCCAGGTGTTGCGCGGGGCTGCCGCGGCCGACGGCTCGGCCACGCCCAGCGTCGACGCCCAGGTGCGCGCCGCTGCGCTCACGGCCTTCGTCGTGGGCCAGCTGCAGCGCTTTGCGCGCTCGGGTTTCCGCCGCGCACCGTCTGAGCACCTTGAAGCCACGATCGCATTGATCGTTTGATTCGCGCTCGTCCCTTGCGGGACGTCGGCCGGCTCGCCTTGAGTCTTCGAGCGGAGTAGCATCAACTCGCCCCTTGCCGCCGGGCCTCGGCGGCAGGCCAATGTTTGCGCAGGTTCCTCGACGGAGGGCGCATGCCCGATGACGCGCGCGACAACCGGCAGCCCACGCTGCAGACGATCCTCCTCACGGCGGTGGCCATGCTCGCGTTCGCGGCCAATTCGCTGCTGTGCCGGCTCGCGCTGCAGCATAAAGGCATTGATGCAGCGAGCTTCGGCAGCGTCAGGCTCGTGGCGGGAGCGCTCATGCTGGGGCTCATCGTGCGGTTCAGGGCGCAGCCGCCGGCCTCGTCCGCCCGCGTCGACTGGCTGGCCGCCGTCATGCTGTTCGGCTATGTCGCGTTCTTCTCCTTCGCCTACCTCAGCCTGTCGGCGGGCACGGGCGCGCTGATCCTGTTCGGCGCGGTCCAGCTGACGATGTTCGGCGTGGGCTTGCGCTCCGGCGGCGAGCGCTTCGGGGCTCTCGCATGGTTCGGCTTCGTCCTGGCGGCTGGCGGACTCGTCTACCTGGTGTCTCCGGGCATCGCCGCGCCGCCGCTTCTCGGCGCCGTGCTGATGGCGATCGCGGGTGTGGCGTGGGGCGTGTATTCCTTGCGCGGCCGTGGGGTGGCTGACCCGCTGGCCGCTACGGCACGCAACTTCACGCGGGCCGTGCCGCTTGCCTTGGCGTTGAGCCTGGTGTTTGCGGCCAGCGCTCGCGTGGACGCGACCGGCCTTGTGCTTGCTGTCGCTTCCGGCGCGTTGACTTCGGGCCTCGGCTACGCGGTCTGGTATGCGGCGCTGAGCCGTCTTTCGGCCATGCGCGCGGCCACCGTGCAGTTGTCGGTGCCGCTCCTGGCTGCGTTCGGCGGCGTGCTGTTCCTGTCGGAGGCGATCACGCCGCGGCTGGCGGCTGCTTCGGTGGCAATTCTGGGAGGCATCGCGCTGGTGCTGAGCCAGAAGTCGCGAAGTGCCCGCCGATAGCCGCCGGCGCCAAAGCCCTATGCGACGGCCACGCCTACCTTGGCTCCCGCCGCGACGATTTCTCCCCACGTCGCGTCATCCACCCAGATTCCGTCCTTGCGCCGCGCCGCGCGCGCCTTGCGCTCCGGCTCGCCGGCAATCTGCACTTCGTCGAAGCCTTGCCCCGTCGGGCTCTGCCTCAGCCACTCGACAAACTCACGCGCCTCTTCGTCGAAAGACTTCTGCGTGCCCAGCCGCGCCGGGTCGATCAGCACCGTCAGCATGCCGTTCAACACCGTGCGCGCGGTGTCCGCCGGCCGGTGCCATGTGCCGCCGCCAGTGAGCGCACCGCCGAGCAGCTCGCACGCCACTGCCATCCCGTAGCCCTTGTGCTCGCCGAAAGTCATGAGCGCGCCGAAGAGCCCGTTGCCCTGCGGCACCACCACCACGCCGGGGTCGTTGGTCGGCGCGCCGTTCTCGTCGATCAGGTAGCCGTCGGGCACGCGCTCACCCTTGTTGTGCGCCACGCGCATCTTTCCCTGCGCCACGCGGCTGGTCGCGTAGTCGAGCACGAAGGGCTCGGCACCCGCGAGCGGAATGCCGATGCAGCACGGGTTGGTGCCAAAGCGCCCGTCGCCACCGCCCCACGGCGCGACCACCGGCCGCGACAGCACGTTGACGAAGTGCATGGCCACCAGCCCCTGCGCCGTCGCCATCTCCGCGAAGTGCCCGATGCGCCCCAGATGGTGCGCGTGCGAGAGCGTGAAGATGCAGCTGCCGTGCTGCTTGGCTCGCGCGATGCCGAGTTCCATCGCCTGCACGCCGACGATCTGCCCGTAGCCGTGCTGGCCGTCCAGGCCCATCAGCGTGCCGATGTCGAGGTTGATGCGCACCGCTGCGTTCGGCTTCAGCCCGCCCTCGGCCACCGCATCCACGTAGCGCGGCAGCATGCCCACGCCGTGCGAGTCGTGGCCGCTCAGGTTCGCCAGCACCAGGTTGGCGGCCACCTGTTGCGCTTCGGCCGGTGAACTGCCCGCGGCCTCGAGGATGCGGGTGACGGTGGCTTGCAGGCCGTTGGCCTCCAGTGTTCTGGACATGGATCAGACTCCCTTCGCGTTCAGTGTGATGGCATAGAGCGACGTGGTCGCGCAGATGAAAAGGCGGTTGAGCTTGGGTCCGCCGAAGCAGACGTTGGCCACGCGCTCGGGGATCAGGATCTTGCCGAGCAGCGTGCCGTCGGGGTGATAGGCGTGCACGCCGTCGAGTGCGCTGGTCCAGATGCGGCCTTCGGTGTCGAGCCGGAAGCCGTCGAACAGCCCGTTGGTGCATTCGGCGAACACCCCGCCGCCGTCCAGCCTCCGGGCTTGAGGCCCGACACTGAAGCGGCGGATGTGCCGCGGCCCGTCCGCCGCATGGCTCGCGCCCGTGTCGGCGATGTACAGCGTCGATTCGTCGGGCGAGAACGCCAGGCCGTTGGGCTTCACGAAATCGTCGGCCATGCGTTCGACTTCGCCGCTCGCCGGGTCGATGCGGTAGACATGGCAGGCGCCGATTTCGCTGTCTGCCTTCAGGCCCTCGTAGTCGGAGAGGATGCCGTAGCTCGGGTCGGTGAACCACACGGCGCCGTCCGAATGCACGACCACGTCGTTGGGCGAATTGAGACGCTTGCCCTGCCATTGCGAGGCCAGCACGGTGATCGTGCCGTCATGCTCGGTGCGAGTCACGCGCCGCGTGAGGTGCTCGCAACTCACGAGTCGGCCCTGGCGGTCGACCGTATTGCCATTGGTGTTGTTCGACGGCTCACGGAAGATGCCGACCGTGCCATTGACTTCGTCGTAGCGCAGCATGCGGTTGTTCGGAATGTCTGACCACACCAGCGTGCGGTGCGCGGCGAACCACACGGGGCCTTCGCACCAGCGCGCACCGGTCCACAGGCGCTGCACGCGCTCGGGGCCGGGAATGCATGACTTGAAGCGAGGGTCTCTGTGCTCGAAGCCGGTGCCCTCGAGAAATCCGAAGGGGAGGTTGGCCATGCTGTTCCTTGTCGATGGATTCACATCACGTCACATCACCGCGCCGACCTGCCACGGCACGAACTCGTTCTGGCCGTAGCCGTGCTGTTCGCTCTTCGACTGCGCGCCCGAAGCGGTCGCCAGCACCAGCTCGAAGATGCGCTGGCCCATCTCCTGGATCGACGCCGTGCCGTCCACGATCTCGCCGCAGTTGATGTCCATGTCTTCTTCCTGCCGCTGCCACAGCGCAGAGTTGGTCGCGAGCTTGAGCGAGGGTGAAGGCGCGCAGCCATACGCCGAGCCGCGCCCGGTCGTGAAGCAGATCAGGTTGGCGCCGCCGGCCACCTGGCCCGTGGCGCTCACCGGGTCGTAGCCCGGCGTGTCCATGTAGACGAAGCCGTGCGCGGTAACGGGCTCCGCGTATTCGTACACCGCCTCGAGGTTGCTGGTGCCGCCCTTGGCCACCGCGCCCAGTGACTTCTCCAGGATGGTGGTGAGCCCGCCGGCCTTGTTGCCCGGCGAGGGGTTGTTGTTCATCTCGCCTTCGTTGATTTCGGTGTAGTGCTCCCACCACTTGATGCGGTCCACCAGCTTCTGCCCCACTTCGCGCTTCACCGCGCGGCGCGTCAGCAGGTGCTCGGCGCCGTACACCTCGGGCGTTTCGCTGAGGATGGCGGTGCCGCCATGCGCCACCAGCAGGTCGACCGCCGCACCCAGCGCCGGGTTGGCGCTGATGCCCGAGTAGCCGTCCGAGCCGCCGCACTGCAGCCCGATGGTGATGTGCGCCGCGCTGCACGGCTCGCGCTTCACCGCATTGGCGCGTGGCAGCATCTCGTTGATGAGCGCCACGCCCTTCTCGACCGTCTTGCGCGTGCCGCCCGTGTCCTGGATGTTGAAGGTGCGAAAGTTCTCGCCCTCGGCCAGGTGGCCGGTCGCGAGCCAGGCGTTGATCTGGTTGGCCTCGCAGCCGAGCCCGACCACCAGCACGCCCGCGAAGTTCGGGTGCGTGGCGTAGCCCGTCAGCGTGCGCTCCAGGATCTGCATGCCCATGCCCTGCGTGTCCATGCCGCAGCCGGTGCCGTGCGTGAGCGCGACGATGCCGTCCACATTCGGAAACGCCGCGAGCGCCTGCGGGTTGGTCTTGCGCGAGAAATGGTCCGCAATGGCGCGCGCGGCCGTGGCCGAGCAGTTCACGCTGGTCAGCACGCCGATGTAGTTGCGCGTAGCCACGCGGCCGTCGGCGCGCTTGATGCCCATGAAGGTGGCCTCGCGCTTCGCAGGGGCGGGCTTCACGTCGGCGCCGAAGGCGTAATCGCGTTCGAAGTCTCCTTTGTCCGGGCCCATGTTCAGGTTCTGCGTGTGCACGTGCTCGCCGGCGACGATGGGCTTGCTCGCGAATCCGATGATCTGGTTGTAGCGCCGCACCGGCTCGCCCTGGGCGATGTCGCGCATCGCGATCTTGTGGCCCGGCGGAATCAGGCCGCGAACGGCCACACCTTCGACGACGGTGCCGCCGAGCAGTTGCGAGCGCGCGATGACGACGTCATCGGCGGGGTGGAGTCGGATGTAGGGAGTCATCGTGAGTGCCTGTCGGCGCTTGTTTGTTTGTCAGGAGACCTTCGCGCGGCGCCAGCTCGCGCTGAATCTCTGGTGGAACTTGTCCATGTGCTGGTGCATTGCCTCGCGCGCCGCTGCCGGGTCGCGCGCAGCGACGGCGTCGAGGATGGCTTCGTGCTCGCCGATGGCGGCCTGCCACGAGTCCATGGTCTCGAAGTAATCGATCATCCGCGCAAAGATCGGCCCGTGGCGCGACTCCAGGAAGCCCTGCACCGTCTCGGTCAGCACCACGTTGCCGCAGGCGTTGACGATGGCCAGGTGGAAGGCGCGATCGCCCTCGTGCGGTACTTCGCTGCGCGCGGCCATCTCGCGCATCATCTTGATTGCGCGGCGGATGGCGTCCACGTCCTTGCGCTTGCCGTACTGGGCCGCCGTGGCGGCGGTCTCGCCTTCGACCAGGCGGCGCGCGCGGATGATTTCGAGCGGCCCCCACTCGGCGCCAGCCGCTCCGTTGGCGGGCGGCGCCGTGCGGTGCGAGCGGTCGAGCACGTACACGCCCGAGCCGGTGCGGATCTCGACCCAGCCTTCCACCTCCAGCGCAATCAGCGCCTCGCGCACCGAGGGCCGGCTCACGCCCAGCTGCTTGGCCAGGTCGCGCTCGGCCGGAATGCGCGCGCCCACCGCGAACTCGCCCTTGCCGATGAGCACACGCAACTGTTCGGCAATCTGGCGGTAGAGGCGCTGGGGTTCGAGGGTCTGGATCGGCACGGGAGCGAAAAAAGGAGGTCGAGGGGCTTAAGGGTTGTCCTGAATTGGACAAGTGGTAAGGCCAATTCAGAATACGATACACCGCCCGCGCCATCATCGGGCCTAACCCGAAGACACGACCAGAGGAGACACCGATGAGATTGCAGGGAAAGACCGCGCTGGTCACCGCCGCCGGCCAGGGCATCGGCTACGCCAGCGTGCTCGCCATGGCCGCCGAGGGCGCGCAGGTCTGGGCCACCGACGTCAACGAGAAGCTGCTCGAACGCTACGCGGGCGTGCCCAACGTCACCGCGCTCAAGCTCGACGTGCTCGACAAGGCCGCCATCGGCGCGGTGGTGGCGAAGCTGCCCGCGCTCGACGTCCTCTTCAACTGCGCGGGCGTGGTGCACAACGGCACCATCGAGCAGGCCACCGACGACGAGCTGCTTTTCGCCTTCAGCCTCAACGTGCGCGCCCAGATGTGGACCATCCAGGCCGTGCTGCCCGGCATGCTGGCGGCCGGGCGCGGCAGCATCATCAACATGGCGAGCGTGTGCTCCAGCATGAAGGGCCTGCCCAACCGCTTTGTCTACGGCACCACCAAGGCGGCGGTGCTGGGCCTCACCAAGAGCGTGGCGGCCGACTACGTGGCCCGCGGCATCCGCTGCAACGCCGTCTGCCCGGGCACGGTCGATACGCCCTCGCTCGGCGACCGCATCAACGCCAATGCCGACCCTGAAGCCGCGCGCAAGGCCTTCATCGCGCGCCAGCCCATGGGCCGGCTCGCGCAGGCCGAGGAAATCGCGCCGGTGGTGGTGTTCCTCGCCAGCGACGAATCGGTCTTCGCCACCGGCCAGGCCTTCACCGTCGACGGCGGCATCACCATATGAACCAGCTCGACTTCAAGGGCCGCCACGCAGTCGTCACCGGGGGCGCCACGGGGCTCGGCTTCGGCATCGCGCAGCGGCTGGTGGCCTCGGGCGGCAGCGTCACGCTGTGGGACCGCGATGAAGACGCCGCCGCGAAGGCGGCCAAGTCGCTCGGCGACAAGGCCTTTGCGCTGAAGGTCGACGTGTCGCAGCAGCCCTCTGTCGCCAAGGCCGTGGCCGCCACGCTGGCGCACGCGCCGCGTATCGACGCGCTGGTCAACAGCGCCGGCATCACCGGCCCCAACACCAGGCTGTGGGACTACCCCGTGGACGACTGGCGCCAGGTGATGGACGTCAACATCAACGGCGTGTTCCTGTGCTGCCGCGAAGTGGTCGCGCAGATGCGCAAGCAGGGCACCGGCGGTAGCGGTGGCTATGGCCGCATCGTCAACATCGCCTCGGTGGCCGGCAAGGAGGGCAACCCCAACGCCAGTGCCTACAGCGCGAGCAAGGCGGCCGTCATCGGCCTGACCAAGTCGCTCGGCAAGGAGCTGGCCGACACCGGCATCCGCGTGAACTGCGTGACGCCCGCGGCGGTGAAGACGGCCATCTTCGACCAGATGACGCCCGAGCACATCGCCTTCATGCTCTCGAAGATTCCCATGGGCCGCTTCGGCACGGTGGAGGAGGTGGCCGCGATGGTCGGCTGGCTCTGCACCGAAGATTGTTCGTTCTCCACCGGCGCGGTCTTCGACCTCTCCGGTGGCCGCTCCACGTACTGATCAATTCAATTCAATGCACTGAAAGGAAAGCATGAAACTCGTCCGCTATGGCAACCCCGGCAAGGAAAAGCCCGGCCTCATCGACGACAAGGGCCAGCTGCGCGACCTGAGCGCCGTCGTCAAGGACATCGGCCCCGAGCAACTGGGCGATGCCGCCATTGCCAAGCTGCGCAAGCAGAAGATCGACAAGCTGCCGCTGGTCAAGGGCAAGCCGCGCTTCGGCAGCCCCGTGGCCAACGTCGGCAAGTTCATCGCCATCGGCCTGAACTATGCGGACCACGCGGCCGAATCGGGCCTGCCGGTGCCCAAGGAGCCCGTGGTGTTCACCAAGGCCAACAGCTGCATCCAGGGCCCGAACGATCCGGTGATGCTGCCCAAGGGCTCGGTCAAGACCGACTGGGAAGTCGAGCTCGGCGTGGTCATCGGCACGCGCGCACGCTACGTGTCGCAAAAGAGCGCGCTCGACTATGTGGCCGGCTACTGCACCATCAACGACATCAGCGAGCGCGAATACCAGATCGAGCGGGGCGGCACCTGGGACAAGGGCAAGGGCTGCGACACCTTCGGCCCGCTCGGCCCCTGGCTGGTGACGCGCGACGAAATCGAGAACCCGCAGAAGCTTTCGATGTGGCTCGACCTGAACGGCCAGCGCGTGCAGACCGGCAGCACCAAGACCATGATCTTCAGCGTGGCCAAGATCGTGAGCTACGTGAGCCAGTTCATGACGCTGATGCCCGGCGACGTCATCACCACCGGCACGCCGCCCGGCGTCGGCATGGGCATGAAGCCGCCGCTCTTCCTGAAGAAGGGCGACGTGATGACGCTGGGCATCGAAGGCCTGGGCGAGCAGCGCCAGGAAGTGATTCCGTTCAAGCTCTGAACGCGGTTCTCTGAGATCATCCGGCGGATGAAGACGCCGCCGGACCATCGCTCGCAGGTCTTTGGAACGCCCTGGGAGGGCGTCCACGGCACCGCGATGGACAGTGCCCGCCACTACGGCCGGCACTGGCATTCGACCTACGGCGTCGGCCTTCTCGACCATGGCGCGCAAAGCTCGGCCAGCGGCC
Organism: Variovorax sp. YR266; assembly: GCF_900107295.1. Taxonomy (NCBI): domain Bacteria; kingdom Pseudomonadati; phylum Pseudomonadota; class Betaproteobacteria; order Burkholderiales; family Comamonadaceae; genus Variovorax; species Variovorax sp. YR266. The sequence goes on from NZ_FNPM01000011.1 coordinate 162,632, forward strand.
GTGGCAAGGTAGATGCCTATGCGGGCGATCTGATCACCACCAATCCCGGGGAAGTGCACGACGGCCGGCCGTTTGGCGGCCCGTCGCGGCGTTGGCGCATGGTGTATCTCGACGCGGCAGTGATGGCGGGCATGCTGGGCGGCGCTGCGATGGACGGCAGCGTTGAATTCACACGGCCCGTGCTCAAGGACTTGCGGCTGGTCCAAACACTGCGCCGCCTGTTCACCCGCCTCGATGATTGGCGTAACTGCGCCGCGAGCGCCTCTGCGAGCGCTGAAGCCTTAGCCTGCGAAGAGTCGCTGGTCGAAGTCTGCGGCCTGCTGCTCGATGGCCATTCCACCGCCGTGCCGCAGCCCGAGATCGATGGCGACGTGCGGCTGGTGCGCGAGCGCCTCGCCGATGACCTGCTTGCCGCGCCCACGCTCGATGAGCTTGCAGCGATGGCCGGCCTCGGCAAGTTCCAGCTGCTGCGTCGTTTCCAGAAGGCCTACGGCGTGCCGCCTCACGCATGGCTGTTGCTGCAGCGTGCCGAACGCGCACGCGCCTTGATCCGACGCGGCACGAACCTCGCGGACACCGCCGCCGCAAGCGGCTTCGCGGACCAGAGCCACATGACGCGCATCTTCACGCGCCACTTCGGTTTCACGCCCGGCGCCTGGCAGCGGGCGTAGCGTTCAGCGCAGCACGCGGATCAACTCGTCGTACACCAGCCGCACGCGCGCCGGCACAGGCGCCCGTTGCGAGCGGTAGACATAAATCGGCCACGGCTCGGGCGCCTCGGCCTCCAGCACCGACACCAGCGCGCCGCGCTCGATCCAGGGCTCGGCCAGCGAGCCGATCAACTGGGCGAAGCCCAGGCCTGCGAGCACCGCGGCGCACTCGGTGTCGAAGTCGTCGGTGACGAAGGCCGGCGAGCTCACGGCCAGCTGGCGCCCCTTGCGGAACATCATCGGCCAGGGACGGCCCGACTTGCGGTCGATCAATGCGGTGAGCGGCAGCGAGGCCAGCGCCTCGATCTTCTTCGGCACGCCGGTACGCGCGATCAGCGAGGGCGCGGCCACCACGTGCAGCGCCATCCGGCCGACCGGCCGCGCGACGAAGCGGGCATCGCGCAGCGGGCCCACGCGCACGCCGATGTCGATCTGCTCGCCGACCACGTCGGCATGCGACTCCGAGACGCGCAGGTCGAGCACCAGGCCCGGGTGCGCGGCGAGCATCGGCGCCAGCGCCTGCGGAATGAGCTGGCGCCCGAAGATGCCCGGCGCCGTGACCCGCACCGTGCCCTCGTGCTGCGACAGTGCGCGGCGGTCGGTGCGATGGAAGAGTTCGTCGACTCCGCTCAGGGCGGTGCGCGCCCGCTCCGAGAGCTGCCGACCGAAGTCGGTGAGCTGCACGCCGCGCGTGCTGCGGTGGAAGAGGGGCTCGCCGAGCTCGTCTTCGAGCTCGCGCACCGCGCGCGTGATCACCTGCGGTGACACCGAAAGCCGCGCCGCCGCGTCGCGGAAGTTGGCGGCATCGGCGGCGGCGCAGAACACGCGCAGGGCTTCGAGACGATTGGACATGGTGTTGAGAGTTCCTTTCTGAGGAATTCTGAAGTCGCCAGAGTTTCATTTACGGGAACATGTGGATTTTCCACACTGGAGGCACTTCTTCCACACACCCGAAAGGAATTTCCCATGACATCCGTTCAAGACAACATCAAGGGCAAGGTCGCCATCGTCACCGGCGCGAGCAGCGGGCTCGGCGAATCGACGGCGCGCCACCTGGCTGCGCGCGGCGCAAAAGTGGTGCTCGCGGCCCGCCGCACCGACCGGCTCGACAAGGTCGTCGCCGAGATCCGCGAAGCCGGCGGCGAGGCCATCGCCGTGGCCACCGACGTGGCCAAGCGCGCCGACCTCGACAAGCTCGCAGCCGCCACCGTCGAGGCCTTCGGCCGCATCGACGTGCTGGTCAACAACGCGGGCGTGATGCCGCTGTCGCCTCTCGACAAGCTCAAGGTCGACGAGTGGGACCGCACCATCGACGTCAACATCAAGGGCGTGCTCTACGGTATTGCCGCCGTGCTGCCGCGCATGCAGGCGCAAGGCAGCGGGCACATCGTCAACGTCGCATCCATTGCCGGGCTGAAGGTGTTCACGCCCATCGGCACCGTCTACAGCGCAACCAAGCACGCGGTGCGCGCCATCTCCGAAGGCCTGCGCGTGGAAGTGGGCAACAGCGGCGTGCGCGTGACCATCGTGTCGCCCGGCGCGGTCGAATCGGAGCTGAAGTTCGGCAGCAGCGATGCAGAGTCCGCTGCGGGTGTGAAGGCGTTCTACGACGCCAACCAGATCCCGTCGGATTCGGTGGCGCGCGCCATCGTCTACGCGGTGGAGCAGCCGGCGAACGTGGACATCAACGAAGTCGTGCTGCGGCCGGTGTCGCAGGAATTCTGAAGAGAGCTTCCGAGGGGTAGGGATGGGGCCGATTGCGCCCCGTCCCGCATCAATTAACCTTCAATACCTGAAGGTTTCTTGCGGGCGAAAGTGGTAAAGCCCTGCAAAATAGAACGACCGTTCGTTTTTGCATGGAAATTCCACGATGACCGCAGCAGCCGTTCCCGCCAAGCCCGTTCGCGCCGCCCAGAAGGGCCAGCAGACCAAGGCCGTCATCGTCGACGCCGCGCTGGCGCTAGCCGCGCAGATCGGGCTCGAGGGCCTGTCGATCGGTGCGGTGGCTGAAATCACCAAGATGAGCAAGTCGGGCGTGTTCGCCCACTTCGGCTCGCGCGAAGAACTGCAGATCTCGGTGGTGCGTGAATACCACGCACGCTTCGAGCAGGAAGTGTTCTTCCCCGCCCTGAAGGCGCCGCGCGGCCTGCCGCGCCTGCGCGCCATGTTCGCCAACTGGATGAAGCGCACCTCGACCGAAATCGACTCGGGCTGCATCTACATCAGCGGCGCTTCCGAATTCGACGACCGCCCAGGCCCGGTGCGCGATGCGCTGGTCGAGTCGGTCAGCATCTGGCAGGCGGCAGTGCTGCGCGCCATCGTGCAGTCGCAGAGCGAAGGCCATCTGCGCGCCGACGCCGACGAGCGCCAGGTGGCGTTCGAGATTCACGGCCTGATCCTCGCGCTGCACTACGAAGCGCGCTTCCTGCAGGTGCCCGGCTCCATCGGCCGCGCCAACGTCGGCTTCGACAACATCCTCGCGCGCAGCGCCACGCCCGATGCGCCCAAGGCCGACACGGCCGCGCCGGCCGGCCGCCGCCTCAAGACCGTGCGCTGAAGAAGCGCGCGGCCTGCCCCGTTTTCGTTTTCCCCTTTTTCTTTTTCTATCTAGCTTCGACCAGGAGAGTTCCGGATGCCTACCTACAACCCACCCGTGCGCGACATGCAGTTCGTGCTGCACGAAGTGCTCAACGTCGCCGAGGAACTCAAGGCGCTTCCGGCACATGCCGAGACCGATGCCGACACCATCAACGCGGTGATCGAAGAGGCCGGCAAATTCGCAGCCGAAGTGACCTTCCCGCTCAACATCAGCGGCGATGAAGAGGGCTGCACGCTCGACAAGACCACGCATGAAGTGAAGACGCCCAAGGGCTTCAAGGACGCCTACGCCAAGTACATCGAAGGCGGCTGGCCCGCGCTGTCGTGCGACCCGGCCTTCGGCGGCCAGGGCCTGCCGTTCGTGGTGAACCAGTGCCTGTTCGAGATGCTCAACAGCGCCAACCAGGCCTGGACCATGTACCCCGGCCTCTCGCACGGCGCGTACGAGGCGCTGGCGGCCCACGGCACCGACGAGCAGAAGAAGACCTACCTGCCCAAGCTCACCAGCGGCGAATGGACCGGCACCATGTGTCTGACCGAACCCCATTGCGGCACCGACCTCGGCCTGCTGCGCACCAAGGCCGAGCCGCAGGCGGACGGCACCTACCGCATCAGCGGCAGCAAGATCTTCATCTCGGCCGGCGAGCACGACATGACGAGCAACATCATTCACCTGGTGCTGGCCCGCCTGCCTGACGCGCCCAAGGGCAGCAAGGGCATCAGCCTGTTCGTGGTGCCGAAGTTCAAGGTCAAGGCCGACGGTTCGCTCGGCGAGCGCAACCCGATCTTCTGCGCCGGCCTGGAGCACAAGATGGGCATTCACGGCAACGCCACCGCGCAGATCGTGATCGAAGGCGCCACCGGCACGCTGGTGGGCGAGCCCAACAAGGGCCTGGCCGCGATGTTCGTGATGATGAACGCCGCGCGCCTGGGCGTGGGCAACCAGTCGCTGGGCCTGACCGAAGTGGCCTACCAGAACGCGCTGGCCTATGCCAAGGACCGCATCCAGATGCGTTCGCTCTCCGGCGTGAAGGCCAAGGACAAGGAAGCCGACCCCATCATCGTGCACCCCGACGTGCGCAAGATGCTGCTCACCGCCAAGGCCTATGCCGAAGGCGGCCGCGCGCTGCAAATTTTCTGCACGCTGCTGCTCGACAAGGAGCACAACCACCCCGACGAAAAGGTGCGCAAGGACTCCGGCGAACTGGTCGCGCTGCTGACCCCCATCGTCAAGGCCTTCATCACCGACAACGGCCACGTTGCGACCAACGCCTGCATGCAGGTGTTCGGCGGCCACGGCTTCATCAAGGAATGGGGCATGGAGCAGTTCGTGCGCGACAACCGCATCAACATGATCTATGAAGGCACCAACACCATCCAGTCGCTGGACCTGCTGGGCCGCAAGGTGCTGGGCAACAACGGTGCTTCGCTGAAGAAGTTCGGCAAGCTGGTTGCGAAGCTGGTGGAAGAAGAAGGCGTCAACGAGAAGATGGCCGAGTTCATCAACCCCATCGCGGGCCTGGGCGACCAGCTCACCAAGTTCACGACCGAGATCGGCTTCAAGGGCTTCCAGAACCCCGACGAAGTGGGCGCCGCCGCCGTCGACTACCTGCGCGTGGCTGGCCACTTCGTGTTCGGCTACCTGTTCGCCCGCATGGCGCAAGTGGCCCTGCGCGAAATCGCCGCCGGCAACACCGACCCGTTCTACGTCGCCAAGCTGCAGACCGCGCGCTTCTACTTCGCCAAGTTGTTCCCCGAGACCGCGACGCTGATGCGCACCGCGCGCGCCGGCAGCAAGGTGCTGATGGACACCGACGCGGCACTGGCCTGAAGCAAGCCCTTTGCCTTTTCCTTCACTTCGCCGGGAGACACGCATGAAGAAAACATTCGCCGCCGTTCTGTTCGCCGTCACCGCAGCCTCGGCCATGGCCCAGGTCACGCCGGTCGGCCTGTGGCGCAACGTTGACGACAAGACCGGTGAGGTCAAGGCCGAGATCCGCATCGATGAAACCAACGGTGCGCTGCTCGGCCGCATCGAAAAGGCACTGGGCAAGGACGCCAAGCCCGGCGCCACCTGCGACGAATGCAGCGACGACCGCAAGGGCAAGCCCATGGTGGGCCTGGACATCATCCGCGGCGGCAAGAAGGCCGAAGGCAAGGAAGTCTGGGAAGGCGGCAAGATCCTCGACCCCGAGAACGGCAAGGAATACCGCGCGAGCTACACGCCCGTCGACGGCGGCAAGAAGCTCGAAGTGCGCGGCTACCTGGGCCCCTTCTGGCGTACCCAAACCTGGAACCGCGTGCAGTAACAAGCCTGCGCGCAACCAATCCAAGAAATACCAAGCAACATGTCCCGATTTCAAGTGAAGAAGGTCGCCGTGCTCGGCGCCGGCGTGATGGGCGCGCAGATTGCGGCCCACCTCGTCAACGTGCGCGTGCCTGTCGTGCTGTTCGACCTGGCCGCAAAAGAAGGCCCGAAGAACGGCATCGTCACGCGCGCCATCGACAACCTCAAGAAGCTCAAGCCCGCGCCGCTCGGCGACGTGGCCGATGCGGGCCTGATCGAACAGGCCAACTACGAAGACGACCTTGCCAAGCTCGGCGAGTGCGACCTCATCATCGAAGCCATTGCCGAGCGCATGGACTGGAAGCTCGATCTGTACAAGAAGATCGCGCCCCACGTTGCCAAGCATTCGATCCTGGCCTCGAACACCTCGGGCCTGTCGATCACCAAGCTCAGCGAGGCACTGCCCGAAGCGCTGAAGCCGCGCTTCTGCGGCATTCACTTCTTCAACCCGCCGCGCTACATGTTCCTGGTGGAGCTGATCAACACGCCCACCACGCAGCCGCAGGTGCTCGACGACCTCGAAGCCTTCGTCACCAGCACGCTCGGCAAGGGCGTGGTGCGCGCGCACGACACGCCCAACTTCATCGCCAACCGCGTCGGCATCGCCGGCATGCTGGCCACGCTGAAGGAAGTCGAGAAGTTCGGCTTGACGCCCGATGTGGTGGACGACCTCACCGGCAAGAAGCTGGGCCGCGCGAGCTCCGGCACCTTCCGCACCGCCGACGTGGTGGGCCTCGACACGATGGCCCACGTCGTGAAGACGCTGCAGGACAACCTCAACGTAGAGACCGATCCGTTCTATGCCAACTTCGCGACGCCGCCGGTGCTCGCCAAGCTGCTGGAGCTGGGCAACCTGGGCCAGAAGGCCAAGGCCGGCTTCTTCAAGAAGGTCGGCCGCGACATCCTGCGCTTCGACCTGAAGAGCGGCGAGTACGTGCCCGCCGGCGCCAAGGCTGACGAGGTGTATGGCCGCATGCTGAAGAAGCCCGCGGGCGAACGCCTGAAGCTGCTGCGCGAGAGCGAAGGACCGCAGGGCCAGTTCCTCTGGGCGATCCTGCGCGACGGCTTCCACTACGCCGCCGTGCACCTGGGCGACATCGCCGAGAGCGCACGCGACATCGACTTCGCCATGCGCTGGGGCTTCGGCATGAAGCAGGGCCCGTTCGAGCTGTGGCAAGAGGCCGGCTGGGCGCAGGTCGCCAAGTGGGTGCAGGAAGACATCGACGCAGGCAAGGCGCTCAGCAGCGCGCCGCTGCCCAAGTGGGTGTTCGAAGGTCCGGTGGCCGAGGCTGGCGGCGTGCACACGCCCGAAGGCTCGTGGAGCGCATCGCAGAACAAATTCGTGCCGCAGCGCAGGCTGCCGGTGCATGACCGCCAGCTGTTCCCCGAGAGCGTGCTCGGCGCGAACGCAGCCGATGCCAACACGGCCGGCACCACCATCAGCGACGAAGGCGACGTGCGCGTGTGGACGCTCGATGGCGAAGTGCTCATCGCCAGCATCCATTCGAAGATGCACGCCATCAGTCCCGACGTGGCCGAGGCGCTTGGCGCCGCGGTCGAGCTGGCTGAGGCCGAATACAAGGGCCTTGTGATCTGGTCGCCCGACGAGGTGTTCTCGGTCGGCGCCGACCTGCAGGCGATGCTGCCGGCCTTCGTGGTCGCAGGCATCGGCGCGGTCGAAGGCGCCGAGGAAGAGCTGCAGAACGTGATGCTCAAGATCCGCTACGCCAGCGTGCCGGTGATTTCGGCCGTGCGCGGCATGGCGCTGGGCGGCGGCTGCGAGCTGGCCGTGCATTCGGCCAAGCGCGTGGCTGCAATGGAAAGCTACATCGGCCTGGTCGAAGTCGGCGTGGGCCTGATCCCCGGCGCCGGCGGCCTGACCTACATCGCGCGTCGTGCTGCGGAGAACGCAGCGGCCTCCACGGGTAGCGACCTGCTGCCGTTCCTCACCGAAGGCTTCACTGCTGCGGCGATGGCGAAGGTCGGCACCGGCGCGCTCGATTCGAAGAAGCTGGGCTACCTGCTCGACAGCGACGTGATCGTGCCGAACAAGGACGAGCTGCTGTACGTGGCGCTGCAGCAGGCCAAGGCCATGGCCGACGCCGGCTACCGCGCACCACTGCGCCGCACCTTCCGCGTGGCGGGCCGCAGCGGCGCCGCGACCATCAAGGGCCAGCTCGTGAACATGCGCGACGGCGGCTTCATCAGCGCGCACGACTTCCACATTGCCAGCCTGATCGCGAACGTGGTCACCGGCGGCGACGTGGACGCGGGCTCGCTCGTGACCGAGGAATACCTGATGACGCTGGAACGCAAGGCGTTCTGCTCGCTCATCGTGCATCCCAAGACGCAGGAGCGGATCATGGGGATGCTCAGCACCGGCAAGCCAGTGCGCAACTAAGGACAGATTTCATGAGCAAGCAAGTACAAGACGCCTACATCGTCTCCGCCACCCGCACCCCCATCGGCAAGTCGCACCGCGGCTACTTCCGCAACTACCGTCCTGACGACCTGCTGGCCACCACGCTGCGCGCTGCGCTGGCTGCCGTGCCCAGCCTCGACCCGAAGGCCATCGAAGACATCATCTGCGGCTGCGCGATTCCCGAATCGCAGCAGGGCCTGAACGTCGCGCGCATCGGCGCGGTGCTGGCAGGCCTGCCGACCAGTGTCGGCGGCATCACCGTCAACCGCTTCTGCGCTTCGGGCCTGTCGGCCGTGCAGATGGCGGCCGACCGCATCCGCGTTGGCGAGGCCGACGTGATGATCGCAGCCGGTGTCGAAAGCATGAGCATGGTGCCGATGATGGGCAACTCGCCCTCGCTGTCGCCCTCGATCTTCGAGCGCGAAGGCGACGTGGGCATTGCCTATGGCATGGGCCTCACGGCCGAGAAGGTCGCGCAGCAGTGGAAGGTGAGCCGCGAGGCGCAGGACGAGTTCGCGCTCGCCTCGCACCAGAAGGCACTGGCCGCGCAGAAGGCCGGCAAGTTCGCCGACGAGATCACGCCCATCGAAGTGACCGACCGCACGCCGAACCTGGAGACCGGCGAGTCGATTGCCAAGACCCGCACCGTGAACCTCGACGAAGGCGCGCGCCCCGACACCAGCATCGAAGGCCTCGCCAAGCTGCGCACCGTGTTCGCCGCGCGCGGCACCGTCACGGCCGGCAACAGCTCGCAGACCTCGGACGGCGCGGGCGCGCTGATCCTGGCGAGCGAGAAGGCCGTGAAGCAGTACGGCCTCACGCCGCTCGCACGCTTCGTGAGCTTCGCCAGCAAGGGCGTGCCGCCGCACATCATGGGCATCGGCCCGATCGAGGCGATTCCGGCCGCGCTGCGCTATGCCGGCCTGAAGCACGAGGACATCGACTGGTTCGAGCTGAACGAAGCCTTTGCCGCGCAGTCGCTGGCGGTCATCAACACGCTGGGGCTCGATCCGTCGAAGGTCAACCCGATGGGCGGCGCGATTGCGCTGGGCCACCCGCTCGGCGCCACCGGTGCCATTCGCTCGGCGACCGTGGTGCACGCGCTGCGCCGCGAGAACCTGAAGTACGGCATGGTCACGATGTGCGTGGGCATGGGCCAGGGCGCTGCCGGGATCTTTGAGCGCGTCTGAACCGCGCAGCCCCATGCAGGCGCAGCAGCTTCCGGTCGACGGCGGCGCACAGCAACTGGCGGTGCGCCGCTACGAGCCCGCCGGCGCACCGCGCGCCAGCATCGTGATCGGCGGCGCAATGGGCGTGCGCCAGTCGTTCTACGAACCCTTCGCGCAGTGGCTTGCAGAACAGCAGGGCTTGCGCGTCTGGACCTTCGACTACCGGGGCTCGGGCGATTCGCGCGGCGATGCGTCGCTGCGCGGCTTCAAGGCCGACCTGTTCGACTGGGCGCGCGACTATGAAGCGGTGATCGATGCCGCCAAGGCCGCACTGCCCGACCAGCCGCTCTACCTGCTGGGTCACAGCCTTGGCGCGCAGTTGCCGGGCTTCCTGCAGCGCCCGGAACAAGTCGACGGCCTCGTCAGCATCGCGGCCGGCAGCGGCTACTGGCGCGAGAACGCGCCGAAGCTCAGGCGCAGCATCCTCTACTTCTGGTTCGTGCTCGTGCCGCTGGTCACGCGACTGTTCGGCTACTTTCCGGGACGCAAGCTGAAGAAGGTTGGCGACCTGCCGCGCGGCGTGATCCTGCAATGGCGGCGCTGGTGCCTCAACCCGCGCTACAGCGTGGGTGCCGAGGGCGAGCTTGCATCGCAGAGCTACGGACGCGTGCGCTTCCCCGTGCTCGCGCTGTCGATCACCGACGACGAACTCATGACGCTCGCCGGCACCGAAAGCCTGGTGAGCTTCTATGCCGGCGCGCCGAGCGCGGTCGAGCGCATCGCGCCGGCGGACGTGCAGGCCCGGCGCATCGGCCACTTCGGCTTCTTCCGCGAGCAGTTCAGCCAGAGCCTGTGGCCGAGCACGGTCGACAAGCTGCACCGGCTGGCTGCGTTGACCGAACGTACTGCGGTGCAGCACGCCAACGTCCCGCACACGACTGCGTGACGCCATCCTCCGGAGGCACACTGCCGATCATGACGAGCACGCAGCACCCCTTCGACAAAGCCCTGACGATCCACCACAGCGACATCCGCGTGGGGCACTTCACCGGCATGACCAGCCCCGACTACTGGAACATGGTCGGGCCCTTCGGCGGCACCACTGCGGCCCTTGCGCTGCAGTCGGTGATGCAGCACCCCGACGTGCTGGGCACGCCCATCGCGCTCACCGTCAACTACGCGGCGGCGATCGAAGCCGGCGCGTTCGACATCCAGGCCACTGCCGTGCGCACCAACCGCTCGACGCAGCACTGGACGGTGCAGATCACGCAGGCCGGCCCCAGCGGTGCGCCCAACATGACGACCACCGCCACCGTGGTGACGGCCGCGCGCCGCGACACCTGGGGCGAGAGCGACATGCCGATGCCCGAGGCGCCAAGGCCCGAGACGGTCGACCGCATGAGCATCGGCCCGTCCGGCGTGGCGTGGATCAACCAGTACGAGATGCGCCCCTTCAGCGGTGGCATTCCCGCGAAGTGGGACGAGAGCCTGCACCACAGCGAAACCCGCATCTGGCTGCGCGACGCACAGCCACGGCCGCTCGACTTTGCCTCGCTCGCCGCGATGAGCGACATGTTCTATCCGCGCGTGTGGCTGCGCCGCGCGAAGCACGTGCCCGCGGGCACGGTGTCGATCACCACCTACTTCCACGTCGGGCCGGCGCAGCTGGCCGAGGTCGGCACGGGCTATCTCCTGGGCCGCGCGGCGGGGCAGCAGTTCTTCAACGGCTTCTTCGACCAGGCGGCGCATCTGTGGAGCGAGAAGGGCGTGCTGCTGGCCACCTCGAACCAGATCGTCTACTACAAGGAATAAAGAGACATGACTACTCCGCAAAAAGCCGCACTCATCGTCGGCGCCGGTGACGCCACCGGCGGCGCCATTGCCCGCCGCTTCGCGCGCGAAGGTTTTGCCACCTGCGTCACGCGCCGCAGTCTCGACAAGCTGCAGCCGCTGGTAGCGCAGATCGAGGCCGACGGCGGCCGTGCGCACGCCTTCGCCTGTGATGCGCGCAAGGAAGAAGAAGTGGTCGCGCTTGTCGAGCAGATCGAGTCGACCATCGGGCCGATCGAGGTGATGGTGTTCAACATCGGCGCCAACGTGCCCGAGAGCATCCTGAACGAGACCGCACGCAAGTACTTCAAGGTGTGGGAGATGGCCTGCTTCTCGGGCTTTCTCAATGGACGCGAAGTGGCGAAGCGGATGGTGGCGCGCGAACTGCCGAAGGGTGGGCATCGCGGCACGATCATCTTCACGGGCGCGACGGCATCACTGCGTGGAGCGGCCAACTTCGGCGCTTTTTCGGGCGCGAAGATGGCGCTGCGTGCGCTCGCGCAGTCAATGGCACGCGAGCTGGGGCCACAGGGCATTCACGTTGCGCACGTTGTGGTCGATGGAGCCATCGACACTGAATTCATCCGCAGCAATTTCCCCGAGCGCTATGCGTTGAAGGAGAGCGACGGCATCCTGAACCCGGAGCACATTGCCGACAGCTACTGGATGCTGCATTCGCAGCCTCGTGACGCGTGGACGCACGAACTCGACCTGCGGCCCTGGTCCGAGAAATTCTGAGAGAAGGAGACAACCCCATGGCGAAATCCGTCGACTTCTATTTCGACTTCGGCAGCCCCGCCGCCTACCTGGCGGCAACGCAGTTGCCGCACATCTGCGCCGACACAGGCGCCGAGCTGGTGTGGAAACCCATGCTGCTGGGCGGCGTGTTCCAGGCCACCGGCAATCATTCGCCCGCCGAGATCAAGCCCAAGGGCCCGTACATGACGACCGATCTGAAGCGCTTTGCCAAGCGCTACGGCGTGCCCTTCGTGCACAACCCCCACTTCCCGATCAACACGCTGCTGCTGATGCGCGGCGCCACGGGCGTCCAGATGAAGGAGCCGGCGCGTTTCGATGCGTACGTCGATGCGGTTTTCCACGCGATGTGGGTCGATCCGAAGAACCTCAACGACCCGGCAACCGTCGGTGCCGTCTTGCAAAATGCGGGCTTCGACGCCGCGGGTCTGCTTGCGCTGGCCGGTGCTCAGGAAACCAAGGACCGCCTCAAGGCCGTCACGCAGGAAGCCGTGGAGCGCGGCGTGTTCGGCGCTCCCACCATGTTCGTCGGCAGCGAGATGTTCTGGGGGCAAGACCGCCTCGATTTCGTCCGCGAAGCCCTTTGCGCCTGACCGCGGCGCCAATCTTTTTCATCCAAGGACTACCACCCATGAGCGACATCCTCGTCCACACCGAAGCCGGTGTGATGACCATCACCTTCAACCGCGTCGACAAGAAGAACTCCATCACCAGCGCTATGTATGCCGAGCTGGCCGACGCGCTGGCTACAGCCGAAAGCGAAGCAGCCGTGCGCTGCGTGCTGATCCAGGGTGACCCGACGATCTTCAGCGCAGGCAACGACATCGGCGACTTCCTCAACGGCCCGCCGTCGACGGAAGAGTCGCCGGTGTTCCGCTTCCTGCGCGGCATCGCGACCTTCCCCAAGCCGATCGTCGCGGCCGTGTGCGGCCCGGCTGTGGGCATCGGCACCACGATGCTGTTCCATTGCGACCTCGTCTACGCGGGTGACAACGCCGCCTTCTCGATGCCCTTCGTGAACCTGGGCCTGTGCCCAGAGGCTGCATCGAGCCTGCTGGTGCCGCAGATGCTGGGCTACCACCGCGCGGCTGAGGCGCTGCTGCTCGGCGAACCCTTCATGGCGGAGGCCGCGCTCGAAGTGGGCCTGGTCAACCGCGTGGTGCCTCCGACCGAAGCGAACGCCATCGCGCAGACGCAGGCTCGCAAGCTGGCCGCCAAGCCGCTGAGTGCGCTGGTGGAAACCAAGCGTCTGCTGAAGAAGGCGCAGATGCCCGCCGTGCTCGAACGCATGGGCGAGGAGGGCGCGAGCTTCGGTCGCATGCTGCGCGAGCCGGCGGCACGCGAAGCTTTCGGTGCTTTCATGGAGAAACGCAAGCCGGACTTCTCCAAGGTCTGATGCGTTTTCGGGGCTCGCACGCGTAAACTGGCCGCCGTGCAAGTTTCAGAGACAAGAACGCTCACAACGCCCGGCCAGTGGGTGAATGATGCTACTGAAAAAGTAGCAATCGACCTCACGCGCCGGCGTACTTTCGGCTTGCTGGCGGGTGCCTTGGCAGCGCCTTCGCTGGCCTTGGCGCGTGTGCGACCGCTACGCATCGGCGTCATCGGCTCATGGTCCGGCCCTTACGCGGGCGGCGGGCGGCAGTTCGACGCCGGCATGGCCGTCTGGCTGGCGGCGCACAACCAGAACATCGCTGGCCGGCCGGTCGAGCTACTGCGGCGCGATGTACCCGGCAGCGCGCCCGAGCAGGCACGCCGCCATGCGCAAGACCTCGTCGAAAGCGAGCGCGTCGACATGCTGGCGGGCCTGGATTTCAGCTCCAACGCCTACGCCGTCGGCACCGTCGCCACGCAGGCCAGGCTGCCCCTGGTGGTGATGAATGCGGCCTCTTCGGGCATCACGGCGCGCTGCCCGTTCGCGGTGCGGGTGTCCTTCACCATCGGCCAGGTCACGCTGCCGCTGGCGCGATGGGCGCTCCAGCAGGGGTTGCGCGACGTCTGCACCGTGGTGGCCGACTACGCCTCGGGCGTCGATGCCGAAAGCGCCTTTGTCTCTGGCATCACCGCGGGCGGCGGCCGCGTCGGCGCGATGCTGCGGGTGCCGCTGAACACGCTCGACTACTCGGCCTACATGCTGCGGCTGCGCGAACTCAAGCCGCAGGCGGTGTTCTTCTTCCTGCCCTCGGGGCAGATGCCGGCCACCTTCCTCAAGTTCTGGCGCGACCGCGGCATGGCCGACACGGGCATCCGCCTGCTGGCCACCGGCGACGCCACCGACGACCACTACCTCGAAGGCATCGGAGAGCTGGCCGATGGCCTCGTAACCAGCCACCACTATTCGTTCGCCCACGAATCGCCGGCCAACCGCCGCTTCACGGGCATCTTCGAGACGGAGTACGGCAGCCATCTGCGCCCGGGGTATTTCGCGGTCGCGGCCCACGATGCGCTTGCCGCCATCGATGCAGCGATGAGCTCGCCCGTGGCGCGCGGCGGCGTGGTCGGGGAGCGGCTGGTGGATGCGTTCCGGGGCGTGAAGCTCGACAGCCCGCGCGGCCCGGTAGAGATTGACGCCCACACCCGGGACATCGTGCAGACCGTGTACATCCGCCGCGTCGAGCGGCGCGACGGGCGCTGGGTCAACCGCGAATTCGAACGCTTCGAGCGCGTGCGCGACCCGGGCGTCTGAGCCCGGGGGCGTTGCTCAGGGCTGCTGTTCGATGGGCCGTGGGCGGCCGTTGTCGTCGATGGCCACGTAGGTGAAGGTCGCCTGCGTCACCTTGATGTATTCGCCCTGCGCCCGGAAGCGCTCGGCAAACACCTCGACCGTCACCGTGACCGAGGTGCGCCCGATGCGCACCAGCTTCGAATAGAACGACAGGATGTCGCCCAGCCGCACCGGCTGCTTGAAGATGAATTCGTTGACAGCCACCGTGGCCTGGCGGCCCTTGGCGTAGCGCGCGGGGATCACCGAGCCGGCCAGGTCGCACTGCGCCATGACCCAGCCGCCGAAGATGTCGCCGTTGGCGTTGCAGTCCGCCGGCATCGGAATGACCTTGAGCACCAGCTCCATGTCGGTGGGCAGGCTCTTGAGGATGGCGGCAGCGGCAGCGCTGGAAGTATCTGACATGGGCACAATCTGGAACAAACAAGCAACCACGATTGTCTCCCATGCGCCGCAGCGGCGAAGCCCTTCCCCCCTCCCACTCCGTCTCCGGCCACCCGCCGGAGCGCAGCGACCGTTCCGACTGGGCGACGCTGCGCCGCCTGTTTCCCTATCTCTGGCAGTACAAGTGGCGGGTGGCCGCGGCGCTGGCCTTCATGGTGGGCGCCAAGGTGGCCAACGTCGGCGTGCCGGTGCTGCTGAAGAACCTGGTCGACACGATGACGCCCAAGCCGGACATGGCGCAGGCGCTGCTCATCGTGCCCATCGGCCTGCTGCTGGCTTACGGCCTGCTGCGCTTCTCGACCTCGCTGTTCGGCGAACTGCGCGAGCTGATCTTCGCCAAGGCCACCGAAGGCACGGCCCGGCAGATCGCGCTGGAGGTGTTCCGTCACCTGCACGCGCTGAGCCTGCGTTTCCACCTGGAGCGCCAGACCGGCGGCATGACGCGCGACATCGAGCGCGGCACGCGCGGCGTGCACTCGCTCATCTCGATGTCGCTCTACAGCATCGTGCCGACCATCATCGAGCTGGTGCTGGTGCTCACCATCCTGGGCGTGAAGTTCGATTCGCTGTTCGTCTGGATCACGGCGGCGGCGCTGGTGCTGTACATCACCTTCACCGTGACGGTGACCGAGTGGCGCACGCAGTTCCGCAAGACCATGAACGAGCTCGACTCGGTGGCGCAGAGCCGCGCGGTCGATTCGCTGCTGAACTACGAAACCGTCAAGTACTTCAACAACGAAGACTTCGAGGCCGGCCGCTATGACGCCAGCCTCGACCGCTACCGTAAGGCCGCCATCAAGAGCCAGCGCACGCTGAGCATGCTCAACACCGGGCAGCAACTTCTGATTGCAGTGAGCCTGGTGCTGATGCTGTGGCGCGCCACCTCGGGCGTGGTCGAAGGGCGCATGACGCTGGGCGACCTGGTGATGGTCAACGCCTTCATGATCCAGCTCTACATTCCGCTGAACTTCCTGGGCGTGATCTACCGCGAGATCAAGCAGAGCCTGACCGACCTCGACAAGATGTTCGTGCTGATGGAAAAAGAGCGCGAGGTGCGCGATGCGCCGGGCGCGCAGCCGCTGGCCGGCGCCGACGCCACCGTGCGCTTCGAGGACGTGAGCTTTGCCTACGAGGCCGCGCGCCCGATCCTCAAGCACGTGAGCTTCGAGATTCCCGCCGGCAAGACGGTGGCGGTGGTCGGGCCCTCGGGCTCGGGCAAGTCCACGCTGGCACGGCTCTTGTACCGCTTCTACGACGTGCAGCACGGCCGCATCACCATCGGCGGGGAAGACATCCGCGAAGTGACCCAGTCAAGCGTGCGCCGCGCCATCGGCATCGTCCCGCAGGACACGGTGCTGTTCAACGACACGGTCGAATACAACATCGCCTACGGCCGCCCGGGGGCGAGCCGCGAAGAAGTGGAGGCCGCCGCACGCGCCGCGCGCATCCACGACTTCATTGCCGCCACGCCCAAGGGCTACGACACGACTGTGGGCGAGCGCGGCCTCAAGCTATCTGGCGGCGAGAAGCAGCGCGTGGCCATCGCGCGAACGCTGCTGAAGAACCCGCCGATCGTGATCTTCGATGAGGCCACCTCGGCGCTCGACTCGGCCAACGAGCGCGCCATCCAGTCCGAGCTGAAGAGCGCCGCGCAGGACAAGACCACGCTGGTCATCGCGCACCGCCTGTCGACGGTGGTCGACGCGCACGAGATCCTGGTGCTGGAGTCGGGCGTGATCGTCGAGCGCGGCACGCATGCCGAGCTGCTCGCGAAGCAGGGCCGCTACGCCCAGATGTGGGCTTTGCAGAAGAGCGAAGCAACTCCATTGATGTAGCGCGATCATCCATTCCTTTTTATCGATCTCAGGAGTTCAGACGTGTCGACCAAGATTCCCCTGCTGGTGCTCAGCGGCCTCTCGAGTGCCCACCAGGCCCAGATTGCCGAGGTCTATGACATGACCTACGCCTTCGACCCCGCCCTGCGCGCGGCCGCCATCGCCGAGCACGGCAAGAAGTTTCGCGCGGTGCTGACCATCGGCGTCATCGGCATCACGCCCGAGGAAATCGCGGCGATGCCGGCGCTGGAGCTGATCTGCTGCATGGGCGCGGGCTACGAAGGCGTGCCGCTCGAAGTGACGCGCGCTCGCGGCATCGCGACGGCCAACGGCGCAGGCACCAACGACGACTGCGTGGCCGATCACGCCTTCGGCCTGCTGATCAGCATCGTGCGCGAGTTCCGCAAGCTCGACCGGCTGTGCCGCGAAGGCGTGTGGCGCGAAGCCATTCCGCAGCCGCCGAACGTGTCGGGCAAGAAGCTGGGCATCCTGGGGCTGGGCACCATCGGCCAGAAGATCGCGAAGCGGGCGGCGGCCTTCGACATGGAGGTCGGCTATCACAACCGCAAGCCGCGCGAAGGCGCAACGCAGCGCTACTTCGACGACCTGAAGTCGCTGGCCGCGTGGGCCGACTTCCTGGTGCTGGCCGCACCGGGCGGGCCCGCGACCAAGCATCTGGTCAACGCCGAAGTGCTCGACGCGCTGGGGCCGCAGGGCTACCTGGTGAGCATCGGGCGCGGCAGCGTCGTTGACACCGAGGCGCTGGCGGCCGCATTGCGCGAGAACCGCATCGCCGGGGCCGGCGTCGACGTGTACGAGAGCGAGCCGAAGCGGCCCGAACCGCTGGTCGGCCTCGACAACGTGCTGCTGACGCCGCACATGGCCGGCTGGTCGCCCGAGGCGACGCAGAAGTCGGTCGACCATTTCCTCGCGAATGCCGAAGGGCACTTCGCGGGGCGCGGCGTGTTGACGCCGATCTGAGGCCTCAGCCCAATGCGGAGGGGCGGTGCGCCGCCCAGCCGCAGGCCTGGTCATAGGCATGCCCGAGCCGCAGCACGTCGAGGTCCGCATGAATCGGCCCCGCCAGCTGCAGCCCCATCGGCAGCCCGCCTTCGCCGAAGCCGGCGCGCACATTCAGCGTCGGCAGCCCGGCCAGCGTGAACGGCGTGACGATCTCCATCCAGCGGTGGTACGTGTCGCTCTTTACACCGTTCACCTCGGCAGGCCAGTGCAATTCGGCATCGAACGGAAACACCTGCGCGGTCGGTGCCAGCACGAAGTCGAAGCGCTCGAACAGCTTCAGGAACGCGCGGTACACGTTCGAGCGGTACACCGATGCCTGGTACAGCGAAGCCGCATCGAGGTGCCGGCTCTGCTCGATTTCCCATTGCGCCTCGGGCTTGAGCTGCCCGAACAGCTTCGGGTCGCTGAGGTAGGCACCGAGCTTGCCGCCCACCAGCAGTTGCCTCAACCGCAGCCACGCGCTCCAGTTGTGCTCGCGCGGTACGTCGAGCGTGCAGGGCTCGACCTCGCAGCCGATGGTGCGGAAGGTGCCGAGCGCCTTCTCACCGAGTTCGCGGATGCCGGGTGCCAGCGGCAGGTCGGGCCAGATGCTGCCGAGCCAGCCGATGCGCAGGCCCTTGCCGTCGCCGTCCAGCTGCAGCGCATCGGGCGAGGGCAGGGCGTGCGCTGACGACAGCGGCACGCGCGCATCGAAGCCCGCCTGCACGGCCAGCAGCCGCGCCGTGTCTTCCACCGTGCGCGCCATCGGGCCTTCGCAGCCCAGCTGCTGGAAAAACAGTTCCTCCTCCGGGTTGCCCGGCACACGCCCGCGCGATGGCCGCATGCCGATCACGTTGTTGAAGGCGGCCGGGTTGCGCAGCGATCCCATCATGTCGCTGCCGTCCGCCACGGGCAGCATGCCCAGGGCCAGCGCCACGGCGGCGCCGCCGCTGCTGCCGCCCGCGCTGCGCTCGGGCGCATAGGCGTTGCGCGTGATGCCGAACACCGTGTTGTAGGTGTGCGAGCCGAGCCCGAATTCGGGCGTGTTGGTCTTGCCGATGATGACTGCGCCGGCCGCCCTGGCGCGGGCCACGTGCAGGCTGTCGGTGCGCGCCGGCGAACGCGGCGACAGCGGCGAGCCCATCGAGGTCGGCAGACCGGCGGCATGGCTCAGGTCTTTCACTGCCAGCGGAAAGCCGTGCATCCAGCCGCGCCGTTCGCCGCGCGCCAGTTCGGCGTCGCGCTCGTCGGCCTCGGCCAGCAACTGCGCCGGATCGCGCAGCGACACGATGGCGTTGAAGCGCGGGTTCAGCGCCTCGATGCGGGCCAGCGAGGCCTGCATCACCTCGCGGCAGGACACGTCGCGCGCGGCGATGCGGCGGGAGAGTTCGGTGGCGCTGAGTTCGAGCAGGTCGGCTGAAGGCATGGCGAGTGCGGGAAAAGGAGGGGGCGCCCAGTATGGCGCGGCGCTCGCATAATCGCCGCGTATGGAAACCAAGTGGCTCGAAGACTTCATCAGTTTGGCGGAAACCCGCAGCTTCAGCCGCTCGGCTCAATTGAGGCATGTGACCCAGCCGGCGTTTTCCCGCCGCATCCAGGCGCTCGAAGGCTGGGCCGGCACTGACCTGGTCGACCGCAGCTCGTACCCCACACGGCTCACGCCAGCGGGCCAGACGCTCTACAGCCAGGCCATCGAGATGCTGCAATCGCTGCAGAGCACCCGCGCCATGCTGCGCGGGCACTCGGCCGCCGGGCAGGACGTGATCGAGATCGCCGTGCCGCACACGCTGGCCTTCACCTTCTTCCCCTCGTGGGTGACCAGCCTGCGCGAGCACTTCGGGCCGATCAAGAGCCGCCTCATCGCGCTCAACGTGCACGACGCGGTGCTGCGGCTGGTCGAAGGCAGCTGCGACCTGCTGATCGCCTACCACCACCCCTCGCAGCCGCTGCAGCTCGATGCCAACAAGTACGAGATGGTCAGCCTCGGCGAGGAAACCGTGGCCCCCTGGGTCAAGGCCGATGCCGAAGGCGCGCCGCGCTACCGGCTGCCGGGGCGTCCCGGCCAGCCGCTGCCCTACCTGGGCTATGCGCCCGGCGCCTACCTGGGCCGCGTGGTCGACCAGCTGCTGAAGGAGTCGGGCACTGCCATCCACCTCGACCGGGTCTACGAGACCGACATGGCCGAAGGTCTGAAGGTCATGGCGCTCGAAGGCCACGGCATCGCCTTCCTGCCGCAGAGTGCGGTGCGCAAGGAGATCAAGGCGCGCAAGCTCGTGAGCGCGCTGCCGCCCGAAATCGACAGCCTCGAGGCGACCATGGAAATCCGCGCCTACCGCGAGCGGCCCGGTGCGCCGGTGCCGGTCAAGGCCGGCGCCAGCCGTGCCGCCAGCAAGGCCGCGGCCGCTGACAGCCTGCAACCCAAACGCACCGCCGATGCGCTATGGTCTTACCTGGTCGGCACCCAGCCGCACCGCTGACAACGGAGATTTGTGCACCGCACAATCTATAAATGCCGCGCATAGGACTCCCCGCAAACGGCATTGGCGCCCCGAACCCGGCGCCTCTACAGTCGCGGCTGCTTTTAGTCGCTGTCACCGCAACATCTCCGGCACGCGCCCTGCGCGTGCTTTTTTTTAAGCCGAGGAACCTGTATGAGCCCCAATTTCAGGACTGAACACGACTTCCTCGGCGACAAGCAGATCCCTGCCGTCGCCTACTGGGGCGTGCACACGGCGCGTGCGGTCGAGAACTTCCCCATCTCCGGCACGCGCATCTCGGCCATGCCCGACCTGGTGCGAGCGCTGGCCTACGTGAAGAAGGCCGCCACCCGCGCCAATGCCGACCTCGGCGCCATCGACCGCGACCGCGCGGCGGCCATCATCCTGGCCTGCGAGGACATCATCGACGGCAAGCTGCTCGACGAGTTCGTGGTCGACGTCATTCAGGGCGGCGCGGGCACCTCGACCAACATGAACGCCAACGAGGTCATCTGCAACCTCGCGCTCGAAAAGCTGGGCCACGAGAAGGCGCGCTACGACGTGCTACACCCCAACGACCACGTCAACGCCTCGCAGAGCACCAACGACGTGTACCCCACGGCAGTGCGGCTGGCGCTGTGGTTCGCCATCGGCCGGCTGCTCGAATCGATGGCCACCCTGCGTCGCAGCTTCGAGGCCAAGGCGCTCGAGTTCAAGGACATCCTCAAGATCGGCCGCACCCAGCTGCAAGACGCGGTGCCGATGACGCTGGGCCAGGAGTTCCTGACCTACGCGATCATGATCGGGGAAGACGAGGCCCGCCTTGGCGAGGCCCGCGCGCTCATCGAAGAAATCAACCTCGGCGCCACCGCCATCGGCACCGGCATCAACGCGCCGCACGGCTACGCGAACCTGGCCTGCCAGTACCTCGCCGAGCAGACCGGCGTGCCGCTCAAGCAGGCCGCCAACCTCATCGAGGCCACGCAGGACACGGGCGCCTTCGTGCAGCTGTCGGGCGTGCTCAAGCGCGTGGCGACCAAGCTCAGCAAGACCTGCAACGACCTGCGCCTGCTGTCCAGCGGCCCGCAGGCCGGCTTCGGCGAAATCCGGCTGCCGGCGCGGCAGGCGGGCTCGTCGATCATGCCGGGCAAGGTCAATCCGGTGATCCCGGAAGTCATGAACCAGGTGGCCTTCGAGGTCATCGGCAACGACGTCACCGTGACGATGGCTTCGGAAGCCGGCCAGCTGCAGCTCAACGCCTTCGAGCCCATCATGGGCTGGAGCCTGTTCAAGAGCATCCAGCACCTGAGCCGGGCCTGCATCACGCTGCAGGTGAACTGCGTCGACGGCATCGAGGCCAACCGCGAGTTCCTTGCCAAGAGGGTGCGCGAATCGGTCACGCTGGTCACGGCGCTCAACCCGCTCATCGGCTACGAAAAGGCCGCGCTCATCGCCAAGACCGCGCTCGCCACCGGCGGGCCGATCGACCTGGTGGCCGAATCGCTGGGCATCATGACGCGCGCCGAGATGGAGGCCCTGCTCGTGCCCGAGAACCTGACGCAGCCGGTGCGCCTGTCGGCCGCACCGGTTCCGCCGGCTGCCGAGCCTTCGGGCCAGGCTTCGGGCATAAAGGCTGCTTAGTGAAAGTCGGACAATGCCAGGAGGCAGGATCGCACCAGGCTGGCGCTGCCATGCGCATGCCCGGTGCAGCGTGTGTGTGTATGCACCGGGTTGGTCCGGGTATCACGCAAAATGTAAATGTCTAGAATTTAGTTGTATCTGTTTCAGTCACCCTCAGGAGTTTTCCGTATGAAAAAACAAGTATTGGCATTGGCAGTCGCGGCACTGGCCGCTGGCGGCGCGATGGCGCAAGCCAATGACACGCTGGCCAAGATCAAGGCTTCCGGTGTCATCACCGAAGGCGTGCGTGAATCGTCGGGCCTGTCGTACACACTGGGCAATGGCCAATACACGGGCTTCCACTACGACGTCTGCGCCAACATCATCAAGGACCTCGAGAAGGCCGCCGGCAAGAAGCTCGAAGTCAAGTACCAGCCCGTGACCTCGCAGAACCGCATTCCGCTCGTGCAGAACGGCACCGTGGACATCGAGTGCGGCTCGACCACCAACAACGCCACCCGCCAGAAGGACGTGGCTTTCGGCGTGACCACCTACGTCGAAGAAACCAAGATCGTCGTCAAGGCCAACTCGGGCATCAACTCGCTGGCCGACCTGAAGGACAAGACGGTTGCAACCACCACCGGCACCACGCCGCTGCAGACCGTGCGCAAGCAAAAGCGCGCCGAGAACCTGACCTTCAAGGAGGTCTACGGCAAGGACCACTCCGACAGCTTCCTGCTGCTCGAAACCGGCCGCGCCGACGCCTTCGTGATGGACGGCTCGATCCTGGCTGCCCTGGCCGCCAAGTCGAAGTCGCCCAAGGACTACAAGATCCTGTCCGACGTGCTGGCCGTCGAGCCCATCGCCATCATGATCCGCAAGGACGACGCCGCCTTCAAGAAGGCCGTGGACGACAGCATCAAGGCACAGGCCAAGTCTGGCGAACTCGCCAAGCTGTACGACAAGTGGTTCCTCAAGCCGATTCCGCCCGCAGGCGTGACCATCGGCCTGCCGCTGGGCGAAGCCACCAAGAACGCTTGGGCCAACCCGAACGACAAGCCTGCTGAAGACTACGTCACCAAGGAATAAGCGCCGCGTCGCTGCGTGATGACGCCCACCTTTCGCGGTGGGCGTTTCTTTTCAAGGGACTGGTTTTCGAAGAGACGGTGAAGAAGGAGTAAACACAAATGGGCAACTGGGATTGGCAGGTATTCCTGCAAGACCCCGGGGGGGAATATCCGAGCTACCTTCAATGGATGCTCTCGGCGTGGGGCTGGACCGTGTCGGTCGCGCTGCTGGCGCTGATTGTGGCGCTGGTGCTGGGCTCGCTCATCGGCATCATCCGCACGCTGCCCGACAGCCCGTGGCTGGTGCGGCTGGGCAATGCCTGGGTCGAGCTGTTCCGCAACATTCCGCTGCTGGTGCAGATCTTCCTCTGGTACCACGTGATCCCGGCGCTCATCCCCGTCATGAAGGGCGTGCCGAGCTTCATCCTCGTGGTGCTGGCGCTGGGCTTCTTCACTTCCGCGCGTATCGCCGAGCAGGTGCGCTCTGGCATCCAGGCGCTGCCCAAGGGCCAGCGCTATGCGGGCATGGCGGTGGGCTTCACCACCGTGCAGTACTACCGCTACGTGATCCTGCCGATGGCCTACCGCATCATCATCCCGCCGCTCACGAGCGAGACGATGAACATCTTCAAGAACTCGTCCGTCGCGTTCGCCGTGTCGGTCACCGAACTCACCATGTTCGCCATGCAGGCGCAGGAAGAAACCTCGCGGGGCATCGAGGTCTACCTTGCGGTGACGGGCTGCTACGTGATCTCGGCCCTCATCATCAACCGCCTCATGGCATTCATCGAGAAGAAGACCCGCGTGCCGGGCTTCATCGTGTCTGCAAGCGCGGGCGGCGGAGGACACTGACATGATGAATCTCGACCTGTCCTTCTACAACTGGGACGTCATCAGCAACTTCGTCGTCAAGGGCTTCTACTTCAGCATCATGCTGACGATAGTCGCCACGATCGGCGGCGTGATCTTCGGCACGATCCTGGCGCTCATGCGCCTGTCGGGCAAGAAGTGGCTCGATGCGCCAGCGGCCATCTACGTCAACGGCATGCGAAGCATCCCGCTGGTGATGGTGATCCTGTGGTTCTTCCTGCTCGTGCCGGCGTCGTTCTATTCGCTGTTCGGTTCGGTCGGCTCCAACTACCGCTCCGAAATCTCGGCCGTGATCACCTTCGTGGCGTTCGAGGCCGCGTACTTCAGCGAGATCATGCGTGCCGGTATCCAGTCGATCCCGCGCGGCCAGGTGAATGCCGGCCAGGCCGTGGGCATGACCTACGGCCAGAACATGCGCCTGATCGTGCTGCCGCAGGCCTTTCGCAACATGCTGCCGGTGCTGCTCACGCAGACCATCATCCTGTTCCAGGATACGTCGCTGGTCTACGCCATCGGTGCCTACGACATGCTCAAGGGCTTCGAGACCGCGGGCAAGAACTTCGGCCGCCCGATCGAGGCCTACCTGCTCGCGGCCGTCGTGTACTTCGTCATGTGCTACGCCCTTTCTTGGCTGGTCAAGCGCCTGCACAAGAAGATCGCCATCATTCGCTGATTGTTTGAGTGGCTGAACCGGAGAGAAAGAAATGTCCGAAAAAATGATTGAAATCAAGAACGTATCCAAGTGGTATGGCCCGGTGCAGGTGCTCAACGATTGTTCGGTGAGCATTTCCAAGGGCGACGTGGTGGTGGTGTGCGGGCCTTCGGGCTCGGGCAAGTCCACTCTCATCAAGACCGTGAATGCGCTGGAGCCCTTCCAGAAGGGCGAGATCACCGTCAACGGCATTCCGCTGCACGACCCCAAGACCAACCTGCCCAAGCTGCGCTCCAAGGTCGGCATGGTGTTCCAGCACTTCGAGCTGTTCCCGCACCTGTCGGTGACCGAGAACCTCACGATCGCGCAGATCAAGGTGCTGGGCCGCACGCCCGATGAAGCCAAGACCCGTGGCCTGAAGATGCTCGACCGCGTGGGCCTGATGGCGCACAAGGACAAGTTCCCGGGCCAGCTCTCGGGCGGCCAGCAGCAACGCGTGGCCATTGCCCGTGCGCTGTCGATGGACCCGATCGTGATGCTGTTCGACGAACCCACCTCGGCACTCGACCCCGAGATGGTCGGCGAAGTGCTCGACGTGATGGTGAGCCTGGCCAAGGAAGGCATGACCATGATGGTGGTCACGCACGAAATGGCTTTCGCCCGCAAGGTCGCGAGCCGCGTGATCTTCATCGACGTGGGCGGCAAGATCCTGGAAGACTGCCCGAAGGACGAGTTCTTCAGCCACCCGGAAAACCGCCAGCCGCGCACCAAGGACTTCCTGAACAAGATCCTGCAGCACTGATTCGCTGCTGCCGCGCAAGAAAGTCAAAAGCCACGCTGTTCTGCAGCGTGGCTTTTTTCATTCGCGCTCGGGCAATGCCTTGTCGAAGAAGGCTGGAATCTCGAGGCCCAGCCGCGCCAGGAAGGCCTTTCGATCGAAGCCCGGCGGGTCGTTCCTGATGTCTCCGTCGTCGCTTGGAATGGCGCTGGCCGGGGTGTCCATGAACGCGAAATGCCAGGCGTTGGGAACCCGGTGGAGTTCGGCGCGGGGCATGTTCTGCGCAATCCATTCGGCGTGAAAACGCGGGACGAGGAACCGGTCCAGCTCCGCCTCATAGATCTGCGTCGGGATCCTGATCTCCGCCAGCGAAGACGCCGTGAAGACAACACCCGCCGGCGCCAGCAGCACGACTGCACGCACCCGCGGGTCGCGCAGCGAAGGCAGCACCGATGCTGATGCAGCAGGCGAGCCAGCCGTCGTTGGGGCGTTCCGGCCCACGCCGCAAAAAACCGGATCGGCCTCGCGCTCGCTCTCGCAGTGCCTGCGAATGCGCGACAGGTCGACCTGCCCACCCGCCAGTGCCAGCACGGTATAGCCGCCGGCCGAATGCCCCACCGCGCCAATGCGAAAGCCCTGGGCGTCGCTGGCGATGCGATCCTTCCACTGCGGGTCTTGCAGCAAGGCGTCGATCACGCGCGATACCTGCCGCGGCCGTTCGGTGAAGTAGACGCCGCCGCCTTTCTGCAGCAGCGACCCGTCCTGCCAGTTGTCGCCGGGATGGCGAAGGGCCGCGACCATGTAGCCGTCCCGCGCGAGGGCCTCGGCGAGGCTGCTGTGGCCCAGTTCGGTGCCGCCGATACCGTGGCTCAGCACGATCAATCCCTTGAACTTGTCCTCGGGCGGCGCCTGGATGGCCGCCTGTACCGTGAATGGACCCATGGCCGTCGTGCGCTCCGTCGCCTTCGTCGGGTAGTAGAGCGCGACCACCGTGGGTGCAGCGTCGGGCGTGTCGCCCGGAATGCGCAGCTGCCGCCAGCCGGCCTGGGCTGCCAGGAGCTGGAAGGACAGCAGCAGGCCCGAGGCAAGCAGCAGGGGCTGGCGAAAGAAGAAGGCAGTGCGCATCGCGGATCTCCATCACATGGTTATGGAGTGCGCATGGTTGCCGCGCCGCAGCGCAACTTCCATGCGAATGCGATGAAGTGCGCCAAAGGCGGCGCGAGATGACCGGATGAAGCGCGCGCCGGGACTCCGCTATCCGGCTGCCACGATCACATGTGCCTGAATCTTGCCGGCCACCGGGCCCTCTTTGCCATGGCGGCTGGCGATCGCCTCCGTTGCGCGCTCCGTAGCGAGCTGAAGCAGGCTGGCGTCGCGCGCCTCGATTTCATTGCGCAGCGGCGTTCCCTGGCAATAGGCGGTGGCAACGTCGCGTGCCGAGGGGGCGCGACTCAGCTTCTCGCGCGTCTCGATCCCGATGCTGGTGAACCCTGCGCGGCCCAGATCCTCGCGGATCAGTGCGGTGTCGTGATAGCCGTGCGGCGTGCGGGCGAGAAATCGCGGAGGGTCATGCGGAAACACCGTGGCGACGGCGTTCGTGACGTCGTCGGCAAAGGCGTTCTCTTCGATGCGGTCCCACACGCTGAAGACAAAGCGCCCGCCCGGCCTCAGCACGCGACGCGCCTCGGCATAGCCTGCGACCCGGTCGGGGAAAAACATCGCGCCGAACTGGCAGCAAACAACGTCGAACGATGCATCTTCGAACGGCAGGGCGAGCGCGTCCGCCTGCCGCCACTCGATACGGCCATCGGGCCCCTGCCGGGTGGCTGCATAGTCGAGCATGGGCTGGTTGAGGTCGGTTACCACATAGCGCGCGCCGGCGCCGAGTTTTGGCGCAAGCGCCCGCGTAACCACACCGCTGCCGGCCGCCGTTTCAAGCACCGAGCCGGGCGAGGAGGCCGCAACAAGTTCTGCCATGTCGGTGGCGTAGGCCTCGAAGATGAGGGGGACCATCAGCGTGTCGTAGAACTTCGGGATCGAGCCTGCGAACACCTTGTCGCTTTCAGCCATGAGACCTCCTCGAAAGCCCTGAAATGGCGCGTTTGCTCACCTATTCCAGAGCGGGCAGGCCTCCCCGACGAGTCCGCCGCCTAGCCGGGCATTGGCGACGGTGCACCATGGTGGCCCCGCATGCCACCGCCGTCAACGTCGTTCTGGGGCGATGCAGCTCAAGGCAGGCGGGAAATGCGCTGCGTCAGCAGATCGAAGAACCCCTGCGCATCCCCCTCGGCAATCCAGTTCACGTTGGCGGGCTTCTTCAAGCCGCCGTACCAGTCGACCACCGTCTGGCCGAAGCCCAGCCCTTCGCGGCTGTCGACTTCCACGTTCACCTTCCGGCCCCTGAACAGCGAGGGCTGCAGCAGGTAGGCGATCACGGTGGCGTCGTGCACCGGGCCGCCGGGCAGGCCGTAGTACTGCATGTCGTGCTGCACATAGGCATCGAGGATGTCGGCCACCGTCTTGCCTGCCTGGCTGCCGATGCCGCGCAGCCTGGCAATGCGCTCGGGGCTGGTCAGCACCTTGTGCGTGAGGTCTAGGGGCAGCATGGTGATCGGCACGCCGCTCTTGAGCACGATCTCGGCCGCATGCGGATCGGCGAACACGTTGAACTCCGCAGTCGGCGTGATGTTGCCGCCGTTGAAATGCGCGCCGCCCATGAGCACCAGCTCGCGCAGGCCGCGCGTGATGTCGGGAGCCTGCGTCAGCGCCAGCGCGAGGTTGGTCTCGGGCCCGAGCATGGCGAGCGTCACGCTTTTTTCGGGCGCCGCGCGCAGCGTGCGGATCAGGTAGTCGACCGCATTGCCATCAGCCAGCGGCTGGCTCGGCTCGTGCACCTTGACGCCGGTGATGCCTTCGCTGCCATGGATGTCGGCTGCATAGATGGGCGTGCGCAACAGGGGTCGCGGCGCACCGGCATAGACCGGAATGTCGGGCCGCTTTGCCCACTCGCGAGCGAGACGCGCATTGCGCGAGGTCTTGGCGAGCTGCACGTTGCCGGCCACGGTGGTCAGCGCCTGGATCTTCAACTGCTCGGGCGAGGCCATGGCAAACAGCAGGGCGATCACGTCGTCGGCGCCGGGGTCGGTGTCGATGATCAGCGTGTGCACGGTGGCATCGGCTGCATGTGCCTTCGGGGTGATGAAGCTGGTGGTCAAGAAAACGAGTGCTGCGAGAAGAACCGAAAAGATCGCGAAGCGCGATGGCCGTGTTGTTGCGACGGTCGATGCGGTGGACCTGGGATGCATGGTGAAGGAGGCTCCTTGCTGCGCGAAGAAGTGCGCTGTGCAAGTCAGTCTGCCAGAGCATCTCGCGGCGCGGCATCGGATCGCGGGTGCATTGTCGGTGGCGATGCACGGGCTCGCAACGGTGCGCATACCAAGGGGTTAGCGCGTGCGGGCGGCCGAAGTGAAAAGTGCGCAAACACGCCCAGGAAGAGGTCGGTCGCCTGTTGTGAAAACGCCGCTTGCTCAGCGCCGACGATCCAGCAGCCGCAGCGCAAAGAACGCCAGGATCTCGTCCCTTGCAGCAAGCGTCGGCTGCCCGGCCTCATCGATCAGGTGCGCCGTCACCACGCTGTGCGGGCTGGCCACCACCTGCGCGAAGAAGGGCGGCGTGTTCGGGTTGGCTGCGTTGTCGGGCAGCACGCGTGCGACAAAACGCTCGCCCAGTGCTTGAGAGAACGCAGCGAAGCGCTCGGCCTTGCAGAACCTGTCGCCGTCGAAGCGGTAGGCCATCACGCTCAGATCCTCGCGCTCCAGGCGCTGGCGCATGGCCGCGAGTTCGTCGGCCGCCACGTTTGTGCCGGCAGGGTCGTCCAGTGGCAGCGAAGGCTGGCACACCACCGGCGCGAGCATGGCGGGCTCCATCATCATCGAGAGCGCGAAGTTGCCGGTGAAGCACATGCCGATCGCGCCCACGCCGGGGCCGCCGCATTCCTCATGCGCCAGCCGCGCGAGCGCGCGCAGCCATTGCGTCACGGGGCTCGATGCATTCGATGCAAAGGCGCGAAACTCCGCACTCACGCAGGCCCGTTGGAACACGGCGGCGCCTTCCTCGGCCTGCGGCACCGCGCCGTCGCGGCCGAACAGCGAAGGCATGTAGACGGTGAAGCCCGCGTCGCGCACCCAGCGTGCAAAGCGCGCCACGTGCGGGCTGATGCCCGGCATCTCGGTCATCACGATCACGGCGGGGCCTTGGCCCATCAGGTAGACCTTCTTCTCGATGCCATCGAGCGTGATCTGGCGCGGGGTGAAGTCGTCGAGCGGATCGTCTTCGTTCAGGGAGCGGGTCGGTGTCATGTGAGTGCGGCCGTGGACGGCACGGGGAAAGCGGATGAGCTTGTATTGGGCCGCGCGCGTCGCCAGAATGGCAGTGTCAAATTTGACCGTTTCAGGGCTGAATCAGACATGCACGATTTCACCGTCCTGGTGCTGCCGGGCGCCTTCAACTCCAGCGTGGCGGTCACGCTCGACATCCTGGGCGCCGCGCAGGCCGTGGCCGCTCGTGCCGGCGTGGCGCCGCCGCGCTGGAGGCTGTGCTCGGTGCAGGGTGGCCCGGTGCGGTTGCAGGCCGGCATGAGCCTGGAGACTGCGCGCCTGCCCGTACGACCCCGTGACGACCGCTCGACATGGGTGGTGCCGGGGCTGGGGCTCAACACGCCGGGCGAGATCCGGCGGTGCCTCGACAGCGACGACGCGGCCAAGGCCATTGCGGGCCTCGTGCGTCATGCGAAGGCCGGAGGGCAGGTCGCGGCCTCGTGCTCGGCGGTGTTCCTGCTGAATGCCGCGGGCCTGCTTCAGGGGCGGCGCGCAACAACTTCATGGTGGTACGCAGCGCTGCTCAAGCAGATGGCGCCTGGCTGCATCGTCGACGTCGACCGCATGGTGTGTTCCGACGGCCCCGTGGTCACGGCCGGCGCCGCGTTCGCGCAGACCGACCTGATGCTGCATCTGCTGCGCGAGCGCTGTGGCAGCGCGCTCACCGATCTTGTCTCGCGCATGCTGCTGATCGACGGGCGTCAGGCGCAGGCACCGTTCATCGTGCCGGAGGTGCTGGCCAACGGCAACGACCTTGTGGCGCGACTGGCGGCGCGGGTCGAATCGGCATTGCCCGATCCGCCCGCGGTCAGTGCGTTGGCGCGCGAGTTCTGCATGTCGGAGCGCACGCTGTCGCGCCACATCCAGAAGGCCACCGGCAGGAGCACGCAGGCGCTGGTGCAAAGCGTGCGTTTGCGGCGCGCCCGCGCGCTGCTCGAGTCGAGCCGGATGACTGTCGAGCAGGTGGCAAGCGCCGTGGGCTATCAGGACGCCACGGCGTTGCGGCGCCTGATGAAGAAGATGGCGGGCGCGAACCCGAGCCGCTATCGCGGCTGATGCGCCCGCAATGCGCCGAGCCTGCTCTTACTTCTTGCGTGCGGCAATCGCCTGCTCGGCCTTCGCAACAAGGTCGGCACCCACGGTCGACTTCCACTTGTCGTACACCGGTCGCGTTGCCTTCACGAAGGCATCGCGTTCGGCTGGTGTGAGGCTGGTCACCGTCACGCCCATGCCTGCGATTTCCTTCAGCAGCGGCTTGTCGGCTTCGATCAGGCCTTTGCGTGCGATGACGATTTCTTCCTTGCCCGCATCGATGGCCGCCTGGCGCACGATGGCCTGATCGGCCGGCGTCCACGAGGCCCAGATTTCCTTGTTCACCACGAACACCAGCGGGTCGGCCACGTAGCCCCAGGCGGTCAGGAATTTCTGGCCCACGTTCTGCATCTTGAGCACGGTGAACAGGAACAGCGGGTTCTCCTGGCCGTCGACCGCGCCGCTCGCGAGTGCGGGTTGTGCGTCGGCCCAGCTCATCTGCGTGGGGTTGGCGCCGAGCGCGGTGAACATGTCGGAGTAGATGGGCGAGCCGACCACGCGGATCTTCATGCCCTTGACGTCGGCCGGCGACTTGATCACCCGCTTCGAGTTGGTGATTTCGCGGTAGCCGTTCTCGCCCCAGGCGAGCGGCACCACGCCGGCCTTGTCGAGCGTCTTGAACATCTCCTTGCCGACCTCGCCCTGCGTGAGCGCGTCAATGGCCGCGTAGTCAGGCATCAGGAATGGCATGGAGAACAGGTTGAGCTGCTTGACCTGCGGCGACCAGTTGATGGTCGAGCCAACGGCCATGTCGATCACGCCCTGGCGCAGCGCGCTGAATTCGCGCGTCTGGTCGCCCTGAATGAGCGACACGCCGGGGTACAGCTTGATGTTGATGCGGCCCTGGGTGCGCTCCTTCACCATGTCGGCCCAGATCTTTCCGGCCTGGCCCCAGGGCGTGGGCGGGCCGAGCACCAGCGACATCTTGTATTCGGGCTTGTAGGCGGCTTGCGCCATGGCGCCGGTCGAGAATATGCCCAGGGCGGTTGCTGCGGCGGCGAGGCCGAGAAGGGTGCGGCGGAATTTCATGATGAGGGCTCTCCTTATGGTTCTGAGACGGGACAAAAATCAGTAGCCGAGCTTGCGCGGCAGCCAGAGTGCGAGTTCGGGAAAGATGATGACCAGCACCATCACCACGAACATCGAGAACAGCATCCAGCCCACCCAGCGCACGGTCTCTTCCATGCGCACCTTGGCGATGCGGCACGACACCATCAGGTTGACCGCGAGCGGCGGCGTGAACTGCCCCAGCGCCACCTTCAGCGTGAGGATCACGCCGAACCACACCGGGTCCCACTTGTAGTACTGCACGATGGGCAGCAGCAGCGGCACGAAGATCAGGAAGATCGACACGCCGTCGAGGAACATGCCGACCGTGATGAGCAGCAGTATCAGCAGCGCCAGGATGCCGTACTCGCCCAGGCCCGAATTCACGATGGCGCGCGTCACCGGATCGATCACGCCCAGCGTCGACAACGAGTACGCGAAGATGCCCGCGAGCGACACCACCAGCAGGATCACGGCAGAGAGCTCACCCGACTCGCGCAAGATCACGAACAGGTCGCGCACCTTGATGGTCCGGTGGATGCACATGCCCACGAACAGGCCGTAGAACACCGCCACCACTGCCGCCTCGGTCGGCGTGAACCAGCCCGCGCGCATGCCGCCGAGGATGAGCACCGGCGCGGCCAGCCCCCAGGTTGCTTCGCGAAAGCTCTTCCAGAACGGCGGGCGCGGCAGCGTGGCTTCGAGCGCGCCCATCTTGTGTTTGCGCGCCAGCATCACGGCCGGAATCATCAGCGCCAGGCCTGCCATCACGCCGGGGATCATGCCGGCCGCGAACAGCGCCGGCACCGAAGCACCGGGCACCAGCACCGAGTACACGATGAAGGCCACCGATGGCGGAATCAGGATGTCGGTGGCCGCTGCAGCGCCCACCACGCTGGCCGAGAAGGCGGCAGGGTAGCCGGCGCGCGACATGGCCGCGATCATCACCGCGCCCACCGCGGCTGCATTGGCCGGGCCCGAGCCCGAGATGCCGCCGAGAAACATCGCCACCGCAATCGCCACCAGCGGCAGCATGCCGGGGCCGCGGCCCACGATGGCGACGGCAAAGTTGACGAGCCGCAGCGCCACGCCCGAGCGGTCGAAGATGGAGCCGACCAGCACGAACATCGGAATGGCCAGCAATGGATATTTGCCGAGGCCGGCATAGAAGTTCTGCGGCACTGCCAGCAGGCCGAACCATTGGGCGTCGCTGTTGGCCAGCGCGATGCAGGCGGCGCCCGCCAGGCCCAGCGCGGCGCCAATGGGCACGCCCACCAGCATCATCACGACGAAGGCAACGAAGAGCAGGGTGGCGATCACTTGGTGTCGTCCTTGCTGTCCGAGCCGTAGTTCGTCTTGCGTCCGCGGCGGATCATGAGGCCCACCGCGCGCAACGCGATGGCGAACGACACGATCGGCAGCCAGATCGAATACCACCAGGCCGGTAGCCCGATGCCGGGCGTCGTTTCTTCGAAGCGGAAGTCGTCCCACACCATGCGGATGCTGAGTGCGCCGATGAGCGTGAACAGAATGGCGATCATCAGCGCGCCGAACTGCGCGAGCCGCTTGCGCCGTGCCATCGAGCCGCTTTCGGAAAAGTACTCGATGCGGATGTGCCGGTCGCGCGCCACAGCGGCCGAGCCGGCCACCAGCGCCAGCATGATCATGAGGAACACCGAGAACTCTTCGGTCCACGCAAAGGACGAGTCGGTGAAGTAGCGAACGATGACGTTGGCAAAGGTGATGAGCGCCAGCGCGCCCATGATGATGACCGTGAGCCAGTCTTCGATGGCAAGGGGAACCTTGGTCGGTTCGTCGGCTGCTTCGATGTCGGGGGGAAGGGGGCTGGCGGCGTCCAGCGTGGGGCCGGACTCGGGTGGAGTTGTCATCGCGGGATGGTCAGTGAGGCACGAACGGCGGGACGCGTCCGGTACACCTCGACAGGGAACAGCCTTCGATGCTAGGTGGTCGATGACCACTCATGTATCGGGGGTTTCCTTAGCTGCGGGGCTTGGGAAAGGCACTTCCGGGGTGTGTGCACAGGCCGCCGGGTACTCCCCTCCGCGAATGTCCCCCGCCCTTCGGGCTCCTCCTTTATTTCGCTGCGGGGAGTACCCGGCGCCCTGCGCACGATGAGTGCGGCTGTGAGGTTGGCGGTGCGATCGCTGTGGCGGATTGCAGGTGGACGGTGCGGGGGCTTACCGCTGAGATCAGGTGCGTGGCCGTCTCTCGTCGCGCCGGTGCGCAAACTTGTGCGCTGCTGCCAAGTCTAGTGGGTTGCGCAGGCGGTCGCGAAAGAGCCGTGCATTCGGCGGAAGCGGCCGACCCATGCTCCGCAGCAGTCCCATGGGACGCCGAGCGACGGTAGCGGCAGGGACCGCACTTCGACGAAGTACGACTTGGCCGGCTTCTCGGAGATCGACGTCGGCAATGTGGCGATGGCATCGCTGTGCGCTATCGCCTCAATTGTCCTGCGACTACCAATTTCTCGGTATTGATCAAGCACGGTTTCGAGAGCGAAATTCAAACTGGCGGACCCGTTCATGGTGCATCAGAGGCGCGTGCTCGGTTTCATTTTTCACCACACCCGACCCGAATGTGGTCTTTATGACTATGCATGCAGCAGCGCTTCGTCTGTTTCTTGCCGAATGTACGGCGACCTCTCTCAAGAAGGAAGTTGAGCTAAAGGGTTCGCTGGCGAGTGCTCTGCAAGTTCGCCACAAGATTCGAGATACCGATCTAGGAAAACTGTTTGATCTGGCTGACGAGGCGCCTCCAGACACATACAGGCGGCACTACTACGTCTACACGCTGCAGTTGTTCTCTGGTTCGGCATACAGCACCTTTGATTCGATCGTGAGTGCTCCGGCTGGCACGTTGGCGAGCGTCCTGGTCAAGCCTCATTGGGATCCTTTGAAGACGCACAGCCTCGGTTCCATCTACGACCAAGAGCCAATGAACCTGTTCCCGGGTTGGTCGCTTACCAATGCGCGAAACAATCAAATGATGCTCGATCCTCATCTGCTAATGCTTCACTCAGACGGCGGGATATCTACCGATCTCAATGGGAAGGTATCGTCCAAGGCGACGAGCCGCACTATTGGCATGCAGGTTTCTGGAGCGCTGCGTTCGGAAGACGAGCAAGTGACTGAAGATCGCTTGAAGGGAGGAACACTACCGGGTCTTCAGCAAACTTATTCCCCGTATAGCAATAAGCTGAAAAAGAGCGAACCCCAGATGCTGAAGACATTGGGAAAGCTGAGCGGTGTTGAAAGCAGGGCGTATGACAACACCAAAGCGATCAAAAAGTTTGTGAAGATATTGGAGGAGATGAGAAAAACGACAATTGCGGGCGACGCACACTACAACCTCTTGTCGGGTAGCTTGCTCAACCAAAAGCTGACCAGCTCAGCCTTGTTGAGTGCGCAGAAATACTGGACTCATCACCGTAGTACTGCTGAGAGGGAGATCGACGCATTGATCAAGGGGCTGCGCACAAAGGGCGCGCAAGAGCATGCAATGACGTTGCGCCATCACACGCCTCGCTGATTCGATCAGAAAGGCGCTGTCCATCTCGGTGAGGACTGTTCTATTCGGAAGTGTCGACTAACAGATAGGGGTGTTCTCGTGACTTTGGTTATCAAAGTTGGGATGTGCGACTGAACCAGCCACCGATACCGGGGCGTTCTCATGCCTGTGGTTATCGTCTGTTTGGCCGCCTGCTTCAGACTGGTTGCCGTCAGTAAGTTTTTTCATCGACCGACTGTTAGGACTAGAAGCTGAAGCTGGGGTGCGGCACACGCATGCCAAAAGAGCCTTACCCTTAGTGCGTCGGGTCACAGCACAGCCTTCAAAGCTGGTTGGCGATGTCATCGGCGCAGTCTAGGCTTCCGAAAAACCCCCAAGAAGAAATTTTGGAGATAACGGAATGCCCACTCTTTTCTTCATGCCATGGACCGCCATGAATGGACCAGGCCACATCGGCCCAATCTCGCTGGTGCCGTACACGCGCGGCTCTGCGCCTGG
Organism: Variovorax sp. YR266; assembly: GCF_900107295.1. Classification (NCBI taxonomy): domain Bacteria; kingdom Pseudomonadati; phylum Pseudomonadota; class Betaproteobacteria; order Burkholderiales; family Comamonadaceae; genus Variovorax; species Variovorax sp. YR266. The sequence goes on from NZ_FNPM01000011.1 coordinate 198,472, forward strand.
AACGCTCGGCAAGACCAGCCAGGTGAGCCTTGACGCCATCATTGGAAACTACGCTGACCGTGCTTTCGTGAACGATGGAGACTCGACTGTGCCCGTGAAGAGAGCCGTCATTCTGCGCTGGCGGGGTGATGACGAGCGCGAGACCATCCTCACCGATGACGAGGTGCAGGAGCGGCTTCAGCAGACCCAGTTGCTCGTTTTCGCTGCTATTTCCAAGCGGCGGTACGGCTGGTTCTTGGATTACTGCAACTCAGACGGCTTGCTTGTCACAGCGCAGCACTACCGTGAAGACAACCCTGCTTCGACAGCGATCCGGACACGGCGGCGCGACGGCGGCGGCATTAACTACATGACCGGCACACGAGGGAGGCCTGTTTTCTTGCGTCCACTGCATGTGTCGGACAGGTACTGCTTCGACCTAGACGGAGAACTCGCGCTTGCCCTATTGAATGTGCCGGCCGGACCGCTTCAAAGCAGGATTAAGGACGCTGTCACGATGTTCATTCGCGCCAACACCGACGCCAATGAAGTTCCTGAGTCCGCTGAAATTGTCTTCATGAGGGCCGCCCTTGAGACGTTGGTAAATGCCACGCACCAGACTGCCGACCTCAAGCAAAAGCTGATGGCACTGATGGCTCCGCACCTCGGGCCCGCAGAGTGGCATGACGTGCACATCGCCCCTGAGAAGTGGCGGGAGCGCTGGAAGAAGTACAAGCCGACGCGCCCATTCGAGGCGTGGATCGATGACTTCTGCCACTGGCGCAACGAGGGCGCGCACGGCACGGGTGGGCAGCAGCACGAGCCGGGCGTCTGGTCGCTCAGCAACCACCTCATGTTCACGAGTTGGTTCACTTCGCGAATCGTCAAATGCTTGCTTGCCGCGGAAGGTCTCTACACGCTGACGGAAGAGGACAAAGACGAACTGCGCAACAGCGAGCTGTTCTTCACGTACGACATCCTGGCGCAGGACGACAGCAAACAGTTGTACTGGCACGCCGTTCTCGGCCACGTGCAGACCCTCCAGCTGGCTAACTACCTACGCGAGGCGACGAAAGATTGGCCGGAAGCAACTGAGGAGGAGGAAGAAGACTAGCCGCGCTTCTGTGCCTCAGTCTTGTACGCTTTGCGGTGTGCCAGAGTTTCGTCGACGGACTTTTGCAGGTCTTTGGGGAGAGGCGGTAGCTCGTCGGCGTTGTAGCCGGGTTCTCGTCTCGGCAGCAGCTTCGTGAGCATGTCCTCAATGGTCGCGTCGTGTCGCATACGGTAGACGTAGCCGACGCGGTAGCGCCATGTCTGCTTGAAGTGGTCGCGGAGAGCATCCCGAAGCGAGGTGAACGCCTTCAGATACACCGCTTCGTTTCCGGCGGCTCGCAAAGCCAGGCCCTCGGCCAGCATGTGCAGTTCGGCGACGTACGCCTTGCCGAGGATGGCCTCGACTTCCTTGAACGTCGCGCCGACCTTCCCCTCCTTCGCTGCGAGCCGTTGCGTTTCACGTGCGGTGCCGGTCCGGTGCTCGTCCATCTTGATGAGGTCGTGGTGCAGGATCTGCGCGTGCTCGATGTCGTCGAAGGCCGCAGGCCGAGCACCGCCCTCAAAGAGGAACGCCACTTCTTTGTAGTCGAATTCGTAGTCGCCGTACTGCATGAAGCTCGGTCGTACCAGTGCCCACACGGGTTCGTCGCCCTGCAACGCGATTCGCCGACAGTCTTGGTGGAAGCCGAGCCTGAACAGCAGGAAGTCGTTCAGCTGATTCTTGATGGAAAGCAACGCGAGGTTGCCTGCCGAGAGCCGTTCGTTGAAGCGCTTGTTCGCGTCGTACAGGCGCGCAAGCGCGAATGCCAAGCACGCGCCCACGAACGGGCCAATGATGTATGTCCACGGTGAAGCGCCCATCTTCTCTCTTCCGCTGTTTGCGGAATGATGACATGGCAGCGCCCGGCCGCGTTGGGCATGCAGAAAAGCAGGGAGAACACAAGCAAAGCTCGATAGGGGTGGTCGGCGATTCGTTCCATATGCCCCACGGGTCGAAGCTCGAGCCGCAAGCCCGTTGTATCGCATTGTGCCTTGACGTCAGATGACTGCTTCTGGCCGTGAGCACCCATCTCAACGCAGATCGTGAACGGCAGCAACCGCTGCAAAGCGGATGCGCGCATTGTCTGTCGACGATCAGCATGGAACACATAGCTGCCACCGAGGCCTACCCCACAAACCTCAACCAGGCCGAATTCCCTCCATCACAAAGGCTTCAGCCGTCGTACCCCAAAGAACCAACTCGGCACGCGGGCCGCGAACCCGCAGCCCGCAGACCAGCCGCTAACCGCCGGTCTCAGGCGCTCCGAGTCGCGCCTTCTCGCTCAGCTGAAACAGCTCGCCCGCCTTGCGAGCCAGTTCAGCCGCAAGCCAAAGCAGGTTGTCCAATCGCCGAGGCCCATCCCCGCTGCACCAGTCGATGTCTTCCCCGTGGCAGACCCACAGAAGAGCTTCGAGTTGAGAGAGGGTGTTTTCGAGAAGATCCGCCGGGTCTTGGGCGTTGTCTTCGGAAGCTACCGGCGTGCGAGGCCGGGCTATAGTCTTGGTAGCCATTTTTGTGCGGTTCCTTGAGAGGTGATTGCACGAACTTGGTTAGACGGTCGGGGTGCTAGTAACACCTCGGCCGTCGCCTTTTGATACCTCGCATTTGCATCGCTGCTTTCGCACCGACGACCTGCCGCGAGGCAAGCAGCCTTCAAACATCTCGGTGGCTGGGTGTGTTGCGCCTTTCTTCTTCCCTTGGTGGGGTATCGAGTGACAGGGGCATCCACTCTAGAGAAGAACCCGGCGAAGTAAGCGTTCCATGCGGCATGAAGTCTCGGCGACTGCCAACAAATGCAGCTTCCGCAGCGGCTCTGAACGATCACCCCGTCGGCGTGATCGTCGCCCCGGATGCGAGCAGAAAGACTCAGTTCATCCAGGACCGTGCCCGGTCCAGATGCTCGCGGCACTCGCGCACCATGCGCTCGAGCAACTCGGCACAAGTCGGAATGTCGTCGATCAGCCCGATGCACTGCCCGGCCGAGACCACGCCGTTGTGCACCTCACCAGACTCCAATGCCGCACGGCCACGCGCGCCGGCCACCAGCGGTCGCACGTCCTCGAACTCGCAACCACCCGGGCGGTTCTCCGTGGCCACCACCTCTTCGGAGATGGCGTTGCGGAACACGCGCGCCGTGTTGTGCAGGGTGCGAAACATCAGCTTCGTGTCGCGCTCGGTTGCAGCGACCAGCGCCTGTTTGATGTTGTCGTGGATCGGCGCTTCCTTCGTCACGCAGAAGCGCGTGCCCATGTTCACGCCCTCGGCGCCCAGCGCCAGCGCGGCGGCCATGCCGCGCCCGTCGGCAATGCCGCCCGACGCAATGATCGGAATGCGCAGCTTGCGCGCCGCCACGGGCAGCAGCACGAGGCCGGGCACGTCGTCTTCGCCAGGGTGGCCTGCACATTCGAAGCCGTCGACCGACACGGCATCGACACCATTGCGCTCTGCCGACAGCGCATGGCGCACGGAGGTGCACTTGTGCACGATCTTCACGTCATGGCGCTTCAACGCCTCGATGAAGTCCTTCGGGCTGTTGCCCGCGGTCTCCACGATCTTGATGCCGCTGTCGATGATGGCCTGCACGTACTCCGCATACGGCGGCGGCTTCACCGCCGGCAGGATCGTGAGGTTCACGCCGAAGGGCTTGTCGGTCAGCGTGCGGGTGCGCGCGATTTCGTTGCGCAGGTCGTCGGGCGTGGGCTGCGTCAGCGCGGTAACGATGCCGAGGCCCCCGGCGTTCGACACGGCCGCGGCCAGCTCGGCGCGGCCCACCCATTGCATGCCGCCCTGGATGATCGGGTAGCGGATGCCGAGCAGTTCGGTGATGCGGGTCTTCATCGTCGAAGACCCCTTACAGCGCCTTCACCAGTTCCGGCACAGCCGTGAACAGGTCGGCCACGAGGCCGTAGTCGGCCACCGAGAAGATCGGGGCTTCTTCGTCCTTGTTGATCGCCACGATCACCTTGGAGTCCTTCATGCCGGCCAAGTGCTGGATCGCACCCGAGATGCCCGCTGCGATGTACAGCTGGGGCGCGACGATCTTGCCGGTCTGACCCACTTGCCAGTCGTTGGGGGCGTAGCCCGCGTCGACGGCTGCGCGGCTGGCGCCCAGGCCCGCGTTGAGCTTGTCGGCCAGAGGGGCCATCACTTCGGTGAACTTCTCTGCGCTGCCCAGGGCTCGGCCGCCCGAAACGATGATCTTGGCTGCGGTCAGCTCGGGGCGTTCGCTCTTCGTGACTTCTCGGCCCACGAAGCTCGATTTGCCACTGTCTGCGACGCCTTCGGCCGTTTCGACTGCTGCGCTGCCACCGGTGACTGCCGCGGCGTCGAAGCCGGTCGTACGCACGGTGATCACCTTGGTCGCGTCACTGCTCTGCACGGTGGCAATGGCGTTGCCAGCATAGATCGGGCGCTCGAAGGTGTCGGGGCTGTCGACCTTGGTGATGTCGCTGATCTGGGCCACATCGAGCTTGGCAGCCACGCGCGGTGCGACGTTCTTGCCGTTGGCAGTCGAGGGGAACAGGATGTGGCTGTAGTTGGATGCGATCGCCAGCACTTGAGCGGCGACGTTCTCTGCCAGGTTTTCCGCAAGGCTGGGGCTGTCGGCCACGATGACTTTGGAGACTCCGGCGATCTGTGCGGCGGCCTTGCCGGCTTCGGCTGCATTGGCACCGGCCACCAGCAC
>NZ_FNPM01000035.1:0-4386 GCF_900107295.1 Variovorax sp. YR266
TACATGGTCCCCGCGGCCATCGTGGTCCTGCAAGCTCTGCCGCTGACCCCCAACGGCAAGCTCGACCGCAAGGCACTGCCCGCCCCGGACTTCACTCCGCGATCCATCCGCGCCCCACGCACCCCCCAGGAGGAGACCCTCGCAGCCCTCTTCACCGAGGTCCTGCGCCTGCCCTCCGTGGGCATCGACGACAACTTCTTCGACCTCGGTGGCGACAGCATCACCTCCATCCTGCTGGTCAGCCGCGCGCGCAAGGCCGGACTGCTCATCTCCCCGCGCGATGTCTTCCAGCACCAGAACGTCGCAGCGCTGGCCACCGCTGCGGCCGCTGCCGCTGCCGCCTCCGCACAGTCCGCGCCCGGCGACGAGCAGGATGTGGCCGAAGGCTCCCTCACGCCCACGCCGATCGTCCACTGGCTGATGGAGCGCGGTGGCCCCGTGCGCCAGTTCAACCAGTCCATGCTGCTGCAGGTGCCCGCAGACCTTCAGGAAGCGCATTTGATCGGTGCGCTGCAAGCGCTGCTGGACCACCACGATGCCTTGCGCATGCGCCTGACCCAGGCGCCCGTGGCAGGGACTTGCTCTTCTTCCTCCTGGCAGCTGGAGGTTCCGCCTTCGGGGACGATCCACGCGCAGCAGTGTCTGCACCGCATCGACATGGTTGGCCTGCACGAAGATGGGCGCCGGGTCCTCGTGGCAGAGGCCTCGCGCGCTGCCGCCGAACGCCTGAACCCCGAGGCCGGCCACATGCTGCAGGCCGTGTGGCTCGATGCCGGCAGCGCGCAGCCGGGCCGCCTCCTGCTGATGATCCACCACCTGGCGGTGGACGGCGTGTCCTGGCGCATCCTCCTGCCCGACCTGCAGGCCGCATGGCAGGCGGTACGACAAGGCGATCAGGTCAAGTTGGAACCTCAAGGCACTTCCCTGCGCCGCTGGGCCCGCAAGCTCCACGAAGAAGCCCTCCACCCCTCGCGCACGGCCGAGCTGCCCCTGTGGCGCTCCATCCTCGACACGCCCGATCCTCTGCTGTCGCAGCGCCGCCTCGATGCGGCCATCGACACCGCATCCACCGCGCAGCGCTTGGTCCTCACCCTGCCCAGCGCCATCACCTCCGCCCTGCTCACCCAGGTCCCCGCGCTCTTCCACGGCCGCATCAACGACGTGCTGCTGACGGCCTTCGCCCTGGCCTTGGCCGACTGGCGCCGCACTCGCCTGCCGCAGCTTGCCGCCTCGCACGCCTCCAACGTGCTCTTCGACCTCGAGGGCCACGGCCGCGAGGACATTTTCGAAGGTGTCGATCTCTCGCGCACCATCGGATGGTTCACCAGCCTGTTCCCCGTGCGCCTGGACCTCCAGGGCATCGACCTGGACGACGCCCTGCGCGGCGGCGAGCACCTCGGGCGAGCCCTCAAGCGCAGCAAGGAGCAGCTGCGTACCCTGCCCGACAACGGCATGGGCTTCGGGCTGCTGCGCCACCTCAACCCAGAGACGGCTGCTGCGCTGAAGGATTCGACGCCGCAGATCGGCTTCAACTACCTGGGCCGCTTCACCGCGTTCAGCGATAGCGCGCAGAGTGCGCAGAACTGGGCCGCCGCGCCCGAGGCTCCCGCCCTCGGCGGCGGGGCCGATCCGCGCATGCCCATGGCACACGCCATCGAGCTCAACGCACTCACCCGCGACCTGCCACAAGGGCCCGAGCTCAGCGCCACCTGGGCATGGGCTGGCGAGCTCTTCACTCGCGGCGATATCACCGAACTCTCCGGTACCTGGTTCCGCGCCCTCGAGGCCATGGCAATCCATGCGAACCAGGCCGGCGCCGGCGGATTCACTCCTTCGGACTTCCCGCTCGTCGCCATCGATCAGGACCGCCTCGAACAACTGGAGCGAGACCATCCAGTCCTCGAAGACATCCTGCCCCTGTCCCCGTTGCAGCACGGGCTGCTGTTCCACGCACTCTTCGACGTGCGGGAGGCAGACGCCTACGTCGTGCAACAGGTCTTCGAACTCGCGGGATCGCTGGATCCAGTTGCCCTGCAGGCAGCCGTGCACGCCCTGCTGCAGCGCCACGCCAACCTGCGCGCCAGCTTCCTCTTGCACGATTTCGCTGAGCCGATGCAGATCATTCCGAGCCAGATCGCCCTGCCCTGGCAGGACATCGATCTCTGCTCCTTCGAACCCCACGAGCGCGAGGCCCGCCTCAACCGCTGGCTCCAGGAAGATCGCATTCGCCCCTTCGATCCCGCCCAGGCCCCGCTGCTGCGCTTCGCGCTCATCCGCCTGAGCCCTCGGCGGGCGCGCTTCGTCTTCACCAGCCACCACATCCTGCTCGACGGCTGGTCCATGCCCATCCTGGTCAAGGAGCTGTTCACGCTGTATGCGGCCCAGGGCAACCCTCGCTCGCTGGCGCCGGCCACACCGTATCGGCATTACATCGAATGGATCAAGCGGCAGGATCGCGCCACCGCAGAGAATGCATGGCGCCGCGCATTCGAAGGGCTGGAAGAGGGCACGAAACTCTGCGCCGTACCCGCTTCAGCCTCAGGCAAGCAGGAGATCATCGCACTCCGCCTCTCGCCACAATTGAGCGCCGCCCTCGTGCGCCAGGCCCGTACGCACGGCTTGACGCTCAATACGCTGCTGCAGGGCGCCTGGGGCACGCTGCTCGGTCGCCTCACGGGCCGCAACGACGTGGTCTTCGGCATCACCGTCTCGGGACGACCGCCAGAGCTTCCCGGCATCGAGCGCATGGTGGGCCTGCTCATCAACACCCTGCCCTTGCGCTTGCGCTTTGACACCTCCGAACCTGTCGTCCGAGCGCTCGCACGCCTGCAGGACGAGCAGTCCCAACTCATCGCGCACCCGCACCTGGGTCTGACCGACATCCAGGGCATCGCAGGTGTCCCCTCTTTGTTCGATACCCTTCTCATCTTCGAGAACTACCCTGTCGACTTCATCGCACGCGCGCCAGTGCACGACGGACTTCAGATCTCCCATGCCGGCAGCCATGGAGGAGACACGACGCACTACCCGTTGAGCATCGTCGCCATCCCCGGTGCGCAGCTGCAGCTGCGCGTGGGCTACAGGCCCGATGTGCTCGATCACTCCGCAGTCGAACAGATCATTGCCCGTCTGCAGCATGTGCTCGAGGCCATCGCCGCCGACCCCTCCCAGCCCATCGGGCGCATCGAGATCCTCGCGCCCGAGGAGCGCCAGCAGATCCTGCTCGGATGGAACGACACCGCGCACCCCGTGGCCGAGTCGACCCTGCCCGCGCTCTTCGAGCAGCAGGCCGCCCGCACCCCAGAGGCCATCGCCCTCGTCTTCGAGGACCAGCGCCTGAGCTACGCCGAGCTCAACGCACGCGCCAACCAGATCGCTCACCACCTCATCGCTCGCGGCGTGGGACCCGAGCGCTTCGTCGCCCTTGCGCTGCCTCGATCCCTGGAGCTCGTCGTCAGCCTGCTGGCCATCCTCAAGGCCGGCGCCGCCTACCTGCCCCTGGACGTGGACTATCCCAGGGACCGTCTGGCCTTCATGCTCGAGGACGCAGCTCCGGTCTGCATGATCAGCGACTCCGCCACCGCCGACCTCCTGCCTGCGGGCGTGCCCACCCTGCTGCTGGATGCACAGGCGGTAAGCCAGGCCATCGCCGCACGCTCTCGCGCCAACCCCACCGACGCCCAGCGCACCCGGCCCCTGGCCCCTTCCAACCCCGCCTACGTCATCTACACCTCAGGCTCCACGGGCAAGCCCAAGGGCGTCGTCGTCTCGCATGCCAATTTCGGCAACTTCATGCAGTCCATGCACGCCGGGCTGGCCCTGCAATCCTCGGACCGGATGCTGGCGACGACGACCATCGGGTTCGACATCGCCGCGCTCGAGATATTCGTGCCCTTGCTCAGTGGCAGCAGCGTCACCATCGTTCCCCGGTCCGTCGTGCTGGACCCGCCCGCTCTGGCGCAATGCATCGCCACATCCGGCATCACGGTCATGCAGGCCACGCCCACGCTGTGGCAAAGCCTGCTCTCCGCGACCGACACGCTGCCTGCCGTTCACATCCTTGTCGGCGGCGAAGCGCTCCCGCAAGAACTGGCCGCCTTGCTGCACAGCGCGGGGCGCAAGCTGACCAACCTGTACGGCCCCACCGAGACGGCGATCTGGTCGACCGCAGCCGAACTGCACGATGCCAGCGTCACTCCTCCCATCGGCCGTCCGATCTGGAACACGCAGGTGTACGTGCTCGATGCGCAGCTGCAGCCCGTGCCCGCGGGCGTGGCCGGCGAGCTCTACATCGCAGGCGCCGGCCTGGCGCGCGGCTACCTGAACCGCCCCGGCCTGAGCGCCGAGCGATTCGTCGCCAACCCCCTGGGCGCCCCCGGCAGCCGC